>CAWFRD010000035.1:0-43261 GCA_963818165.1 uncultured Alphaproteobacteria bacterium
CCTCCTGTCGGCGGATTTGGTTCCCGGCCGGGGTCACTGTTGGCGTGCGGCAACCGAAGCAGTTTGCGCAGAACTGTGCGGCTTTTTGTGCCACGCGGCCACCAACTCTTGGGCTTCTTCCATTTCATTACAAAAAGTTCATTCTCTTCGGGGTTGTCATCAAGACCTGTGGTGCTAGGTGTCTTGTACGTGATGGCCCTTCCCCCGCCATCACAGGTCCGGACCAAGAAGCCCCGCAGGTCCCCCCGTCCCTGCGGGGCTTCTTTTTATGTTGGGTTATGCGGCCCTGACCAAAGATCCCCCGTGAACATGGTCAGGGCCGCCGAGGTCAGGGCAGGAACGTTGTGCCCGTCCTCTACAACACTGCATGGACGTCCATCTCGGCGAATTGGGGGCCAACAACGGCGCACCTCAGTACGCTTTGGTACACGCACTTACAGCACGGAAGCTGTCGCGCCGCACGGCTACTACCTAGACTCGCGCGACGTTGAAGCAGGGAGTGAGGGATGCAACCCCCTGGAGGCCGTCATGGGCTTGGTCAAGAGCGTGTTCGATCCGCTGGATTTGGAAATTATCGACCTCGTTTATGGGTCGCTGGGCGATGCTCAGGCGCGCGAGCCCTCCCGCAATGTCGCGTCGGATGCCGGACGCCAGAAGGCACTACGCAGAAAGATCTTCGGCATCGCACGTATCCAAGGCCCCGGACACATCGACTTCGACACGCTTACTGAGGCGGTGCTTGCGACAATAGCCCGAGCCTGAGCCCAATCTGCGCGTCGGTTAGCTGCCGTAACGCATGTCGACCCTCGTTCACACCCGACTCTTTAGCGTTTTAGTCATCTGACCGGAATACCTAAACCGGACCCGCAGAAGGGGCGGCACCAATCAGCGTCTCCGGCATCGTGTCAATGAAGACCTTTTCGCCATCCACCATGACTACCGTTGTTATGTCGCCTTGACGCTCCAAGGTGAGCACGTTGTCGAGATTGATAAAGACCGGGGTTGGGGCTTTGTCGGGACCGGCATGTCTGCCGCAAAGTGACCAAGTAGCCATGGTTTTCCTCCCATATTAATTTCGGTAGAGGCCTCAACGACCGATCACCTTCTCGCGGTTCCGTTCGTGCAGTTCTGCGACCTCCGGCGTCAACGCGTCCCCAAAGTTGGCAAGTTCGAACAGAGGGCGGATTTCGATCTCGCTCGGCCCCGGCATGGGATCGGGCAGCGCTTCACCCAGGCGACCGCCTCGTCCATGTCCTTGACTTCCCAGAGCCAGAAGCCGGTGACCAGCTCGCGTGTCTCGGCGAAAGGCCCGTCGATGACTGTACGGCCGGTACCATCGAACGCAATACGCTTGCCGTGCGAGGAGGGCTTGAGGCCGTCGGTGGCGCCCCCGCGTAAGTTCACGATGATGTGGGTTTAGCCGTCAGTCCCTGGGTGACACGCATGTCGTCGCTGTCATGCGAAAAAATTAAAATAGAGGTCACGCAGCCCAAATGCCCAGAATAGTAAGACGAGTGTTACGGCACCAACCGCAGTGGTACGCCGCAAGAGAGAGGCTTCGGGAAGCCTATAGTCTCTGATGGCAGACCGAACGATGCCAACGCTCGCCCAGATGGTCCAAATGAGAAAGACGGCAAGGCCCACGTAGAGGAATAGTTTGGAGGTGAACACCTGTGTCCCGAAACCAATAAGCAAAAAAACAAGAGCGAGGTAAAGTGCCAAACCGTTCACGAGGAACGAAATTGGGAGTGAAAGCTCACCCAGCCAATGAGCACGTAAATACTGTCCCACCTTGCGCATGCGCTAGTCCGCTAAGACGCCGCGAAGCCGCCAATGACCCAGCCTATCACGGGGAGCCCCCGCGTATTTCGTGGGGCAAGCGCGGCCTCGTGGTTCTCGCGGCGGTGGCGGCCGGCCTCTGGCTGGCACACGGATAGCCCCAATCGATTGCCAGCGGAATGTTACTTACCTGTTCCTAATGGGGAGTTTGGGGGTTTAGCTAAGTGCTGGTGCCGGCTAAGAGGATTTTCAACCCCTGACCTACTGATTACAAATCAGGCCGCTCCCCCGGACATGGGTGGATACCCACTGACATAGCCCCCTAAGGCTCTTTGCAAATCGGCACTTCCCCTGCTACCTATGGACATGGCAGGACATTAAGCGCAGGGCTGAGCGCAACCTTTTGCAACCTACGGGGGCCCACTGATGCCAAATCAAAAGCTCACTGACAAGACGCTAAGGGGATTGAAGCCGCCGAAATCGGGGCAGATCGACATATGGGACGGGATTCCTAGCTTCGGGGTGCGGGTTGGCAAGACGGGACGTAAGTCGTTCTTCGTCGGCACCCGCGTCAAAGGCCGGTATCAACGCATCACTTTGAAGCCGGCGTATCCTGCTCTGGAATTGGCGGCGGCTCGCGTTCGGGGAAGCAGATCATTGCTGACGCGCAGGGCGGTATTGGCCCCGAGGTAAGCAGAAGCGAGAAGAGAAGGGGACCTTCGGCGCCGTGGCCGCTGACTTCATGGCCGACTACGCAAAGAACCACCGCACCAAGGATGAGATGCAGCGTTATATCGATGTCGATCTCACTGAATGGCATGACCGGCGGATCGACAGATTACGCGCAGCGACATCAAGGAGCTCCTCCGCCAGAAGGCGAGGGCGGCGCCGATCGCGGCCAATCGACTGCTTTCGCTCATCAGCCGGAATTTTCTCTTGGGCGCTGAAAGAGGAGCCATCGACGCCTCGCCGGCGATGAGGATCGATCGCCCAGGTAAAGAGGCCGAGCGCGAGCGCGCGTTGAGCTCAGATGAGATCAGGACCGTATGGGGGGCCTTCGATCGGCTCGGTTATCCCTTGGGGACGCTCTTCAAGATGCTGCTCGTCACCGGACAGCGCCGCGGCGAGGTTACCGGTATGAGGTGGAGTGAGATCGGCGCCGAGGGGTGGAGCTGCCGGCCGAGAGAGCCAAGCGGGGCCGGGGCCACTTGGTGCCGTTGTCGAGTTTGGCTCGAGAAGTTCTCGCCGATGTTCCTCAGCTCGGCGAGTTCGTGTTCAGGTGGCACCACGACAAGCCCTCTCAGGGGTGGAGCAAAGACGCCTCAACTGCCGCATACTCTCAGCGAGCCTTGGAGGGTGCACGATTTGCGCAGGTCTTCCGCCACGCATATTAGCCGATTGGCGTCGACCGGCTGGTGTCGACAAGATTCTCAATCATGCCGAAGCCGGCATGACGAAGATATATGACCGCTAGTCCGCAGATCCCGAGAAGACGGCGGCCATGGAGCGTTGGGCTAACCGCCTGCGGGAGATCCTCGCCGGCGAGCAGGAGAGCAACGTCGTGCAAATGGCGGTCGCGGCCATGACGATAGGGAAGAAGCTACAGGATGAAGCTGACCGGCTCCAGAAGAAGCGGGAGCGGGAGCGCGTGAAGAAGGCAAGACAGAGGGAGCGTAAAAAGGCCAATGCGGTTTATGAGGAGATCACCCTCCGCATCTATGATCCGGAAGCAATGAAGGCGATCATAGCTGAACCTTGTGGACAGCGTAGCGACTGGCCGCTTGCGCCGAAGCTTGGTCTCGATATGGCAGTCGAGAAGTGGCTCCACCTACTTTGCCGAGTATGGCGCCCTGGGGAGCTCTATACCCTAAGGGAAATGCTGGATAAGGGCCCCGAGGGCTTCGCAAAGTGGGCGAGTCACGGTAGCGCCCGACAAGGGCGGGCTGGTCAAGAAGGCCGACTGGCTGAAAAGGAAGCGCCGGGAGGAGGGCTGAAAATGTCCCCCCCTGTGTCCCCTCTCCCGATGGAAAATCAGCTGAAATGTGCCATTTTATCAGGCAGAACGCCGACTCTCCCGCACAGGGTAGAAGGAGGAAAATTATGAGACCAAAAGCTAGCGGAATCGTAGCTGTGACGCGCAGAGCCATGGAGGCTTGGCACGCCGCAGAGCGGCGGCATCGCCACGCGCTTGAGACCGCTCTAGAGGCAAGGCGCGAAATGGACGCGCTTGAACGGATCATTGACCCGGCGGCGCCGCCGCCGCCGCCCAAGGCAGCATAAAACTCCAACCCATCTACCTCGCACCGGCCCGCCCTCTTGGCGGGCTTTTTATTTCCCCAACCCAAACACGGAGTCTTCGATGAGATTTCTCGTCTATGCACAACTGCGCTAAGAAAAAGGCGTCACTTACAGCGACCGGCACCTCAAGCGCCTGGAGGCCTTGGGCCTGTGGCCGAAGCGCAAATCCCTCGTCAAGGGCGGCATTCTGAAGGGCTGGTTCGAGCCCGTCATCGACCGACACCTCGCCGAACGGGCCGAGGATGAGGAGGTGTCGTGATGACGCGCGCCCTTAGATCCACCAATCACAGCAAGTCGCGTGGCGCCCGCCCCGTCTCTATCGGCTTGGGCGAGCTCCTCAGATCCATAAAGGAAGACTGTGGCGTCGGCCTTGGCGATCTCACGGTGCTGTCGCCGCAAAACGATCCGTTCCGGTTAGACACAAAAACCAATCACATAAACGGAGCGTGGTTTCGAGATCAGATGGATAGGTGCGGCCTGCTCCGCCGCACCAACCCGATCCACAATCGCGGCATTCACTATGCGATCGTCTCTCGCGGCACTGCCAAACTTCCTTCAGGCAAGCCTTATAAAAACGATCCCGAATGTTGGGACGTTTTTGGAGACACGCGTCGAAGGCTGGAAGGTGGCTCGGCTATGTCCCTTCGACAAGATCATCGATGCCCGCAACGCGAGCCCGATCATCCGGATCGCCAAGCCCTCGAATCCGCATTGGTCGATCAGCGTCGTTCCGGACCTCGAACTGCCGGACGCCGAAGACCTCGAACCTAAGATATGCGTCGACGGATTTACCCAACCCCAGCCTTATAGACTCGTCTTCTTCGGCGAGAAGACCTCCTTGGCCGAGGTCCTTCGATCCGCTAGCCAAGGAATTCGACGCCGATCTCTATCTGCCATCCGGCGAGATCTCAGACACCTTGCTTTACACGATGGCCCGACGATCGGCGCCGAGGACGGCAGGGAGATGATCGTCCTGGTGTTCGCCGACTGTGATCCCGCCGGTTATCAGATGGCGGTAAGCATCGCGCACAAACTCAGAGCCTTCAAAGAGGGCTTCTACCCTAGCCTTAAGTTTCAGGTTCACGCCCCCGCACTCACCGTCGAGCAGGTCAAAGCGTTCGGGCTTCCGGAAACTCCATTGAAGGAGACGGAGAAAAGGGCCGCCGGCTGGCGGGAGAAGCACGGCGTCGAACAGACTGAGATCGATGCTCTTGCCACTCTTCGTCCCGACCTTCTGAGACAGATCGTTCGGGATGCGTGCGCTCCGTACTTCGATGACACCTTGGCCGATCGCATCGACGAGGCAAGGGACGAATGGCTGGAAAAAGCCCAAAAAGCCTTCGACGAAAAAGTTGACCCTAGCCTTATAGAAGAAATTCGATCTCGGGCCGAAGTCAGCCTTCAGGATCTTCGCGAAAAACTCGAACAGATGCAGGTGGCCGTCGATGATCTCGACATCGAATTGCCGCCGATGGAGGTGCCGGAAGCCGAACTCGATGATGTCGATGGTCCTGAACCATTAGTCACAAGTGAGATGGATCTCGTCGAAGCCATCGAGATCCTGCGCGCCCGCAAAGACTACAAGAACGGCGGCGCGTCATGAGCTTACTCGATCCCCGCGACGCCGCTCGCCTCGTCAGGTTGCTTGGCATGTTAGGTAGCGCCCACGACGGCGAGATCGCTTCGGCCGGCCGCAAGGCCCGATGAGCTCGTCCGCGCCCGAGGGGCGTGTTGGTCGGACGTTATCATCTGTACCGGCACCAACGGCCCGCACCCCGGTGCCGTCGCCACCGAGCGTAAGGTCGGATTTATCCTCGCCCATGCCGGCTGCCTGTCGTTGTGGGAACAAGGATTTATCGACTCCCGTCGACGGACGCCTGCGGCTGTCCGCAAAGCAACACAACATTCTCGACCGAACCTCTTCGACAAGTGTCGCGCCTACGCGGCTGCTCGAGGTGCAGCATGAACGACGCGAAGATGGTGATGCTCGATCTCGAGTTGACTCCGGCTTTGGTCGAGTTGCTCAAGACGCGGCTGCGCGCCCTCGAATTCGACGTGGTTGATATTGCGCAACACGCCACCGACGTCGGCTCGCCCGAGGTGGCGGACCGGTTGGGCCAGCTCATCCGAGACATTTTCATCCTTCAGGCCATCCCCGAAGTGTTGGCGTCACGCGAGTGAGCGCATGGCGGTCGCCGTGCAGTGAAATTGAACCCCCGATAGAAAGGATATGAAAATGCCTGAGAATGGAAATCTCGACCCGTTTGACCTAGCATCATTGCGGCTCGATCAAAAGTATACCGACGGCGTTGCCGTGAGGAAACTGATCACGATGATCCGCGTCGGCAAGCCACAGAAGCAGCACTTCGTCCGAGTGCATCCCGATCCCGCCTATCGAATCTGCTCCGGTGGCGATCATCGAACTTCGGGATGATAGGAGAGTATATTTGGTGCCGGCGTCATTGGCGGCGGAACTCGACGGCGAATGCACAACGGTGGCGCTCTTCACCGGCATCACCCGGATGGGGACTTTGTTTCTCTGGCCGGTGCCATTGCCGCGGCCGGATGGAAAGCACAACCCATGGCATCGCTCGGCGCTGATCGCCGTCGAGAAAGCGGAAAACCGATGGGTGCGCGTGGTCGCCAACATGGAAGCCGGCGGCTACGAGATTAGTGAAGCCGCCGCCAATATCGGCGAGCCGGAATGGCCGGACATAGCTTTCCAGGAAATGGTCCGCATCGCGTTTCAGGGCAAGGTGGTGGATCGGCCTGATCACCCACTGATCCTGAAGTTGCGAGGCGCCATGTGATGAAGGAGCTTCCATTCGCCGAGGTCTGGTCCGTCGATTTCGAGTTCGCGGTCAAGGATGGCGAGCGCCCAGATCCAGTTTGTCTGGTTGCGTACGAGTTAAAGTCAGGTCGCAAGCTGCGATTATGGAAAGATGAGTTCGGCCCGTTCCCGCCGTATAGCGTCGGGCCGAATTCTTTCTTCCTAGCTTTTTACGCCTCAGCCGAAATCGGATGCCACTTGGCGTTGGGGTGGCCCAGGCCGGCGCGCATTCTGGATCTGTTCACGGAATTTCGCTGCATCACAAACGGTGTTCGACCGGCGGGCGGTTCCGGTCTGCTCGGAGCGCTTTCCTATTTTGGTCTCGACGGCATGGACGTCGCCGAGAAGGACGCCATGCGTGCTCTCGTGCTGCGCGGTGGTCCGTGGTCCGAGGAAGAACGCCGGGCGATCCTGGTCTATTGCGAAGAAGACGTCGTGGCGCTCACGAAGCTACTACCGCCAATGCTTCGTTACCTCGATCTTCCGCGCTCACTTTTGCGCGGCAGATACATGGTCGCGGCGGCGGCGATGGAGGCAACGGCGTGCCTATCGACGTGCCGCTACTGAACAAGCTGCGCGACCGATGGGGACACATTCAGGATCAACTTATCGTCGATGTCGATTCCCAATATGGGGTCTTCGACGGGCGTACCTTCAAGGCCGACAGGTTCGCCGCATGGCTGGCCGATAATGATATTCCGTGGCCGACACTGGAGAGCGGGCGACTGGATTTAAGTGATGACACGTTCCGGCAGATGGCAAAGGCGCATCCCGCCGTGGCTCCGCTTCGTGAACTTCGATCCTCACTGTCAGAGCTCCGCCTCGAGAAACTAGCAGTGGGCCCGGATGGCCGGAATAGGTGTCTGCTTTCTCCTTTCCAATCTCGCACCGGGCGCAATCAACCAAGTAATTGCAAGTATATCTTTGGCCCGTCGGTATGGTTGCGCGGACTGATCAAGCCCGCCGCCGGGCTATGGCATCGCATATATTGATTGGGCTCAGCAGGAATTCGGCATTGCGGCGGCGCTATCTGGCGACCAGGCGATGATGGACGCCTATCGAACCGGCGATCCCTATCTCGCCTTTGGTAAGCAGGCCGGCGCTATTCCGATGTACGCCACCCGGACGCACCCGAAACGGGAGCTGTTCAAACAGTGCGTTCTCGCGGTCAAATATGGGATGGAGGCCGAGGGCCTTGCCGCCAGGATAGGTCAGCCCACGGTCATGGGGCGGGAACTCCTGCGCATGTTCCGCGAAACTTATAAAAAATTTTGGCGATGGTCGAACGCGGTGGTTGATCACGCCGAACTGCATGGCAGCATAGAGACGGTGTTCGGTTGGCGGGTGCGCGCCACTTCCAATTCTAACCCGCGCTTTCACCGCAACTTTGCAATGCAAAGTAATGGCGCTGAGATGCTGCGCATTGCGTGCTGCCTTGGCATCGAGCGCGGCATTGAGATATGCGCGCCAATCCACGACGCCGTTCTAATCGCCGCCCCCTTACACCGCCTCGAGGCAGATGTTGAGGCCATGCGAGGCGCGATGGCTGAGGCGTCCAAGGCTGTCTTGGCCGGGTTCGAACTGACCACCGATGTGAAGGTGGTGCGCTATCCCGAACGGTATTCAGACCCTCGTGGGTTGGTGATGTGGCAGCGGATCATGAAGCTGCTGGGGGAAGAGGGGATCGGGGGTTCCCAGGCATCTGTAACGCAGGGGTGACACGCCTGTAACCTACATGGGGCATGATCTAATATGTTTCTTCCTATGTTTTTAAAAAGAGATGGTTAGTAGCAGAAGACCCTCCTCGATCTAGAGAGCCTTCGCTTGGATCCCTCTTCTGTAGGGAAGCCCAAGCCACCTCGTAAGAGGAAGAAGTGGCTTAGCGAGCCATTCGTTAATAAGGCCCCCCGTCGTTGGCTGGTTAAGGCCTACGAGACCGCCTCTGGTTCCGGCGTGATGATCGCCCTTGCGCTTTGGTATTTGAGCGGGATGAAGCGCAGAGATCGAACTGTCCGTCTAACGAACCTGGAAGCAGAGCGCTGGGGGGTTTCGCGGCAATCAAAGTGGCGAGCTCTTGCTTCTCTTGTTGAGGCAGGATTGATCACCGTTGAGCGCCGGCCAAAGACCAGTCCACTGGTCACGATCTTAGACATGCCAGAAGAAGAGGTGGGCGATGTTTGACCTTAACGAAAGGGCCACTGACGACGAGGCCGAGGCCGAGCTTCGCCGGCCGAACAGATGGTCAAGTATATTGTCCGCGCACCAAACGGCACGATCTGCGCTTGGGGCCGGGGGAAACGCGCGAGGAGTGCGAGAGGGTTGCCGAGCTCAACACCGCCGCGACACGCTCGCCGGGGCATTGGGACGCTCAACTGTCCGTATGTGCTCATTCCTCACAATAGCGGCCTCAGTGCCGACGAGGTGGAGGCGATCTTGGGCCGCCTGGACGCCGGCGCGGTTATTTCGCCGTCGTCGGGTACGGCTCATTAACGCGGATCGATGAGCGGCGCCCGCGACCGCATGCGCGAGTACCGCGCCCGCCGCCGGCCGGGCGCTTCGTGCTGCGGATGGAGATCGACCGCGACGAGCTCGCAGAACTACTACACGACAACGGCTTCCTTCCCGATTGGCGCGAAGCGGATACCGACAAGCTGACCGACGCTGTGCGGAGGCTGCTCGCAGCGCTAGCGTTACATGTAACGGTCGCACCCCTCGCGGTCGCGTATGATGACCTCAATTCGAAAAGGAGCCGCGCGATGGACAAAATTCCCGCCTAAACACCGCCCTCCAATGGGCCGAGAGTCACGGCAAAATACACCGATTTCATCACTTATGCCGCATCGCCTGGGCCGCGGAACATTTGAAGCTGCCGAAAAGGCAGAACGGATTGGCGCATCGGCGCGGGTGCGACAGGCGCTCACCAAGGCCATAGGCGCAGCGACCACCAACAGCACGGGCGTCAGCACCTTCGGCTCCCTCATCACTGCTTTCCTCGAGCAGGTGCGGGCGGTCGGAGTTTTCGATCAAGTCGCGGCACGCGCGCTCAACCTGCCGCTGAAACCTGGAAACATCCTGATCGATACGAGTTCGATCGTCGCATCGACTGCCGCCGAAGGCGCGGCCAAGCCCCTGTCCGCGGTTTATCTCAACGCTGAGGCTTTCCAGCCGACGAAAGTGCTCGCCCAAATTGTGCTGACCAAGGAGTTGATCGACGGCTTGGGCGATGCTGGCATCAGGACTTTGGGGCGTGAGCTGGTCCGTGCCGTTGCAGTCGGCAGCGATTCGGCGTTTCTCAACGCGATTGCAGCGTCGAATTCGTTCGAGGCAAGCGGCGGCAGCACCATTGCCGACATCTTGGATCAATTCGAAGAACTGTTGCACAACGTCCGTTTGGGCGTGGGGAGCGCCCCGTTCTTTGTCATGGGGCAAGCAACCGCCAAGGCATTGTCGGCCAAGCTGACAGCGCGGGCGTCACCACCCTCGGCGCCACGGGCGGCTCGGTCCTGGGCGTGGACGTTCTGGTCAGTGACGGCCAAGCCGCCAACAGCGTGACACTGGTTGATGCAGCAGGGCTCGCCATCGCGCAAAGCGAGATCGAACTGCGGGCTTCGGATCAGGCAAGCATCGAGATGCGGGCACGCCGACAGGCAGCGCCGCCACGCCAACAGGCGTTCAATTAGTCAGCATGTTCCCCACGAATTCGCGCTGCCTGCTCGCGGAACGGCACCTGGCAGTGGTCGTCGTCAGGCCGGATGCCGTGGCAACGCTCACGTCAGTCGCTTGGGCAGCTGCCGGTGGCAGCCCGGCCCCGGCCTTCTAGCGGAGGGAGATCGATGGCGAAGCGCAAGAAGGACGATGACAGCCCCGGCATGACGGCGGCGAAGGGCCTCGCCACGTTAGCGGTTGGCATCGCTTTAGCTTGGCTGAGGCCAGCGACGTCAAAGCAGCGTTCGTAGCGTTGATGAGGGCGGTCGAACTGGTGGATGAGCTGGAGAAGCGCGTCCCGGCGCTCGAGCGCGAGAAGGCAGCGAAACCGAAATTGAAGGCGGCGTCGATGATCACGAATAACCGAGGCCAACGCGAGGCGGTCGCGTCGATACAGCACAGAGCGGCTCGCGCCCGTGCGCGATATTGATGCACGACGCCGGCCGAGCACATCGTTCTCGCTTATCTCCCCTGTTCAACGGCGATGGCATGTCCGTTGGCTTTACGCCATTCCGCGCCCGAACCGCTAGACGAGGCAGCGCGTGACGCACTCGCCTGAGCGATGTCGGGACTATACACTGAGTTGCGACTGGCGGCGGTCCCCTGCTTCACCGTCCGCCTGGCGCACAGCGCTGTGTCAAGCTATGGCGCGAGGCGAAGGCGGGGGTAAGGGCTGTTGTCGTTTCCGGACCCAAGCTCTCGCCTTCGATTTCAACCAGAGGGGGGCAGGACGGGGGGCATTAAAGAGTTTGATCGGATCGCCCGGGACCGGTCGGGGTGGTTTGCTCTCACTAAATTACGTAAAACATTAGGAGCTAATTTCGGAAACAGAAAATGCCGACAAAACGCGTCCCGATAACCCGCTGTCACCGCGCCTCGACCGAGGCGAACGCGTGGTACTCGTTCTTTGCATGGCGCCACGATTTCTTCGGCGACCTATGGCGTCTCGGGCTGACCGACGAGGAAATGGAAGCGCAGGCGGAAGACGCGTGGCACCGGCTCGGTGATCGCTTTTTGCGCCAGTGGCGTTCCGACTATGGTGACAGAGTGGCGTGGGCCGAGCGCGAATTCGGTGAACCGTGATGGCAGCGAAGCTGAAAGTGGTGAAGACGCGGCGAACCGCCGCGCAAGCTTGGCGCCCACGGCGGCGCGTTATGGCGCGCGGTTATGAGCCGAATATCAGATCGAAGACAGCGCCGGGCTTGCCATGCTCGCGCAGGCTTGCATCGCGCTCGACCGTGCCGAGCAGTGCCGCGCGGCCATCGAAAAGGATGGCGTTGTCATCCGGGCGAGAGCGGGACCGCCGAAGGATCACCCGGCCTTGAAGCATGAATTGGGGTTTCGCAGTTTCACGGTTCGGACTTTGCAGAAGCTCGGGCTTGATGTTGAGCCTATTGGCCGCGTCGGGCGACCGCCCGGCGGCTTTGGCATCCGAGGGTTCAGCGATGACGACTAAGCGAACACCGATCCGGCGCGCGCCACGCGGGCGGCAGATCACCGCGAGCGTCCTTGCAAAATATCTCGCGCTTCGCGAGCTTGATGCGCTGCGCTTGCCGTCCGACGATCCGCGCATGATGGCGGGCGGCGAGCACGACGCGCTTACGTTCGCGCTGCATAACCGTTTCGGCTTGCGGCCTTGGGACGATCCGGCCAAGTTCGAGGACGTTGCCGAGCGGCTGGCGCAAGCCGCTGGCGTCGAGCGCCTTCATCCTGACGGCGTTTATGATCTGACGTGACCGGGTTCGGCGCGCGTCATTTCAGCACGCCGAACAGCTTGCCCGCGATCAGCGCGAACACGAGCGCCCAAGCAGCAAACAGGATCATCCTGACCGAGATAGAGACTTTGAATAATGGACGGATCAGTGAGGCGGATTGTTGTGCGGCGCGGAAGCGTGATGATGCTCGTCTTCCTCCTCGTCCCGCTCTACCGAGCTTTGCATCCGACCATCGCTATCGCAAGCACCGAGCGCGATTGCCAGCGCCAGCGCCGTGACCAGTTTCCACATTGCAAGTCCCTCCCTTTGGTAAGTAGGGCGGCCATTCGCGACCGCCCCGCTCCCCGTCTATCGTGGAGCCATCGCAGCTAGTGTTCTAATCATGTTCCCTTTCCTTTTGGTTAAAGTGTAGAAAAAGAGCGGGGCCGCCGACAAGACGGCCCCGCTCATGGGCGAATTTCCCTCCCGAGCCAAGGCCGGCAAAAAGCTGCGCCAATTCGACGGACAAAAAAAAGAAACTCCGGCGCGAAGGTCGTGCGCGGCCAAGGCCGGAGTATTCAAGCCGTGATGGACGCGCTCGATCGTGCCGGCGTTGAAATTCAGGGAAGACGGATTGCGCCTCAAGCCTAAGAGGGCGAAGCGATAACTTGGGAGGGAGCCGAGCGGGCGATCTTATTCCTGTCGGGAGGCAAGGCCCCACTTGCCCCTCTCTCGGCAGAGAGACCGCGCCGCGTTCGGTGTTACCTTGCCGCCCTGCAACGTGCTGTTCAGTGTGCCGAGGCATCCCTCGCCGAGGCAAGGTCGCCGACGGCGACCCAGGTGCGCCCCGGCGGGAGCTTGAGGTCCTGCAATCCGAGCTTGCCCGTGAGACCCGCCGCGACCCGCACCCGCCGTTTTCAGTGCTGAAAACCACCTGGCGCTGGGAGCGCTGAAGGAAATTCACCCAAACGAAAAGTTGGTCCCCGAGTTGGTCCCCGCTGGCGACGATCAGGAGTGAGCGTCAACGGCGCCCCCGCGTAAGTTCACGATGATGTGGGTTTAGCCGTCAGTCCCTGGGTGACACGCATGTCGTCGCTGTCATGCGAAAAAATTAAAATAGAGGTCACGCAGCCAAATGCCCAGAATAGTAAGACGAGTGTTACGGCACCAACCGCAGTGGTACGCCGCAAGAGAGAGGCTTCGGGAAGCCTATAGTCTCTGATGGCAGACCGAACGATGCCAACGCTCGCCCAGATGGTCCAAATGAGAAAGACGGCAAGGCCCACGTAGAGGAATAGTTGGGAGGTGAACACCTGTGTCCGAAACCAATAAGCAAAAAAACAAGAGCGAGGTAAAGTGCCAAACCGTTCACGAGGAACGAAATTGGAGTGAAAGCTCACCCAGCCAATGAGCACGTAAATACTGTCCCACCTTGCGCATGCGCTAGTCCGCTAAGACGCCGCGAAGCCGCCAATGACCCAGCCTATCACGGGGAGCCCCCGCGTAGTTTGCGTGGGGCAAGCGCGGCCTCGTGGTTCTCGCGGCGGTGGCGGCCGGCCTCTGGCTGGCACACGGATAGCCCCAATCGATGGCCAGCGGAATGTTACTTACCTGTTCCTAATGGGGAGTTTGGGGGTTTAGCTAAGTGCTGGTGCCGGCTAAGGATTCGAACCCCTGACCTACTGATTACAAATCAGCCGCTCTACCTGCTGAGCTAAGCCGGCGCCTGGCTTTCCGTCCGCGCGTGCTCGACGCGAGTCTTAGACCCGTTGCGCATGGTTTTCCACTCCCGCGCTATGAGGCGGCCGAGGCATCTATATAGCCGCATTATATGGGCAGTGATATAGCGCGCCGATGGCCGCGCTCTGAGCGCGGCGCCCCTATTTGCGCCGGCTGATCAGAGCGCCGGCGATGAACGCGATGGCGAGCATCCCGACGGGACCCACCTGCTGCATCGCCCTGTTGACGCTTTGATCGAGCATACCCACGCCCTCGCTCGCCGAAGCGAGAGGGCTCGGCGCCGGCGGCTTCGGTTTCCGCGCCGCAAGCAAGAAGACCGAAAGCAAAAGCAGGCCGAGCAAGGCGAGCGCTCCGGCGATGATGCCGGCGGCCTCGGGCGGGCTGTAGCCGTGCGACAGAACGAGCGCCTGATAGGCAGCGAGCAGACCGAAAACCGCGGCCCCGACTAGAAGCAGTGCCGCGACGGCGACGAGGGCCGCAAGCTTAAGCGAGCGCTCGACCGACTCGCGAATGCGCAGGCCGATCTGGAGCGTGGAGAGGAGCGCGAACGCCGAACTGAGCATGGACGCTTCAACCTAGCGGCGGGTTAGGACACCGAAGAGAAAGCCGAGGCCCACGGCGATTGCCACGGCCTGGAGAGGATTGCGCCTGATCGCCTCTTCGGCTTCGCTCGCGGTCGCCATCGCCTTGTCCTGGGCGCGGTTCAGCTGCTTGTTGGCGATGCGGCCGACGGTCGAGGTGAGGTTCTGAAGGTCGGAGCGAATCGCATCGATCTGATTTGCGAGCTCGTCGGCATCGCGGTTGCCGGACCCGCGCATGCCTGCGCCGGGACGGTCGGTGTCGGTTGATGACATGGTTTGGTTCCTTCCGGTTGGGGAGGGGAAAAGGGGGCAACTCCTTCGGGCGGGCCGTGTTCCAGGGGTTTTCGCCGCGTGCGAGGCGTGGGGCTCCGCCCGCCCGACTTGATCGGCCGGCGCCCCTTCCTGTCAAGGGCCGTGGCATTGGCGCAACGCTCGTTGGGGTTCATGGTTGCCGAAGCCTTGCGCTTGGGACATCGGCCTCCTAGACTTTGAGTCCGCCGGGGGACTGCTCAGGGGGGATGAGCATGGGTGTTCGCGGGCTTGGCCTTGCCATCATTGCGGCCTTCAGTCTCTTCGCCGTCGCGAAATCAGAGCCTGCACACGCTGCAAGCGCCGCGCTCGCGGCCATTCGGGCTGAGCCCTCATTGAGGGCGGGCGCCGCGCCGATCATCGGGCCCGTTCTGCATCGTCATCGCGCGCAGTCCTTCTATTGCTATCCGCGCAATTATTGGTGGTTCTACCGGCCCTACACGACGGCGCTCGACGATCATGCCCGCTGCATGCCGTACTTCCATTATCTCGCGCCTTACGGCGGCCGCGCGAAACCAGGCCGCTACGTCAAATAGGTCAAGGGATCTAGCGCGCGTTGCGGTTCGCCCAATGGAGCGCGATCGCGGCCGCGTTCGAGACGTTGAGGCTCGCGAACCGGCTCACAGTCGAGATGCGGCAGATGAGGTCGCAATGCTCGCGCGTGAGATGCCGCAAGCCCTTGCCCTCGGCGCCGAGCACGAGCGCAAGCGGGCGCGTCAAGTGAGCGTTCTCAAGAGGCATGCTCGCCTCTTCGGCGAGGCCTACGCGGAGAAAGCCGCGGTTTCCGAGCGCGGCCAGGGCTTGCGCGAGATTCTTGACGAGGATCACCGGCACGAGGTCGAGCGCGCCGCTAGCGGCCTTTGCAAGCGCGCCCGCAAGCGGCGGGCTGCGCCGCTCGGTCAGAACGAGACCCGAAGCGCCAAACGCCGCGGCCGAGCGCAATGCTGCGCCGACATTCTGCGGATCCGTCACCTGATCGAGCACGAGAAGCAGGCCGCCCGCATCGACGTCTTCGAGGGCGAGCGGGGGCAGGGGCTCGGCATCGAGGACGACGCCCTGATGGACCGCGTCGGCGCCAAGAAGCCGGTCGAGGTCCTTGGGGCTTGCAGGCTCGGAGGCGATCCCCCGCCTGGCGAGAAGCGGCGCGAGCCTCTGAGCCGCGTTCTTGGTGGCAACGACCCGCGCCACCTTCCGCCTCGGATTGGCGAGTGCCGCCTCTGCCGCGTGCAGGCCGAACAACCTTGTCCGCTCGGGGCCGTCGTGCCGGGGCGGGTTCCTCGAATTCCGCTGCCGGTCAGCCTGTCGTGCCGACTTATTGGGCCCTGACCTCTGCCGCCGCATCTTCGAGCCACAACGTCCTAATAGCGGGGATCGGAACCCCTCGGGAGTGGCGGAAATTCGCCCTAAACCCCTGATTTACAGTTGACAGCGCCCAAGCGCTACCCATAAACCCGTCAATGGCGGACCCTGCCGGCCGACGGCGGGGCGTTTTTGCTTGGTTAAAAATCACCAGTCAATCCATCTTCGCTTCAAGGAGGGGTGCCCGAGTGGCTAAAGGGGACGGGCTGTAAACCCGTTGGCTATGCCTACGTAGGTTCGAATCCTACCCCCTCCACCAACCACTCTTCGCTTAAAGGCGAGATGGAATGCGGGTGTAGCTCAATGGTAGAGCAGCAGCCTTCCAAGCTGAGGACGAGGGTTCGATTCCCTTCACCCGCTCCAGCAGGTTAGGCCGCCCAAGTCTCTGTTTTGGAAGTTGAAATTGGCGGTTCGGTTCGAGGATGGAGCAGCCGTAGGAGTGTAGCTCAACTGGCTAGAGCACCGGTCTCCAAAACCGGGGGTTGGGGGTTCGAAGTCCCTCCACTCCTGCCACGAATCGAGGCGAGAGGCCGAAGGTGCGAAGCGAGGCGGTGCCCCGCGGCAAGGGTCAGGGCGGTAAGGATTAGGAATGGCGACGACAAATCCATTCGAGTTTCTGCAGCAGGTGCGGACCGAGGTGTCCAAGGTCACCTGGCCGACGCGTAAGGAGACGGTGGTCACCACAGTCGCCGTGCTCATGATGTCGATCGCCGCCGCGCTGTTCTTTCTCGCCGCCGATTGGGTCTTGAGCAACGCCGTGACCTTCATCTTGGGTTTGGGCCGCTAGGGGTCTTCGTTCGACAGATGGCAAAGCGCTGGTACATCGTTCATGCCTACTCGAATTTCGAGCGCAAGGTCGCCGAGTCGATCAAGGAGCGCTCCGTCGCGGCCGGGCTCTCCGACATGTTCGAAGAGGTCCTCGTGCCGATGGAGGAGGTCGTGGAGATGCGCCGCGGCCGCAAAGTCAGTTCCGAGCGGAAGTTCTTTCCGGGCTATGTGCTCGTGAAGATGGAGCTCAACGACCAGACCTATCACCTGATCAAGTCGACGCCGAAAGTGACGGGCTTTCTCGGCACCGAGAACAAGCCCATTCCGATCACCGACGAGGAGGCCGGACGCATCCTGCAGCAGGTGCAGGAAGGCGTCGAGCGGCCGAAGCCGTCCGTCACCTTCGAGATCGGCGAGCAGGTGCGCGTGGCCGACGGCCCGTTCGCCTCGTTCAACGGCCTGGTCGAGGAAGTGGACGAGGAGCGTGCGCGGCTGAAAGTGGCGGTGTCGATTTTCGGCCGGCCTACTCCGGTCGAGCTCGAATATGCGCAGGTCGAGAAGCTCTAGGCTGGTGCGGTTGAAAGGCGCGGGAAGAGTCCAAGAATGAAAAAGATCGAAGGGTACATCAAGCTCCAGGTGCCGGCAGGGCAGGCCAATCCCTCGCCGCCGATCGGGCCCGCGCTCGGCCAGCGCGGCGTCAACATCCCGGAGTTCTGCAAGCAGTTCAACGCGGCGACCCAGAAGCTCGAGCCCGGCTCGCCGATTCCGACCGTCATCACCGTCTATGCCGACCGCTCCTTCACCTTCGAAATGCGGACGCCACCGGCGTCTTACCTCCTGAAGAAGGCGGCCAAGATCGGCAAGGGATCGAAGGAGCCCGGCCGGGCCGGCGCCGGCACCGTCACCCAGGCGCAGCTCCGCGAGATCGCCGAGATCAAGATGAAGGATTTGAATGCAAGCTCCATCGAGCAGGCGATGAAGATCATCGCCGGCTCCGCCCGCTCGATGGGCCTACAGGTGCAGGAGTAGATCATGAGCAAGCCCGGCAAACGGTTCCGCGAGGCGGTGGCGAACGTCAACCGCGAGAAGCTTTACACGCTCGAGGACGCGGTGAAGCTCGTCAAAGGCGGCGCGAAGGCAAAGTTCGACGAGACCATCGAGGTCGCGATGAATCTCAGCGTCGATCCGCGTCACGCCGACCAGATGGTGCGCGGCGTCTGCCAGCTGCCGCACGGCTCGGGACGCAAGCTCAGGGTCGGCGTATTCGCCAAGGGCGCGAAGGCCGAGGAAGCGAAGAAGGCGGGCGCCGATGTCGTCGGCGCCGAGGATCTGGTCGAGCAGGTGCAGAAGGGCGTGATCGATTTCGACCGCTGCATCGCGACGCCCGACATGATGCCGCTCGTCGGCCGTCTCGGTAAGGTGCTCGGCCCCCGCGGGCTCATGCCCAATCCCAAGGTCGGAACGGTGACAGCCGATATCGCTCCCGCGGTGCGCGCGGCGAAGGGGGGCGCCGTCGAGTTTCGCGTGGAGAAGGCGGGCCTCATCCATGCCGGCGTCGGCAAGGCGAGTTTCAGCGAGCAGGCGCTCGTCGAGAATATCCGCGCCTTCGCCGACGCGGTGATGAAGGCGAAGCCCTCTGGCGCCAAGGGCACGTTCTTGAAGCGGGTCGCGGTCACTTCGACCATGGGCCCGGGCGTAAAAATCGAGCCTGCGAGCCTCACCGGAGGCGGCGCGGGCTAGGAAGAGTTTCGGGACCGGCGACCGGTTCCGAAGGATCGCTTGCTTTTCGCAAGCGGTCCGAACCTGTCCGAGATTGCAGGTGCGGGCGACCGCTTAAGCCTTTCGGGCCTGCATGAGACGGGAGACGAAACGGTTCTCAGGTGGCGATGACCCGCAACCTGGATATCGGTTTGAACCTCGTAAGGAGCTCTTGCGCTTTTTTGGCGTGCGGGCGGGACAGGCTAGAAGCGCCGCTTGAAGACGCGGGCAGGTTTAGCCTTGCCCTCTCATTCTCGCGGCACGGTGTAGCCAAAGGGGCGGGAGCCTTTGCTCCGCGCCCGCAACAGACGGAGTGAGCATTGGAGAGAGCAGAGAAGCGCGAAGTCGTGACGGCGCTTCACGATGTCTTCGCCAAGACTGGCGTGGTCGTCGTCGCTCACTATGCGGGCCTGACCGTCGCCCAGATGACCAAGCTGCGGAGCGAGATGAGAAGCGCCGGCGGCAAGGTCAAGGTGGCGAAGAACAGGCTCGTCAAGCTCGCGCTCGAAGGCACCGATGCCAAGGGCATCGCGGATTTGCTGCAAGGGCCGACGTGCCTTGCATTTTCCGCGGACCCGATCGCGGCACCGAAAGTCGCCGTCAAATTCGCCAGGGCGAACGAGAAATTCGTGATCCTCGGCGGAGCGATGGGGACGACGGTGCTCGATGCCAAGGGCGTGAACTCGCTTGCCGACTTGCCTTCGCTCGATGAGCTCAGGGGCAAGCTGATCGGCCTCCTTCAGGCGCCCGCGGGCAAGATCGCGCGCACCCTGAACGAGCCCGGTGCGAAGCTTGCACGAGTTTTCGGCGCCTATGGCAACTCGCAGGCGGCGTGACGACGGCCGGAAAACACTTAACGAGAGAGTTCAGACCTACGAGGATAAGCTGATGGCAGACTTGCAGAAAATCGTGGATACGCTTTCGGGCCTGACCGTGCTCGAAGCCGCCGAGCTTGCGAAAATGCTCGAAGAGAAATGGGGCGTCTCGGCCGCAGCGCCGGTCGCCATGATGGCCGCCGGGGCTGCCGCCGCAGCACCTGTCGAAGAGAAGACCGAGTTTACCGTCGTTCTCGCTGCGGTCGGAGCCCAAAAGATCAATGTGATCAAAGAGGTACGGGCGATCACCAATCTCGGCCTGAAAGAGGCCAAAGACCTGGTCGAAGGTGCGCCGAAGCCTGTCAAGGAAGGCGTGAATAAGGACGAGGCTGAGAAGATCAAGAAGCAGCTCGAGGGTGCCGGCGCGACCGTCGAGCTGAAGTAGCGGTGGGTTGAAAGGCGCCCGGGCGAGCACAATATATAGGTGTTCGCCCGGGCCAAAAACCCACCACACAACGCGTGACCTGACGTTTCGCCAGACCCTCCGCTTCCACCGAAGCGGGGGGTCCGGCGAGCCGTCTTGACGAGCCTAAGAGGACCCAATGGCGCAGCAGACTTCGAATGGCCGTAAGCGTTTGCGGAAGATGTTCGGCAAGATCCACGAAGTGGCGGAGATGCCGAACCTCATCGAGGTTCAGAAGCAGTCATACGATCAATTCCTCATGGTGGAGGAGCCCGAAGGCGGCCGCGGCGACGAGGGCCTGCAGGCGGTGTTCCGCTCGGTCTTTCCCATCAAGGATTTCGGCGAGCGCTCGCAGCTCGAATTCGTGCGCTACGCCTTCGAGGCGCCGAAATACGACGTCGACGAGTGCCAGCAGCGGGGCATGACCTTCGCCGCGCCGCTCAAAGTGACGCTCAGACTGATCGTGTTCGATGTCAATGAAGAGACCGGCGCCCGCTCGGTCAAGGACATCAAGGAGCAGGACGTCTATATGGGCGACATGCCGCTCATGACGTCGAACGGCACCTTCGTCATCAACGGCACCGAGCGCGTGATCGTCTCGCAGATGCACCGCTCGCCCGGCGTGTTCTTCGACCACGACCGCGGCAAGACCCATTCCTCGGGCAAGCTCCTGTTCGCGGCGCGCATCATTCCCTATCGCGGCTCGTGGCTCGATTTCGAGTTCGACGCCAAGGACATCGTCTATGTGCGCATCGACCGGCGCCGCAAGTTGCCGGTTACGACGCTGCTCTATGCGCTTGGGCTCGAGGACGAGGAAATTCTCTCCACCTTCTACGATCGCATCCCGCTGAAGGCGACCAAGGAAGGATGGCGCATGCCGTTCCGGCCCGATCGCCTGCGCGGCATCAAGCCGACGAGCGACCTGATCGACGCCAAGACCGGCAAGGTCGCGATCGAAGCCGGCCGCAAGGTCACGGCGCGTCTCGCCAAGAAGCTCGCCGATGAGGGCCTGAAAGAGCTTCTCGTCAGCGACGAGGACCTGCATGGCCGCTACCTCGCCCAGGACATCGTCAATATGGAGACGGGCGAGATCTACGGCGAGGCGGGAGAGGAGCTCGACGCCAAGCTGCTCGCCACGCTGAAGCAGCTCAACCTCAAGGAAATTCCGATCCTCGACATCGATCATGTCAATATCGGCGCGTTCATCCGCAACACGCTCCATATCGACAAGAACTCGAACCCCGAGGAGGCGCTGCTCGACATCTACCGGGTGATGCGCCCGGGCGAGCCGCCGACGCCGGAGGCGGCCGCGGCGCTGTTCAAAGGCATTTTCTTCGATTCGGAGCGTTACGACCTTTCGGCCGTCGGCCGCGTCAAGATGAACATGCGGCTCGACCTCGATGCGCCTGACACAATGCGCACCTTGCGCAAGGAGGACATCCTCGCCGTGATCAAGACGCTGGTCGGTCTCCGCGACGGAAAGGGCGAGATCGACGACATCGACCATCTCGGCAATCGCCGGGTGCGCTCGGTCGGCGAGCTGATGGAGAACCAGTACCGCGTGGGTCTCCTGCGCATGGAACGCGCGATCAAGGAGCGCATGAGCTCGGTCGATATCGACACGGTCATGCCGCAGGACCTGATCAACGCGAAGCCGGCCGCCGCTGCGGTGCGCGAGTTCTTCGGCTCCTCGCAGCTGTCGCAGTTCATGGACCAGACCAATCCGCTGTCTGAGATCACGCATAAGCGGCGTCTGTCGGCGCTTGGACCGGGCGGACTGACCCGCGAGCGCGCGGGCTTCGAGGTGCGCGACGTGCATCCGACCCATTACGGCCGCATCTGCCCGATCGAGACGCCGGAAGGACCGAATATCGGCCTCATCAACTCGCTCGCGACCTACGCGCGGGTGAACAAGTACGGCTTCATCGAGAGTCCGTATCGCCGCGTGGTCAAGGCCAAGGTGACTGACGAGGTCGTCTATCTCTCGGCCATGGAGGAGGCCCGCTATATTATTGCGCAGGCGAACGCCAAGCTCGCGCCGAACGGCACCTTCACCGAGGACCTGATCGTGTGCCGCCATGCCGGCGACGTCGAGCTGATGCCGCCGGAGAAGGTCGATCTCATCGACGTGTCGCCGAAGCAGCTCGTCTCGGTCGCGGCCGCGCTCATTCCGTTCCTCGAGAACGACGACGCGAACCGCGCTCTGATGGGCTCGAACATGCAGCGTCAGGCGGTGCCGCTCATTACCGCCGAGGCGCCGCTTGTCGGCACCGGCATGGAGGAGGTCGTGGCGCGCGATTCCGGCGCTGCCATCGGCGCCCGCCGCACCGGCGTGGTCGATCAGGTGGACGCGACCCGTATCGTCGTCCGCGCGACCGAAGAGACCGATCCGTCGAAATCGGGCGTGGACATCTACAATTTGCGCAAGTTCCAGCGCTCGAACCAGAACACCTGCATCAATCAACGGCCGCTCGTGCGTGTCGGCGATCAGGTTCAGGCCGGCGAGATTATCGCCGACGGTCCCTCGACCGATCTCGGCGAGCTTGCGCTCGGTCGCAATGTGCTCGTCGCGTTCATGCCGTGGATGGGCTACAACTTCGAGGATTCCATCCTCATCTCGGAGCGCGTCGTCCGCGACGACGTATTCACCTCGATCCATATCGAGGAATTCGAGGTGATGGCGCGCGACACCAAGCTCGGACCCGAGGAAATCACCCGCGACATTCCCAACGTCTCGGAAGAGGCGCTCAAGAATCTCGATGAGGCGGGCATCGTCTATATCGGCGCCGAGGTCAATCCAGGCGACATCCTCGTGGGCAAGATCACGCCCAAGGGCGAGAGCCCGATGACTCCGGAGGAGAAGCTGCTTCGCGCCATCTTCGGCGAGAAGGCTTCGGACGTGCGCGATACCTCGCTCAAATTGCCGCCCGGCGTCTCCGGCACCGTCGTCGAGGTGCGCGTGTTCAACCGCCACGGCGTGGAGAAGGACGAGCGCGCCATGGCCATCGAGCGCGAGGAGATCGAGCGGCTCGCCAAGGACCGCGACGACGAGCTCGCCATTCTCGACCGCAACGTCTATGGCCGACTGAAAGACGTGCTGATCCACAAGGTCGTGGCGAAGGGACCGAGGGGCATCAAGAAGGACGCCAAGATCACCGAGGCGCTGCTTGACGATGTGGCGCGCAGCCATTGGTGGGAGATCGCACTCAAGAACGACAAGGCCATGGCGGAGGTCGAGGCGATCCGCCGCCAATACGAAGAGGCCAAAAAGAGGCTCGAGCAGCGTTTCGTCGACAAGGTGGACAAGCTCCAGCGCGGCGATGAGCTGCCGCCCGGCGTGATGAAGATGGTCAAGGTCTTCGTCGCGGTGAAGCGCAAGATCCAGCCCGGCGACAAGATGGCCGGCCGTCACGGCAACAAGGGCGTGATCAGTCAGATCGTGCCGATCGAGGACATGCCGTATCTGGAGGACGGCACTTCGATCGACATCGTGCTCAATCCGCTCGGCGTGCCGAGCCGCATGAATGTGGGCCAGATCCTCGAGACCCATCTCGGCTGGGCCTGCCGGGGCTTGGGGCGCAAGGTCGGCGAAGCGCTCGAGGCCTATCGTCAGAGCCACAAGGCGAAGCCGCTCAAGGAGCTGCTCAAGACCCTCTATAGCGACGACAAGTCTGTCGCGGCGCTGAAAGAGGACGACGTGGTCGAAGTGAGCGAAAGCCTGAAGGCCGGTGTTCCGGTCGCAACGCCCGTGTTCGACGGCGCGCATGAGGGCGACGTCACGCAACTGCTCGAAGCCGCGGGCCTCGACTCATCGGGACAGGTCACGCTCTATGACGGCCGCACCGGCGAGGAGTTCGAACGCAGGGTGACGGTGGGCTACATCTATATGTTGAAGCTCCACCATCTCGTGGACGACAAGATCCACGCCCGCTCGATCGGACCTTACAGCCTCGTCACCCAGCAGCCGCTCGGCGGCAAGGCGCAGTTCGGCGGCCAGCGTTTCGGCGAAATGGAGGTGTGGGCGCTCGAAGCGTATGGGGCCGCCTATACGCTGCAGGAGATGCTCACCGTCAAATCGGACGACGTGGCGGGCCGCACCAAGGTGTACGAAGCCATCGTGCGCGGCGACGACACGTTCGAAGCCGGCATCCCCGAGTTGTTCAACGTTCTCGTCAAGGAAATGCGGGCGCTCGGCTTGAATGTCGAGCTGGTACAACCGCGGCCGGAGGAAAAGCCGGCGCGGGCGCGACTGCCGCGCCCGGAAGCGGCGGAGTGATTTTGGCCTTTAACAGGCCATCCGACTAACCAAGACGACCAACCGAAAGGCGGCTAGGCCGGCCGGTAGGAGACAAGAGAATGAATCAGGAAATCGTCAACCTCTTCAGCCCCCAGGACCAGCAGCAGAATTTCGATCAAATCCGGATCGGCATAGCGAGCCCGGATAAAATTCTGTCCTGGTCGTACGGGGAGATCAAGAAGCCCGAGACGATCAACTACCGCACCTTCAAGCCGGAGCGCGACGGGCTCTTCTGCGCGCGCATCTTCGGCCCGGTGAAGGACTACGAGTGCTTGTGCGGCAAGTACAAGCGCATGAAGTACAAGGGCGTCATCTGCGAGAAATGCGGCGTCGAGGTCACGCTCGCGAAGGTCCGGCGCGAGCGCATGGGCCATATAGAGCTTGCCGCGCCGGTGGCGCATATCTGGTTCCTGAAGTCGCTGCCGTCGCGCATCGGTCTTCTGCTCGACATGACGCTCAAGGACCTCGAGCGCGTGCTCTATTTCGAGAACTACATCGTGCTCGAGCCGGGACTGACGGCGCTGAAGCCGCTCCAGCTCTTGAGCGAGGAGGACTATCTCAAGGCGCAGGAAGAGTACGGCGAGGATTCGTTTACCGCCGCGATCGGCGCCGAAGCCATCCGCGAGCTCCTGAAGGGGCTCGATCTCGAGAAGATCGCCGCCGATCTACGAATCGAGATCGCCGAGTCGACCTCCGAGCTCAAGCCGAAGAAGCTAGCCAAGCGCCTGAAGGTGGTCGAGGCCTTCATTCAGTCGGGCAACCGGCCCGAGTGGATGATCCTGACCGTGGTTCCGGTCATTCCGCCGGAGCTCCGGCCTCTCGTTCCGCTCGACGGCGGCCGCTTCGCGACCTCGGACCTGAACGACCTCTATCGCCGCGTCATCAACCGCAACAACCGTTTGAAGCGGCTGATGGAGCTGCGCGCGCCCGACATTATTATCCGCAACGAGAAGCGCATGCTGCAGGAAGCGGTCGACGCGCTGTTCGACAATGGGCGGCGCGGCCGGGTCATCACCGGCGCCAACAAGCGGCCGCTTAAGTCCTTGGCCGACATGCTGAAGGGCAAGCAGGGGCGCTTCCGCCAGAACCTGCTCGGCAAGCGCGTCGATTACTCGGGCCGCTCGGTGATCGTGGTCGGCCCTGAGCTCAAGCTGCATCAATGCGGCCTGCCCAAGAAGATGGCGCTCGAACTGTTCAAGCCGTTCATCTATGCGCGGCTCGACGCCAAGGGTCACGCCGCCACGGTGAAGCAGGCGAAGAAGCTGGTGGAGAAGGAGAAGCCGGAAGTCTGGGATATCCTCGACGAGGTGATCCGCGAGCACCCCGTGCTGCTCAACCGCGCGCCGACGCTCCACCGCCTCGGCATTCAGGCCTTCGAGCCGGTCTTGATCGAGGGCAAGGCGATCCAGCTGCATCCGCTCGTTTGCGCGGCCTTCAACGCCGATTTCGACGGCGACCAGATGGCGGTGCACGTGCCGCTATCGCTCGAGGCGCAGCTCGAGGCGCGCGTGCTGATGATGTCCACCAACAACATCCTGCATCCGGCCAATGGCTCGCCGATTATCGTGCCGAGCCAGGACATCGTGCTCGGCCTCTACTACCTGTCGCTCGCCATGGACGGCGAGCCGGGCGATGGGATGCTGTTCGGCAACGTGGCCGAGATCCATCATGCGCTCGACGCCAAGGTCGTCACCTTGCACGCCAAGATCAAAGGCCGTTTCATCGGCGTGGACGCCAAGGGCAAGCCGGTGTCGCAGATCTACGAGACGACGCCCGGCCGCATGCTCCTCGGCGAGCTTCTGCCGCGGAACGTGAATGTGAGCTTCGACCTCGTCAACCGGCTGCTCACGAAGAAGGACATCTCCAACATGATCGACGTGGTCTATCGCCACTGCGGTCAGAAGGAGACGGTCATCTTCTGCGACCGGATCATGGGGCTCGGCTTCGCCTATGCCTGCCGCGCCGGAATTTCCTTCGGCAAGGACGACATGGTGATCCCCGAGACCAAGGACGCCATCGTGCAGAAGACGTCGGATCTGGTGCGCGAGTACGAGCAGCAATATAACGACGGCCTCATCACCCGCGGCGAGAAGTACAACAAGGTCGTGGACACCTGGACGGAGTGCACCGAACAGGTCGCCAAGGAGATGATGAAGCGCATCTCGGCGGTCGAGCGCGATCCGAAGACCGGCCGGGAGAAGCCGATCAATTCCATCTATATGATGTCGCACTCCGGCGCGCGCGGTTCGCCCGCCCAGATGAAGCAGCTTGCCGGCATGCGCGGCCTGATGACGAAGCCTTCCGGCGAGATCATCGAGACGCCGATCATCTCCAACTTCAAGGAGGGGCTGTCGGTGCTCGAGTACTTCAATTCGACCCACGGCGCCCGCAAGGGTCTTGCCGATACGGCGTTGAAGACCGCGAACTCCGGCTATCTCACCCGGCGCCTGGTCGACGTGGCGCAGGACTGCATCGTCACCGAAGACGATTGCGGCACGAAGAACGGCATCACCGCGCGCGCTATTCTCGAGGCGGGCGAGGTCACCGTGTCGCTCGGCCAGCGCGTGCTCGGACGCACGACCGCCGAGAACGTCAAGAATCCCTCGACCGGCAAGGTGGTGATCAAGGCCGGCGAGCTGATCGAGGAAGAAGAGGTCGATGCGCTGGAGGAGGCGCGCGTGCAGGAGGTCCGCATCCGCTCGGTGCTGACCTGCGAAACGCGGAACGGCGTCTGCGCCAAGTGCTACGGGCGCGATCTCGCCCGCGGCACGCCGGTCAATCTCGGCGAGGCTGTCGGCGTCATCGCCGCGCAGTCGATCGGCGAGCCCGGCACCCAGCTGACCATGCGCACTTTCCACCTCGGCGGCGTGGCGTCGGCCAAGGTCGTCGATCAGTCATCGCTGGAGTCGAATTTCGACGGCACGGTGAAGATCAAGCAGCGCAACGTGGTGACGGATTCGCAAGGCCGCCTCATGGTCATGGGACGCAACACGGCCGTTGTCGTGCTCGACGAGGACGGCACGGAGCGCGCCGTGCACCGTCTGCTTTACGGCACGCATCTTCGCGTCGATGACGGCGTCAGGGTCAAGCGCGGCGACCGGCTCGCCGAGTGGGATCCCTACACCCGTCCGGTGCTCACGGAAATCGAGGGCACGGTCGACTTCGAGGATCTGGTCGAGGGCGTGTCGGTCAGCGAGCGCCGGGACGAGTCGACCGGCATTACCAATAGCGTGATCATCGACTGGCGCGCATCGCCGCGCGGCGCCGATCTCAGGCCCGCGATGGTGATCAAGGACAAGAAGGGCAAGGTCGCCAAGCTCACGCGCGGCGCCGAGGCCCGCTACCTGCTGCCCGTCGATGCGATTCTGTCGGTGGAGCCGGGCCATCAGGTCAAGGCCGGCGACGTGCTCGCCCGCATTCCGACGGAGAGCGCCAAGACCCGCGACATCACCGGCGGCCTGCCGCGCGTTGCCGAGCTGTTCGAGGCGCGCCGGCCCAAGGACCATGCCATCATCGCCGAGATCTCGGGCACGGTGCAGCTTGGCCGCGACTACAAGAACAAGCGGCGCATCACCATCGTGCCGGAGGACGGCCAGGAGCCGGTCGAGTATCTGATCCCCAAGGGGAGACATCTCGCCGTGCAGGATGGCGACCGCATCGAGAAGGGCGAGTACCTGCTCGATGGCCACCCCGCACCCCACGACATCCTTGCCATCAAGGGCGTCGAGGAGCTGGCCAACTACCTCGTGAACGAGATCCAGGAGGTGTACCGGCTTCAGGGCGTCACCATCAACGACAAGCATATCGAGGTGATCGTCAGGCAGATGCTGCAGAAGATCGAGGTCGACGATTCCGGCACCACGGAGTTCCTCAAAGGCGAGCAGGTGGACCGGATCGACTTCGAGGACGCCAATGCGTTGATCGAGGCGGCGGGCGGCAAGGCCGCCACTGGCCAGCCCGTGCTGCTCGGCATCACCAAAGCCTCGCTCCAGACCCGGTCGTTCATCTCGGCTGCGTCGTTCCAGGAGACGACCCGCGTGCTCACCGATGCCGCCGTCAATGGCAAGGTCGATACGCTCGAGGGCCTCAAGGAGAACGTGATCGTTGGGCGGCTCATTCCGGCCGGTACCGGCGGCACGTTGAGCCGGTTGAACCGGATCGCGAGCCACCGCGACGAACTGATCCTAGAGGAGCGGAACCGGTCCGCCGGGGAAAGCCGCATCGAGGACTCGGCCGAGCAGCAGGAAGCTTCGAGCTAGTTTTGCAAGCTCCCCGGCAGGCAAGCGCCCGCCGGGGACCGAAGGTGCCGTCAGGTGGAATTCGGCGCGCTCGATTTCGAGCTCTATTGGGGGGGTACGCGACAAGCGTTCGCTTGCCGAATACGGGCGCAATATCCTCGGCGGCCGCCAAGCCATTCCCAGAATGCTCGATTTGTTCGCCGAGCGCGACGTGGGTGCGACCTGGGCAACGGTGACCTACCCTTATCTTCAATTGGCGGCTGGGCTCCCGCTCCGCGCGCGCGGGCGAGGAGCCCTGTCGGGCAGGCTTGCCCTGACGAACGTCGATCTCCCCTGCAAACTTTGGTCGCATCCGACGCTCTGGGGCTATCTCGCCGCCGGGTTTGGACGCGGCGCGTGGCAGGACTGCTGCTCGAGGGAAAATTGGCGAAAAGCCGAGCGTTTCACCCTTGACGATGGAAGAATCGGCCTGTTACAACGCGCGCACTTTCGCGGCAGGCGGTAGCCCAAGTTCAGGTTGCCTACGTGCGCGGGTTAAACGCTGCCGGACTAACCGGGATCATATCGGGGTCACGATCTTGGGGGTTTAGCCTCCAAGGTCCTCTGCGCTGACCGGCCGAAGGTGAGGGGACCCGTCCCGCGCTTCGGCTTTGGATTATATGGGCTTTTGCCCACGCTTTGGATCATGTGGGCTTTTGCCCACGTTCTGGATGACGCGGGCGAGAGCCCGGAAGGACGATTGGACGAAGGCGTAAGATGCCGACGATACAACAGCTGATCCGCAAACCGCGGCGCATGCCGGTCAAGCGGAACAAGGTGCCGGCCATGCAGGCCTGCCCGCAGAAGCGGGGAGTCTGTACGCGCGTCTACACCACGACGCCGAAGAAGCCGAACTCGGCGCTCCGCAAGGTCGCGCGTGTGCGCCTCACCAATCAGCTCGAAGTGACGAGCTATATCCCGGGCGAAGGCCACAATCTCCAGGAGCACTCGGTCGTGCTGATCAGGGGCGGGCGCGTCAAGGACCTTCCCGGCGTGCGCTATCACATCATTCGCGGCGTGCTCGACACCCAAGGCGTCAGCGACCGCCGGCAGAGGCGCTCGAAATACGGAGCCAAACGACCCAAATAACGGGTCGTTTTGCGTTTAGGAAACGGACCAGACGAGATGTCGAGGCGGCGTAGAGCAGATAAGCGCGAGGTGATCCCCGATCCCAAGTTCGGGGACATCGTCATTACCAAATTCATGAACAGCATCATGAAGGAGGGCAAGAAGTCCGCGGCCGAGCGGATCGTCTATGGCGCGCTGAGCCAGATGGAAAGCAAAGCCAAGCAGAACCCGGTCGAACTGTTCCACGAGGCCCTTCGCAACGTGATGCCCGCGCTCGAGGTGAGGTCGCGGCGCGTGGGCGGCGCCACCTATCAGGTTCCGGTCGAGGTGCGCACCGACCGGCGGCAGGCTCTGGCCATCCGCTGGATCATCGCCGCCGCGCGCGACCGCAACGAGAACACGATGGTCGAGCGCCTCTCGGGCGAGCTGCTCGATGCCGCCAACAACCGCGGAACCGCGGTGAAGAAGCGCGAGGATACCCACCGCATGGCGGACGCCAACCGCGCCTTCTCGCATTACCGCTGGTAACGGAGCAGACGATGCCGCGAGCCACTCCCCTCGAGGACTACCGCAATATCGGGATCATGGCGCATATCGACGCCGGCAAGACTACGACGACCGAGCGCGTCCTCTACTATACCGGCAAGAGCCACAAGCTCGGCGAGGTGCATGACGGCGCTGCCACCATGGACTGGATGGAGCAGGAGCAGGAGCGCGGCATCACCATCACTTCGGCCGCGACCACCGCCTATTGGAACGACAAGCGCATCAACATTATCGACACGCCGGGCCACGTCGATTTCACCATTGAAGTCGAGCGGTCCTTGCGCGTGCTCGACGGCGCCGTCGCCCTGCTCGACGCCCATCAGGGCGTCGAGCCGCAGACCGAAACTGTCTGGCGTCAGGCCGACAAATACGGCGTGCCGCGCATGATCTTCGTCAACAAGATGGACAAGATCGGAGCCGATTTCTTCGTGTCGGTGCAGATGGTGAAAGAGCGCCTCGGCGCCAACCCGATCGTGCTTCAGCTCCCGCTCGGCGTCGAGTTCGAGCTTCGCCGGGATCATCGACTTGATCCGCATGAAGGCGGTTAAGTGGGACGACGAATCGCTGGGCGCAAAGTTCCACGACGAGGACATTCCCGCCGATCTTCTCGATCAGGCCAAGAAGTATCGCGAGATGCTGGTGGAGCGGGCGGTCGAGCTCGACGAGGCCGCGACCGAAGCCTATCTCGAAGGCAAGGAGCCGTCAGAAACCGAGCTCAAGGCGCTGATCCGCAAAGGTACGGTGAACAGCCATTTCGTGCCGATCCTGTGCGGCTCGGCCTTCAAGAACAAGGGTGTGCAGCCTTTGCTCGATGCGGTGGTCGATTACCTGCCGTCGCCGCTCGACGTGCCTCCGGTCAACGGAATCGACGTCAAGACCGGCGAAGAGGCAACACGCGAGCCGCGCGACGACGCACCGCTCTCACTGCTTGCCTTCAAGATCATGAACGACCCGTTCGTAGGCTCGCTCACCTTTGCGCGCATCTATTCGGGCAAGTTGGAGTCCGGCTCGACGCTCCTCAACACGGTGAAGGACAGGAAGGAGCGCATCGGGCGCATGCTGCTGATGCATGCCAATCATCGCGAGGATATCAAAGAGGCTTATACCGGCGACATCGTGGCGCTTGCCGGCCTCAAGGACGTGACGACCGGCGATACGCTGTGTGATCCGACCAAGCCCATCGTGCTCGAGCGCATGGAGTTCCCCGAGCCCGTCATCGAGGTCGCGGTCGAGCCGAAGACCAAGGCCGACCAGGAAAAGCTCGGCGTGGCGCTCAATCGGCTGGCCCAGGAAGACCCCTCGTTCCGCGTTTCGGTCGATCATGAGTCCGGCCAGACCATCATCAAGGGCATGGGCGAGCTGCATCTCGACATCATCATCGATCGCATGCGGCGCGAGTTCAAGGTCGAGGCCAATGTCGGCGCCCCGCAAGTGGCGTTCCGCGAGACCGTCTCCAAGCGCGCCAATGTTGACTACACCCACAAGAAGCAGACCGGCGGCTCGGGCCAGTTCGCGCGGGTCAAGATGACGATCGAGCCGAACGAGCAAGGCAAGGGCTTCGAGTTCGAGAACAAGGTGGTCGGCGGCAACGTGCCGAAGGAATACATCCCTGGCGTGCAGAAGGGCGTGCAGAGCGTCGTCGAATCCGGCGTGCTCGCGGGCTTCCCCATGCTCGACGTCAAGGTGACGCTGACCGACGGCGCCTATCACGATGTCGATTCGAGCGTGATGGCGTTCGAGATCGCATCCCGTGCCGCCTTCCGCGAAGGCGCGCTGAAAGCGGGACCGAAGCTGCTAGAGCCGATCATGAAGGTTGAGGTGGTGACGCCGGAGGATTATGTCGGCGGCATCATAGGCGATCTCACAAGCCGCCGCGGGCAGGTGCGCGGCCAGGAGACGCGCGGCAACGCCGCGGTGATCAGCGCCATGGTGCCGCTCGCCAACATGTTCGGTTACGTGAACAATCTGCGGTCGATGAGCCAGGGCCGCGCCCAGTTCACCATGCAGTTCGATCACTATGCGCAGGCGCCGCAAGGTGTCGCCGAGGAGGTCAAGGCGAAATTCGCCTAAAGGGTCTTGGCGCCTAAGGAGGTGCCCGGATGAGTTCGACTTTGTGTTGAAGGATGGAGAGCCAGCATGGCTAAGGAAAAATTCCAGCGGACGAAGCCGCATTGCAACATCGGGACCATCGGTCACGTCGATCACGGCAAGACGACGTTGACGGCCGCGATCACCAAGGTGTTGGCCGAGAAGGGCGGCGCGAAATTCACCGCCTATGACGAGATCGACAAGGCACCGGAAGAGAAGGCGCGCGGCATCACCATTTCGACCGCGCATGTCGAGTACGAGACCGACAAGCGGCACTACGCCCATGTCGACTGCCCGGGCCACGCCGACTACGTCAAGAACATGATCACTGGCGCCGCCCAGATGGACGGCGCCATTCTCGTGGTCTCGGCGGCCGACGGACCGATGCCGCAGACGCGCGAGCATATTCTTCTCGCCCGCCAGGTCGGCGTGCCGGCGCTCGTCGTCTATCTCAACAAGATCGACATGGTCGACGATCCCGAGCTGCTCGACCTCGTCGAACTCGAGGTGCGCGAGCTTCTTTCGAAGTATGAGTTTCCTGGCGACGAGATCCCGATCGTGAAGGGGTCGGCGCTGGCGGCGCTCGAAGGCAAGGACGAGGCGGTCGGCAAGAACTCGATCCACGAGCTGATGAAGGCCGTGGACGACTACATCCCGCAGCCGGATCGCCCGAAGGACAAGCCGTTCCTGATGCCCATCGAGGACGTGTTCTCGATCTCGGGCCGCGGCACGGTGGTCACGGGCCGCATCGAGCGCGGCGTCGTCAAGGTCGGTGAAGAGGTGGAAATTGTCGGCATCAAGCCGACGACCAAGACCGTCGTCACCGGCGTCGAGATGTTTCGCAAGCTGCTCGATCAGGGCGAGGCGGGCGACAATGTCGGCTGTCTGTTGCGCGGCATCGATCGCGAGGCGGTGGAGCGCGGCCAGGTGCTGGCTAAGCCGGGTTCGGTGACGCCCCACACCAAGTTCAAGGCAGAGGCCTATATCCTCACTAAGGAGGAGGGCGGCCGCCACACGCCGTTCTTCGGCAACTACCGTCCCCAGTTCTACTTCCGCACGACCGACGTGACGGGCGTCGTGCATCTGCCGGAAGGAACCGAGATGGTGATGCCGGGCGACAACATCGCCATGACGGTCGAGCTGATCGTGCCGATCGCCATGGAGGAGAAGCTCCGCTTCGCCATTCGCGAGGGCGGCCGCACCGTCGGTGCGGGCGTCGTAGCATCGATTATCGAGTAGAAGTTAAGGAGCGCGCCGCCCGAAGCGGCGCGCTCCTGACTTAGAGGCCATCGAGATGCAAAGTCAGAACATAAGAATCAGACTCAAAGCCTTCGACCATCGCATTCTCGATGCGTCGACCAAGGAGATCGTCAACACGGCGAAGCGCACGGGCGCGGAAGTGCGGGGACCCATTCCGCTTCCGACCCGGATCGAGAAATTCACCGTGAACCGCTCGCCGCATATCGACAAGAAGAGCCGCGAGCAGTTCGAGATGCGCACCCACAAGCGACTGCTCGATATCGTCGATCCGACGCCGCAGACGGTTGACGCGCTCATGAAGCTCGACCTCGCCGCGGGCGTCGATGTCGAGATCAAGCTGTAACCGGCGCGCGACGAGGCAAGGACGTTAGACCAATGCGATCAGGTGTCATCGCGCAAAAGGTCGGCATGACCAGGATCTTCACCGATGCCGGGGAGCATATCCCGGTGACGGTGCTGCGCCTTGAGCATTGCCAGGTGGTGGGCCACCGGACCTCGGAGAAGAACGGCTACACCGCGCTTCAACTCGGCGCCGGGCGCCCGAAGGTGAAGCGCCTGAGCCGAGCGGCGCGCGGTCATTTCGCCGTCGCCAATGTCGAGCCGAAGCGCAAGCTCGCCGAATTCCGCGTGAGCCCCGACAATCTGATCGAGGTGGGCGCGGAGATCACGGCCGACCATTTCGTCGAGGGCCAGTATGTGGATGTGTCCGGCACCTCGATCGGCAAGGGCTTTGCGGGCGCGATGAAGCGCCACGGGTTCGGCGGCCTGCGCGCGAGCCACGGCGTGTCGGTGAGCCATCGCAGCCACGGCTCGACCGGACAGCGCCAGGATCCCGGCAAGGTCTTCAAGGGCAAGAAGATGGCGGGTCACATGGGCGACGCGAACGTCACGACCCAGAATTTGCGCGTGGTGAAGACCGATCCCGAGCGCGGGCTCATCATGATCCGCGGCGCGGTGCCCGGAGCCAAGGGCGGCTGGGTGCTGTTGCGCGACGCAGTCAAGCGCGCTCTGCCGGAGGCGGCGCCGAAGCCCGGCGCGTTCCGCAAGGGCGATCAGCCGAAAGAGGCGAAGAAGGGCAAGTCCGAGCAGGCCGAGAGCGCCGAACCCGCCGCGACCGAGGCTGCCGAGGGTGGGAGCCAAGAGTGATGAAGGCCGAAATCACCACTCTCGACGCGAAGAAGGCGGGGACCGTGGAGCTCCCCGACCACGTCTTCGGTCTTGAGCCGCGCGCCGACATCTTGCAGCGCATGGTGCGCTACCAGCTCGCCAAGAGCAGGGCCGGCACCGCTCACGTCAAGGATCGCTCGGAGATCAATGCGACGACCGCCAAGCTCTATCGTCAGAAGGGCACGGGCCGCGCGCGTCACGGCAGCAAGAAGGCGCCGATCTTCAGGGGCGGCGGCAAGGCGTTTGGCCCGAAGCCACGCAGCTTTGCCATCGGCTTGCCGAAGAAGGTGAGGGCGCTTGCGCTCAAGCATGCGCTGTCGGCCAAGGCCAAATCCGACACGCTCATCGTCATCGACAAATGCGAGCTGAAAGTGGGCAAGACCAAGGAGCTCAAGTCGCGCTTCGCCAAGCTCGGCTTCGGGTCCGTGCTGATTATCGACGGGGCCTCGGTACAGGAGGCCTTCGCCAAGGCCGCGCGCAATCTGCCCGAGGTCGATGTGCTCCCGGTGCAGGGCATCAACGTCTACGACATTCTCCGGCACGAGAAGCTCGTGCTGACGAAGGCCGCGATCGAGGCGCTGGAGGCGCGGTTCAAATGAGCACGCCCACAGCCTATGACGTGATCCTTTCGCCGGTCATCACCGAGAAGGCGACCGCCGTGTCGGAATCCAATCAGGTCGTGTTCAAGGTCCGCCGCGACGCGACCAAGCCCGAGATCAAGGCCGCCGTTGAGAAGCTGTTCAAGGTCAAGGTGCTGTCGGTGAACACGCTGACCCGCAAAGGCAAGAGCAAGAATTTCCGCGGCGTCAGGGGCAAGCAGCAGGACGTCAAGAAAGCGATCGTCAGGCTCGCCGAAGGCCAGACGATCGACGTGACGACGAGGATCTGACGAGGATGCCGCTCAAGACCTATAAACCGACCACGCCGTCGCAGCGGCAGCTCGTGCTGATCGACCGCAGTCATCTTTGGAAGGGCAAGCCCGTCAAGGCGCTGACCGAGGGGCTGACCAAGACCGGCGGCCGCAACAATCTCGGCCGCGTGTCGATGTGGCACCGGGGCGGCGGGCACAAGCGCACCTATCGCAAGGTGGACTTCAAGCGCGGCAAGCTCGGCGTGCCGGCGACGGTCGAGCGGCTGGAATACGACCCCAACCGCACTGCCTTCATCGCGCTCGTCAAATATGAGGACGGCGAGCTGTCCTATATCCTCGCGCCGCAGCGGCTGGCCGTCGGCGAAACCGTGATCGCCGACGTCCGCGCCGACGTGAAGCCCGGCAACGCCATGCCGCTCGCCAACATGCCGATCGGTACCATCGTCCACAATGTGGAGATGAAGAAGGGCAAGGGCGGGCAGATCGCGCGCGCCGCGGGCACTTATGTGCAGCTTGTCGGCCGCGACGCGGGCTACGCGATCCTGAAATTGAATTCCGGCGAGACGCGCATGGTCCCCTCCGAGTGCATGGCGACCGTCGGCGCCGTCTCCAACCCCGACAATTTCAACGTCTCGATCGGCAAAGCGGGACGCATGCGCTGGAAGGGCCGCAAGCCCGTTGTGCGCGGCGTGGCCATGAACCCGATCGACCATCCGCATGGCGGTGGCGAAGGCCGCACGTCGGGCGGCCGCCATCCGGTGACGCCCTGGGGCAAGTCCACCAAGGGCAAGAAGACCCGCTCGAACAAGTCGAGCAACAAGTTCATCCTGCGCAGCCGCCACCAGAAGAAGGGATAGTTCACGTGGGACGTTCGATCTGGAAAGGCCCGTTCGTCGACGGTTATCTGCTCAAGAAGGCCGAGAGGGCGCGCGGCTCGGGCTCGAATGCCGTGATCAAGATCTGGTCGCGCCGCTCGACCATTCTGCCGCAATTCGTCGGGCTGACATTCGGCGTGCATAACGGCCACAAGCACATCCCGGTGCTCGTCACCGAGGACATGATCGGACACAAATTCGGCGAGTTTGCGCCGACGCGGACCTTCCACGGCCATGCCGCGGACCGCAAGGCGAAGAGGACGACGACGGCGACGCCGACGAAGGAAGCGTAATGGGTAAGCCGCAGCGCGAGCGCGCGCTTAAAGAAAACGAGGCGAGAGCGGTCACGCGGCTCGTGCGCGTGAGCCCGCAGAAGCTCAACCTGCTTGCCCAATTGATCCGCGGCAAGAAGGTCGATCGCGCGCTTGCCGATCTTACTTTTTCGCGCAAGCGGGTCGCCAAGGACGTGAAGAAGACGCTGCAATCGGCCATTGCCAACGCCGAGAATAATCACGATCTCAATGTCGATGCTCTCGTCGTGGCCGAGGCCTATGTCGGCAAGAACCTGGTCATGAAGCGCATGCGCGCCCGCGCCCGCGGTCGCGCCGGCCGCATCGAGAAGCCGTTCGCACAGATCACCGTCGTGCTGCGTCAAGTCGAGGAGCCCGCATAATGGGACAGAAGGTCAATCCGATCGGGCTTAGGCTCGGCGTCAACCGCACCTGGGATTCGCGCTGGTTCGCCTCGCGCGGCGAGTATGCGCGCCTTCTCCATGAAGACCTGAAGATGCGCGAGCATATCCTCGAGTCGCGCAAGCAGGCGGGCATCTCCAAGGTCGTGATCGAGCGCCCGCACAAGAAATGCCGCGTGACTGTGCACACGGCGCGGCCGGGCATCCTCATCGGCAAGAAGGGCGCCGATATCGAGAAACTCAGGCGCGAGCTTGCGAGCCTGACTGACTCGGAGGTGCACCTCAACATCGTCGAGGTGCGCAAGCCCGAGATCGACGCAACGCTCGTGGCCGAAGGCATCGCGCAGCAGCTCGAGCGCCGGGTGGCGTTCCGCCGCGCCATGAAGCGCGCGGTGCAGTCGGCCATGCGCATGGGCGCGCTCGGCATCCGCATCAATTGCGGCGGACGGCTCGGCGGCGCGGAGATTGCGCGCATGGAGTGGTATCGCGAGGGCCGCGTGCCGTTGCATACGCTGCGCGCCAATATCGATTACGGCACGGCGTTGGGCCGCACGGCCTATGGCGTGATCGGCGTCAAGGTCTGGATCTTCAAGGGCGAGATCATGGAGCACGATCCCATGGCCCAGGAGAACCGGGCGCTAGAGGCGCAGGAAGGCGGACGCTCCACCGGACGCCGCGAACCGGCGCAGGCGCAAGGTTAGGCGGAGGTAGGGCTTAGATCATGCTGCAACCGAAGCGGACCAAATACCGCAAGGCTCATAAGGGGCGCATCAAGGGCGCCGCAACGAGCGCGGCGACGCTCAATTTCGGCACTTACGGGCTGAAGGCCCAGGAGCCTGCGCGCGTCACGGCGCGGCAGATCGAGGCCGCGCGCCGCGCCATGACAAGGCAAATGAAGCGCGCTGGGCGCGTGTGGATCAGGCTCTTCCCGGACGTGCCGGTATCGAAAAAGCCGACCGAAGTGCGCATGGGCAAGGGCAAGGGCACGCCGGAATTCTGGGTCGCGCGGGTGAAGCCCGGGCGCATCATGTTCGAGATCGACGGCGTCACCGAGCAGGTCGCGCGCGAGTCGCTTCGACTCGCGGCCGCCAAGCTTCCGATCAGGACGCGCTTCGTTGCGCGTATCGAGGCCAAACCATGAAGGCGCACGAGGTCCGCAGCATGACGCCCGATCAGTGCGCCGACGAGCTGATCAAGCTGAAGAAGGAGCAGTTCAACCTGCGCTTTCAGGCGGCGTCGGGCCAGCTCGAGAACACGGCGCGGGTGAGGCAGATCAGGCGCGACATCGCCCGGATCAAGACGATTGCGCGGCTGGCGCCTGGCGCCGAGGCGGGAGCCAAGGCAGCGCCGGCGCCCAAGCCCGAGAAGGCTGCGAAGCCCAAGGCCGCCGCGCCGAAGCCCGCGCCCAAGGCCGCTGCGAAGACCGCGGCGAAAGCCAAGGCCAAGCCGAAAACGAAGACGAAGGCGAGGGGTTAGGACGAAGACGATGCCGAAACGCGTTCTGCAAGGAGTCGTGGTGAGCGACAAGAACGACAAGACCGTGGTGGTCCGCGTCGAGCGGCGCTTCACCCATCCCGTGCTGCAAAAGACGGTGCGGCGGAGCAAGAACTATCACGCCCATGACGAGAAGAACGAGTTCAAGGTCGGCGAAACGGTGTGGATCGAGGAGTGTCCGCCGGTCTCGAAGCAGAAGCGGTGGACGGTGTTGCCGCGCGAGCAGGCGGCGCAGTAGCGGCAATCGAGGTTAAGGGCGAGAGCCATGATACAGATGCAGACCAATCTCGACGTCGCCGACAATTCGGGGGCAAGGCGCGTCCAGTGCATCAAGGTGCTCGGCGGCTCGAAGCGCAAATACGCCTCGATCGGCGACACGATCGTGGTCTCGGTCAAGGACGCGATCCCGCGCGGCCGCGTGAAGAAGGGCCAGGTGATGAAGGCCGTTGTGGTCCGCACCGCCACGGGCGTGCGCCGCCCCGACGGATCGATCATCCGGTTCGATCGCAACGCCGCGGTGCTCATCAACCCGCAAGGCGAGCCGATCGGCACCCGCATCTTCGGCCCGGTCACCCGCGAGCTTAGAGCGAAGAAGCACATGAAGATCGTTTCGCTCGCGCCGGAGGTCTTGTGATGGCGAAGCTCAAGATCAAGAAGGGCGACCACGTCGTGGTCATCACCGGCAAAGACAAGGGCAAGAAGGGCGAGGTCCTCAAGGTGATGCCGGAGGAGAACCGCGTCATCGTCAAGGGCGTGGCCATGGTCCGCCGCCATCAGCGCCAAACGCCCTCGCAGGAGGGCGGGATCATCGCCAAGGAGGCGCCGATCCACATCTCCAATCTCGCGCTCGAGGACCCCAAGGACGGGAAGCCGACGCGCGTCGGGTACAAATTTCTAAAGGATGGGCGCAAGGTGCGGTACGCCAGGCGCTCGGGCGAGGTCATCGATGGCTGAGAAGGCTTACATCCCCCGCCTCAAGCAGCACTACACCGAGGTGCTCAAGCCCGCCTTGGCCAAGGAGTTCGGCTATGCCAATCCCATGCAAGTGCCGCGGCTTGAGAAGGTCGTGCTGAACATGGGCGTGGGCGAGGGCGTCAATGACGCAAAGAAGGTCACGGCCGCCGCCGCCGATCTCGGCCGGATCGCCGGGCAGAAGCCGGTGATCACGCGGGCGCGGAAGTCGATCGCGACGTTCAAGCTCCGCGAGGGCATGCCGGTCGGCGCCAAGGTTACGTTGCGCCAGAATCGCATGTACGAGTTCATCGACCGGCTGGTGAATATCGCACTGCCGCGCGTGCGCGACTTCCGCGGGCTCAATCCGAAGAGCTTCGACGGCCGCGGCAACTACGCCATCGGGCTGAAAGAGCACATCATCTTCCCCGAGATCGACTACGACAAGGTGGAAGACGTGCTCGGCATGGACATCATCGTTTGCACGACGGCGCGCACCGACGACGAGGCGCGCGCGCTGCTAAAGGGTTTGAACTTTCCGTTCCGCAGCTAGACGCAAACAGCCAAGGCTGCGACAGGAGGACTTGAATGGCCAAGACGAGCATGATCGAGCGGGACAAGAAGCGACGCCGCCTCGCCAAGAAGTACAAGGTACGACGGACGCGGCTCAAGGCGATTGCCGCCGACCGGTCTCTGCCGGCCGAGGAGCGCTTCGCCGCCCGGCTGAAGCTCGCCGAGCTGCCGCGCAATTCGTCGCCCACGCGGATCCGCAACCGTTGCGATCTCACCGGGCGCCCCCGCGGGTATTACCGCAAGCTGCGCATGTCGCGTATCGCGCTGCGTGACCTCGGAAGCCAGGGTCTCATCCCCGGCATGATCAAGTCGAGCTGGTAGGACGAGCGCATGAGCATCAACGATCCACTAGGCGATATGCTGGCCCGCATCCGCAACGCGCAGATGCGGCACAAGACCAAGGTGACGACGCCGGCCTCCAAGCTGAGAGAGCGCGTGCTCGATGTGCTGGCCGAGGAGGGCTATATCCGCGGCTATGCCCGCGTCGACTATAGCGGCGGCCGGTCCGAGTTCGAGATCGAGCTCAAATATTTCGACGGCGAGCCCGTGATCAAGGATATCAAGAGGGTCTCGACGCCCGGACGGCGCGTCTATTCCTCGGTCAAGGATTTGCCCACCGTCGCCAACGGTCTTGGCGTGGCTATCCTGTCGACGCCGAAAGGCGTGATGTCGGACGCGCGGGCCCGGACCGAGAATGTCGGCGGCGAAATCCTCTGTAACGTATTCTAGGGCCACCAGCTCTGACGAAGGTTGATCCATGTCGCGCATTGGCAAAAAACCCGTTTCGGTTCCCGGCGGCGTCACCGCCGCGGTGAACGGCCAAGAGGTCAAGATCAAGGGCCCCAAGGGCGAGCTCAAGCACGTGCTCGCCGACGCCATGGTCGCCAAGCTCGACAACGGCGGAATCGCGATCGAGATGCGCGAGGACACGAAGGAGGCTCGCGCCATGTGGGGCATGTCGCGCTCGCTTGTCGCCAATCTGATCGCAGGCGTGACGGAAGGCTTTTCCAAGCGGCTCGAGATCACGGGCGTCGGCTACCGCGCGGCGGTGCAGGGCTCGAATCTCCAGCTTCAGCTCGGCTTTAGCCACGATATTGCCTATCCGATCCCGCAAGGTATTCAGATTGTCTGCCCGAAGCCGACGGAGATCGTGATTACGGGCATCGACAAGCAGAAGGTGGGCCAGGTCGCCGCCGAGATCAGGCGATTCAGGCCGCCCGAGCCCTATAAGGGCAAAGGCATCAAATATGTGGGCGAGTTCATCCTCCGCAAGGAAGGCAAGAAGAAGTAGCGGGACGATCGGCAATGGGCGCGTTGAACGAAAACTTTATACGGCGATCGCGCCGGGTGCGCGGCACGCTCAAGCGTGCGGCGAACGGTCGCGCGCGCCTTTCGGTGTTCCGCTCCTCGCGGCACATCTACGCGCAAGTGATCGACGATGGAGCGGGCAAGACGCTCGCCGCGGCCTCGACGCTCGACAAGGACCTCAAGGGCTCGCTGCCGAAGGGGAGCGACCTCGCCGCCGCCCAGGCCGTCGGCAAGCTCCTGGCCGAGAGGGCCTTAAAAGCCGGGATCAAGGACGTCGTCTTCGACAGGGGCGGCTATCTCTATCATGGGCGCGTGAAGGCGCTCGCCGACGCCGCGCGCGAAGCGGGCCTGAATTTCTAGTTTCACCGGGAAAGGATCGACCGTGGCACGAGGCCAGCAAGCAAGAGACCGTGAAGATCGCGAGCGCGACAGCGAGTTCGTCGACAAACTCGTGCACATCAATCGCGTCGCCAAGGTGGTCAAGGGCGGACGGCGTTTCGGCTTCGCCGCGCTTGTCGTGGTCGGCGATCAGAAGGGACGGGTCGGCTTCGGCCACGGCAAGGCACGCGAGGTGCCGGAAGCGATCCGCAAGGCGACCGAGTCGGCCAAGCGCAATCTGGTCAAGGTTCCCTTGCGCGAGGGACGCACGCTGCATCACGACGTGACGGGCCAGCACGGCGCGGGCCGGGTCGTGCTCAGAGCGGCGCCTCCCGGCACCGGCATCATCGCCGGCGGGCCGATGCGCGCCGTGTTCGAGACGCTCGGCATTCAAGACGTGGTCGCGAAGTCGCTCGGAAGCTCGAACCCCTACAACATGGTGCGCGCCACATTCGATGCGCTGCGGCACGAGGACAGCCCGCGCGGGGTTGCGGCGCGGCGCGGCAAGAAGGTGAGCGAGATCGTTTCGCGGCGGAGGGACGGCGCGGGCGACGCCGCCGGCACGGAGGCGTAAGCCTCAAGGCCGCAAGGAAGAGAAGGTTTGGCACATGGCCGAGAAAAGAAAAACCATCGTCGTTGAGCAGATCGGAAGCCCGATCCGGCGGCCTTCGATCCAGCGCGCGACGCTGATCGGGCTCGGCCTCAACAAGATGCATAAGCGGCGGACGCTCGTCGACAGCCCGCAGGTGCGCGGCATGGTGGCGAAGGTGAGCCATCTCGTACGGATCGTCGAGGACGAGCCGAAGACCTAAGGAAGAGACGTCATGAGATTGAATGCAATCAGCGACCGTGCGGGCGCGACCAAGGCCAAGAAGCGGCTCGGCCGCGGCATCGGCTCAGGCCTCGGCAAGACTGCGGGCAAGGGCACCAAGGGTCAGAAGGCACGCGCGGGCGTTGCCATCAAGGGTTTCGAAGGCGGCCAGATGCCTCTGCACCGGCGCCTGCCCAAGCGCGGCTTCAACAACATCTTCGCCAAGACGTTCAACGAGCTCAATCTCGGCCGCATCCAGCAGGCCGTCGATGCCGGCATCCTCGACGGCAAGAAGCCGATTTCCGTTGCGGCGCTGCAAGAAGCCGGCCTCATCCGGCGCGCGAAGGACGGCGTGCGCCTCCTCGGCCACGGCGAACTCAAGGCGAAGCTCGCCTTCGAGGTCACCGGCGCCTCGCAGAGCGCGATCAAGGCGGTCGAAGCCAAAGGCGGTACGGTGACGCTCAAATCCATCACCGGACGCGAGCGGCCCGCAGCCAACAAGGTCAA
>CAWFRD010000036.1:0-153422 GCA_963818165.1 uncultured Alphaproteobacteria bacterium
GCGGCCCGACCAGCGGCAACGCCCTGATCACTCACCCGAAGGTCGCCATGGTGTCAATGACCGGTAGCATCGATACCGGCAAGAAAGTGCTGCAAGCCGCGTCAGCTACCGTGAAGCGCACGCATCTCGAGCTCGGCGGCAAGGCGCCGGTGATCGTGTTCGACGATGCCGATTTGGATTCGGTCGTCGCCGGCATCAAGGCATTCGGCTATTACAACGCAGGACAGGATTGCACCGCCGCCTGCCGCATCTACGCCGGCAAGAAGATTTACGACAATCTTGTCGCTGACCTGTCGAGCGCCGCCAAGGAACTGAAATACAATCTTCCCAATGACGACGAGAACGAGATCGGGCCACTGATCTCATCGAGCCAGAAAGGCCGCGTGCAAAGTTTCGTCGAGCGGGCGAGCCAGCAGAAGCACATTTCGATCACGGCCGGCGGCAAGTCGCCAGGCGGCAAGGGCTTCTTCTTCGAGCCGACCGTTGTCGCGGGCGCCCACCAGGACGATGAGATCGTGCGCAAGGAAGTGTTCGGTCCCGTCGTCTCGGTTACGCGCTTCGACGACGTCGACCAGGCCGTGGCCTGGGCGAATGACAGCGACTATGGGCTCGCCTCATCGGTATGGACCTCGGACATCGGCAAGGGCATGGCGACGGCGGCGCGGCTGCATTACGGCTGCACCTGGGTCAACACCCACTTCATGCTGGTGAACGAGATGCCGCATGGCGGCCTCAAATCCTCGGGCTACGGCAAGGACCTCTCGATGTATGCGCTCGAGGACTACACCGTCCCGCGCCACGTGATGGTAAAGCTGTGAGGCGTCGTCCCACTCGGATTGCGCCGATTCTGCCGTGCTCTATTTGGGAGCCTTACGCATCACCCGTTTCAAGGCGGCCAAATCTTTGGCGATGGCTCGCTCCGACGAAGCTTGCATGCGGCGGAAGCGGACAAGAACGTCCTCGCCGAGCGGGGTCAAATGGGCGCCGCCGCCGGCCTTGCCGCCCTTGACCGCCGCGACCAGCGGCTTCGCGAAGCAAGCGTTCATGGTCTCGATCAGGAGCCAGGCCTGCTTGTAGCTCATGCCCATGCGCCGGCCGGCGGCGGCAATCGAGCCTGAAGTCGCGGATGCCTTCCATCAGATCGGCCTTGCCCGGGCCCAAGGCGATATCGCCTCCGAGAACGATGCGGAGCCGGGCCACCGGGCCTGCCGAATTGGATCCCATGGAAAGCGTGTATGGCCCACCTCGCCGGAGGAGGCAATCGGCGGCAAAGCCCGCGCTTCCCGCGACCGCGAGCGGAAAAGACGAAAAAAAGATGCCGCCTTTCCCGCTCGCGAGTTGTGTTGCCGCCCATCCCATGCTTTCTTGCCCCGCCGTTTGGGAGGAGATTCCCACATGCCGCGTTCAAGTCCTCGTGACACCAAAGACGAGCATTCGGGCTCGCATCTGTTCGAGAACGTGGTCAATCCGTTCTGCGGCACGCTGTGCGACGATCTCGACGTCGAGCGCAACGAGACCGGCCTCAAAGTCGTCAAGAACGGCTGCAGCCAGTCGATCGCGGGCTTCGAGCGCAAGCTCCCTCCGGCCAAACCTTCCGTGAACGGGAAGGATGTCGAGCTTTCCAAGGCGATCAAGGAAGCGGCGAAGCTGATCGGAAAGGCCAAGCTCCCTCTCTTCGGCGGGCTCGCCACCGATGTCGGAGGGATGCGCGCCGTGATGGCGCTTGCCGAGCGGAACGGAGGCATCGTCGACCACGCCTTGAGCGAAGCGCAGTACCGGAATTTCAAGATTCTCCAGACGGCCGGCTGGATGACGACGACGCTCACCGAGACGCGGAACCGCGCCGATCTCATCGTCATCGCTGGGAGCGACATTCACCGGCTGCATCCCCGCTTCTTCGAGCGGATCGTGTCTCCGCCCGATTCGATGTTCGACGTCACCGCGCCGAAACGCACGGTCGTGTTCATCGGCAAGGGGCTCGACCGTTCGGGCGCCAAAGGCTCGAGGATCGGCGAGGTCGTCACGCTTGCCTGCAAGGACGAAGAGGCGGGCCACGCCGTCGCGCTCCTCAGGGCGCGCCTTGCTGGCTTTCGGGTCACGCCGCCAAAGGATTTCGGCACAACGCTCGCCGAGATCGATGCGCTCGCCGAGCGTTGTAGAGGCGCGAAATACGGCGTCGTGGTCTGGGCGCCGCCTTCGCTGAATTTTCCCCATGCCGAGCTCGCAGTCGAACAATTCACAGGGCTCGCGAAGGACCTCAATCAGACCACGCGCTTCGTCGGTCTGGCGCTTGGCGGCGCCGAAGGCGCGATCACAGCGGGCGCCGTATGCACATGGATCAGCGGCTATCCGCTCCGCGTAAGCTACGCGACCGCCGCCCCCGACTATGACCCCTACCGCTGGGCCATCGGCCGAATGCTTAAAGAGGGCGAGGGCGATCTTCTCGTCTGGATCGCCTCGATCTCGCCGACCCTCGTGCCGCCCCCGACCGGCATTCCGACCGTCGTGCTCGGCACTCCGGGTCTCGCGCTGACCGCGTCGCCTTCAGTGTTCATCCCCATCGGCACTCCGGGGCTCGATCATTCCGCGCGGCTCATTCGCGTCGACAACGTCGTGTCCTTGCCGCTCAAGGACCTCGGCCGCGCTCCCCTTCCATCGGCCGCCGAAATGCTTTCGGCGATCCAGGCGGCGCTTTAGGGCGGGAGCTTCCGGGACCATGCTCATCAAGCTCGTCGGCGGCAAGGTTTACGACCCCGCCAATAAAGTGAGCGGCGAGATTCGCGACATCTATGTCGAGGACGGCAAGATCGTCGCGGCCAGACCGAACGCCCGGCCTGACGCGACCTACGATGTGAAGGGCCGCATCATCATGGCGGGTGCCATCGACCCCCACACCCATATCGGTGGCGGCAAAATGACCATCGCCCGCATGCTGCTGCCGGAGGACCATAGGGGCGATCCGGTGACTCGCACCGAGCTCACCCGTGCCGGCTCAGGCCGCGCCGTGCCATCGACCCATGTCACCGGCTACCGCTATGCCGAGATGGGCTACACCGCCTGTTTCGAGCCGGCGATGCTGCCTGCAAATGCCCGCCAGGCGCATATGGAAATGGGCGACACGCCCATGGTCGATAAGGGCGCCTTCGTCATGCTCGGCTCGGACGATTACTTCCTGCGCCAGCTCGCGGCCAAGAAGGACTTCAAGGCGATCAAGGATTATGTCGCCTGGACCCTGCACGCGGCGCAGGCCATCGCGGTGAAGGTCGTCAATCCAGGCGGCATCAGCGCCTTCAAGTTCAATCAGCGCAAGCTCGATCTCGACGAGGAGCATGTCTATTACCATGTGACGCCGCGGCAGATCATCTTGACGCTCGCGCGCGCCATCGAGGAGCTGGGACTCACCCATCCGCTCCACATCCACGGCTGCAATCTCGGCGTTCCCGGCAATATCGAAACGACGCTCGCCACGGTCAGGGCGGCCGAGGGCTTGCGCATCCACATGACCCACACCCAGTTCCTGAGCTACGGCATCGAAGGCGACCGGAAGTTCTCCTCGGGCGCGGCCCGGCTCACGGAGCTCGTCAACAAGACGCCCAATGTCTCGATCGACGTGGGTCAGGTCCTGTTCGGCCAGACCTGCACCGCATCGGGCGACAGCATGCGCCAATACGCAATCTCCAAGAGCGCGCACCCCAAGAAGCCGGTGATCATGGATATCGAATGCGACGCCGGCTGCGGCGTTGTGCCGATGCGCTATCGCGACAAGAGCTTCGTCAACGCCATGCAATGGGTGATCGGGCTCGAGACGTTCCTCCTGTTCGACGATCCGTGGCGCATCTTCCTCACCACCGATCATCCGAACGGCGCGCCCTTCTACTTCTACCCGCATCTGATCCGCCTGCTCATGGACAAGGGCTTCCGCGACAGCATGTTGCAGAAGATCAATCCCGACGCGCAAGGACAAGCCGAGTTGCTGAAATCGCTCACACGCGAATACACGCTCGACGAAATCGCGATCCTGACCCGGGCAGGTCCCGCGCGGAGCCTCGGGCTGAACGACCGCGGGCATCTCGGGCCGGGCGCCGCGGGCGACATCACCGTCTATCGCGACGATCCCGACCGCGAGGCGATGTTCGCGACGCCCGAGCTCGTGTTCAAGAACGGCGAGGTGGTGGTCAAGAACGGCAAGGTGGTGAAGGTGGTTCAGGGCGCGACCCATGTCGTGCGCCCCGATTACGACAAGTCGATCGAGAAGCAGCTCCACGATTATTTCGACCACTATCACACGATGCGCATGGAGCATTTCAAACTCGCCGACGAGGAGATCGTCGACGGCGATGGCGGCGCCATCATCGTGCAGCCGGTGGGCGCCCGGAAATCCTGAGACCTCGAAAAGATCGGGCCTAGCCCTGTCCGCCGCTTCGCTCTTCAGCGATCACTGTTTGGGAGGGCGTCCGACAATGTCGAAATCGGCTTCCTGCAAATGGTATTTCTGCACGACACTCGAGGTCGTGGCGAGCGCGCGCTGGCAGGCTTCGTGACCGGCCTTCTTGGCCGCGTCATCGACAGCCTCGCCGGCGACCACCCGGTCGGCCGTTGCGAGGCAGAGCGCGACGTCTTCGGCTAGCGCCGGGCTAGCGGCAAAGGTGAACATCGCCGCAACAACGGCCGGCAAGATCACGCTTCGGGTCAAGACGTAGCCCCTTTCAACATGCGCCAACACTCCCTGGTTACCACATCATGGCCGGTAGAGGCATGAGGGTTTGGCGCAGGCGCCGTGGGTCAAGCCGCCGCCTCCATCAAGTCCTCGACGATGGCGGCGAGAATTTTCCTGCCCTTCTCCGCCGAGGCGATCGTCGGATCGCCGAAGCTGCCGCTCGGCGAATAGTTGGGCGATTTCGGGTCGCCTGGTGAGAGCGGTCCCTGTGAAGGCCCGTCAGGCGAGAAGGGACAAGCTTCCGCCCGCTTCATGTCAACCAAGCCGGGCGCGATCGCGAGCATCAGCGACGTCTCGATCTCGTCGGCATGGCTGCCATAGGGCTGTTGCCGCAACGCCTTCGCCATCGTAACGAATCGTGGACAGGCGAAGACCTTCAAATGCCGGAGCCGGGACGGATCGGACGCGGCCCTGATCGCCGCTTCGACCGGCGCGAGCGTGGAAAGTCCGGTATCGAGGACAAGCACGCGCTGCGCGCCGAAGCCGAGGAGTGCATCGGCGATCTCTGTCACGACCGATTGGAAGGTCGCTTGGGACAGGCTCACGCTCCCCGCATAGGCGACGAAGGCGGGATAAGCGCCATAAGTCAGTGTTGGCCAGATCAGCGCATCGATCTTCTCGGCGACGAGGCCCGCGAAATATTCGGCGAAGATCTGGTCCGTCGCCATCGTCATATGCAGCCCGTGCTGCTTCGCGCCCGCGCCGATCGGAAGTAGCGCCGCGGCGCCGCCCGCGAGACGCTCTGCCACCCGGTCCCAGGTGAGGTCCGCCACCTTGCGCGTCTTCGGCGATGCCGTTTGCGTCATGGCTCAGTCCACGATCATGGCTTGGAGCGTCTCAAGCCGGTCGGCCTCGGCGGCGGGCTTGTCCCAGCGGATGCGGTTGATGCGCGGGAAGCGCATGGCGACCCCCGATTTGTGCCGGGCCGAGCGGTGCACCGAATCGAAGGCCACCTCGAACACGAGCTTGGGCTCGACCTGGCGAACCGGGCCGAAGCTGTCAACCGTGTGGTTCCTCACCCAGCGATCGAGCTCCTTGAGCTCCTCGTCGGTAAAGCCGAAATAGGACTTGCCCACTGGCACGAGCTCAGGCGCGCCAGCCTTGCCGTCGCGCCAAGCGCCGAAAGCATAGTCCGAATAATAGGACGAGCGCTTGCCGCTTCCCCTTTGCGCGTACATGAGGACGGCATCGATGACGAGCGGCGCCCGCTTCCACTTGTACCAATGGCCCTTGGGGCGCCCGGCAAGGTAAGGGCTGTCGCGCCGCTTCAGCATCAGCCCCTCGATGCCGGTCTCGCGCGCGCCTTCCCATAGCGTCTTAAGCTCATCGACCGAGGCGAAGCCGATGAGCGTGGAAAGATCGGTGCGGCGGGGCGTGTGCGCTCTATGCCATGCCTCGAGTCGCGCGCGCCTTGCGGCGAAGGGGAGCCCGCGGAGATCCTCGCTGTCCTCGAACAGAATGTCGTAGAGGCGGATATGGGCCGGATGCGACTTGAGCAGCGCGCCGCTCACGGCTTTGCGGTTGAGCCGCTGTTGCAGATCGTTGAAGGGGGCGACTTCGCCGTTCCGCATGACGAGCAGCTCGCCGTCGAGCACGACGCCCTCGGGAAGGGCCTCGACCACATCGGGAAAGGCGCCCGAAATGTCGTCGCCGGTGCGCGAGAAGAGCCTCCTTTCGCCCGCTTGATGCGCGGCCTGCACGCGGATGCCGTCCCATTTCCACTCGGCGATGAAGTCTTCGGGCGCGATCGCCTCAAGCTCCCTGTCGTCGATCTGATGCGACAGCATCAGCGGCCTGAAGGTCGCGCGCCCTTCGAGCGCGGGCCGGGCGCCCTTGCCCGCAAGCCAGTCGAACAATTCGCCGTAAGGCGGGCGAACCCCGTGCCAGATCTCCTCGATATCGGCGAGCGGTACGCCGGACCATTCCGAGAGCGCCGTCTTGGCGAGCCGCGCCGAGACGCCGACGCGCAGCGCCCCGGTCATGAGCTTGAGCAGCGCCCAGCGGCCGGTTGCGTCGAGCCGATCGAGCCAATCGGTAAGGAGGGCAGGGACTTGCGCGGGCGCCGCCGATTGCAGCGCCTCGACCACGGTTGCGAGACGTGGCGGCTTTGCGGAAGCACCATTGCCCGGCCAGATCAGGGCGATGGTCTCGGCGGTATCCCCCACATAGTCGCGCGAAAGATCGAACAGGACCGGATCGACGCGCGATCCGATGAGATCGGTCAGGATGCGCCGGAGCGGAAGCCTGAAGAAGAGGCCGTCCGTCAGCGCCGCGAGCGCATAGCCGCGATCAGGATCGGGCCTGCTCGCGAAATAGCCCGCCAGGAGCCTGAGCTTGTCGTTTCGCGACGGCGTGTAAGAGAGCCGGTCGAGAAGCGCGGCGAAGGGCTTCACTGGTCCTCGTCCTCGCGTCCGATCAGGGCGAGCGCACGGCCCTTGCGCCCGCTCGTTTCGATGTGATGCAGGAGCGCATCCTCGCGCCCATGCGTCACCCAGACTTCCTCCGCGCCCGTCTCGGCGATGGTCGCGACGAGCTCGCCCCAATCGGCGTGGTCGGAGATTACGAGCGGTAGCTCGACGCCATGCTGGCGGGCCCGCGCGCGGACGCGCATCCACCCAGAGGCGAAAGCCGTCACGGGGTCCGGCAGCCGGCGCGACCAGCGATCGGCGATGGCAGGAGGTGGCGCCAGCACGATCTCGCCCTTCAGCTCCTCACGGGAGGCGCCTGTTGCGGGCTTCAGCGCGCCGAGGGCCACGCCGAAGGACTCGTAGAGCGCGCAACATTCGCTGAGCGCGCCGTGAAGATAGATCGGGCGATCGTAGCCGGCTTGGCGCAGGAGCGCGATCAGGCGCTGGCATTTGCCGAGCCCGTAGACGCCGACCAAATGCGCGCGGTCCGGGAATTGCGCGCGGGACCTGAGAAGCTTCGCCGCTTCCTCGCCCGCATCGCCGTGGTGGAACACGGGAAGCGCAAAGGTCGCCTCGGTAATGAAGAGATGGCACGGGGCGAGCTCGAAGCCCGAGCAGGTCGGGTCGGAGCTCCGCTTGTAATCGCCGGAGACGACGGCCCGCGCGCCCTTCCATTCGATGAGAACCTGCGCGCTGCCGAGCACATGGCCAGCCGGGATAAGCGTGACGCGCGACGTCGCCGATCGTCACACGTTCGCCGTAAGCGACGGCCTGACTGCTCTTTTGCGCCGCTCTCCCCAGCCGCGCCTGCATCACGGCGAGCGTTTCGCGCGTGGCAAGCACATGGTCGTGCCCGGGCCGCGCATGGTCGGAATGGCCATGGGTCACGACCGCGCGTTTGGCGCCGCCATGAGGGTCGATATGGAAGCTGCCGGGGCGGCAGTAAAGGCCCTTCCGGTCGACCGTGAGCCAGGTTTCGAATCGTTCGGGGGTCATTGCTTTCGGGCGCAATTATCGGCGGCCGATGCTGAACCGTACCGCCCGAAAAAAGCGCCCCGGAATCGAGGTTTTCGGGTTCGCAAGGCCAGAGACTAGATAGAGATTAGATAAGGTGCCTGGAAAAAAATTGCACTGCCGGCCCCGCTCCGGCAGTGCTTGGCGTCGCAAGGTGGTGCTTCCAGCTTGAGCCGATCGAGCTCGCCAAGGCGCATCACCTATTTAGGTCGTGCATCCTGTGCAGGAGGGATGTCCACAGGGTCGGCACCCAGACAACTCTCTCCAGCGAAAAGAATGACACGCCGACGACGCTCGATGCAAACAGGAGTTCGGCTTAACCCGCATTCTCTTTTTTCCGTCGGGGCCTCAATTGAGACTTGACCTGCGGCCTGTCGGACACGGTCGCGGCGCGTGGATTTGGCTTTCGGCGCAGCGTTCGTGGAGCCCCCGCATATGTGCCGACGTTACGGCGCCGCCTTGGCGGCTTCTTCGCCTGCTTCAGCCTCTGGCGGCTTCGCCCCGGCGACGGGCGGCTTGCCTTGGCCGGGAGCAAGCGGCCCGCGCCACGCCTCGAAGCGCGACTGGAGCGCAGCGCCGTTCGTCCCCCACCACCCTTCGTCGAATTTCAGCGCCTTTTTGAAGTTGTCGGGCGCCGTGGGAAGAAATGTCAGCATCTCGACATCGATCACCGGATGCTTGCCGACGAGGGGAAGTGCCGATTTCCGCATCGGGCCATAGGCAATAAGTTGCGCCTGTGTCGCCAGTCTCGCCGGGTCTGTGGCAAAGGCGATGAAGCGAAGCGCGCCGTCCTTGTTCTTTGCGCTCTTGGGGATGGCCCAAAAATCGAGATCGTAGATCTGCCCGTCCCACATCGCCGCATATCTCTGGCGCGTGCCGACCGTGGCGCGGAACAGCCGACCGCTGTAAGTGGCGGCCATCGCCGCCTTTCTTTCCAACAGCCAGGTTATCGCCTCCTCGGCGCTGTCCCACCAGTAGGTTTCGCCCTTGATCTTGTCGAGCGCCTTGAAGGCGCGGTCGGCGCCCTCTTGGGTCGCAAGCTCCGTATAGACATTGGCCGGATCGGCGCCATCGGCGAGCAGCGCAAGCTCGAGCGTCCGGCGCGGGCTGTTGGGCAGCGCCCGCTTGCCGGGGAACCGCTTGGTATCGAGGAGATTGGCGATTTGCGAAGGCGAAGCCTTGCTAAAGGCCTGGCGATCGAAAGCGATCGCCATGGACCAAGCGACGCTGGCAACGCCGCAACTTGAAAGGCTGTCCGCGAAGAAATCCTGTTCCGCGCTCTCGCCCGACGGTGCCGCGCTGAGGCTCGATGACGCGATCGTTTCGAGCAGCCCGTCCTTGCACAGCGCGTTGAGCGCGCCTGCCGAAACGTCGGCGACGTCGATCGCCGCGGAGCTGCCTTCGATCATCTCTTTGATCTTGGCGAGCGTGCCGTCATAGACCTCGGTCGCAATCCGGGTGCCCGTCTCCTTGGCATAGGGCTCGAAGAAGGCGATCTCCTGCGATTGGCCGTACGCGCCTCCCCATGTCGCGATATTGAGCGTGTCTTCGCCGCGCGCGCCCGCCGAAGCGCTGAGACTCGCGGCCACGGCGAAGGCAAGGGCGCATGCCCGTGCGTTCCGGTGTGCCATCGTGAACGCTCGACAGGTGAGGATATTGCGGTGCTGGGACACTATGGCGTTCTCGAGTTCCGTGACATCGGCGGAGACGGTCAGCGCGGAGAAACTTGGGTGGACCTGGCTGCGGTCGGCACCGATCCGGAGTGAACCGGCTCTTGATCGGCCCTCCTGATCACGGGTTGCGCGAGCGCCCCGCTGATCGAGACTTGCGGTGGAGTCTCTGCGGCAAGCTGCGAATCGTTCAAAGGAGCGGCGTGATCGGCGACGAACAAGCGCCAATCGAGGGTCTTCTGCCCCAAATCGATGTCACCGGACCCGGAAATCAACCCCTGTTCCGTTTTCATGTTGAACTTCTCGCACCAAATATGGCCGGCACCGAGGCGGCATTCGGCAATGAGCTCGTCGAACGCCGTGATATTTTCGCTGTTCCAGCCGTCGCCCTGACGCGCGCCCGATCCGGCGAAGAGGCGGGTGAGATCGACAGAGACGGTGCCTTTGCGGGCTTTCAGCCGGAATGGCCCCGCGAGCCCTCGCGCAAGCTCGTCATAGGTGCTGCCCGTGGTGGAGAAATCCACCTTGAGGTTGCTTTCGCCGCTGAGGGGAACATGGACCCCAAGCGGATCAAGGCAGGTCTCGATCGGCACGTCGGACAGTTTTCCGGCCAGCCTCGCCTTGTTGACGGCCTTTGAGAGATCGACGTCAATTCGGCCCGTGACCGTGCCGCCGCAAAATTCAAGCTCGCCCACTTCGCTTGAAACGAGACCCTCGCGGGCGCTGATGGTGAATCCACCGCGCCCGAGTTGGACTCCGGGGGCGGTGATCTCGGCCGCCGAGATGCGTAAATCCGTGTCGAAATGGCTGAGCACGGATTGGTCCGGACGCGCTGGCGCCGCGCCGTCCGAAGCTTCCTCCGCGCCGGCATAGGGATCGAGCGCAAGCCGGTCGAAAGCGAGCGTGCCGTCGATGCGGGGACGTTCGCCGGGGGTAACCGCGAGCGCGCCCACGGCCGCATTCCCGTCCAGCGCGAAGGCGCCATCGTCGAAGGTGAGGGTCGTGCCGTTCCAATGCGCCGCTCCCGATGCCGAGAGAGCCCTCAAGCTCCGTCCCTCTGCCAGGTCGATCCCGGTCCATCTGAGAAAGGCGCGCGCGTCGGCCATGTCGGCCTTCATGTCGCCGTCGAGCTGGAATCCGTTGGCGAACGAGGCTGTGCCGGTGACCGTGGCTTCGAGCGCCGGCGCGCTGAAAGAAAATGTCGCCGGAACGGTGAGACCGTCCGCCGTTTCGGAAGGTTCGCCGGTATCGAGCGTGAAGCTGACAGGCTCATTGCGGAGCACGAACGAGCCGGAACCGGCAAGCGTCCCGGAACTCAAATCGAATCGCGCATCGAGCTTTTCGATGGTCTCGCCGCCGGACGCTGTCGGCATCTTGATGACGCCATTCTGCACGCGAAGCACGCGGAACGGCGCGCCGTTCAGGAGATTGGCGATGCGCGCCTGCAAGGTCTGCTCGGGCCCCATGATGAGCGACGGCGCCTCTTTGAGCGCAATCTCCGGCCCGACGAGGCGGACGGCATCGACACGGATGCGCCCCAGGACCAGCGCGGCGAGATCGAGCGAGATCCTTGCGTCCTTCGCTGCGATCGATTTCACCAAGGGAAGATTTGGGGCGTTGGCGAGCTCGACGCCGCTTCTGATCGCGACGTCCGGGAAGTATTGCACGCGCAAAGGCCCGGTCAATTTGACCTCGCCGCCCGTCCATGTAGCAAGGGCATCGGATGCACGTTTGGCGAGAGACAAGGAGTTACCGGCGAGTCGCGGGAGGATGAAAAGGGCGCACAGGAGCAGCGCGAAGATGCCGAAAAGAATCCATTTCGGCTCGATCAGGCGAGGCTTCATGCCGTCCCTACCCACCCGTTCCCCGCGCCGGACCCGAAAGGCTGGGTGCCTCGGCGTTTTCTCAAAATCAGCCCCCGCCTTTCTAGCCCGAACGCGCCGGGATAGCGAGACCGGGCCGGTTTTTTGTTGGTATCGCAGGATCCGCAAAAAGACCAATCAGGGCCTTTGGCGCGGGGCTGCGAGCGAGGCTCCGGGACGGCTTCCAGCCACGATCCCATGGAGGAAGAGAACGGGAGCGAGGCTTACCAGGACAATCGCGAGCGCGGAAAGTCCGGCCTCCTCGTAACGATAGAGCGAGACGAGCGTAAAGACCTGCGTTGCAAGCGTGTCGAAGTTGAAGGGTCTGAGTAGAAGCGTCGCGGGCAGCTCCTTCATCGAATTCGACGAAGACGAGGAGCGCGGCGGCGCCGAGCGCGGGCCTGAGCAGGGGCAAATGCACCTTGAGCAGCATTTCCCCCAGCGTGGCGCCGAGTGAGCGCGCCGCGGCGTCGATATTGCGGGACACCCGCGCCAGGCCCGCCTCGACCGCGCCGAGCGAGGCGGCAAGGAAGCGAATGGTGTAAGCGAGCACGATGGCGAACGCGGTTCCCGACAGCAGCAATCCCGTGGAGACGCCGAACATCGACCGCATCACCGAGTTGACGAAATTGTCGAGACCGGCGAGCGGGATCAGGAGCCCGATCGCGAGCACGGTACCGGGCACGGCGTAGCTGATCGCGGGAATCGTGCTCGCGCCCTGAACCAGTTGCGAACGCGTTTGCCGCCTCGCATAGGCCAGCACCACGGCGAAGCCGACCGCAACGCAAGCCGCCGCGCTCGCGAGCAGGAGGCTGTTCAACGCGGCGCGCCAGAACGCCGGCGCAAGGCCTGCCGCCAAATGGGCGACGGCGTCGTCAAGGAGAACGCCGGCCGGAAGCACGAAGCCGAACAAGACGGGCAAGACGCAGGCGAGGCCTGCGAGAGCGCCGCGCCAGCCCTCGAGCCGGTCCTCCGGCAGGTGGCGATATTTGCCGGTCGTATGGTGAAATCGGCGCTTGCCCCTGAGCGCGAGTTCGAGGCCGAGCAGCGCGAGGACGAACAGCAGCATGACACAGGCGATTTGCGCCGCACCGGCGAGGTTGTTGCGATCGAGCCATGTGTCGTAGATCGCGACCGTCAAGGTTCGAACCCCGAAGAATCCGACCGCGCCAATATCGTTCAACGTCTCCATAAGCGCGAGCGCGACGCCTGCGGCAAGCGCGGGCCGGGCGAGCGGCAGCGCAATCTCCCAAAAGGTCTGCGCCGCCGTGCGGCCGAGGCTGCGGCTCACTTCGAGGATACAGACGGACTGGGCGACGAAACTCGCCCGCGCGGTGATGTAGACATAAGGATAGAGCACCGCGCTCATGACGAGGATCGCGCCGCCGACGCTGCGGATATCGGGAAACCAGTAGCTTCGCGCGTCTTGCCAGCCGAACAGCGCGCGCAATCCGGTCTGCACCGCGCCGGAATAGTCGAGCAGCTCGAGATAGGTATAGGCGATGATGTAGGTCGGGATCGCGAGCGGGAGCAGCAGCAGCCACTGCAAGAGGTTCCGCCCCGGGAAGCGATACATGGTCACGAGCCACGCCGTCGCGGTGCCGATGAGAAGCGTCAAGGCGCCGACACCCACGAGCAGAAGCGCGGTGCGGCGAAGGGCTCCCGGCAGCACGTTCTCGATTAGATGCGGCCAGGTATCGCCGCTCGCCTGAAGCGCGATCGCGCCGATGGCAAGCAGGGGCAGAATGGCGATCAACGAGATGAAGGAGCGCCGCCAGCGACCAGGCGAGATTGCCGCTTTCCTTGAGTCGCGCCAGCCGGCGGCGCAACGGAGGCCGCGTGGTTGACGAGACGAGCGCCATCACCGGTTTTTGCGTCGCCCGCGTTTAGACGGGCGCGCGGCGGTCAACGCCGCCTTTGCGCCGTCCCGCCATCAGCGCCGCCACGGCGTCCGGCGACAGGCGCTGATCGGCGTCTTGCAAAACATCGGCGAAGGCGTTTGCCGCGTTCAGCACGGGATCGATCGAATCCGACCCGGTCAGCGCCAAAGCGCAGGCCCGCATCGCCGGACAGCGATGGTGCTGCGAGGCCGCGATCAGCGAGATCGCCAGGCACTCATCGGCGCAAAAGCACGAGAACCCGACCGGAGAATATTCGATCTTGCGCGCGGCAGTGGCGCGCACCGCCTTGACCCAGCACGCAAGCTCGGTCACCGCGCGCCTTGCCCGCTCGGGCCCAAGCGCACGCGCATATTCGTTCCATCCGCTCTCCCAACAGGCGATGTCGCCGGTATCGTAGCCCGCGAGCCAGCAGCGGAAGCCCATGCCAACGAGCCATTCCGCGCCGCTCCGCAACGGCACACGGTGCGGCGTGCCGAGCGTGACTGAAGCCTGTCGATCCGTCTTCCGGTGAAAGCTCATCGTTGCCCCCCTCATGAGCTTGGACCCTCGTCGAATTCAACCTTGTCAACTAGCTCGCTTGCAGCTTTGCGCAGGGCGGCGACGTCGGTGAGCGAGATCGGGTCCGGCTTGAAATCGCCCCACGACTTGACCAGCGGAGACCAAGGAATGCCGTCCTTGACCGGATATTCGTTATTCGCCTCCGCATAGAATTGCTGGCCCTCGTCGGAGGCCAAGAACTCGACGAGCTTCACCGCATTTTCCTTGTGCGGCGCGTGCTTCGCGACGGCGGCGCCCGACACGTTGACATGCGTGCCGCGCTCGGTCGAGTTGGGGAACAGGATCCTGACCGACTCGGCCCACGCCTTCTGCTCGGGTTCCTTATCGTTCTTTAGCATCACGCCCATGTAGTAGGTATTGGCGACGGCGATGTCGCATTCGCCGGCATAGACGCCCTTGACCTGGAGCCGGTCGTCCCCGGCGGGCTTGCGCGCGAGATTGGCCTTCACGCCTTTAAGCCATTCCTCCGTCCATGCTTCGCCGTGATTGGCGATCATCGAGGCGATCAGCGCCACGTTATAGGGATGCTGGCCCGAGCGGATGCAGATCTTGCCGCGCCATTTCGGGTCGGCGAGCTCCTCGTAGGTGATTGTCTCCTGCTCCACCCGTTCCTTTGACGCGTAAACGACGCGCGCGCGGCGGGTGAGGCCGAACCATTGATCGTCTTTGGCGCGATAGGCTTGCGGGATCGCGGCGTCGAGCGCGGCCGAGCGGATGGGCTGCGCGATGCCCGATTGGGTCGCCTGCGTGAGATTGCCGATATCGGTCGTGAGCAGCACATCGGCGGGGCTGTTGCGCCCTTCGGCCTCGATGCGCTCGATCAGGCCCTTCTCGGCGAAGATAACATTGACCTCGATCCCCGTCTCTTGCGTGAACGCGTTGAGCAGCGGCTCGATCAAATAGGGCTGGCGATAGGAATAGACATTCACCGCGCCGGGATCGGCGGCGTCTGCTTGCGCGGCGGCGAGTGTGAAGAGGAAGGCGAGCGCGAGGCGCCGCGCCGAGGCAAATCGCATCTTTTCCTCCAATTGCCGGAGTTCAAGGCCCCGGTATCGGACCGTCGATTTTTAGCGCCCGGCCTTTTGCAACGGCGGGCGCGATTCCTCGATTAGAGCCTTGCGCTCGAAACTGTCAAGAAGATTGACTTGATTTCATCTACCTTAGAAGCCTTCTAAGTTCGAAATGAAAAGTAGAAATCTTCTAATGTGAGCAGAATTAAAGTAACAGGCAAATAACACGTGAGGGCTTCAGCGCAGAACGACTGTTGCAAGGTGAGGGAACATTCACCGGCCCAAGTTGAGGCGCGCCCTCCGAAGCCGGGTCAGCCCGAGGTGAAGAGCCGCTCGGCCGGAAAGATCACGTCCGCCGAGGTGCCGACGCCCGGCTCGCTCGTAAGCGCAAGCCGCGCCCGGTTGGCGTCGACCAGGGCCTTGGTGACGGGGAGGCCCAGCCCCGTTCCCGTCTGCTTGCGCGGAGCGGTATCGAGCTGGTGGAAGGGCTGCATGGCGAACGCGATCTCGTCCTTGGTCATGCCGACGCCATTGTCGCGCACGCGCAAGCGAAGCTCGCCATCGACCATCGAGCCCGACACGATCACCTGGCCGCCTTCATTGGTGAACTTGATGGCGTTGGTGAGAAGGTTGAGGAGAACCTGCTTGAGACGCCGCGGATCGGCGACGACGGTGGGAAGATCCGGCGCAAGTGACGTTCTGAGCAGGATACGCGCGCGCTTGGCGAGTGGCTGCAGGCTCGCGGCGCAATCCTCGACGATTTCGCCGACATCGACCGCGGTGAAATTGAGCTCGAACTTGCCGGCCTCGATCTTGGAGATATCGAGGAGGTCGTTGAGGAGGGAGAGCGCGTAGAGCCCGCTCTGATGAATGTCCTCGACATAGCCCTTGTAGCGCCTGTTGCCGATAGGCCCGAAGCGCTCCTGAAGCATGAGCTCGGCGAAACCGATGATCGAGTTGAGGGGCGTGCGCACCTCGTGGCTAACCTTGGCGAGAAAGTCGAGGCGGCTCGCGGCCGCGTCGGCCTGAGGCCTCGGCGCCAGTTCGGGCTTCGGCGGGGCGAGCTCCGGCTTCGGCGCCGCCTCGGGGGGTGAAGCTTGCGGCGCCGCCGCTTCGCCCTCCGGGCTCGGCGGGTCGATCAGCCGCAACAGCGCGAGCGCGCGTTCGGCGTCGAGAACGCTTAGCGCAAATGCGACCTTCACGCGCCGCCGCGAGCGGGTGAGCGCTTCGAAGGGCGCGCCTCGCTCGGTGCCCGCGTCCCCAGGGAGCTTGCCTTCACCGAGGATCGCGCCAAGCCCTCCGGCTTCGATCAGCTCTGCCGCCGACGGATAGCCGAAGGCATTGGCGAAGGCGGAATTGGCATCGGCGAGTGCGCCACGGGCGAGGATGGCGACCGCGACCGGCATGCCCTCGAGCAAGGCCTTGAGGCTTTGCGGCGCGAGAAAAAATTCCGAGGCCTCCTCGCTCTCGTTGCGCGAGGCGCCGTCCTCCGGCCGCTGGAATCTCCGGCTCTCGAGCGCGCGCGCGATATGCTCGAGAGCTTCCCGGTCCGGGTCCGGCTCTTCGGCGCGCCTGTTCACCTTGAGGTCGGGCATGTGGAACGGAAGAGAGCTCATTCAGTCGCCTTGGCGGGAAATGGGTTTCGGCTTAAGGCCATATCTCACCCCGATCCCGGGGTGTTCCCTCGACTCGCTTAACCAAATTTAGGCGAAATCGGTCGTTTGCCTAGGCAGAAACCGGGCAACCCCCGTTCCTGATGAACAAAATGGCATCGCCGCCATCAAAAGGCCTTGCATTATCGCAGTGCACAATTATATTGCAGTGCAACAAGAAGAATGCAGCGAATTTGCCGGCAGCCCTTTCCCCGAGGCCAAGCCGCGAACCCCCAGCGAAGCGAACTGTCCAAGCAGAGGTGCCATCATGAGCCAAACCCATACTCCCCAAGCCGTCGCCGAGGCCGCCCGCGAGACCTTCCGCAAAGCCGCCAAGGAAATGGAGTTGTTCAAGCTCGATACGACCGTGCCTGAGAGCGTGCGCGCTCTCGCCGAGAAGACCGTGAACCAGAGCCGCGAGGCCTATGAGCGCGGCAAGGATGCGCTCGAAGATGCGATCGATTCGCTCGAGCGGTCCTTCGATGCGGCGGGTCAGGGTGCGACTGCCTTCAACCGCAAGCTCATCGACCTTGCCCAGCGCAATCTGAACTCCGCCTTCGACCTCGCCAAGAGCCTTGCGGGCGCGAAGAACCTCGCCGAGATCGTCGAGCTTCACTCGGCCTTCATCCGCCGGCAGTTCGATGTGTTCGCAAGCCAGGCGAACGAGATCAGGGCGCTGACCACCAAGATCGCCGCCGACACCACCGAGCCGATCAAGAGCCAGGTGTCCCGCTCGTTCGACCAGATTCGCAAGTCGTAATGATCGAATCCCTCGGGCCTTGGGCGAGATCCAAGGACCGATACGGGGTCGCGTGCTAGAGAGAAGGCCCGGGGCCAAACCCCGGGCCTTTTTCCGTTGGCGGGGGCGGGCCGCCCACGCTTGCAACGGGTCGGCGTTCCGCTTAGGTTCTTCCCGAAAACCTCCCCGGAGCATGCCGCCGTAGCTCAGCTGGTTAGAGCGCTTGACTGTGGATCAAGAGGTCGGCGATTCGAATTCGCCCGGCGGTACCAATCTTCTCAAGGACTTATATCAGTTCCGTGGAGCCTCTAAATCTCAAAAGGTTGCATCCTAGGTAGCAGAAGCGCAAGGGGCCTGTAGAGGCATCCTAAAGGCTCTGACGGGGCTTCTTTGGGGCAGGCATAGTCATCGCCGCCTAGGCTTGCCCACTAGCCGCAAGCCATCGTCCAACACCTCGACACCATTGGCCGCAGTGCATCAAGCACGCGGTCGAGGTTGCGGGCGCTCGCTTCGACGAGCCAATAGCGGAACATGTCGATGGCGCTGGACGTTTTGATGGTAACCGTCGAGGGGAAAGCCTCCCTTTGTCGGTCAGGCTCCGGCATCTGCTACGCTGTGCATGACAGACTCCTGGGTGCCGGGGCCACCGAAACTACTCGTTACAACGTATGGAGAACATTCATGAAAGCTCTCATCTCGATGGTTGCGATAGCGCTGGCCCTCGCCGTGACTGGTCCTGCCTTCGCCGGAGAAGACGTAACGAAAGCAACTGACAAGGCTAGTTGTGATAAGGCTGGCGGCGTATGGGATGACGCCGCCAAGAAGTGTGCTGCGAAGATGTAACGCCCCATCACCACTCCTCTTACGGTGGCAAGGGCGCTCGCTTCGGCGAGCGCTCTTTTTCTGTTAGTGGGTTGCGTTCATGCCTTGGTCGACCGCCGCTTCCCCTTCGGCACTAGCCGCAAGCCATCGTCTAGCACCTCGACCCCGTTGGAGCGAAGCGCGTCGAGCACCGCGTGAAGGTTGCGGGTGGCACCGCCATTTTGCCGCACGGGTGGCACCGCCATTTTGCCGCACGGTTGATATATAGAATGGCGCATGCAACAGGCCATAGGAGGTCTCGTTATGCTGCACTCTTTCATCAAAGCAAGCGCCGCGCTCGCGTTCGGCGCGTTCACCTTCGTCAGTCCCGCTCTGGCCATCACTCCGCTTCCCGTAGAAAGCGCTGCTACTTTCGTCGTTCCCATCCAAGACTATGAGAACCAAGAACTCGAGCGGGACTTACAGACCGACGAGTTCGAGGACCAGCCGGAGGCCGCCGTTGGTGAGGACCAGCCAGAGGCCGCCGTTGGTAACGAAGGGCAGGCACAGGCACCGAAAAGCTGGGAGAGAGCAACGAACCAGACCGACTGCGAGAGTGCTGCCGGTCTATGGGATGCCGACGCTAACATGTGCATAGAGAAAAAGATGTAGAGCCGTCAGGGCGCTCGCTTCGGCGGGCGTCTCGACATGTAGCAGAGCCGCGTGTTTCCAAATGAGAAAGCCCGGCTGCTCCTGCCGGGCTTTCGTACTACTACCTTTCCCCGAAAATCCTTCGCGCGAATCTCACCGTCCACTGGACCGGATAAGCGTGGCAGGAGTGGGGCGACGATAAACCGCAGGGGATAAAACCCATGCCGTTGCAAAAAAGACATGAGGCGGTAATAGAATTTGAATTCGTGATGGCTTCCCTCCCATCACCGGTTCCCCCCTAAGGAACCTGAACAAGCCCCAAGTCTCCCCCGTCTCAGGGGCTTGTTCTTTGCGCGAGACGCGGTGCGCAGCTAAAGTGAGCGGTCCAAATAGGGGGAGACTTCAATGGCATATTATTCGCTCACGCCGCCGTCGCGGGCGGTTTTCCTCATCTCTGTGTTTCTTGCGCTCCTGGCGCTCTTGGTACGCTACGCCCACGTCGCTATTCCGGTGGTAAGCAGCTACACGTTCGAGACCATGCTGGTTGCGTTTTTGCTGCTGCTTGCTGGCAACCTCTTCCGCGGATTCTAGGGCGCGCCCCTGATCTAGACTCACATCATGCCGCAACCGCCGCCGAGCAATTGATCAGCCTCCGTCTTTTGCTCGTCGCTAAGGACGCCGTAGAGGCCTTCCGTCACGCGCTTGAAGCGCCTTGCTGCTGTCGAGCTTGCTCTCCAGGACTTTGATGCGGGCATCTAGGCGCTGCAAAGCGCTGCCGCTCTCTTTGGCTTTCATCATCTCGGCGTGCATGCCTTCCATCGTCGCGTGCCGCGCCCTGATAGCGTTTGCATAGGCATCCCAAGCCGCCATCTGGGCATCGGTGATCTCAAGATCGGCTTTGATGTAAGCCAACCGACCTTCCATCATTGGGACGGAGTGCATCATTGCGCCGTGCCCCATCCCATGCTTCATGCGGCGTCGACCGAAGCCCGTCATGTCGTCCATCATCGCGCGGCCGCACATGTCCTGGCCGCCCATGTCCCGGTCCCTCATGCCGCCTCGGTCCCTCATGCCACCTTCGCCTCGGTCCATCATCGGTGCGTGCTGCTGGTCCTCTTGTGCCATCGCGGGGAATGCGGCCGTCGTCACCAGAGCGCTCATAATCACCAACTTACAAAGCATCTTCATCGCGTTCTCCTTGCTGCTCGCGGGTTGTTATGCCAGTGACGGCCCTGACGCTGATGGCCGCTATAGAGCAGTCGCGCAAGCGACTAAGCAGCCCTACCGAACCGATACAATAATCTTCGGTCGCGCGCTTCGGCTCCGACTCGCAAAAGGTTGGCACGGAATCACATGGTGCATAGCAGCATGGCTACCCATGTACTCGCCTTGGGTCGGTCTGGCCAGGCAGACGTGCGACAACTCATTGATTTCTGGGAGGGGTGATCTGGTTTGAGTGGAATGTCTCCTCCCGCTCGCTGGGTCACCCTCGCCCGGCTTTGTCTGACTCCAAGAGCAACCTCAGTGATAAGTCGGCCTCCGAATCTGACACGGATAGGCCCAGCCCTGGCGCATCAATGACCGTTCCACGATTGCAGCACCAATCTGGAAATCTTCCGGGCCTGCCTTGAACAGGTCGGGGATGCTCTCAAGAAATGCCGCCTCTTCCTCGGTGAGTTCGGGGTCCGCAAGTACCTGTTCGATCACGTCCACCAAATCGCGCGTGTGCATCTAAGCAATTCCATGCTTTGGGAAAACTATCGCGTTCCTAAATTTTGACACGCTGGGTTGCTTGTACGCCGTAACGCCCCCTATACCTAGAACATCAACAAAACCAAGTATTTACTGAGTTCTGCCCCAGATCAGGCTAACACAGGGCCTCTAGCGGGACCTCTTCCCCTTCGGCACCAACCGCAAGCCATCGTCTAGCACCTCGACGCCATGCATGGAACCAATGGGGCGAATCGCAATTTAGCTAGATGAGGTGGGCTGGGGCTCGCCGAACGGGGGACAAGTATGATCACCACCCTTTTTTGGATCATGTGTGCGGTGCTTGGCGCTCATGTCGTCGTGGCCGTGATCGTCATTGCAAGAGCGTACCGAGCCAATGTAAGCCGCCCTGAACCGACGGCCCCGCCCTACTACATAGTTGCGCTGACCGCATCGGGAGGGCGGCCACGGCCGCTTGGACCCGTGATGAACATCTCACATTCGACATTGCCTTCGCGCTGAAGAAGGTGACGATCCCCGGCGATCTGTGAGCGGCCTCACTGGCCGCGATCAATGCACCACGACTAGGGAGTAGCGTTATGAATTCCATGTGGAAGCACCGACCCAGTCAGAGTTTGACAGAGAGGCTTCTTACCGCCCAAGTCAGTCACGCTGCGGAGTATGAGCGTGGCGATAATCTTATTCGGGGGGTCATGAGCCTTCTGCCGAAACCCGGCAGCATTTGGCCTCTAGATGATCGTGCGAAATGGCTTCGCGCTGCGGCTGGCATTTTTGATGTTAGCTACAAGCCCGGGGATGGCGAGCACAAGGAGATCAGCATCGTGCTCCCCACGCGTAGCAAGTGGTTGCAAAAAGAGAGTCAGGTAACGGTGCCGCTAACTGAGCGCCAGCTAGGGCGGCTCGAGCGGATTCGCGCCAGGATGAATGGCGGAGCCGAGCGCGAATCGAGGCTGCCAGGAGCTGCGGCTTAGGACGCGGGTGCCCGACGCCAAAGAACAGGAGTGACGCCCACACGGCCATGTCCCATATTTCTTGGGACTAACGCCGCCTCCCTTCGGCACTAACCGCAAGCCATCGTCTAGCAACTCGACGCCATGCATGCGGAGCGCATCAAGCACGCGGTTCCGCCGACGGGTTGCTAACTAACCGCCACGCCTCACTCCTGGGCCGAACAGCGTCTCGCAGAAGCGAAATATTTACCATAGTGTGGAATAGGAAAAGCACAGCAGCACTGCGCTTTCTTCCGCTAAGGCCCTACACACATGGCAGGACGTTATCAGGGCTATCACCGTTTTGTAGAAAAGGACGGAGAGTTTGAGGTCTATTGGGAGAACGGCTGGTTTTGGCGACCACACTCTCCAAGTACCCCCGCCGACCGCGAAGCCGTTGGGCCATTCATCAGGAGCACAGAGGCCTATAAAAACGCGATGGGTGAGCCCCGAAACCGCCTGCGAACCCTCGTCAGCGCCGTCAAGAACGCGATGATGGCGAAGATCCGATGATCTAGGCTGGCGTGCACCGGGCGTCAACGCCGCCTCCCTTCCGCACCAGCCGCAAGCCATCGTCTTACCGGCACCAGTCTGCCGCCTCTGCTTTGCTACTTGCTTTGGCATGTCCCCGCTTCCGCTCAGTCATCCTCGACGGCGAAGTCATCGTTCAGGGCGGCGCACGCCACGGATCAACTCTCTTTGGGTTGCTTCTTCTTAGGGCGCAAAGTCCATTTCACGGAATCTCGCAACTTCCCGAGTGCCTCCCAATCCTCCACCGCCAACTCTACAATGAATGCACTCTTATCCCCTCGCCATACATTGCAAGCGACGCAACCAGTCAGCCGATCACCATAGTGATCTATCTGTATGAGGGGAGAACCGCAGCGGTCGCAGCTACCGGGCATCACTTGTTACCGCACGTTAACCAACGTCTACCTCACTAATCGAGTCCCAAAGATGTCCTCCGCGAGATAGTATGACCGGGCGCGCCGCTGAAGTGCACCCTAGTGCTTAAGGGAGCGGCGGTACCCAGGAGGACCCAATGTTCGGATCGAGGCGCGGCAGAACGGTCATCGGCGACGGATTGAAGATTCTGGGCAATGTCACGGCAGACGGGTTGGTCGAGGTCAATGGTCAGATAGAGGGCAACCTGCATTGCAATTCGCTCATTGTCTCTCCGAAGGCCCACATCGTCGGAAGTATCACTGCAGAGCGGGTGGTCGTGAACGGTAAGGTAGAGGGACCCATCCAAGGCGGCGAAGTGGTGCTTAAGTCGCAGGCGAATGTCGTTGGCGATATTCATCACCAATCGCTGACTATTGAGAAGGGCGCTTACTTTGACGGCCGCGCTAAACAAGCGCATGGAGCAAACGCGCGCGAACCCGAGACAGCGACGAAAAGGACCCCCCGAGAGGCTCGCGAGGCGGGGGTTGCGGCTCAGTAAGTTTCGGGCAAGCGGCCCTCTGGCGCTTGTGTGTTAGGGCGCTCGCTTCGGCGGCCGGCCTTTTTGTTGCTCAGGGCAATTCTATCGTGCCCTTGTATCTGCCGCCTTGCAGTGTGTCTGTCAGTTCCTCTAGGGCGTACGTGCCGCCGCCACTAGCGCCTTCGTATTTGCCCGTGCCACCGGTATTCTTGACAGTGGATTCCTTGAGGTGGGAACCCTCTTCCCAAGTCAGGTTTACTTTGTCTCCACCTTTGAAGGTATAAGTGCAGGTCCCGCTGCCCTTATAGCTCTTATCAGGCATGTACTCGAATTTTCCTACGCAGTCCGCCGTGTGCTTCGGTGCGGCGGGATCGTCGGGGATGCGTACGCATCGCCCAGCGTAGTCGACGAGCTTATGTCCCTTTTCCACTTCCTTCTCGTCCCATTTGTCGTTCACGCAGGCCAAAGCGCCCGCTACGTCGATGGTCTCGCCCGCATTTGCCGTTCCACTGCCAAGAAAAATTAGCGCTACGGGCACAGCTACGAATAGGCGCTTAAGGTTCATGGTGTCCTCCTGCATTTCAGAATTACCGCAAGGCTAATAGTACCCCGCTGCCATCGCTCTCCACAACCAGAGCGAGGGTCGGTAATCTCGCAGGTTCGGGCTGACGCCGACACCGCCAAGGTTCTGACGATGGACGAGGCGCGTCGGATCGCGAGCAACATCGCCAAGCTGCCTGAACTGCTACGCAAGCCATGAGCGCGTGCTCGCTTCGGCGGGGGCGGCTGACGAGCTTCGCAATAGATCGATCAGATTGCCCGCAGTGGTAGCCTAACGCTTCTTTTCAGTTGGCCTTTTGGCCCACCCGCGACGCTTCTCGGCGGGCCTCGTTGTTTTTGATACTATGCTTCGGACCATGGACCCGCTGCATGCGACGATTGAAGAGTTTGCCACCGAGGGCTTCACGCATGTCGAGTGCTATTGCCCGCGATGCCGCATGATCAGGCTGAGGCCGATCAGTTGGCTTCCCCGCATCTCGTTGGGGCTGACCATCGCGCAGCTTTCAGCGCGACTGCGTTGCGTGGAGTGTGGCGGGCAGCTTCATTCCGTGAAGCCATGGCGATTGGAGGACGTACTCGGAAAGCCGCTGGGGCGTCGGGGCTGAAAGCGGATTGAGGGGCGAGAGGGCGGAATATGGTTACAGCATTCTGGGTGCGGCATGCTCTGATCGCAACGCTCATCGCCTTGGTCTTCGCGCTTACCCCGGCGCTTGCCGCGTTCTCGCTGCAAGGCCAGTGGCGTGGCTCTGGCGTTGTCACTCATGGCCAGGCCAAGCACGCGGTGCGCTGCCGGGTCAGTTTCCAGAGACTTTCCGCCACAGCCTTTTCGTTGTCGTCGCAATGCTCTGCCGAGACCGGCCGCTACGATGTGAAGGGGCGCGTCGTTGCATCGGGGAGCAATCGCTACTCCGGTCCGGTGCAAGGCGAGGGCGTGACCGGCACTGCTGTGATCGTCCAGCACGGCAATCGCCTGTCCGTAACCGTCACTAGTGGGCGAGGCTCGGCCACGCTCAGTCTGTCCAGACTTTGACCATCGCCAGGCCTTCACGGGGCGACTTAGGAGGGGACTATGTTGCTGCAACGTGCCGAATATGACGTGCGGACGAAGCGCGCCTATGTCGAGTTCCGGGGACGTGATGGCGACGCTATCGCGACAACCATCTTCTCGTATCGGACAACCCAGAACCTGTCGAAAGGGCAACTCCAAAAGGAGCTTGTACGGTTGGCCCGTCATGTTCTAAAGAAGGCCGCCGCAGCCACGGCTTGATCCAAGGGTACACGGGCCCGACCATCGGTCATGGACATGCAGAACTTTTACCGCGCCTTGGTGCAGGCGCTCCAAGAGGCGCACCAACAAGGTTGGAAGGATCGAGCTGAGGCGGAAGGCCCGCTGACAGAGCACTAGGGTCGTTCACTTCTGCGAGTTACTCTCCTCAGAATGCTAACCGCATGACCCCCAGCGATGATCTTGAAGATGCGCTTCGCCAGAACCTCAAGCTAAGAAGCGAACTTGCGGCTGAGGTCACCGGGGCGAAGGCAGAAAGCCAGCGAGGCGGAGTCGCCTACCGCTTGGGCACGGTTGTTCATCGGGCGCGTCTCTTGCTCGCGAGCAACATTGCCAAGCTGCCAGAACTGCTACGCAAGGAATGAGCGCGTCTCGCTACAGCGGGGGCGAAGAAAGAGAAGGTCCGGCATCGCGCGGGGCTTTCGGAAGCGAGGCGTGTGCTGCGGGTTTCCCTCAGGCGCGGTTTCCCCCTTTAACGCGTCCTCGCTGACTAGAAGACCAAGCGAACAAGGCACGAGTGGGGCGATAGACCGAAATATAAAGCCCATGCTGTTGTCAAAAAGACATGATGCGGCAATAGAGTTTGAAATTCGTGATGGATCTTTTCCTTTTCCATCACCGGCTTTACAGGAGATCCATATGACCACACGTATTGCTTTCATTAGTCCACTTTTTCTTGGCGTCCTCGCCATCTTGTTGCTCCCACCTTCAATGGCCTCGGCAGAACTAGCCGGCGCTTGCTTGAAGGATGCCAAGGCACAGTGCCCAGGGGTGGAGCCTGGCGGAGGCAAGATCAGGGAATGCCTCAAGTCGCACATCAAGGACCTGTCCGACGAGTGCAAGGACGTCTTGGTCAAGGCCGTAAACGTCAAGGCTTGTGCGGATGACGTGAAACAACATTGCGCAGGCATGGAGGCTGGCGGCGGCAAAATTGAAGCCTGCTTGAAAGCTAAAATCGCCGATCTTAGCGATGCCTGCAAAGTAGCGCTGGCGAATTCCGCAGCTGGCGAAGACTAAGAGTCAAAATCAAGGTTGCGGCACTGAGGCGTCCAGCCGCGCGCAGCGGCTGGGCGTCTTCTCGCACAACGGGATACACTGGAGAAACCAATGATCAGATTGATCGCTTTCGCTGCCTTTGCCTTAGCCGTTGCAACGTCGGCACAGGCCATGTCGGCTCCGCCGCTTCATCGGGCGGACGGCATGACGACCGAAACCCAATATGTTGGCTACCGCTACCGCGGCGTCGCCCGCTACGGCGGACATAGGCGCTATGGCTACGGCGGGCATAATCACTACGGCTATAGGCGCTACGGCTATGGAGCGTATAGTCCCTACGGCTATAGGCGCTACGGCTATGGAGCGTATAGTCCTTACGGCTATAGGCGCTACGGCTATGGAGTCGGCCGTGGCATCGCCCGCCGCAATATCCGCCGAGGACTCCTCCGGTAGTGACGCCCACCGAGCCGGGAAGGTTGGACACGCCAACGTTTCCGGCTCTCAACCAACGGAGAATGCAATGCTGAAGAGAGTGCTGTTTGCTGTTGTTGCAACCGGTTTCGTCACCGCCCTCGCGCTCCCCGTCCAGTTCACGGCGGCCGAAGCCGCGACGACCTGCAAGGACGCAGCGAAGATGGATTTCCCAAACGACAGGAAGTCCCGGAAAGCCTTCAAGAAGGAGTGCAAGGCCGCCTGGAAAGCCTCGCAGCACGGTTAGAAAAGCCGTAACCGACGTGGGAAGTGAAAGTCATCACGCAACTCCCACTTTCGGAAATACAATCGCATTCCTAAAGTTCGGCACGCCCGGCTCCATATAAGCCGAGCAACATCGCCAAGCTGCCAGAAACACCGGCCCCTAAACCGGTCGCTTCACGCCTTCGCCGTCGACCTCTGAGGCCGGACGCGGCGTTGCCGGGGAAACAAAGAGCTTGGAGGCGTATTCGAGAACTTTGTCCAGCAAATCGTCGAACTCAACAGAGCCAGACTCCGCGAACGCGAACACTAACCTCTTGACCGCGTCTTGGCGTTCCATCTCTTTGATAGGATCGGAAAGTGGATCACGCGCAGTGATCTGCACCAGCGCCGCCTCATAGATGAGGTCGATAATCTCCAGATCGAGGGGATCAAAGACGCGCTTGTCGGAACCCATGACTGCCCTCCATGCAAACTTGACGCGGATTCCAGCATAGCGAACGCCTGAGTCAAGACCAGGATAGTGCGGTGCAAAATCGTGGGCGCTCGCTTCGGCGGCGCATTTTCGTTTCTATCAAGCGAGCATAAGATTAGTGTGCCCCTCATTACGGGCCCGTCGCGACGTAACCCCCGAGCCGAAAAGCGATCGCCATGGCTTCCCAAGACGACGCGTTAATTGCTTGGTGCCAAGAACAGCAAGTCCTCCTTCTTCGGATAGCCGAACGGTTAGAGTCCGGAGCCATGATTACGGGCGACAAGCAGCCCAACGGCGAGGTGGTTGATACAAGCCCTGACACACTTGCGCAGGTCAAGGCGTCGCTGGCCTCCCTGAAGCACCTAATGCCACAGACGTGAGCCAAGCCGCCGTGCTTACGATGGACGAGTCTCGTCTGCCAGAACTGCGCCCTGCTAGATTGACTCCTCCAACGCCGAGGAAACTGGATCGTGCCTCAATCAAAACTCAAAGCGCTTTTGGAGTCTCTCAAGGCAAGATACCCCACGGCATCGGCAGACGAGCTAAGTGATCGCTTTATCGAAGAGCTTCGTAGTGATGAAGAGCTACACAAAACTGCCCTCGAAGAGGTTTTTCGACTCATGGCCAGCGGGCTATAGCGAACGTGGCCAAAAAACGAGTAGCCCATCATCGACTCTTCGTTATCACCCGCTTTTCACCTGCGCCTTTCTATGAAGCGTGACGAGCTTTCCCGCGAGGCTCGGCGCATCGCGAGCAACATTGCCAAGCTGCCAGAACTGCTACGCAAGCGATGAGCGCCTACTCGCTTCGGCGGCGGCCTCGACTTTTCCCCTGACACTGAATTGTGACTTTCCTGTCATGGTCCGGAGCTACCATCGAATGTCTTTCCAGACCTGCAAGCCCCGGCTGAACTGGACACGGTCGGGGCAACTCAAGCTTTCATGAACTCTCAGCGCCACTGGCTCGCCGAAAAACTCTTAGACGTGCTCTTCGTGTCCATTTGGGTCACACTCCTATGGACTGTCCTAAGCCCTCTATTCTGAAAGGACCGCGCCCAGGATCGATCCAGTTAGGTCCGGCGCACTGGCTTAGTTCTGCGCACACCGCTTCGGCCCGCGCACGGCGACAATCTCGCCCGGTTTTAAGTAACCGTCACGCTGCCAGCCCCCCGAAATCAGCCCGCCAATCAATATCTGTTGCGGTCCGTACTTCCGCGCGGTGGCGGCGGCGATCCAGCGGTCCAGTCAGCTATGCAATTTGCGATGTACTGTTCCTTCTCTGGCTGAGTGAGAATAGGCGTTACCCGTTCAGCCGCAATAAAGCATTCTCTCTCGACTTCCGGTGGGGCGGCGAATGTTGGGGTCGCGCTTAGTATGAGACCCGCGACGAGTATCACAGGATACGCTTTACGCATCGATACCTCCTGGGGATTGGCGGTTCTTCCCTCCCTCTAGTCGAATCGAATGCCCATTAGCGGAGACTTGCAATTCAAATTTACGTGTCGAAGTGATGGAACAAATTGGTGCGGACTCTGAAGACCGACGTGCGGCTGATGCCTCGCCATATTGGTTGTCAGTGATAAGTCGGCCTCCGAATATGAAACGCATAGGCCCCACATTGTCGTTTTAGCGACCGCTCGACAATCTCGGCACCAATCTCGAACTCATCCCGACTTGCCTTAAACAGATCGGGGATGCTTTCAAGAAATTCCGCCTCTTCCTTGGTGAGTTCGGGGTCTGCAAGTACCTGCTCGATCACGTCCGTCAGGTTGTGCATTAGTTTGTGGCGCATCAGGCGACTCCCACTTTCGGAAATATGATCACGTTCCTAAAGTTGGCCACGCCCGGCTCCTTGTAAGCCGTGACCAGCGCACCCGCGACCGCATTGGCAATGTCATCGTGAGCACCGGGTGCGTGGTCGATTGAGTCCTTTCCTCCGCGTGCTGTTCTCCGCTCAAGCGAGGTGAGCTGCGTCACCAGCCGATCATGTTCGAGCAGATCGACGGCACCGCTATTGATGAGCGGGAGCAAGTCTCGATAGAGGTCCGACTTGGTTTTCTCGCTCGGTTCATAATTAACCCCATGCTTGCGGAACTGTTCCCTTGGCCATTCGCCCCCATACCGATCACCGTAGACCTTGCTGCAACGATAAGACCGGATGATCTTGGCGAACTCCTCGGTGACTTGCTCGGGTGAGAATGGAGGCTTGCGCTCGCGGATCAAATCCAGGATTTGCGTTTTGCCTTCGGTGTGAGCGATCGCCAAGCGTCATCGCGTCGGAACTTCCTCCACTCGGATCGACAAAGCACACATAGGCGTTCTTGCGTTCGGTCGGCCGCTCCCGAGTGCCGAGAGTGACACAAGCCTCGACCGCCTCCCGCGTGATGAAGCCCTCAACGTCAGTCCTGAACTGCGCCATGTACTCGGCGGCTGCCGCTGCCGGATCACGGTCCATCGCCTTATCGATGATCGACTGCGGTAGTTCAGGGTTGAAGTCCCGCGTCGTGCCTTGAGCCACCAAGATTGAAGGATCGCCTTCGGGGCCGAAGTGCTTCCTATAGGTCTCCCACAAAGCACCCTTTCGTGCTTACGGAGAGCTGATGGCAATCAACGGTCCTTGCGTCGTGGCCAGAGCCGGGCGAGTTGCATTTAATATCTCGACATCGGGGTTTGTGGATTCCTCACTCATCCAAAACGCACATTCATCGGCGAGGACGGCAACACAGGTCATGCCGCGCACGCGCCTGAAGTTGCCACCACGAACCGCAAGCGTAATGCCGGTCGTCAGCGTCAACTCCTCAGCCGTGCGCGAGAGGATCAGCTGCTTCATAAGGGGCGTGCTCTGCAACGCGCCCTCGGCGTAGTCGAGCAAGACCTTGGCTTGCTTCTTGTCGGGAGCAATCAGGAGAACGACGCCTGTCTCGCCCCTTGCCAGCCTCGGGTGTTCGCAGAGACCGGCAAGGTAGACGGCCAACACGGCCATCGCCCTGCTCTTGCCGCCACGTCTCCCAATGCAACACCAGAACTCGTCTACGCGCTTCGTTGGTGCCTTGGTACGGCCGGTGAACTTGGCGAAGGTCTTGAGCTCGTCCTTGGTCGAGAGGTTCGCCCATGGCTGCGATCAAGAGCGACCGCCATGCGTGCCATGTTGGGCCTGCCAGTGCGGAGCCGAGGAGGTCGGGGTCTTCGAGGGCTTTGCGGAGTGTGACTCGTGGGTTCATTAAGGTCTCGCTTATGGTGATGGACTAATATTGATGCAGCCATGCCGATGTGAGTTCTCACCGAGCGTGGTTAGGCCCGGCATGATTCCTCCACCGAGCGGATGTGCCGGGCCGCTTATTGGCGGAACATCAGGTTCGCAGTTTCGTTGTCCCCATAAGCCAAGCGCCTGGGCCTGATCTCCTGGGGCTGGTTTAGGCCCGGTACTCTTACCTCTCCCTGTGAAGGAATCGGATTGAGGGTGCCGGGCCACTGTTGAGCGCTTGCCTCACGGCATTGGGCCACTCGTGCAAGCACCAAGCCCCTTCGGTCTTGGCCATAACGGCAAGTGTCCCTAGCGCGTCAGGCGATATACTTAAGCCTGGTAGACAGGCAGATGCCGAGAGGAAGGGCTTCCATGCGAGCATGGGCGGCAATTGCTTTTGGCTTAGTAGTGGCTGTGCTGGCTGTTCTGGTCGTTCCGTTGGTTCAGTCACAAAAAGAGTTGAGGTTAGTTAGCGAGCAGATTGTTCAAGCAAGGGCGAGAACCGCAGAGCTTGAAAGTGTGATTGCGAATCTGAAAACAGAACTCGATGCAGCCAGCCAAGCGCGAACAGAACTTCAGGACGCCTTAGAAGAGGTCAAGTCCCAAATCGAGAAGAGGCAGTCTGAGATAGAGCGACTGAGTGCTGAGCTTGAGAAGGCCACCGGCTTAGCCAAAGATGCCGAAGCTCCAAATCAACAAGGGGATTCTGCTTCGGAGCCGTCAGAAGGTCGGCAGCCGCAATAGAAAGGCCGGTGGAACCTTCGGAACAGCCCCGCGGTTAAGCAAGTGGCGCGGCCCATTCTCTCCCCCCAAGGAGGACCTCTTGGGTTGCGCCTTGTCAGCCTCGTCACGGCGGCCCGGCCCCGCATCCCTGCGGCCGGGCTTTTTCTTGGCTGGCCTTAGTTCGCAGTTACCTACGGCATCACTCGTGCTACGCGCCAACGGCGAGTGTCCCTCGCGCAATCGAAAAGTAAGTGTTGCGCCGAGGTTACAGCGCACTCTCGGAAACCTCGCTAAGATCGTTAGCACCTAGGGCACCAACCCTAGTCCCTGACTGGCTAGTCTCGCGTAACTCAGGCGGCTCTCACAAATGGGAGCCCCCTTTTTTTCGATCTCGGAGCGACGGCACCGTGACTTGGCTAATCACAGGCACCCTAGTCCTTTTGGCGATGTTGGCCGCAGCCCCACTGCTTCATGGTCGCTGGCCTCACGGCACCACCGGGCCGTTCGCCAAAGACTGAGCCACGTTTACTTCCCCGCAATCCGGCGCAGCCGTTGAGACCTGTTGCTACTCACGAACAGCCAGCTCCTCGGGAAAGTCTCCGCGCGACTCCCCTGAGTTGACGCTGGCTATTCCCGGTACTCTCACCTCTCCTTTGCAAAGACCGAGGGTGCCGGGCCGCTGTTGGGCGCTGCGGCTTGTTTGATTCAAAGAAGAATGTTGCGCCGAAGTCACAGCGTTGCTTTGGAAACTTCGCTAAGGTCCCCAACCCTGATTGTCGTCTCTCGTACTCAGGGGTTCTCAATGATGGGAGCCCTTCTTTTTTCACACGAGTACCGGGAGAATAATGGCAATGGAAATTAGGACCAGGCGAATGCGTCGGACTTGGCTCGAAAGACTGTGCCTGTGGCAGCGTGCTTACGAGACGAAAGTTCTCGACAATGTCCGTGAGGCGGTTGGCCGAGGGCAGACGCCCGAAGCAGCGCAAGACGCCGCACTAAAGCGATGGGCACCAAGCTACGCTCAGAATTGACCAAGCCTCGTGCTCATTCTCACTTGCTGGCGTGCGACGTTCCACCTTTGATTTCCGCCACGCCGTCAAGCGCAAGCTCAACATCGTCGCTCATTCCGCTGCATCTCCCTTCGTCGGTTCACTTCGCGTTGCTAAGTACGAGTTGATGTCGACCACGTCCTTGGGCCGCCGAGCTGTGCCGAGAGCAACGGTAGTGCGATTCTAGAACATTCTCGACGCTAACCATCGCGGTTAGGTCGATGGTCTCGCCCATCAGCCAGCGGACGTGCATGTCCGTAAGCACTGCAGCGTTGAGCGCGAGGTTCTGCACCTGAATCCTCTCGATGGCACTTAGCCGGTCCGCTCCGCCCAGATCGGCCTCAATGGCCGCCTTGGTCTCCTCGGCGTAGCTGGCGGCCTTGGTGCGCCTATCAAGGTCCTCCAGCGAGAGCAGCCGAAGCTTTCCGACCTGCTTCCGCGCGGGTACCTCGCCTGCTTCTGACGCCAATTTTCAGCCCTCCAAATGTTGTGAGTTGCTACCTAGCCGCAACCTTTTCCGGCTGCGTCACTGAATAAACGGCAGAATTATTGGTGTCTTAAGCCGAGAACCTTTGACGCTCTATCAAAGGTACCGGCGTTCTCTCCGGCCCGTGCCGCGTGGCGGAGGGTTATGCTCAGGTTGAGAAAAATGGTTAACTTACGGCTGTGTTTGGAGGGACGCCGATGAGCCCTCCGCCGAGGATGAATTCACCGACCTGATCCAGGCAATGATCTTCCACACGTCGTCGTTGGATTTGACGATCCCGCCGAAGGGCGGCATCGGTCCGACCACGTTCTCGGATCCCTTGCGCTTATAGCCCTCCTTCTGCAGTTCGTCGCTGCCGAGCGCGATCAATCGGAACAACGTGTCGCCGTCCTTGCCGTAGACCCAGACCGGATTGGTGAGGGGCGGTCCCATGCCTCCGCCGCCGCCGCCGCCGTGGCAACCGTTGCAGCCGGCAGCCATGAATTTCTTATGGCCTTCCTCGGCGACGCTCGCATAGTCCGCATAGGGGCTCTTCAGGCTGCCCTTCTCGGCTTCGCGCGCGGTTTCGAGCGGAGTGCCCCCGCCGGCGGCCACTCCGGCACTCGGCGCTGTAGCCTGTGCGGCAGGGGCTTCCGACGCGGGGGGCTGGGCTTCGTCCGCAGCGAGCGCGACGCCGCCCGCTAGTCCAACAATCAAGAGACTAGTTGCAATTCTAAGCATTGGCTTTCCTCGAATTTCCGGCCGGGAACCGGCACCTTCAGAGGTCCAACGGCCCTTTGCGCCTTAGGTTCCGGCCCTCGCATGGAAGAATTCGTGTGAAGCGCGGGAACCGCTTGACGAATACTCAATTTGTTATGTTATATCATAGTCCATGAACGCGGCCCACCCCCACCACCCCAACCGATCCCGACCCCCGTAGGTGCTCAGCCTCACCTGCCATGAGCAGCATGAGCATCTACGGCCTTCATGAGCACCTACTAGATGCTCAACCTCTCGTAGATGCTCATCATAAATGGCTGTTTTTCCATAGATGCTCACACTAATGGTGGCAGGGGGGTCTTGAGCTTCTACGGGGCTCATCGTTTCCATAGCCAGGGGCCGCCATAACCGTCCCGCTCACTTAAGTTTAAGCTCGTCCTTTGCGCGGCGCATGGTGGCCCATGACAGACCGGCCTCTTTCGCCTCCCTCTCGATCTCCTTCACTGCCATGCCGGCACACCCGATAATGCCGGCGAGGAACTGCTTTGCTTCCTCAAGGGCTGGCGCAACATCCTGGGAACGGCTCGCGGCCATTGCCTGGGCGGCGGTGATGCTGACGCTTTCGGCATCCCACACTATATGCGAGGTCTTGATGAGCGCCGAGGTAACGTGATCCTGCTCGATGCGATAGGCGAGTCCTGGGGCCGGCGGCGCTAGGTTATTCTTGGCGTGTAGGAACAGGTGCCGCGTATCGTCGTCCGGATCTCTGATGGCGGCGAAGGCGATGCGCGCCGCGGCCACGAAGGCAACGCTCGCCATAAAGCGGTGCATCACCTTGGTGCCGACTTGGGTGTTCCCCTTATTGAAGTGCATGATTGATATGACGGCGATGCCAAGCCGGTTTGCCATCTCGGCCACAGGTGCCAGCACGCCGCGCACTGACTGGTCATTATGAGAATCGACGTTCTTGCCCATGTAGGCGCTTGCTGGATCAATAATGATGGCAGCCACGTCGCCTAACTCCGCGATCTTTTCTTCGAGCAATTGCAGGTCCGTTTGTAGGTTGAAGGTGCGCCGACCTTTCTCGTCCGCTTCCTTCACCGCCTCGACCAGATGGATTTTGCTGCGGTCGGCATTTGCTGCAATAAGGCGCGGCACCAGTGTGTCCTCTGCGCCGTCCTCTGCCGACAAGATGATGACGCTGCCAAGGGGAGCCTGCCCCTCATGGTTGGGCCATGATCCCCCCTTTGAGATTGTTGCAGAGATATAGACGCCGATCTGACTCTTGCCCTCTTCGGGGTCTCCACCGATGACCGTGAGCTTGCCGCGTGCGATGCGCCCTTCCCAAATCCAGTCAATCGGCTCAGGGACAATATCGGCCGTTGCATCGCATGACAAGGTGCGGGCCACCGCTCAATTCCTTGTCGGCTGCTCCGTTCAGCTTCCATGCCTTATCGGCAACCTCGCGGATATTGATGCCCGCGTTATATGCTTCATTCCAATCCTTCATGGTATCGCGCCCCCAGGCAATGCAATGACCGCCTCATTGCCAGAGGCCTTCCAGCGTTTAGCGCACACTCGTGCCGCCTTCGTGCCCGCCTCGTCGTTGTCAGAAAAAATCGTCAGATGCTCGATGCCGCTCAGAACGGGGAAGCGTTCAATCGCTCCGCAGCTCGTCGCTGCCCACACCGGTGCCCAGCCCGAAGCCAAGATCGCGAGCGCATCCTCGATGCCTTCGGTAAGGCCAAGGCCGTGAGTCACTTCTTCGTCGCGCGAAATCCGCACGACACCCTGGCGACCAAGCATCTTCCGTTCGCGCTTGCTGCCGTCCGCATTCAAGAAATGTTCTGTGTATACCGCACGGCTCGCCGGTCACCGGGTCGGTCATCAGCGCCACCACCATGCGGTAGACGTTGTGATAGCGCAGAACGTGATTGACTCGACCCAAGTCGCAAGCCGCGATGCTCGGTGAAGTATCTCCAGCCGAGAGTGCCCGCCAACGGCTTGAAGCTCTCCCATAGCTTGAGGGCGCTCTCGCTACGTTGCTCGTCGGCGGTCTCAATTTTCGGAGGTCGGAATGTACCGGGTGAGCTTCACTTCGGCCGTCCCGGGCCAACGTGGAGACTCGTTTTTGAAGTCGGCGATCAAACCCTGACGCTGAAGTGCCGCTTTTACGTCTTTCCAATCGCAACCGGCAAAACAATGCACGTCGATGCCATCGCTCTTGCGCGCATCAGTCGCGCACCTTCAGCGATGGTGTCTTGTCGCCATGAACGGGGCAGCGGGCGAGGCCATAACGCCCCGCCCAACTTTCCGCCAAGAGCCTTAGTGATGGCTCTCGCGTCCATTAGAAGGGAAATGAGTCCGTCAAGCGGGTCGATTACGCTTACCGACGCGACCTGTTGCGGAGCTTCGTCGCTCCCATCCCAGATAGGCCCAATCAATGATGTGGAAGATCGGATAATTGACCGTCCCGTAATCGTCGTGAATCGTAAGTGCCGCATTGAAGCTCGCACACCGGCATCTTTCCCGGCGGCTGCATTCGGACTCTTGGCGACTTTACCAAGAAGCTTTGCAATGGCGTTGCGTCCGCCGACCGAACCGGTGATGAAGGTCAGTAAGTCCTCACCACTGTCCATCGTCCGCAATACGATGCGGTCGCTGGGCTGCCAGGGGTCTTGCGCGATACCGCGCTCGTTGGTCTCCCAACTGTTCTTATCGGTGAAGCCAAGAGCCTCACGCGGCTCTTTCATCCGATAGTCTGTGCAACGGACAAGCCGCTGATCGACCGGCTTCTTCTCGCTCCATCGGGTCCAGCCGGTATAGGCTTCCAGATGGTTAACGAGGAAGTGGTGGCCGGATGGATCAAATTCCTTTTCGCCACGGAACCAGACACCCTTTTTAAAGTAGAAAGGGTCGCCGGCGAGCATCACGGTGTCGTTGTCCTGCGCGAAGGCCGCGAGGCCTGCGAGGCTGAGTTTCATTTCTGATTGCTAGTTCGTTTGTCATTAGGTTTCCTGTTTTTGGGTTTTAAGTTAAGGACGCACTGCTACACTTCTCGACCAGCGCCTGCTATGTGCTGATCGATGACAACTTCCGGCCATCCCTTAAACCGCTCCGCCCGCACATAGCGCCACGCGCTTCGGGAACAGCGCCCTTCGCTTCGAGGCGCTTTAATTGCCGGTCTGAATACGGAATGCCTTTTTCGGGCTGCAAATTGCTTGAAGAGCAGGAAGCGCATTCATGTCTCCAAAATGCGAAAGCCCCGCGAGGGGCAGGGCTTGCGGAATCTAAAAAGCCCGCCAAGGGGCGGGCCTATTTATTCAAACTGGGCGGGTCTGATTATGCGGCGGGCTGCTGGTCGGAAATAAAGTGCTTCCGCACCTCGCCCATCTCACAAACCAACATTTTGCCGACTCGACGAACAAAGGGGAGCTGCCCCTTGTCAAACAAACGAGTTACACGGTGCTCGGGGACGCCCAGCGTGTCGGCAATTCTCCGGGCACCCCATATCAAGTCTAACTTCTCGGTCATGGCCTCCGGGCCTCCCTTACTGGTTGCAATAAAAAAGGCCGCCACCGGGCGACCTCACTCACTCTTCACCTCTGCAGGAGTAGGTTTAATTTGGCCTAGTCCCAAGGAACAATCAGCGAACTTGGCAAATTGGGAAGCAATTTCTTTTCTCCCTATTATTATAGCACAAAACACACGGTTGGCGTGACGCATCCTCAAAAAAATATCAGGAGCGACCACTTGGCTCGCTTTCGCATTGCCCTATTTTAAACTATTCAATTAAAAAGTATAACACATGCAACTTGCAGCGAATTTCAGGGCGTATTCTGCATCACATTCAATCACTTAGCCGCAGCCTTCATCGCCACGACGTTGCTGGTGGCCTCGCCGCTGACGATCTCCCGCAGGCGATTAGCCCAACGCTCCATGGCGGCCGTCTTCTCGGGGTCGGCGGTGTAGCGGTCATAAAGCTTGGTCACGCCGCCCTCAGCATGGTTCAGGAGCTTGCTCACCACCAGGCGGTCTATTCCGAGGCGGCGCAATTGAGTCGCGAACGTCCGCCGCAGGTCATGCACATGCCAGGTGGCGATGGGGGCAATGCCGTCAACGCGCTGCTTGGCGTTGCTCCATCCCTGTAGGGGCTTATCGTTTCTTGACCGAAATACGTATTCACCGACTTCCGGCACCTCACCGAGGATTTCGCGGGCCAGAGATGATAGCGCCACAAGATGCCCGCTCTTTGTCTTCGCACTCTCGGCCGGTAGCAGCCAACCCTCGGGCGTTATCTCTGACCATTTCATCGCCGCAACTTCTCCACGGCGTTGACCGGTGACGAGCAGCATCTTGAACACGCCGCCGAACGGATAGCCGAGCTGATCGAAGGCAGCCCACACCGCTCTGATCTCTTCGTCCGTCAGGTTCCGCTCGCGTTGGCGGTCGGTCTCTACCCCACCAGGGGGGTCCAGGCTGAGGGCGGGCGATGACTTAATGATCTCTTCCTTGAGTGCCCATGTGAAGATTTTGCTGATGAGTGACTTCAAACGGTTTGCCGAGATGGGCGCAGACCGTGCCTTCACGCGGAGCAAGTCTTTAATGTCGGCTCGCGTTACGTCGGCAATCTGCCGATCACGCCACTCGGCGAGGTCAACATTGATCTTGCGCTGCATCTCCTCGCGCGTTCGGTGCTTCTTTGCGAAGTCCTCCATGAATGCCGCAGCCACCGCACCGAAGGTTCCCTTTTCCTCGCGCTTCTTTCGCAGCTCGGGGCCAATGCCGCCCTGCGCGTCTGCAATAACATTCCGAGCCCGTATCCTGGCATCCGCAAGACTCAAAAGTGGGTAGTGCGGCTTCAGCGTGATGCGCCGATATTTCCTTTTGATCCGCGTGCCGACAATGAAGGACTTGCGCGTGCTCCCCACGCGGATTCCGAAACCCGGCATCAGGCCGTCCCACACATCGTACTGACCTTTGGCCGATGGCTTCAGCCCCTGGATGAACTTGTCGGTGAGCTTTTGAGTTTGCATCAAGAGGTCCTCTAGGTAGCAATAGGTAGCGCTGGGCGTGGTGCTTAGTGTCCAGCAGTGTCCATTAGGTAGCAGCTTAGAGGGCTATTTACAATGGTTTCTGAGGCTGGTGTCGCGCGGTGTCCACCCCTGTCCGGGGGACCATCTTGACTGTGGATCAAGAGGTCGGCAATTCGAATTCGCCCGGCGGTACCAATCTTCTCAATGACTTAGAGGAACGCTCTTCGGCCCAGGCGCCCAGCAGGGTTGTATATGGGGTTGTATAAAACCGGGGCGGGGCAGCGGTTAAACCCACATCAGTGTGAAGTTACGCGGGAGCGTGGTGCCAATCCGGTGCCAACTCGGCTAACGGAAGAGGGCGACAACAACCCAAACCGCACCGACTACAAACACCCAAGTGAGAATTAATCTGACGTTGCCCGCTAATTTCCCTCGCATCGTCTGTAGCTCCGCAACGACGGGGTGCATGGGCGCAAGACGATCTCCGGTGACGCTTACTGGAGGCGACGGCATTGCCTCAAACAACCCGATGTTCGTCACACTAAGGCTGACTGGGCTACCGGGCTTCAACGCGAGTTCAACGCTGTGGATGGAGCCGAGCTGGGCTTCGGCCGCGTTCCAAAAATCAGCGAACGCTTCGGGGGGCACATAAACGTTGGCGAACATGTCGTCCCGTCCGATTGCTCCTATCTTTTCTGGGTCCTCCTTCCAGAGTGGGTCGTCCCAACGTTTCTCATAAACAGTAAGAAGCTGGAGTTTTTCGCCCTTACTGAAACTGTGTCCGTCGAGTTTGTCGCTGTCAGCCGTCCCTATCACCATCCACTGAGTCACCGGGCAATGCGAGAAAGTCACGGCCCGGAAGGCACCCGCTGCTACGGTCGTCCGCGTGGTTCGCTGGAACGTGCCCGCCCGGACTGTCAGGAAGCCTGTGTTTTCGGAAGTCATTGCGTCAGCGAGGTGACACCCTGCGCCATCTTCCCCCCTTATCGCTTTCGACGCCGACCGCTGGACTGTAGCAGGCCCTCTACCGCCACCGCTTCGGCAACGAGCGAGCGATGCTCGATAACGGATCGTCGTAAGGGTCGGGGCTGAGAGCGATCTGCCGGACGCGGACCTCGTAAGACCTAAGCACGCGCAGCATATTGCGAGCCTGATCTAGCGCCAGGGGATCATCAAGGCGCGCACGGGTCTCCAACTCATGCGTCTCGTCCGCGAGCATATCCTGCCAGCTTGGAGGCCCGACCATCGCCATGCGCGCGATCCTGAGAAGGAAACGACGCGCGGGAAGCTAATGCCCAGTTGCTCCAAGCGCAATAGCAACTGCTAGGGCGTGTATTCATGAACCGACGGCCAAATGCTGACTTGGATGTGCCGCGCAACTTCCGTTATTGGGGGCAAAGCGGTCATGGCGCGGACTTGTCAGTATGGCCGCGGACATGCTCCGGGTCTCTATGGGTTGGAAGACGGTTGCCCGCTTGTAATGACTTGCTTGAGGAGGTCCGGTTTGACGGAAATTTCACCGGTAAATGGCCTACTGTAAGCGGCGATCAACAATAGCGACAGCGCAATGCCTGACGCAAACAGGGTCAGTGCTATAGCGCAGGTAAGCCGGTTGTCGCTGTGAACCATGGCGATGGCGACTAAGGTGAAGAGTCCCATCAGCAGAATCCCGGCCCATTTAACCCTGCCGACAGTAGATTCGTTGACAACAATGCGCTGGCGCCTCGCATCGAGCGCCGTACGGATCGCCTTCACCATCTCAGCTTGTGCGATTCGCTGGCTAGCATCGGCAGGCTCTAGGGTGAGCGCGTCGTACAAGGCCTCGGTTAGAGCCGTGGGCAGATTCGAGAGGGTCGCTCGATGTTGCGCGCGTCTATTACCGAATGGGCCTCAAGTCCGGCAGCTGCGAAGGTCCGTAATTGGCAGAAAGCAGACATGCTCAATGCGCTGACGAATGTCTGCTTTAGAGGGCAAAGCGGACATGTGCTGATCCGTTCGCTGATGTCCGCTAATGACCCATTTCGGAAGTCGTTGACCCGTCGCACTCATGTCACCGAATAAGCAAAGGGCCCTTCGCCAGCGAGCGGCGGGCCCTTGCACTTGGTCCGAACTTACCCTGGATGCTTCTTTGAGTAGTAAGCCTGCGCCTTGGCAAGATTGCCCTCAGGGTCCTTCATGAACTCCGTCTTGGCCTCTTGGCTGCCGAAGCAATAGGTCTTTCCTCCGATTTGCCCATTGATGGAGCAGTCGGTCTGTATGTCTTTGCCGAGTGCGAGCCCCATTGTGCACATGTTGCTGTATTCGCCGGTCACAGCTAGAGCCGCCGTAGTTAGACCAAGCAACAGAGCGCCCGCAAAGGCTGACGTGATATAACCTCTACTCATGTCTGAATCTCCTTGTGTGGGGTTTTTTGTCCCCGCTTTATTAATAGTAGCACTTCGGAACGGCATTCTTATGTGACCCTAGTCACTTAGCTGTGATGCATTCAGAGCCCTCGCATAAGCGCTCATACAGCTCGAATAGTTATGAAGCGATCCCGCTTCTGGCACGAAGCGGGCGGTTGCCATCGTCGGCGCCATGTCTGCTTTTGGCACTTAGCGGACATTGATGCAGAAACTGAGCAATGTCCGCAGCCTTTGGGAGTGGGGTCAGTTCGCGGCAAGATCGGGCTGAGATCACGCAGCAGATCAACTCGTCTTTTCGCGTGATCGATCGCTTGCTTGTTACTTCTGCCCAAGCTCTCCACGTGCCGCTGTCTTAAGTTCGGCCACATCGAAAATGCCCTCAGCGGCCGGGGGTAAGCTATGCCACGTTTTAGGGTCTGCGTGCGACATGTCGATGATCGCAGGCATGTCCGTGACAGCCGAATGCAACTCGTCGCCCGTTTGGCTCTGAAGGGGTATTGCAGGATTAGTAGCGAGGCTGTGGAGTGGGGCGACGCTAAGCATCGCGCACGTCAGCGGCGGCAGAATTTAGATTTATGGCAGCCTCTAATCGGCATGCCACCCGTCAGTCCATTAACTCAAATCTTCGGGCGCAGGTTCCCCTCGGGACTTAGCTGGCTGTTGTGCGTTTTGGGATGTGCCATGCCTTCTTGCGTCACTGTAACCTCAAGCCAAAGACGAGAGCAAAACATGTCACTTAGCTGCCCCCGCCTTTCAACCGTTTGTGTCGTGGCGCTAGCCGGCATATTCGGACTTACCTCATCGAGCCTTGCTGAGCCGATGGAAATCGCGTTGCCCGGCGATCATGCTTATCCTGAGAGCATTAGCGGCGCTCCCGACGGCACCCTGGTGCCATATGGCGCGTTATAAGGGAGCTGTGAACATGACATTGCGGCTAAGCGTATTTGCAGGAGTATCGCTTGCGATGACTCTTTCCGGCGCTATGCCGGTGTCGAGCGAAGAGCAGAAATGTCCCGAAAACGATTCCGGGGCTGAGCCTATCCAACGGATTCTGCGCGACGATCTTTGCCGACAAGATCGGGCATGCTCGCCAGCTTGCGGTGACGCCTGACGGTACCGTCTATGTCAACACCTGGAGCGGCGTCTACTACAACAATGACAAGCCGCATGAGGGCGGCTTCCTCGTCGCGCTGAAGGACACAGAGGGCACCGGCCATGCCGATGTGAACCAAAAATTCGGCTCGACCTTCGCGGAGGGTGCGCATGGTGGCACCGGCGTCTGGTTCTACAAGAACTGGCTATATGTTGAGATCGACGACAAGATCGTTCGCTATGAACTGAAGCAGGGCGAGGTGGCGCCGACCGGTAAGCCGCAGACGATCCTAAGCGGTATGCCGATTACGGGCGACCACCCGATGCATCCCTTCGCCATCGATTCCGACGGCAACCTTTTCGTGTCGATGGGATCGGCCACGAATGTGTGCGAAGTGCAGAACCGCATGCCCCACTCCCCGGGCAACAATCCCTGCACCGAACTTGACACGCGTGCGGGCATTTGGCGCTACGACGCAAACAAAACGGATCAGGTCTTTTCTCCCAAAGAGCGATACGCCACGGGCCTCCGCAATGGCGAGGGATTCGACTTCGATTCTTCGGGGCGTCTTTTCGTAACGCAACATGGTCGCGACCAACTGCATGAGAACTGGCCAAAGCTTTACACCGCGGAGCAGGGCTACGAGCTTCCCGCCGAGGAGGTGGTGCTCCTAAAGCAAGGTGCGAATTACGGATGGCCTGTCTGTTATTACGACGCCACCCAAAAGAAGCTCGTGGTGGCGCCGGAATATGGTGGCGACGGCGGCAGGAAGGTTGGTGACTGCGACAAGTTCGATCCGCCTGTAGCAGCATTTCCTGCTCACTGGGCGCCGAACGATCTCAAAATCTATAAGGGCTCGCAGTTCCCGAAAAGCTACCAAGACGGCGCCTTCATCGCCTTTCACGGCTCCTGGAACCGTGCGCCTGGCCCCCAGGGAGGCTACAACGTCGTATTCCAGCCGCTGTCGGACGGAAGGACCTCGGGCGACTATATCGTCTTCGCGGATGGCTTCGCCGGCAAATCCAAGGAGCCCGGCCGGGCGGAGCATCGGCCATCGGGCTTGGCTGTGGGCCCGGACGGCGCCCTTTACATTAGCGACGACAAGGCTGGCCGCATCTGGCGCGTGACTTATGTCGGCGCTCCGGACGCTGAAGTGATCGAGGCCGCGCCAACGCTATCGACCGAGGCCAAAGTCTCGCCCGGCGCCCTTCCGCCCGAAGGCATTCATCCCGATGCCGGCGCCGCGCCAAGCCTTCCGGTGCCGCCGGGTGCCACCGCAGAGCAAGTCGCGCTGGGCAAGAGGATCTTTCATGGCGAGGTGTCCGGAGCAACGTGTGCCGGATGTCATGGTGCTGACGGCATCGGCACGCCGGTCGGCGCCGATCTCTCGAGCGGCACGTGGCTTTGGGGGGACGGCAGCCTTCAGAGCATCACGGACATTATCAAGAATGGCATTCCGAAGCCGAAGCAGCATCCCGGTGCCATGCCACCATTTGGCGGAGTCAGTTTGTCGGACAGCGATCTCGTAGCCCTCGCCGCCTATGTCTGGGCCATTGGGCACCAGAAGAAAGGCTAGCAACTCTAAATGTCAGCTTTTGGCACAAAGCAGACATCGGAAGCTGGTGCCCATCGCTTCAATGCGGCGTCTTGCGCTGCTTCCGGCGTCCGCCCCCGGCCAACCGCCTCACGGACATTATCGAAAACTTTCGTCTCGTAAGCGCGCCGCCACCTGCTCAGTCTTTCGAGCCAAGTCCGACCAGCCCGGTGCCGAAGGCAAGCGCCCTGCAAGTGGTCCCGCAATTGGCCACTACACAAATATAAGAATGGACAAACCAATGAAACAGAAACGCATCCGCATAGGTAGGTTAGACACCGCAGGAGGTATCGCCTACGAGCATGGGAAGATTCTCAAGAAACTCATGCGTGAATTGATCGACCCTCAATTAGAGACCAGGCTCTCAGGTATGTTCGTCAATCAGAGAAGGGGCGTCAGCGTGTTCCTGTCAGCTCTCCGAGGTGCGGATAGGGAGCCTTGCAGTGATGCAATTGCACTCGGCAACGCGGAAAGCACCTCCGATTAAGCTCCCGAGAGGCGCAACGTGCGAGGCAGTGATTGTATTCGTATGCGCAAAAGCCTGCCTGCGCATAACCCGCGCTAAACCCAAACGCGACAAGGCCCACGGTTAGAGATGCTGCCAATATGGCGATGAGGATTTGCATATGCCCAAGGCCGAATGAGTGTCCTTTAAGAAAACCTCGAGTGCGCGGTAGGAGTTCCCCCCAGCGGCCCGGTGCGCCAACATCAGCCCTGTCTGGAGAGCTGGAGGTAGCACCGGGCCTAACCAGCCGGGAAGGTGGCTGGCTATCAAGAGAACGGAAGCCTCTAGCGTGATGTTCCATGAAGGCGGCCCGGCACGTTCCGAGTGCAGGATGTAGAACATACCGAGCCTAACCACGCCCGGTGAGAACTCAAAACGGGGTGGCTGCATCAACATTAACCCGGCACTGGAAGCGAGACTTTAACGCGATGACCGAACTCACCCTGCAAACCCCAGAGGTGTTCAAGCTCTCGACCAGCCCTCTCGCTATAAGGCCGCTTATGGCGGAAGAGGCTCAGGCAAGAGCTGGCACTTCGCTTCGATGGTGGTCGAGCGCACTCGGATTGTCTGCATTCGTGAGATTCAGAAGACCAGGCCAATAGTTTTTCCGAAGGTGGGGGTGGCGTGATGCGCCGCCCTCAATTGTCCTCGGCGCGCGTCTCGGGTGGCCGGCTCTCGCACTCCTCCAGCTGATTCATAAGTTCTCCCAGCTCTTCAAACCTCTGACGATCCTTTGTGCTAAGGCGGTCCTTGACAGGTTCTAGTTTGGCGTACGTGTGCCGAAGGCGGGCGCGTAGCGCATCCCGTTCTTGCTTGTTGTCTATCGGCACAGCAGCCAATGCCCTGGCTACGTTCCTCGCCACTTTTCGCTGATTGCCGTTTGGTTTTTCCATGCCTTTTAATTGCCGTTTGGTTTTTCCATGCCTTTTACATGCCCTTGTTGGGAAGGGAACTCGGGGCACTCTAAAGCGCAAACACGCCCCGAGCAGCTCGGTTCTATTCGTCTACCGGGACTGCCGGCTCAATGATAACCACGTCCGGTGCGACGCCGGGATTGGCGCCTTCGGTTGCGGGGTCGATGACCGCTCCGGCTTGGTCATCTTGCTGAAAATCGGGACGATCGGTTCGGGGGGCGGGAAGCTCTGGCCCGGCAGGAGAGTCGACGTCCGGCTCTATTGCGAAAGTGGGTGTCCCGAGTAGCGTCAAGCTACCGAGGAGGGTCAGCGCGAGCGCGCCCCTTGCTATGCGCGTTATCATCAGGTGACTCCTTTCATCACCCCTCTGAAAAATAACGAGCGAGTCGATGGGGCGGTTCCACCAAAAGCCGCAAATGAGCGCCCCTGATAAAACAAAAGCCCCTGCTAACATACTGAGAACAGTAGTCGGCCTGGGGTTTAGTGCACGCTACGCCGCGCGCTTGCGCGCTGGGTGTCGCATGCACGCACGGAACCCACGGGCGGTTAGAATTGTTTAGCTAAGTCTCAATCGAATTGCTTAAGAGGAACCACGCATGTCATCAACCGGAAGCGATATTCGTGCGGGCGCAAGACGTACCGGCGCCGGCGCGCGCGACGCCGACGAGCTTGCTAATCAGATCGATGCCATCCGCGCCGATCTCCAAAACCTGACTTCCACTGTCGGCCGCGTGGCCAATAAGCAAATTAACCGCGCCCAGGACAAGGCAATGCAGTCCGCCTATGAGGCGGAAGAGGCCATCCGACGAAATCCACTCCAGGCCGTCGCCATCGCCGCAGGCCTTGGCTTCTTGTTTGGGGTGTTCACGCGTCGTTAAGCGAGCGTGGATGCTTCGCTCAGCGCTTGCACTACTCTCATCGCTGCAGTATCCGCCTCAAGAAATCGATCGACTGCGGGTATCGTCGCTGGCGCACTCGCGCTACCCTGGAACTCGACATAGGCGCGCTTCGTCCGCGCGTCATATTCGGCACGTTGCAGCAACATAGTCCCCCCTGAGTCGCCCCCGCTCAAGGCTGACTATCTTAGAAAATGACACAAATGACAGGGGCCGCCAGGCCATTTCGTTGTGAATTGACGCCACACAAAGGGCGGCCCGCCGAAGCGAGCAGTCAAAAATTATTAAATCGGGTGGTTTTGAAAACTCCCAGCGGCAGCGCTTCGTAACCGGAATTTGCGACTGCCTCTAGGGGGTGCGACTCGCAACTGCATCGCGACGATGCACTCCGCAGTGCTGGCCATGAGGTGCTAGACGATGGCGTGCGGCTAGTGCCGAAGGGGAAGCGCGGGCGCTGAGAGCGCGTCCGTGAGGACCGTTTTAGATGGGGGGCGGAATGGGGGGCAAAATGCCGTTTCGCCCACTACGCCTTGGATTTGGCCGACATGGATCGGAGAGGGTGGATTCTCATGCTGGCCTGTGCCGCCCAATGGCTAAGTGTGCGCCGAGCTTAGTTCCGAACAAACGCTTCTCAACGCGCTGTCTCAAATTAACTTCGATGAACCCTACTATGCTGTGCCAGAGGCTCTAAACCTGCGGGCAGCATGGGTTACTGGCGTTAGGCCAGAGGGCGCCCGCCGAAGCGAGCGCCCTTAGCCGTGCCTAAACTTAATAGTAATACCTGCAGGCGTTGTAGCGGTTCCACCAGTAGGGATCACCGGTGGTGATTGCCCGATGACGGAGCCAATAGCAGTCGTCGGAGGCATAGTAATCGGGTCCGTAGACCCAGACCCACGCGCCATTGCGGAATACCCGATGCCGCTTGAACTTGTCGTGGTGGTCGCGGTCTACGTGCTTGCCTTTCCAATTGTCCTTGCCCTTCCGGTTGTCACCGGCGTGCTTGCCCTTCCAACTGTCTTTACCCTTCCAGTTGTCACCAGCGTGCGTGCCTTTCCAATTCTCACCGCCACCGGAGCGGTCCCCACGCCTCTCAGCAGGGAAGTCGCCTCGGGTCATACGGCCACTCTTGTAGCCGGGACCGTCGCCACCACCACGTGCATGGCCACCGTCGCGACCGCCGCTGTCACCAGCACGTGCATGGCCACCGTCGCCACCACGGCCGCCATCGCCGCCACCACCACGGCCCCCATCGCCGCCGCCACTAACAGCGGCGGACCCACCGCCGCCGCCGTCGCCACCACCGCCACCGTGGCCGCCACCGCCCCCGCCGCCAGGTCGCCGCCGCCTCCACCGTGGCCGCCGCCGCCCCCGCCCCCACCACCGCCGCCGCCACCGCCGCCACCGCCGCCACGTCCCACGAGTGTTAGCGCGCTATCGGTGCTGAAAGCGCTCTTGAGGTTGGTTACACTTGTTGCTTGAGCCGAACTCCAGAACATCGTTGTCATAAGCAAGCTGCCCACCAGGGCCGAGCTTGCAAGCACTGTGTTACGCATCGGATTTCTCCTTCTGAGAAGGCCTTGGTAACCCAACCATTCCTCCCCACACTTGGTTGCAGGTGGAAAAAAGAAACGGGCGCCCGCCGAAGCGAGCGCCCTTGCCACCGTGCGAGGAGTATAGGGACTTACATCTTCGCAGAACACTTCTTGGCCGTGTCGTCCCACACGCCGCCAGCCTTGTCGCAACTAGCCTTGTCGGTTGCCTTCGTCACATCTCCGGCTCCGGCGAAGGCAGGACCAGTCACGGCGAGGGCCAGCGTCAATGCAACCATCGAAATGAGCGCTTTCATGGGTGTTCTCCATACGCTTGTAACGAATAGTTTCGCGGCCCCGACGCCCAGGATTTGTCTCATGCACAGATAGGACCGGGTGCCGGAGCCTGACCGGCAAAGGAAGGCTTTCCCCTCGACGGTTGCCCTAAAAACGAACAGCGCAATCGATATGTTCCGGATCGGCGCGCCGAAGCGAGCGCCCAAAAACAAAATCCCCTGCGCGCGGGGCTTTTGTCAATGTCGGCGGGGCCAAGCCCAGGAATGGAGAGGACTAAGCTTGGCCAGTCTTGGGGTGATAACCTTTATTGTAATGATCTGCAGAGAAGGCTGGAACACGCTCCGCAGAACGCATTTTCTCGCAGCCTAAGGCCCCGTACCCGCTCGGGGCCTTTTTTCGCGCCCACCGAAGCGAGCGCCGGGCCCGTGCGGAGTAATCAGCTCCAGCAGCCGTCAACCTATTCGCGGTGGCACCGCGCGCGGAACTTTGTTGGAATTGGTCCGTTTCTTGGTGGCGGTGCATCACCCCGGTCAGGGTGCGAGCGCCGATGGCCCAGGTTAGTAGAGGACCGTACTTATGGTGAGCTTGGACATGCCCAAAGTATCGAAATTGAGGCGAGAGTTCGATACGGACGATCTTTACGATCGGCTCAATACGTTGGGGGACTACCTGCACCAGTTGTCCGCAGGCGTTGGCAAACGTGCGAGACGCCAGTTCGGTCAGGCGCGGTACTTCGCGTCCGAAACCGCGCATGATACCGAGGAGGCCATGAAAGACCATCTTGCCGTCTCACTGATCCTTGCCCTCGGCCTCGGCATCCTCGTCGGCTACTTCATTCGCCGTGGCAACGAGTAGAGGGAACTCGCGAAACGCAGCGGCCGATTGTGTTTGAGCGTAAATTAGAACCGCCTCAATATTGTATCGCTTCGGGTGGCTTCGAAAACTCCTAGCGGGAGAGCTTCGGCACATCTCAGGCCGGTGGCGACGTTACCAGTTGCAGTCGTAGCCATAACATTCGTACGCACCAGGCCCGACGCCGAAATAGCGACCAAGATCAGCGCCGAAATACCGGTAATTTGGACGATAATGGTAGGGACGAGTTGCGGAGCGATAGCGCGACTGGGGACGCGCCTCACGATACCGCCCCCGTCGGTAACCGGCGTCCTTGACGGCAGTGACATCATTTAGGGTAGAGCTGCTGCCGCTCGGCTGCGACCTGGCTGGAAAAGGAAAGACCGCCAGGCCCATCACACAGGTTGCAGCAACAGCGGTCAAAACTATAGCACGCAAGTCAAGTCACCTTTTCTGCAAAGTTCAGACCTAACAGCAGCCAAAGCAAGTCGAAGACGGAACAGATAGCGCGTAGCTTCATTCCGTGGCGATCGGTCGCGTTGCCCTCAATGGCCCCCTTCAAGATTTAGCCTACTGGTGACGCCCGATGGCAGGTAGGCCGCGTTCTCGGGCCGGCTTCCAAGGTTAGAGCCAAGGCGGTTTGAAGCGGCGGGGCGTACTTGACAAACCAACGCGCCTGCATAGGGTTGGCCCCTATCAACGATGGGGATGGAGTTCCCCGAAACCGCCCGTCAGGGGCTCATGACTCCTCACTCAAAGCAGAGGAGTCATCTTATGTCCTTCACTTCCGTTCTTTTAGTGATGTTGGGCGGTGCTATCGGCACGCTTCTCGAGTCTCTATTGGCATTGCCGGTCAGTCGCGACCTACCTTGGGTCACGATAGGCATCAACGTGACCGGCTCGTTCGTAATTGGGTTCTTCGGGACGCTGACGCTTGCTGTGGGCGCTACCCGGTTTCCGAAAACTTGCGCTTATTCGTCATAGTCGGCCTATGCGGCGGCTATACCACCTTGTCGGCATTCAGCGTTCAAGTGCTCGACCTCCTTCGAAGCGGAGCCGTTCTTCGTGGTGCCCTAGTTATCGTTGTTTCGGTTGGATTCTGTTTGGGGACCGTTGCGCTCGGTCATGCCTCGATCAATGTCGGCGCGACTCGGATCGCGCAGACCGATGTTGAAGAAGCCAGTGGCGGGATGGTTATGCCCTCGGCACGCTGTGCGTGGGCACATAGCTGACGATTTCAGCCGCCTCGGAGAAGTCTGTTTTTCGAGCGCAAAGCAGACATTGGTAAGTCAAACCTCAATGTCTACAAATGACCGTCGGAGCCTAGACCAAAGTATGGGACCGCCTATCTTTCCGGTGGTGCGTTCATACGCACGTACACTAAAGCCCTTCCCCTTTGTTGTTTACCCTCGCCTGGCGTCAAACAACCAAAGTCGTCACGACGAGAAGGCGACGGGGAGATTTCAAGATGCAACTCTGGGGAAAATTGGCCTGTGCCACAGCCGGACTTGCTGCAGGCGGCCCGATTGGCGCGCTGGTTGGAGGCTTTGCCGGGCATTACTTCATCGATCGCGATAACGAAGAAGACGTACCGGCCGAGAACCAAGTGGCCTTCACCGTAGCGGTGGTTGCACTCGGCGCCAAGATGGCCAAGGCCGACGGTATTGTCACCCGTAATGAGGTGGCAGCCTTCAAGGAGGTATTCAAGGTGCGGGAAAGCGAGATGAAGAATATGTCCCGTATCTTCGATCTTGCTAAGCAGGACGTCGGTGGCTATGAGGCCTATGCCAAGCAGCTTGCGTCTCTGTTGAAGGGCAACCGCAAGCTCTTAGAGGCTGTGCTTGAAGGTCTCTTCCACATCGCCAAGGCGGACGGTGTGCTTCATCCCGACGAGGAGCGGTTTCTTGCCGAGGTGGCCAAGCGCTTCGGGTTCACCGATACCGAGTTCAGCTACATCAAGGCGCGCCACGTGGGTGCTGCCAAGCGCAATCCTTATGAGGTCCTAGGTATCACGCCCGAGATCGGCAACGATGCGCTGAAAATTCACTACCGAAAGCTCGTCGCGAACAATCACCCAGACAAGATGATTGCGCGTGGCGTTTCGCCGGAATTTGTGACCATCGCAACTGAAAAGATCGCCGCCATCAACGTTGCCTACGATGCGGTCGCTAGAGAGCGCCGCACACGCATGTCCGCTTCTGGCATTTAGCAATTTTTCCCAAAGAGAAGACCAGCCCTTGAGCTGCAAATGTCCGCCATTGGCACTTAGCAGACATTGTGCCGACGATGAGCATGTCTGCTTCTGGGGGTAAAGCGGACATCCCTGATCTGCTCTCTAATGTCCGCTCAGGGTCATTAGCGGACATACAGACAAGTCCGCGCCGTGTCCGCTTTACCCCCAATAACAGAAGTTGGGCAGGCGATCATACGCAGCGGAGTCCCGTTTTCTGTAGCGCGGGTCTCCCCCGGTGGGCTCAACGTCCTCGATGCCCTGATTTCAATGAGCCTTAGGCAAAGGGGCGGACGGGAGATTACCGTTTCACTTCTTTGAGGCCGTGCGATTGAAGGCCAAATAATTGTGAGAACTTGCCATCGGGGCCACCGCGCCGCTATGTGCGTTAGGTCGAAGATGGCGCAGAAACCGCAAAGCGCAAAGGGGGTTTCACAATGGCCGCACTGCCTGCCGAATGCAGCACCGTGTTAACTGCTGGTGGTTTTGAAGCAGTGCCTCGCAGTAGTGATGTTTTGCCTGCCGCGGCCTTGAAGCGCTCTTGCCAGCAAGGATGCTGGCCCACCGCTACCCCGCCTCGATGCCGCGGCGCTTCGCGCCTTGATCAAGCTTGGCAATGCCAAAATGCCACTGCCTGACCGCAACCCCAACCGTTAACTGCGCCTGGCAGCCAATTGCACAACCTGGTCTTCCTGATGCGCTACAGCCTCCACGAGCTTGACAATCATGATGTCGTAGCGACCACGATCGCAGCCGATCGCGATGAGGCATTAGAGTGGTTCAGCGAAAAGCTGCGTTTGATGCTGACCTTTGAGGGTGACCTTGTGGCTGCCGATTATGTACTTGACGAAGGGCCTGAGGGCCTGCTTGCGCACTCTGCAAACCCCACCATTCCGGAGCCGGGAAGGTTTGGGCACGCCAACGTTTCCGGCTCAGTGCGTCTTTAGCGTCAACGGGAAATGCGGCTGATCTTCGAGCCTTCTAAGGTCAAATTATACATCAGCCCTGTAGGATCAAGAATGAATCCGATTACGGGACTTGTGAGCTTCTCAGTGTCTATTGAACCGCCCGCCCCGATCGTAGCAATTGCGATCGATCCATCTACACCCACCTTCCAACCATAAGTCCGCTCGAATGAAGCAAGCGCCTCCTCCGTCATGAACATGATGATGACGGATCGAGCTTGCACTCCGAGTTGCAAGCCGAAGGAGGCCGAGACGAGATTGAAGTACCCTCCCGGCCTCCCACGAATAATGAGCAGTCCCTCACCATATTCCCCGCCAATTCCAATCCCTGCCTTCACGACCGAGGGAAACACCAATATTCCAGCAGCCTTGATCGCGAGTTCGCGCGCGCCCGGAACCTGGCTTTCAAAACTCTCAAGCGTTGCATCGACAGCGGCATCGATTTCTGGCGCCGATGCCGCATCACTCTTTGCCGACACCACGACGGTCAGGTGTAGTGCCACGAAGATGAGGCTTAGCGCTCGCAACCTATCGAAACTCCACCGCGGCGCTTCGGTTTTGCGTCGCATCTGCTTGGGCAAGAGCCGCTCTGCTGCTTGTAGCAAGCTCTTTTCCCGGTGGCCTGGGAACGCCTGTTTCGACCAAGGCGTTCCCGGCCAAGCTCCTCATACTCGGAAAGCTTGAGATCGAGATCGGGAACCCTGAGCTGACAACTATTCGGCCTCAACACGGTGATTCTAATTCGAGCTTCCCTGCTAAGAATTGTGGTCTCCCTGCTCGTCGAATTAGGGAGAAACCCATCCAAGCTACAGAGATGGAAGGGGTCTTCTGCTGGGATGTAAAGACATTGTCCCTGCAACTTGCCCAAATCACCCTGCAATTGCCCAAATTGCAGAGAGAGACGGGTTGGCTTCAGACTGCCGGCACAGTTGCCCGCGGTCTTGGCTCAGCCATGTGGCTGAGCACAGCATCGGCGGCTCCCTTCATTGGTTGAGCCGTCTTTGCTTGGGCCGCTCCCTTCGGGTTGAGCGGCCCCTCCCTCTCTAGTAAGGCGAACACATTTTGCACGTCACCAAGCGCCTTGTTGAAGAAAAAACCTCGGCGTCGCGACTTGCACAAAGAATAAGCGAGACCGAATGCGTTGCGCACAATTCGTGCACGATCTGACTGATCGCTTACTCGCATCACCACTGCGGCGGATTGTCTTCGCATTTGCAACATAGTTCTGTCATTGCACCGCACTATAAACGAGTGCAGTGCAGCACGGAGTGATTCTGTGCTCGACAAAGAAAGGACGCCCACTCAATGGTCCACTTCTCTCGCACGATTCTCTCAACCTTCGTTGCGGCGGGCGCGTATGTCGCGCTAGCAGCGGGAGCTGCTCCCGGTTTCGCCAGCGAGTGGCTGAGCAATTTCGGACCTGTCGGCCCGCATGAGCCGATTCTCGTCAACCTCGGCGATCAGCGCATCGTTGCGTTCTTCGTCCCCGAACGCGGCGGGTGCGCCGTGAACGCGGTCACTTGGAAGGATACCGGGCCTGATGCACCTTACGCTTCGACCCGAGTGCGCATCATCTTGAAGCCCGGCCAGATCATGCAGATCGATGGCGCGCAGCCTCACGCGATGGGACTCTTGTGCGGAGCGGACGCCTTAAGTCTTGCCGCTACCGCCTCCGCAGAGCTGATCGTGGCTGGCGCCGACAAAAAGGATTAGCCGTCGGGCCGGCCCTTGCCGGCTTGCGACTTACGTCTTGGCAACGCCCTCCCCTTTGTCGGGGAGGGCGTTTTTGTGCCGAGTATCAGCGTATGCTCCGCGGGGGATCTGCGTTGCGCAAAAGCCAGATATGCGGCGATAGTCGAAGCGCCGCGGTCTTAGTCAGGGAGCCCAGCCATATGGCGACGCAACGTTACTCGGTGACCCCACAACCAATCGATACGTTGTTGGCATGGGTCAAGTCAGGGGAGATCGCCATTCCCGAAATCCAGTGCCCCTTTGTCTGGGAGCCAGTGAAGGTCCGCAACCTTTTAGAACTCGCTTTATCGGGATTCCCTATTGGCTACCTTATCGCTTGGCGCAATCCGACAATTCGCCTCAAGGACGGCACGCCTTCTGCCGGCAAACGCATCCTAATCGACGGGCAACAGCGCGTGACTGCCCTAATGGCAGCACTTCTGGGCCGCGAGGTCTTGACCAAGGATTACGAGACGGTTCGCCTCCAAATCGCATTTCATCCACTTAATTTATAAACAAAGGTTGGCGTCTTTCTCCGTCAGGCCAACTCATCGCTTTATTTTTCCTTCAGCCGTTGGCGAGAAAGTTGCGTACCTCCTCTGCGAATCTCGCAGGTGTATCGTGCGGAATCCAATGCGATGCATCCTCTACCCGAACCAGACGAGCGTTAGGAATCTCTCGCGAGAGCCTCTCACCGTCATGGATCGTCTGCCATGGATCATGCACGCCCCACAGACAAAGGGTCGGCAACCGAATTTCCCCGTGCCTCTCCACAAGCATAGTGGTGTGATTGGTATTGAGGGCGCTCGCATTGCGAATGATAGATATTTTGCCTTCCTCGTCGCTATAGGGCGCTACAATGCCGGTCCTAAACTCGGGCGTCAGCCGTTCCTTGTGAAAAAGTCCGTCGGGTAGACCGGAGGCTAAAAAGTCCGCGACCTCCTTGGGCGATTTGTGGCGCCAGTTCGGATTTCCGAGCGCAATCATGTCGTCTATCGGCCAAGAATCGTAAGCAACGACGTTTGTGAGCACGAGGCGCGCAACACGCTCGGGATGATGAATGGCCATGATCAGAGCGACGCCGCCGCCCGTGTCATGGCCGACAAAGCTCGCACGCTCGATGCCGAGATGATCCATCAGTAGGATGATCATGTCGGTCTGCGCCAACAGTGAGCGGTCGAAAAAGTCCCCCCTGTCAGAATAGCCGTGACCAAGAAAATCGGGCGCGATAACGCGATTGTGCTGCGCTAGCAGCGCTATCACCTCGTTGTAAAGAAACGACCATGTCGGAATCCCATGCAACAGGATGACCGGCTTGCCGTTACCAAGATCGGTCCACGCGACACGAACCGATTTGTAGCTCAGACCATCGAGTTGCGCCGCTTTCTGTCTTTGCCGAAAAGCCTCATGCATGAGAGGCGCCGCGGCGCGTGCCGTTGACATTGCTTGACCCTCCTCTGGCAAAACGGCAAATCCCGCTGGCGGAGACACGCTCCTTCTGAAGACGCTAGCCCACGCCTCTGCCGTCACTTCCTCGGGAGAAAATCACAGATATCCGCTTCTAGCACCAAGCGGACATTTAGATCCACTGAACTCACGTCAGCTTTTAACCCAAAGCGGACACGCCCCACATGATGCCAGACGGTTCACTCGGCTGCTGGGGACCAGGTGGCGGCTGCCAGATCATCATTGGACCGCTCCCCGCTAAGAACTGAGCGACCGTCCACGCGCTCCTTCGTAAAGGGCCTGAGGCCAAGGCCGTACTCGCAGGCATCGCGGCAATGGTGGTCAAGCGCATCATGCCGGGTTCGTCCCGAGTCGAAACAAACCCCCTTGTCGTCATTCATCGCAGCCTCCATTTCTCGTCCTTCAGGTTGGTGAACTGGTCTCTGGTGGCGGGTGGCTCGTCATCGCCATCCCCCCGGGGGGTTGATTTGTGTGGGCGTGGTTGCGCAGGGACTCGCTCGGCTGCGTGTTGCCGAGCGAGGCGCCTCCCCCGTGCAGCCTTGCCCCCATTCACTTACGAACCATCGCGCACCTTGGCTTGGCCCTGCTTCTGCATGCTCTGCTTAAGATCGTCCATCCATCGTAACTTCACGGAACTGCCGCGCAGACGTGCGCATTTTTCGGCGCTTGGAGCAGACCAGAGACGCGCCGCGCGTCATCGATAGTTATGGTCACTGGGCGTGGTCTCGCAGACGTCGTCATTAGCTCTCGACTGTGATCACCGGGTCTGCGCTCGTAGGACTGTGTATATCGGGGATAATTCGAAACTGGGCTTGGAATCAGCCGAACCGAGGCGCGCACTTAGACCAACGGAAAGGCTAACGTGCCAACTCTGTGCGCGCCCCGTCCCGCTGAACGCCCTTAAGGTCTCACGCAGCTTCCAGCCTGCGAAGCCTCTTAAGCCCAAGAGGTGCATGATGAACATCACCTTAAATTCTGAAATTACCGTCGATGAGCGGCGCGAGACATACCACAAGACCAAGGGCCAATTCGAGGCCGTGACGCTCGACACCACAGTTCCAGAAGCTGCACGCGAGCTTGCAGAAAAGACGGTGGCTCAGACCCGCGAAGCCTATGAGCGGTCTAGGGATGCTCTGGAAGCGGCACTGCAGACTGTTGATAGATCCTATGACGCGTTGAGCCAGGGCGCCGCGGCACTAAACCGCAAGATCATCGAGATTGCTCAGCGGAACATAAATTCGGGCTTCGACCTCGCAAAGAGTTTGGCGACGGCCAAGACCCTCGCCGAGATAGTGGAGTTGCGGGCAACTTACTGGCACAAGCAATTCACCGTACTCGCGGAGCAAGCCGAGGAAGTCCGCGCGTTATACGCCAAGGTGGCAGACGAGATGACCGGGCCGATCAAGGAGCATGTGACGCGCACCTTGGATGAACTGCGCAAAGTAACCTGACTCCAGCCATCCGAGGGGTCTAACCTGAGTATTCTGGCTATTGGCTGCAGGCCGAAAATGACACCTTTCGGCGCCCTGGTCATTGACGTCCTCGGGGGCAACATCAGAGTGAGTCTAGCAGGCTCCAACTACGCGGTGACGTATCATAAGCCGCGCAATTCCCCACAGTTGCTGGCAAAAACGCTTCCCGTCAACGAGGACCGGAACGCTCCAATGACACAAGGAGAGTTCCTGGCTCTCGCCTGGAAAGCGGCCAACAACAAGGCTCGAGAAATGGGCTGGATCCTATAGGACAAGCCCTGCCTGAAGATATCAGCTGAAGGATCGCGGATGTTCGCGTGGCGCTCTTGCCGTGGCGTCGTTCACGCACGACTTCTGTCCAACGATCTAGCTAGACCTCGGGTCCGGTCACCCAGCTTTGTTTTCCACAGCCATCTAAGTCCCGAGGGGAACGTGCGCCCGAAGATTTGAGTTAATGGACTGACGGGTGGCATGCCGATTAGAGGCTGCCATGAAGGGAATGCTACCGTCGCTGACGGGTATTATGCTTTGCACCCTCGCATCGCATAGCGCCGCCGTTGATTCGACCCTCTCCACTAAAACGGGCGAAACGTTGCATGCGGCTGTCACTGACATGCCGGACATCATCGACATGTCGCACGCGGATCCCAAAACCTGGCATAGCTTACCGCCGACCCCTCAAAGGTTGGTGCGGGCATCACATCCGATTTAAGGGGTCCGCGGGTTTCGAGTGGGAATCGCAAACGCTTCCGGGAGTGTCGACCACCGGGTCTGATTTTTTATCAAAGGAAATCAAGTCCCCCGCTGAAGAGGGAGCGGTTGGATTTGTTGTGGGTATTTGATACCCACACTTGACAGTGATCAAATTGGCGCTTCACTGGATTCGTTAAGCGAGCGTGCGTACTCGCCAAGCCTTAAATTCAATAACAAGTCCGAGCCCTCTGATATTGATCGGTGAGGCTCGCAAGAGTTTCCAGTGAACCGATCAACTCGTTCGAACCCCAACATCGCCGCGCTAGCGGTACGCTTCGGACCCGGCCCGCAGAGCGAGCGGAACAACAAGCCTGAGTCTCTACTGACAGACCCTAAGCCTTTCACTGGAAAGCTCGGCGCAGCGCTAAAGGGCTTGATCTCCGTCCTGGTTGGCGTTGCCCTTGTTCCAATCGCAATTCTGTTGGTTCAGCTGTGGCAAACCACCATACAGGCCCGGTGGGATAGTAAGACCACGGCCAATAACCCAATGGAAATGCCTAGCGCGACGGGATTAGCACACTCAGTGCGAGGCCCGAGCACCATGGAGATCGTGCTTTCTTCACCTGATAAGATCCAAGTTAAGGCGGGGAATGAGATTAATTTTCATCTCGCCATCGATGCTACAGATGCGCTCCCGTCTCGCTCGATCATTGCCGTGAGTGGTTTGCCTGATGGGGCCTCATTTTCTGAAGGTCGCCCCTATGGCACGACCGGATGGAGCTTGCGTCCTGATGAAATTGGCGACTTGCGGTTGCGAGCACCCTCCGAGCCAAACGGCGTGTCCAATTTGCGCTTCGAATTGCTTGCAGGTGACGGAGCTGTGCTTGCGCAGTCGGAAACGCGAGTTAGCATTGCCACGGAACTTGCCGAGGACAAGAGCTTGAAGACGTTGTGGGGCAATCCCTTTGACCAGATTGCGATGTCCGAAGCCATTGAACCGATCCCACCCGTGCCGCAGCGTAAGCCAACTCGCACTGAACCTTCGGTGAAGGTGCGGACCGTCAAAGCCGTGACCATCAAACCTCCAAAGCCCAGTCGCCCACATGATGGCGCTTACGCGTTGGGTGAGGCAGTGGAGGCCCCGGCCGAGTGGGTGGAGATCGTCAGCGCGGTCGACATGCACGCACGGGCGCAGCAAACGTCGGCGACGGTGAAGGTCGTCGAGAAGGGCCTAAAAATGCGCGTTACCGGGCGGGATAAGAACTGGGTGCAGGTCAATGACCCAGCTACGTCCTCGAATGGCTGGATTTATTCGCGGTTCCTCAAGCCAACAGAGCCGCCGGAGCAATAGCGAGATCGTTGTCCGTCTCGACAAGTCTTGCTGCTACGCCACTTCGGGTGGCGAAACTCGAATTCGCCAAGAAAGTCCTCGAAACGATCTCGCGCAAAACAGGGTTACGGAGGAGGAAGCAACCGGGGCTAGGGAGGCGCTTAAGCACCGCATTCCGACGCGGAGAGCTGTGTTTGTCGTAGGTGGCATCTTCGCCAACCGATCACGATCGGCGACGGTTGTCACCGTTGCCAAGAAGGGCACGATCATCTCCAGGGCCACGCGTGGCTGCCGTATTTTTTGGGATGGCCGCGCGGCTACTCAGGGGGATGGTGTGTGACAGCCCGGCCTTGGTACGCTCGCCATCGAGCTTGATCTGATTCCCGTCGATCTCACTCCACTTTAGCTCCCCGATCTCCCACAGCCTTGCGCCGGTCAGTATCAGTAGCTGGTAGACAGGGCCAAACGGCCAACCGATCGCGCCAGCCGCCTGCCAGACTTGGATAAGCTCAGCATCGGCTAGGATCCTGTCGCGCGGTGCTTCGCTGCCATGTTTGGGCAAGCTTCGCATGGGGTTGGCTGGGATGATGCCTCGTCCAGCCGACCACTCCAACAACCGCTGCAAGTGAGCATGCAGGCGGCGCGCCATGACCGGAGCGCCACGGTCGCCACGCTGTCGATTAGCTCGAGCACGTCCTTACGGCCAATGTCCTCGAGCCGACTAGGCTCACAACGGAAGAGAAGCGCCAGTATCGCAGTGGCCGCTCGGCTGCTGTTGCCGACGCCTACGAGTCCAAACGGGGCCGCATCAGCCTGATCATCGAAATGTAGCGGGTGTCGGTGGACAATGGTCGGCAAGCGCGCTCAGTTCGATGACGAGACCTGGGAGGCCATCCAGGCGAATGCGCGACACCGACAGCGACTTTCAGCAGCTTAACGACGAGGCGTTCGAGAAGCACAAGCAGCCTGTCGGGCTGAAGGCATCTCTCAGAGAAAGCATCGGCGTTCGCGCGTCAAAGAAGAAGACGCGCTGACGGGCAGGGAGCGCGCCCGCTATTGTTGTTGGGCTTTAGCAATGTCGGCAGTACGGGCATGGTCACGGCCACGGTGGTCACGGGCACGGCCACGGGCATGGGCACGGTCATGGCCATGGGCACGGGCATGCTCATAAAGGTGGTCACGGGCACGGTCATGGCCATGGAGGCCACGGCCACGCTCATAAAGGTGGTCACGGGCATAGGCACGGCCATGGCCATGGGCACGCCCACAACGACCATCAGAGGCACGGGCACGGTAGGTACTGGCACGGTCGCTGGTGGGGTTATGGAGTCGGCGAATGCTGGCTCTGGACACCATACGGATACGAATGGGTTTGCTACTGAGCGGCTAAAGGAGACTGGGCGCTCGCTGGGAGCGGGCACCCATCAATCAACTTTCTGACTCAGCAACGCCGGTAGCTTGGCGATGTTGCTCGCCACGCGACGAGCTTCATCCATCGTCAGCACCTTGGCCGTGTCGGCATCAGCCTCCGTCTCGCGAGCATAGACATAGGGCTTGGCCGGTCGCGTCCTTCATGACATAGCCGCCGGGGAAGCGTTCGGCGGTCCTTGGTGGCGGGAAGTGGCGTGGCATTTACCACCGCCGCCGAAGCGAGCGCCCTCTCGAAGTCTCTGTTGCTGACCAGCGAAGTAAGCACCGATAACCGCGCCGGAGGCATCCTTGATGGGTTCGTATAGGGCGACATAAAGCTTACCAAAGACAGTTTCGTTTCTTCCGTAGTAACCTTCGCCTTTATTGAGCTTCGCGAAAGCAGGACTCGCGGCCTCCAGGGCAGTACCGACAGCACTGGCACCATCCTCCCGCTTTAGGGTCGTGGCCACGCGTACATACTCATCGCCAGTCTTCACGAAGAGCGTTACGTCTCCACCGTGTTCCTTTGCGACCGCATCAACGACTGAGCTATCCACTTTCGTCGTGCCGAAATACAGATCTTTGCCTTCGACCTTCGGCGCTCCGAGTTTATGAGTGTGGTTTATAAGGCTCGCCATCGCGGCTTCGACCTTATCCCCCTGAGCCGTGCCAAGGCCGGGGATCAGCATTGCAGATGCGGCAAAGCATCCGACAGCAAACAGGCTGAGAATTAAACTTCTCCGCTTCATAAGAGTCTTTTCCAGGGGTTTGGTGTTTGCGCTCATTCGTCGGCGTGGCGGAGATCGGAGCAATCCGCCAAGACAATTGACTTCGGGTCTCTGGCGGGGAACCGCCGTTTGAACTCGCGCATGAGGCCTTCCGCGGCTTGGGTGCAGTGGGACTTGATTGTGCTGCAGAGGGTGTACTCCACCGTAGCATCCGTTACCCCGTCGAACCCATCAGCGACGACCGAGTCCATCAATTTGCAGTAGTCGGCAACCTGTCCTGCTGTTGCTACTCTGGTGGGGAGAAGCCCGATCAAGACTAAGACCACTGCTACCCTTACTATTGTCATGGTTCTGTCCTCCCGCCAGGGGTGCCCAGGCTGCTGACCCGCATAGCCCACACCGGCCATCATAGCCTCTCCCCTTTTTGACGCGTTCTAAAAGTCAGTACCGGTCGTCTGGTATTTCACTGTGATCCATCTCTTGATGGCCGGAATTTGCGACGGCCTCTAGGGGGCACAAATCAAAGGGTCTTGATGCAAAAACCCATAATAGCGGCCACGCGGCTCACTGGTTGGCCTAGGAAGACCAGGGGAAGATTGCAACGCCCGTACACCGCGAGCAGAGCCAACGGCTTGGGCTGGGCAATCCCAAACTGAGGTTGCATGGGCGTTGCGGGCGTCCGTATAGCTGCGTGGTGTGCATGCAAGCTGCGCCCCATGCGCGGAAGCCGATTCTCCATGTGCGGGCCATCAAAACTCCTTATGCTCCGGGCAGCTTCAGTCTAGGGAATTTCGGCAATGTCGATTTGGGGGAAGTTGGCCAGCGCGGACGCTAAGGAACCGGGGGAGATAGCGTTCGCCGTTGGTGTGATCGCGCTAGGTGCCAAGATGGCCAAGGCCGATGGCGTCGTTACCGGTGACGAGGTGAATGCCTTCAAGAAGGTGTTCAAGGTGCCGGAAGGCGAGGTGAAGAACGTCGCCCGCGTGTTCAACCTCGCCAAGCAGGACGCGACCGGATACGAGGCTTATGCCGAACAGCTTGCCGTCATGTTCAAGGGCAACCGCAAGCTGCTCGAGTACGTGCTGGAAGGCCTGTTCCACATCGCCAAGGCCGACCGGGTGCTGCATCCAAACGAAGAACGGTTTCTGGCTCAGATTGCCAAGCGTTTTGGCATCACCGAGACCGACTTCAGGTACATCAAGGCGCGCCACGCGGCTCCGACGAAGCGTAACCCTTACGACGTGCTGGGGGTAAAGCCGAGCATGGGCAATGACGAGCTGAAGAGCCACTACCGCAAGCTGGTGGTGGAAAACCATCCCGACAAGCTGATGGCCCGCGGCGTGCCGAAGGAGTTCATCGTGATCGCCACCGAGAAGATCGCCGCTATCAACGAGGCCTATGCCCAGATTGCCAACGACCAGGTGAGCTTGGCCGAGCAATTTCATGCTGCATGGCAGCGGCACACCGGTGTTGATTGATTTTGGCTGACCCCGCGAGGATTAGTTGCTCGCTATCCGGCGCCCCTCATCCTCGGTCAGCACTTTGGCCACATGGGCGTCATTCTCATTCTCGCGTGAATAGACATAGGCGAGCGATTGGCCATTGGCGTCACTTACCTTGAAGCCGCCCGGTATCTTCTCAACGGTCCATGGTGCTGGGAAGCGTCTCATTTGCCGGAGACTACAGCAGAAGGTGCGATGCCCGCGCAGCGTGGCGCTAAGTCTCGGTCAGCAGCGCCGGTACAGGGCGGTAAGCTCCCGGCCCCGTAGTATAATAGTCTTTTGCCTCAGCCCGCCGTTGCGCTTGATCCACGCACGAATCGCCGGTGGATAGACGGCGGTGACGGCGCGCGTTGCCTCGCGTGATCGGAACGTCCGTCCTTTTTCATCAACGATCTGGGGCGCATGGAACCCGAGGACCGCCCTCGAGGTAACGCAGATTCGGTTGCGCGGAATAGTGCTGAGCACCAGCGTGCAGGCCGACATGCATGGCCCGTCGATGATGACCCGTTCGCCCGACCGCCGGACTTGAGAGAAGAAGCTCAGGTAGTTGCCGACCGAGCCGCCTGGGCTCGCCAGGATGCGCACATCGGCAAGTGCCGATGAAAGGGTGGTGAGGCCCAAGGCAACAGCAAACATGAAACGGCGCCAGGTGACTCCCTTTCCGATCTTAATCCCTCCCTCTCAGATTAGTGGTTAGTCGCGAAACTTTTTGGGGGTCTGCTCTGGCCGGCCTTCGGGATTGCGGGGCTAATGTTCGATGACACGCAAAGTTCCGTTGCAAAAAGATTCTTCGATATTGGAGGAGCGACTATGTGACTGCAAAACAACCATCCAAGTCATAAAATTGTTGGATTTCGCACTCGACAGACAGCGCTAGGGACGACCTCTTGGGGCTTGGTGCGTAGCACGAGCGGCCGGATGCCGTAAGGCAAGCGCCCAACAGTGGCCCGGCACCCTCGATCCGATTCCTTCACAGGAGAGGCAAGAGTACCGGGCCTAGCCAGCATCAACTCAAGGGAGCGACGCTGAAGAGCCCCCGAGGAGCTGGCTGTTCGTGAGTCTAGCCTTCGATCATGGAAAACTCAGGGCTGCCCAAAGAAAGGACCTCGCACCGCTGCTACGCCAAGCGCACTGGGCCTCAAGGCCCCTGCAGCGCGTCTTGGCGGGACTTGATCAGCTCGCAATGCTCGGCGAGCGACTTGATCTCATCGCCCCTGAGCAGGCGGGCCAAAGGGTTCGCCCGGAGGCTTGCCACGCGGTCGCATTGAACCATGGCGAGCTTGAGGGCTTCCACGCTGTCTTCGAGCGACATGGCGTTCAGCGCCTGTTCGGAGGGCAGTCGAGAATCGATATCGCGCACGCGGGTCTCGGTCGTGCGATAGGTCAAGTTGACCCAAATCAAGAGCACGGGGACCAAGATCAGCAGCAGGCCAATTACTCGCCATCGGGATAGCATGGATGGTTTCCAGGGGTGCAGGGACCGGGGACCGGCCTACATGAGGGAGCCGCATCATAGGCGAGCGGGTCCAGCATGTAACTCTCTTTAGGACTCAAGACGCTTGGCCCCTTTCTTTCCCTTCTCGGTACGCTCCAGCTTATGTCGAATCACTTGGCCCCTCTCGGGGTCTTTTTCATATCGAGGATTACATGAAAGCTAGATTGCATCCCCATTGGGTTGGTGGCCGGGATGCCTACCGTTACTCAGTGCTATTCGACGGCAAGCTCTTGGTCGAGCACTCCCGCGACCCGGAGTGTGATGCTGCCAGAGCGTTACTCGCCCGCGGCATAACCAGCACTCTGACCATGTGTGACGGAAAGACAGGAATCCCCTCGAGCCCACAGCCCCGAAGAGGGGTCGGAAGGTGTCACCATACCAGCGGAGGCCGCATGACTCCGAAAGTCACGCTACGCCAGGCGCTAGAGGATGAGTCTCTTCTGGGTCAGCACTCGCAGGTCCCACATGGCATGCATGGCGATCACTCTTGATCGCAGCCATGGGCGAACCGCTGACCAAGGACGAAACTAAGACCTTCGCCAAGTTCACTGGCCGCACCAAGGCCCCAACGCAGCGCGTTGACGAGTTCTGGTGTTGCATCGGCAGACGTGGCGGCAAGAGCAGCGCCATGGCCGTGGTGGCTGTCTACCTTGCCGGTCTCTGCCACCACCCGAGGTTGGCAAGGGGCGAGACGGGAGTCGTTCTCCTGATTGCTCCCGACAAGAAGCAAGCCAAGGTCTTGCTCGACTATGCCGAGGGTACGTTGCAGAGCACGCCCATTATGAAGCAGCTCATCCTCTCGCGCACGGCTGAGGAGTTGACGCTGACGACTGGCATTACGCTTGCGGTTCGCGGGGGCAACTTCAGGCGCGTCCGCGGCGTGACCTGTGTTGCCTCCTCGCCGATGAATGCGCGTTCTGGATGAGTGAGTCTTCTTATCGCTGCAGCAGGGTCTATGGTGATCGCTGTGGCGGGGAATGGCCACGCGAGCAGTTCCGCAAGCATGGAGTCAATTGCGAACCAAGTGAGAAATCCTGGCTGGCTGATTGCGGAATGGCAGCGTGGAGTCCGATCATTGGCCTCTTAGGGCGCGAACAGAAGGGCTGGTCTCGCTAACGCAATTGAGTGAAGTGAGGTTGGAGCACCCTCTGAGGCTGAGACAAGCGCTAAACTTGGTACAGCATCCTTGCGTGCATCCTGCTACATCGGCACCAGGATCAGATACGGTCGCCGCGGTGCACGCCGAGTTGCAAGACTGGAAATCGTTATTGCAGACCCGTACGCTCTGGCTCCCGGTACTACAAGGCGACGCCGCCGGGCGGATCGATTGAAACTGGTTGCCCCGGTTAACGGTTTGGGCCCCGGCAACTCCAAGCGGAACAGCCAACAAGAGCCCAATCAACAACAACATGAATTTGGTCATGGAGATACGCCCCCCGAGTTGCATCAGCGTTATCCAGTAGAGGGAGGCCGTCAAGCCGCATTCTTAAAACCAGGCAGGATTGTCGCCGTGCGTGGACGGAAGCCTTTGCGCAGAACTAGACCGTCCACCTCAAGCGTCAGGCCTCGGCGTCAGCTCGAGTAGAAGACACCGACACGGCTGTTCGGCAGCATGACGAATACCGCCTCGCCAGCACCCTGCCGCGGTTCCAAGTTGGCGTAATCGGCGGGCCTGCTCGGGGGTCCGGGGAAGATCGGTAAATCTCCAGACCTTGACTGCCCCCGGAGCAGCGGCCTGGTCGCGTTTCATCTTCGCAGCATCGGCTTCGGAAATGGGTTTGGTCTCCATCTGAATACTCCTACGTGTGAGGTATCGGACGTCCCTGACGCGCCACCTCAATGTCCGCTAGCGGACATTCGCGTCCTCCGTGGCCATCCAGAATCGAGGGGAGCGTGCCGCTGAGCACGCCCCCTCTTTCTTTGCGATTTAACCGCCGCCGCTACCGAATTTGAGCCCTTCGACCGAGCCATCAAAGTTTGGCTGTGCATCTACCCGAGAGAGCAAGCGAGGAATCGGGGGTGGACACCCCAGCTGATAAATTGCCCGTCTTCAGAGATATTACGGCACTCCAAGTCCTGTTGGTGTCCTTTTTGCCTAGACCATGCAGGAGGATGGCGTCGTCAGCCATGGTCACACTATCGATCGCGTCCGTAGTCGGGTCTTGACCCAGTGGAGCTGAGCTAAGCTGCTTCTTTTCCACATCGATCAGCATGACTCCCGCCAGATTGGCGTCTTCAAGAGAGATGCGGCTGCAACCAGTGACAGCCACGCATTCATACACTTCGTTGATTGCACAAAGGTAAGCCTGCTCAGCGAAGCATACAGCCGGAGCCATGCATATAAAGGTCAGCCCCAAGCAAGCCTTCGATATCCAAATTCGCATTGCTGGCTCCTATCTTGTAACTTGGTAACCTCGGGCCTCTAAACAGACCTCGCCGGCTCTGAGGTAGGCAAAATAGAGTTCATTTAGGCGGCGGACGTCGGCGTTTCCCCTGACTACAGCAATCCCGCCTGGAGCAGGGTAACGCCGGTCGTAGGTGGGGAGAGTATTACCGCTCTGCGTAATGATTATCTCGCCTCGCTGGGCTGCATACACAAGTGTGGGATCGTATCCAGTCTGAATGACGGCCCAATCGTGACAGGCCGCGCGATCCGCGTTCTCCTGCTCAGGGCTTTGCCCTTGCATGGGATAAGCAAACAATGCACGCGCGTGGACGGGGGATATGGCGGTCGCGGCCACTAACACGATGGCGGCGCCGCACAGGACTTGGCTCATTCGCGTCATGTGCTTCCTCTCTAGACTAGTCCCACGGCGGCCAGAGCTTTTGCCTGGCGGGACTTTCTTCACGTATTCCAGGAAGCGCACACTGCCATCAGGCCAATGCTACTGGCAAGAGGTGCGAATAGGCGTTAGGGAGCCGCCCGATGTCGGCGTTGGGTCAGAGGCTGGCGTTACCGTCACCGATCTAGACGAAAGTTATGGCCTCGCCATAGTTTCGGGCCCTTTGAGGCCGTTCCAACTTTTGGGCCGCGGGCCGCGACAACCAAGGTGTCTCATTTGCCACATTGCGACTATTTTCGGCAGAGAGGGCGGAGCGGCTCCGGAAGAGAGGTATAGTCTTATCTCGATCAGGTCTCAAATACTCGGAGTTGCAATAGTCATGCGACCGGCGAATTTAGGAACGGCAACATGCGCAGCGGTATTCGCAACGCTGCTCGCGTTGATTGGACCGGTCGCGGCGCAGGAGGCCACCGAGGAGACAACTGGGGCGCTCCCGCAAGAAACTTCGACCCCACCCATTGAAGAGGGCGGCGCTGCGGTTGATCAAGCGGCCGCTGGCTCCGGGCATTCTCGGAAAAGCCTGATGCACCCGTGGCTCGGGATAATGCCAAGGTCGCACGGCTGTGAATTTGGCGGTGGGGATGGAGATGAGCAAAAGGTGCGGCGGCTCGACCGTTTCGAGTCTCATCTGCGGTGAGGTTTGAGCCATGCTCCAGGCCTGGCTGTCTTTCGGTTACATCGTCCTGCTCGCGATTCTCGTGCTCGCCTTTATCTTATCGCGCAGGGGGGCTCCCGTTCTGGCCATCGCTGCACTCGCGGTGGGTATCCCCCTCTGGTTTGGATGGGAATACACACGTCCAACATGGACAACCGGCGTCATCACAGGAACGGAAGTGCGCCGCAGCAATCCCGACGCCCGCGGCAATACGACCGACATCGAATACATCTACATGCGCAAGCCGTCCGACAGGGGGCTCGAGCTGACCAACGACGATTCCTGGTGGTGGTTGAAGCGCAACAGCGAGCGCGTCTTCAACGACGCCAAGACTGCGCAGTCTCGCAACACGGAAATGACCGTCATGTGGAATCGGTGGCGCTCCACGCTCTTCAGTTGGTACCCCAACGCGATCGCCATCGGCCCCGCCGGCTCCTGGCCGTTGTGGTCGGTGCGAACCCTCATCTTCTACGGCCTCTCCGTCGTCCTCTGGCTCAGCTATTTCTACGCCTTCTTCAGGCTGCGCCGATCGAGTGCGCCGCTGCGTGATCGCAACCCCGATCGTGGGTAGGCTTCTCGAAGAGGAGGAGGCGCGCCTTGCAGATCGCTCACCGGCGGTAAGTCATCGTGGGGCGGATTCAACGGTCTCAACCATCGATGACTCGGTCTTCAAAGGGCTAAGATGCTCACGAGGGATCTCAATCCTTATGGACAAGCCGCTGGGTTTCCATTCAATGAAAAACCGACCGCCGAACTGATTTACGACTATCTGGCGCGCGAGGCGTCCACCGAATCCTTCCCTGTCTGGAGGACCTTTGACAGGCGGTCCCCCGCGCTCCTCCCAATTGATTGCAAGCCAGTGTTCCTTCGAAGAACAGTCGATGTGAACAACGCCCGTCGACGCCGAAAGGGCTCCATATTTGGTGGCATTGGTCGCCAGTTCATGCAGGAGAAGGGCCGCGCTCGTGACGGCTCTATCATCGATTTCTTCGTCGCATCCTGTAACGATGATGCGCTCAGGAGCCTTTGAGTCGGCGGTTCCATAAGGCGCGAAGATCGCCTTAATGAGGCCCTTCAGCGTTGCCTGCTCTCTAATTTCAAGCTCTTTCTGAATAAGACCAGGTCGCGTGAGCTGTTGAGCGCGCGACAAGGCCGCCAGTCTCTCTTTAACTGCCATTTCCATTTCCTTTGGCGTTTTCGATGAGCGAGCGCTGATCGTCACCAGCGAATTCGTCACCGCGAAAAGGTTGTTTATACGGTGACGCATCTCACCAAGAAGGAGCGTTTGCATCTCTTGCGCGTGCCGCCTTGCGGTAATGTCCCGCGCGATTTTTGAGGCACCGACGATCTTACCCTTATCGTCTGCAAGCGGAGATACGCTGAGGGAGATGTCGATGAGCTCGCCGCTTTTGCGCCGCCTCACAGTTTCGTAGTGTTCGATGCGTTCTCCCCTTCTGAGCCGCTGCAAAATTGAAGGCTCCTCATCAGTTCGGTCTGCCGGTATTAGCAGGCTTACCGGTTTGCCGAGCACCTCGTCGGCTGTGTAGCCAAATATTCGTTCCGCACCCTTATTCCAACTGGTGATAATGCCATCTAGATCCTTGGTGATGATGGCGTCGTCCGAAGTCTCCACCAACGAACCAAGTTGCCCAATGGCGAGATGCGCTTTTCGTCGCTGATCGATTTCAACGAGCAGAAGATCCACGGCGACCCTCAGCATGGCGACGACCCCTACCAGCAGAAGGCAGACAAGAATGAAGGCGATAAGAGAGGTGATCTGTGATTGATCGAGTGCGAGGCCAAAGGTTGGCGGCATAAAGATCCACCAGGCCACGACTGCTGAGAGGATGCTCGTAAGCGTTCCTAACCAAAAACCTCCGAGCAAGGTCGCCACCACGACAGCTGGGTAGTAGGTGGTAAACGGGGTACGATCATCGACGAGCCCACCGATGGCCCATCGGGCAAGCGTGGCGAGAAGCACGCCGCCCAGGATGGCGCTCCAGACAACCAAAGGTTTTTTTTGCAGGTGGTGAAGCTGCGTGGCCCAACGATGGACTCGCTCAGAGGGAGACATGCCGCACAAGCCCAAACATTCGTTGGAGAGACACTCGCCGTCGCCAAACGACGCTGGAACAAGGAACTGGCACGAGGGTTTACCCTGAGTGGCTCAAATCAACCAACGAAATGTCGTCAAATCTTGCCATCCATGTCCTGGTTGTTGAAGACGAATTTTTTGGCCGATTGCACGCGGTGAACCTTGTCGAAGATGCCGGCTACACGGCGGTTGAAGCCTCGAACGCCGACGAAGCAATTGCAATTTTGGAACGACGCAAAGACATACGGATCGTGTTCACCGACATCAACATGCCAGGCTCAATAGATGGTCTCAAACTCGCTCACGCTATCCGCAAACGCTGGCCGCCAATCGAACTCATCGTTGCTTCGGGGCATTTCCATCTGAGTGACGACGACATGCCTGAGCGGGGACGATTTTTCTCGAAGCCCTATTCTGATCAAGAGATTATTTCGACACTACACCATTTTGCCGTCTAGCGCCGCTCTTGCGCTCGGTGAGAAAACGGCCCCAGGTCTTCTCGATATGGCTCGAACTACCGCACTTTCTGAGGAAAACACGAACACGCCTTCCTCCGGCTGAAGTTGGGTCAGCTTTTGGCCTCGACGCGAGTTCAGGGGCGCCAGTCGAACGCACCTCTCCTTAGTCGTTGGGCAGACTGCGGTTGTTGATAAACAACCACGTGAACTCCGGCGCGGAAGGCGCGGGGTTGCCAAGCCAAGCATCGTGCGTGGACAGAATGTGATCGCGACCGCAAGCCGGACACTTCACGTGTGACTGAATATCGGGAAGCTGGGCGAATGTCGCGGCATCCATTTCAATGCCCGTCGAGAGTTCGTAGCCCGTGTCAGGGCACTTCACCATGAGGATGCTTGCGCGAATCATTCGGCCTCCAAAAGACGAGCCTTTTCGCGGTTACGATGGCCAAGGCGAGGCAGGAAGGTTAAACCCCGCGAAGACGGCGGCGTGAGCGAAAGGTATGCAATTGCGAATCCTCTGTTCGAATCTGCTGCCACTCCACCACTGACCAGTTGTCACTCCTGACCCAGCACGGGAGACAAAAAATGCCGCACGTAGGCTAGTAGCCAGGCTTGGATGCAGGATCTAGGCTGACGGCTACCAGCCCAAACTAGCGTGATGCGCTGCGGTTGCCGCATGGTTCGATGACAATGCTAAAAAGTCCGCTTGACCTGAAGCAAAGTGAAGCAATGACGATGATAACGAGAGAAGCGCTAGGATCCCTGCGAAAGCCCAGGCCGTTAGCGGGACGCGCGTCTTTACCGGGACACCGTGAATTGTCCTGATCATAGCGATGTTTCCCTTCAAAGGCCCCATCCATGCGGTAAAAACGGCGTGCAAAGCGTTCGGTTCCAAACTCATGTCGATGCAGTTTCAATGGTGACGTTGATGCCATGTCCGCACTTGGCCGAATAACGGACTTGCCTGATCCGCTCGCTGGTGTCGGCTAATGACCCAAAGCGGACGTTTCAACGCGAGAAATTGTGCTCACGCTTATCCTACAAGCCTCAATTCAAGGTGAAGTCTTAGAGAGAGTACCATGAGGTCTCGTGTGCGGATTGCGGCGCTCACGGCGCTGTTGGCGGCATCTTACCTCCCCGACAGAACCGAGGCAGATCCCGGCCCGCCAGCACCGCAATCCACGGTCCTGTTCCAGGGTGTACGCATATTTGACGGCAAGGGCGGCTCGCTTTCGGCACCTTCCAACGTGCTCGTGCGGGGCGACAAGATCGACAAAATCTCAACTGGTCCGATCTCGATCGACAACATCGCTAACGCCATAACTATCGATGGCGGCGGCCGTACACTAATGCCTGGCTTAATCGACGTGCACTGGCACGCCATGCTGGTGCGCCCAAATCCCGTCGAGGCCTTGGCCAGCGACATCGGTTATCTCAATCTACTAGCGGGGGTCGAGGCTACCGCCACGCTGATGCGCGGCTTCACCACCATCCGCGATATGGGAGGGCCTGTTTTCGGTTTGAAACGGGCGATCGACGAAGGTCTCCTGGCAGGACCCCGCATCTACCCTTCCGGCACCGTGATTACAATCACCAGCGGTCATGGAGATTTCCGGTCTCTTTCAGATCTACCGAGGAGAGCCGGAACGTTGTCCCGCGTGGAGGAGATGGGCGCAGCCATCATTGCCGACAGCCCGGATGAGGTCCGCCTGCGCACGCGAGAGCAACTCATGCAAGGCGCATCACAGATCAAACTCACTGCCGGCGGTGGTGTTGCATCGCCGTTCAGTCCTCTCGATGTAATGACCTTTACGGAGGCCGAGCTTCGCGCCGCCGTCGAAGCGGCTGAGAATTGGGGCACCTATGTCTGCACCCACGCTTACACTCCGGTTTCCATTCAGCGTTCGATTGCCGCGGGGGTGAAATGCATTGAACACGGACACCTAATGGACGACGAAACGGCAAGGCTGATGGCAGAGAAGCGAATATGGCTAAGCACGCAGCCGTTCCTCGACGAGGAAGGGGAAGGCGGCGCTCAGCAACTCGGTCCTGCAGAACAGGCGAAAATGGAGCAAGTAGTCGAAGGAACCGACAACGTCTACCGACTCGCGAAGAAGTACCATCTCAAGACCGCGTTCGGCACCGATATCTTGTTTTCCGCGCGCGAAGCGGAGCAGCAGGGTAACCGCTTGGCCGCGCTCATTCGCTGGTACACGCCCGCTGAAGCGCTGATCATGGCGACATCAACAAACGCCGAATTGCTTGCTCTGTCCGGTCTTCGCAATCCATACCCAGGCAAGCTCGGCGTAGTTGAGGAGGGCGCATTGGCCGACCTTCTTGTGGTGGATGGTAATCCCCTCGAGAACCTCGAACTCGTTGGAGACCCCGGCAGGAATTTCAGCCTGATCATGAAAGACGGGAAGATCTACAAGAACACCCTGCACTGATTTTGACATTCTGGTGATGTCGGCTTTTGGCACCAAGCGGACATCGATGCCGACGCTAAGCACGTCCGCCCCTGGCCGAATAGCGGACATGCTGGTCCGCTCGCTGAACACTCTGCTCTCGCCAATCCGATCGCGGAAAATCCGTGCCGCGGCTATCTCGCAAGTTGCGAAGGGCGAACGTCAAGCTGCCTTGCGGTCAGCCGCCGCCATCTCAAGCTTTGCACACAGCGGCGGCAGGTCTCGGCGCAAAGCACCATGGTCTTATCGTCGGCAAGTTTCGAGCAATCATCCGCGCATAGGGTGCAGATGTCGGCGAAAATGCGACACGTCATTTGATGAGTCGGCGAGCCGCGTAACATGAAATCGGCGCTGGTGATGCAAATCTGCGCGCAGTCCAGCATCAGGCGGATGTGCTCCGGCGCCGCATGGTCGCCGCCCTTATCAAGGCAGTGCGCAATCGTCGCAAGGCAAACCGAGTGACAATCGAGACGATCGGTAATGCAGTTTTGCATGAGAGCCATCGCGTTCTCCTTTTGCAGAGGAAAACGAAGCTTTAGCCCCCGAGTTCCAGCGGACCATGAGGGTGCTTGGAACTTCGTCCCGTTTGTTGTGTTTAGCCGGTTAGTCTTGGCGAGTGATTTTCATCGGCAGAACCGGAGGTGACCATGCTGTACTGGGCACTGGTGTTTTTGATCGTTGCGCTCGTCGCGGGTGCCATGGGCTTTGGAGGCATCGCGGGAGCATCGGCAGGAATCGCGAAGATCTTGTTCTTCATCTTCCTTGTGTTGCTTTTGATCTCGCTCGTTACGCACTTTATGAGGGGTTCCACCCCTTGATCGGAAATCGATCACGATCCGCGTGGAGGACTCGCATGGCACGAAAGTACTCACAAAGCGCTTCCAAGACGTCGAGCGCGAGATGCACAAATTCACGCGGACCTTGGGGCTGCCCAAGAAAGGACCCAGCACCGCTGCCACGTCACGTGGAGCAGCGGGGGCACTGGGCCTGGCCGTCGCAGAGATGGAGCCGCTGTTTCGGCCGCGAGTAGTTTAGCGCGAATGGCCATCGTGCGGAAACCGTTTCAATAATTGGTCAAGGTGAGAGATCCGTCATTCCCCCTCATCCTGAGAGCGGAACCACAGCGGCACATCGTAATCTATTGAGAGTTCTTCGCCGGTAGCCATTGACTTGGCGGCTATTAACGAAATGGTGAGCGCGTCAAAGTCATGCGATAAGCGGCAATTCGGTTTGTCCGAGTGGTTGACGAATGAAACTTTCCCCATCGCCAAGCAGTCACTATCCTCGCCCCACCAAAAAGCATGATCGTTAGTTGGTTCTTTTGGTATAGGCACCACATGGGAAACCTCTACAATTTCCCCCGGCGCGATGTCTCGACGCGCAAACACTCCACGGCCTTTACTGCCAGCTGACCCTACCTCGATGGGGCAGGCATTGGCGGTCAATTGAAACTCTGTGACATCCTCCGGCGTCATGGTGTCTCGCTCCTAGTCCAAGGCGGCAACGTCGTGCTTTAGTCGCACGCGCATTTGGTTGGCATAAAGAAAAGCCCGGCAGACGGCCGGGCTTTCTCGTACTTACGTTCCCCCTGAAAATTCTTCGCGCGAATCTCACCGTCCACTGGACGGGGAAAGCATGGCAGGAGTGAGGCGACGATAAACCGCAGGGGATAAAACCCACGCTGTTGCAAAAAAGACATGAGGCGGCAATAGAATTTGAATTCGTGATGGTCTTCCCTCCCATCACCGGTTCCCCCCTGAGGAACCTGAAGAAGCCCCGAGTCCCCCCGTCTCAGGGGCTTCTTCTTTGCGCGCCATCCGGCGGTCCGGCTATTGCGCCGTACACCAGCTGTCTTGTTAATCCTCAAGGTCTGCCTTGCTTTCTCGAAATCACTTCTGAGAATGCGAAATTGAGATCGAAAGTTTCCCAGAAGGAGGCGCCGCTCCACTCACGCTGAAGCTGCTTCACTGCTCTGCTTAAGTACGCCAGGGATGTTCCGGAAGCTCGCTTACGCCAAGCACCTTTACGCCAGCTTCCGCAACCATGTGGTCGTTCTCGACCGAGCTGCCACTCACGCCTATAGCCCCAACGAGAACCCCATTCTCATCCACGATAGGCAATCCGCCCGGGAAGGTAATCAGCCCGTCATTAGAGTGCTCGATGCCATAAAGCGGTTTGCCTGGTTGGGACAGTTTGCCGAGCTGGCCGGTGGCCATGCCGAAGAAACATGCCGTCTTTGCCTTCTTGACGGCAATATCAATGCTCCCGACCCAGGCGTCGTCCATGCGTAGGAACGCCTTTAGATTGGCGCCGGAATCGACAATGGCGATGCACATCTGTGTCTTGAGCGAGATGGCTTTCTTGCGTGCGGCCTCGATGGCTTGCTCGGCATTTTGCAGATTGATGTGCATCTACCTCTCCTCATTATCCTGCAGCGAAATCTGTAGAATGTTGTCCCCGATTTTTTAGTTGCGATGCTTATTCTGAGCACTGCCTGCAAGAAGGCGTCCTTTGAGGTCGCGCTAACGAAACAAGGGATGGGTGCCAATTACTAACGCGTGGGTATCAGAAACAAGGAAAGCGGTAAACTGAAGCTCGTCCAATTCGACCCTATCTTCACTGAGCGAAAGTACACTTGAGCCCATCGATAGGGTCGTCGTTCGATTGCTTCGCGTCCATTGCGGGGAGGCATTGAACCTCCGCGAATCCTCGGCACATGAAAAGCGAAGGGCGGCAGTGGCTAATGCCTCCTGCCGCCTCGGGCATTCTTAAGCGGGCTGGATGTCGCCTAGCGCGTGGGCGTGAGCGCCCAAGCCGGCGCCGGCTTGTCGACGCCGGGGGCCGGGATCGAGATGGCGTTGCCGTAATCCGTAATGAATTCGCTGTCAGTCTTCCCGATATAGGGGAGCGCAAGCGAGCTGCCTTTGGAAAGGTCCGGCGTCAGGAACGGGTTCGGCGAGATGAACTGGGCTCCCGAGCCCTCGAGCGTCGCCTTCTCGCCCTGAATTTCGAAGGCCTGCGCGGGCGCAGCCGCAAGTGCGCACAAGACCGCAGCCAATCCCAGATATTTCATGACATCCCCCGAAAGCCGATCTTCCGTCAGCCGAAGCAGAAGATACCCCGTAATCGGGGCAAGTGGAAGGCCGCAAAGGCGGCAGGAATGAGGAAAAGTGCGCCTCCCAGCCCCTCTGTTCCACAACCCAAGAAGCGCTGCTACAAACCTTCGCCGATGGCCCGCCGCATCCTCTATGTCGTCACCGAGGACTGGTATTTCCTGTCGCATCGCCTGCCCATGGCCCGCGCGGCCAAGGCGGCGGGCTACGAGGTGCATGTCGCGACAAGGCTGAAGGACGGCGGGGCGGCAATCGAAAAGGAAGGCTTCGTGCCGCACGCGCTTGCCTGGAGCCGGGGCAGCCTGTCGCTCCGGGGGAGCCTTGCGGCCATCCTCGCGCTCAGGCGCCTGCTCAAGGACTTGCGGCCCGCGATCCTGCACAACGTCGCGCTGAAGCCCGTCCTGCTCGGCACGACCGCAAGCCTCGGTCTTTCGGCGACCGGCGTCGTCAATAGCCTGACCGGCCTCGGCTCGCTCTTCATCGGCGAGGCGAAGGTCAACGGTTCGGCGCGGGCGGCGGTGCGGTACACCCTGTCCCGGCTCCTGCGCCGCAAGCGAAGCCGCACCATTGTCCAGAACCCCGACGACCGCGCGTTCGTCGATCGCACTCGGCGCACCCGCGGAGAGCGTTGTACTTATTCCGGGCTCTGGCGTCGACACCAATCACTTCACGCCTCTGCCGGAGCCGCCGCCGCCCGTCACCGCCGCCTATGTCGGTCGCATGCTCGCTGACAAGGGCGTCGTCACGCTGATCGAGGCCTTCTCTCTGCTCGGCAAGCGGGACACTCCGCTCAAGCTCCTCCTTGCCGGCGACTGCGACCGGGAGAATCCGGGCTCGCTCGCGCCCGAGCAGCTCCGCGAATTCGCGAGCCTCTATGGCATCGAATGGCTCGGCCATGTCGCCGATATCAGGGAAGTGTGGGCGCGCGCCCATTTCGCGGTGCTTGCCTCCCGTCGCGAGGGCTTGCCGAAGAGCCTCCTCGAAGCGGCCGCCTGCGGACGGGCAATGGTCGCGACCGACGCGCCCGGCTGCCGCGAGATCGCGATTGAAGGCGAGACCGCGCTCACCGCGCCCGTGGGCGATGCGAGCGCGCTCGCCGCTGCGATCGCCAAGCTCGCTGGCGACCCCGATCTCCGCAAGCGGTTCGGCGCCAATGCGCGCCGCCTCGCCGAAAGCAAGTTCTCGGCGGAAGCGATCGGGCGCGAGACGGTCGCCCTTTACAATTCGCTTGTTGCGCGTTAGGCGGCACCGTTCCCGGAACGCATCATTCCGATAATTCCCTCGCGCGTGGCGATCGCGGGGCGCCAGCCGATTTCCATCAGCTTCGAGACATCGACGACGAACGCGCCCGAAATGCGCTCCCAGTCGGCCTCCCTGCCGAAGGACTGCATCAGGCGCTTTACCGCTCCAAGCGGCATCTTGACGAGGTGAGGGGCGCGGCCAAGGCCTTCCCGCATCGCCGAGACAAGGTCTGCGACGCTGATCGGCTCGGCGTCAGCGACGAGGAAGGTTTCGTTCAGGGTCATCGCGCGCGCCGAGCACGAGCGCGAGCGCCGAGACGAGATTGTCGAGCGCGAGCAGCGAGCGGCGATTGTCGAGCCCCGCGAAGGGAAGCGGCATGGGCGTCCGCGCAAGCGTTGCAAGCGCCGCGATATTGCCCTTCACCCCTTTGCCATAGACCACGGCGGGACGGAGCACGGTGAAAGGAACGCCGCTTTTTGCAAGCAGCCGCTCGCCTGCGAGCTTGGCGCGGCCATAGGCGTCGGTAGGGGCGGGTGCGTCCTTCTCGGTGATGGGGCGCTCCGCCGAAAGCCCCGCTTGCGCCCGCACCGAGGACAGAAACACGAAACGCTCGACCTTTCCGCGCGCGGCCTCTGCGAGCTCTCCCACGCTCTCGGCATTGATGCGGGTATAGAGCCGATCGGGGAGGGCGCCCGGCGCGTGCGCGATGCCGGCGAGATGGGCGACATGGGTGACGCCCTCAAGCAGCGCCGGCCATTCAACACCTCCCGCAAGATCGCTCATGGCGACCGGCTCGATGCCGCTTGCGGCAGGGATCGCGGCAGGATCGCGCGCGGCTCCCCTGACCTCCCACCCCTCCTTGGCGAGAGCGGCGGCGAGGCGCCCGCCAATGAAACCGGAAGCGCCGGTCACGAGCACGCGCCCCTTTGCGCGCCCCTCCATGTCAACGTCCTTTGGCAAGGGCGTAGAGCAGGAGCCCGGTCGCAAGCAGGCCGAGCCCAAGACAGAGGAGATCGGCGAGCGGGGCGTTGAACAGCGCCGTGGCGATCGCAAGCGCGACGAGCAGAATTTGCAAAAGCAGCACCCGCGCCGTCACCTGCGGCGCGCTCAGGCCCGCGGCCACACCGCGCTGATAGAAATGCGTGCGATGCGCGGAGAGGATCCGCTCCTTGGCGCGCATGCGGCGGAACAGGGTGAGCGTCGAATCGGCCATCGTATAGAGGCCCAGAAGCAGCGCCGCGGCGAGATGGGTCTTCGCCGCGAAGATCAGCATGAAGGCGAGGCAGAGCCCGATCGGCAGGCTCCCCGCATCGCCGAGAAAGATCTGCGCCGGGTGCTTGTTGAAGATCGCAAAGCCGAGCACAGCCCCAAGGAGCGCAAGCGCGAGCACTCCGATCGTCGCGGGAACGGCGCCAAGCGCGTTGAGAATGGCGATTCCGAGCGCGATCGGCACGACCTGGACGACGGTCATCCAGTCGAGCCCGTCGAGGAAATTCACGGCGTTGATGAACCATACCGTGCCGAACGCAATCAACACGCGCTCGAGTGCAAGCGGCATGAGGCCGGGAAAGAGCTGGAATCCCTCGGGCATGCTGAGCACGAGCGCCACGGCTGCAAGCGCTTGGCCCAAGAAGCGCCACGACACGAGGAGGGTCAGCGCATCGTCGAGCAAGCCGAGGATCGTGAGGCCGAAAGCGATGAGGAGAACGGGAACGAGGCTGGGCTCTCCGGGCGTGGGCGCCGTCAGGATCGCAAGCGCCGTGCCCGCGAGGACCGACAGCATGACCGCGAGCCCAGCACCTTGCGGGGTCGGGGTCTTGTGCGAGGAGCGCGCATTGGGATGCGCCATGAGATGCTGCACGAGCAAAGGCCTGAAAAAGAAGATCAGGACTGCCGAGAGGCTCGCGCATCCCGCGACCAGGACGGCCGCCCACAACAGGGGCTCGGGTTCGGTCATTCTTCCTAGTGAAGCGTGTGCGAGGCGGGCTGCCACTCGTCCTTGCCCGCAACTTGCGGCCCGCCGCTCGCCGGCACATAACCCTCGACCACCGATCGCAGCAGCTCCTGCATCTTGCTCTCGTCAAGACGCTGGATCGCGTCTTGGAGGCGTTCCAGCACCCCGGCAAGCTCCTCGAACGGCACGATCGGCTCCGAGTTCTTGAAGATGCGCGGATGGCTCGTGCCGGTCGTGTTCTCGCCGATGAGAAGCTCCTCGTAGAGCTTTTCGCCGGGGCGAAGCCCGATATAGGCGATAGCGATGTCGCCGTCGGGATGTTTCTCGTCGCGCACTTCGAGGCCCGAGAGGCGGATCATGGTGCGTGCAAGGTCGTCGATCTTGACCGGCGTTCCCATCTCCAGCACGAACACTTCCCCGCCAGCCGCCATCGTTCCCGCCTGGATGACGAGCTGGGCCGCCTCCGGGATGGACATGAAGTAGCGGATCACCTCCGGATGAGTCACGGTCACGGGGCCTCCGGCCTTGATCTGGGTGCGAAACAGCTTGACCACGGAACCGGACGAATCGAGCACATTGCCGAAGCGCACCATGGTGAAGGCGGTCGAAGCGCCTTGCTCCTGCGCGAGCGCTTGAAGGATTTGCTCGGCCAGCCGCTTGCTCGCGCCCATGATGTTCGTCGGGCGCACAGCCTTGTCGCTCGACACGAGAACGAAGCGCTCGACCCCGAGCTCCTTGGCGACCTCGGCGACGATGAGGGTGCCGAAGGTGTTGTTCTGAAGGCCGGCGAAGGGGTTCGTCTCGACGATGGGAACGTGCTTGTAGGCGGCGGCGTGATAGATCACCTCGACGCCGCGGTCCTTAACGGTGCGGGCCACAAGCTTGCGGTCGAGCACCGACCCGAGCACGGCGACGATTGTGGTGGAGACTGCGGCACCGGCCTCTCCCTCTTCCTGCAGGCGGCGCTTGATGTTATCGATCTCCATCGAGATGTCGTAAAGCGCGACCTCAGACAGCTCGAGCAGAACGAGCATCTTCGGGCCGAGCATGAGCAGCTGGCGCGTCAGCTCCGATCCGATCGAGCCGCCGGCCCCTGTGATCATCACCGTCTTGCCGCGCACATTGGCGGCAAGAAGATCCATATCGGGCGTTACGGGATCGCGGCCGAGCAGATCCTCGACATCGATCGGCCGGAGGTCGCTCACCTGCACGTGACCGGAAGCGATATCCTCGAGCGCCGGCAGCGTCTTCACCACCACCGGAAACGCCTCCAGGACTTTGAGCGCGATCCGACGCTCGCCGCGGAGTGCCGTGGGCGTGGCGAGCAGCACCTCCTTCACGTTCTCGTCGGTGATGACCTTGCCGATCTTCTCCGGCCTCAGCACCTTGACGCCGTGGACGAGCTGGCCGGCAAGCGAAGGATTGGAGTCGATGAAGGCGACGGTCTTGTAGCCGCCGGCCTCGTTCAGGGCGCGCAATAGCTGGATGCCGATGGTTCCTGCGCCGTAGATGATGACGTTCTTGCGGATGTCGAAGCTCGCAAGCTTGTGCTGCGGCGCGGCCGCGAGCAGAAGCGTTCCGGCCCACTGCCGGCTGAGCCGGATCAGAAGGGCTGCGATCAGCGCGTAGATGACGATGGCCGAACGCGGATGGTCCTTGACCCCGATCATCAAGACTGTGACGGCCCACAACACCGCTGCGATGAGCACGGCGAAATAGATGCGGGTCGTGCCCTCCGGACCGATGAAACGGGTCACGAGCTTGTAGAGCCCGCGCATATAGAACATGGTGACGCCGATAATCGGCGCGGCCGCCATCACCAGCCATTTCTCGAGATTATCGGGCACATAGAGGCGGCTCAGCCTGAGCGTGTAGGCCGCCCACACCGCGAGGCTCAAGAGCACGAGGTCGTTGACGATCAAGACGGTCCGCTTGAACCAGCGAGGACGCGCGATCAGCCATACGGCAAAGCGCATGAAGGGCCACCCCGAACCGGTTTTTGTGAGCCGGGCATGCTCCGCCCCGCGGAGCGCGCGTTGTTGCGTCGCACCATAACGTAAGCATCAAGCGAACGGAAGTGAGCGAGATTTAAGGACTTTCTTCGAAGAAGAAGGTCCTTGCGGCCGCCCTCAGCCGAGGATCAGCACATGCAGCCGGCGCGGGCCGTGCGCGCCGCGCACGATGGTCTGCTCGATATCCGCGGTCCGCGACGGCCCGCTGATGAGATTGACGCTGCGCAGCAGGCCGCCGCCGGAAAGCGCGCGGATGCGGTCGAAGGCCTCCTCGTAGGAGGCGAAAATGTCGGAGGCGGCGATGAGCACGCTGTGCGCCTCGGGCAGGAAGTTCAAGCTTGTCGGGTTGTCGGGACCGGAGAGAAGGAACAATGTCCCGCTTTCTGCCGCGCCAGCGACGGCGCGCGACAGCGATGCCCTGTCGTCGGGCTCCGCCGCGCCGAACACGCGCTCGATGTCCCACGCCTCGCGCCAGGGAAGCCCCGCAAGGACACGGTCCCTGCCCATGCGCACGCGAGGCGGCAGGTTGCATGTGCCGAGATAGGAGGCAATGGCGCCGACCGCCTCCTTTGGCGTGGCCACGCGGCGCACGTCGGCGCCTTGTTTGGCGAGCATGACGGTGAAGAGCGCCAGACGCTCCTCGCCTTGGCGCCTGGCGCGCGAGGGGATTGGTCCGCGCGGGTGACGCTCGAGCCTTCGCGCAACCGCGCTGCGGCGTGCGCGATCGAGGCGCTCGGCGCCGAGGGAGGAGCGAATGCGCTCGAAGATTTTGCCGCGGGCTTCGTCCGGAGCCGTCATGAGGTCTTCTCGCGCTGCGCCTTGGCGTAAAGGTCGTGAAAGGTCTCGCCCTGAGGCGCCGGGAGATCGCGTGCGCCGGTCCACGACTTGAGGAAGGGGAAGCCGCTCACCGTCCCTTGCGTCCCCGCCCGCCGGGCGAGGCCGCGCGTGGCGATGCGCGCGAGCACGTGATAAAGGCGCGGGCGCCTCGCCGCATACGACCAGAGCTTCAATGCAAGGCGCTCCTTGAACGGCGGGTTGCCGCGCGCGAAATCGCGCTCGCGCCAGGCCCGCATAAGGCCGGGGAGCGGGATGTCGAGGGGGCAGACCGCCTCGCAGCGCCCGCAGAAGCTCGAAGCGTTGGGTAGATCGCGGGCGCGATCGATGCCTTGGAGCAGCGGCGTCAAGACCGCGCCCATCGGACCGGGATAGACCGAGCCATAAGCGTGCCCGCCGATCGCGCCATAGACCGGGCAGTGATTGAGGCAGGCCCCGCAGCGGATACAGCGCAGCATGGCGGCGAACTCGCTGCCGAGCATCTCGCTCCGCCCGTTGTCGAGCAGGACGACATGGTAGGCGCTGGGGCCGTCGGGATCGCCGTTCCGCCGCGCACCCGTCGAGAAGGTCGTATAGGTGGTGATGTCCTGGCCGGTCGCGGAGCGGGCAAGGAGCCGGAGCAGCACCGAGGTGTCCTCGAGCGTCGGCACGATCTTCTCGATCGAGGCGATGACGATATGGGTGCGCGGCAATGTCGCGGTCAGGTCTCCGTTTCCTTCATTGGTGACGATCACCGAGGAGCCTGTTTCGGCGATGAGGAAATTGGCGCCGGTGATGCCGGCATCGGCGGTCAGGAATTTTTCGCGCAGGACCTGGCGCGCTTCGGCCACGAGATGCTCGGCCCGGTCGAGCTTCCGCTGCGGCGGCAGGTGGCGATGGATGTTGCGGAAATCGCGCTCGATGCTCTCTTTGTTGAGGTGAATGATCGGCGCGATGATGTGGCTTGGGCGCTCGCCCCGCGCTTGCGCGACATATTCGCCGAGATCGGTTTCGACCACCTCGATGCCTGCGGCTTCGAGATGGGCGTTGAGACCGATCTCCTCGGACACCATCGATTTGCCTTTGGCGACAATTCTGGCTCTTGCCGCCTCGCAGAGGCGGAGCACGATGGCGCGGGCCTCCGCGGCGTCGCGCGCGTAATGCACCTCGCCCCCGCTTTCGGTCACCTTGCGCTCGTAAGCCTCGAGATAGAGATCGAGATGGGCGAGCGCGTGGTCCTTGATGGCGCGCGCCTCATCGCGCAAAGAGTCGAATTCGGGGAGGTCCGCGCGCGCGGCCTCGCGTTTCGCAACGAAGCCGCGCTTGACGTTGAGGAGCGCTTTCTGCAACGCGGGATCCGCGAGCGCCTGGGCGGCGGCTTTTTTGAAGTCTTGCGTTGCGGTCGCCATGCCCGGCCTCTAGCGCGGCGCGCGGGGTGCGGCAATGGCCGGCCCATCCGTCATGCCGGCGAGCACCTCGGCGACATGGCGCGCTTCGATGGGCGCATGCTCCCGCGCGAGCCGCCCCGCGATTTGCATGAGGCATCCGAGATCGCCCGACAACACGGTTCGGGCGCCGGTTCCGCTGATGTCGTTCAGCTTGGCGTCGAGGATCGCGATGGAAATGTCCGGATACTTGACCGAGAAGGCGCCGCCGAAGCCGCAGCAGACCTCGCCGTCGCCGAGTTCCACGAGCGACAGCCCTCTCACGCTTGCGAGGAGCCGGCGCGGGGCCTCGCGCACGCCGAGCTCGCGCAAGGCCGAGCAGGAATTGTGATAGGTCACGGTCCCGGAAAAGGAGGCATCGACAGCTTTGAGCCCGAGGACTTCGACCAGAAACGACGTCAGCTCGAAACTCTTGGCCGCAAGGCTCGCGGCCCTCTCGGCGAATGCGGGATCGGCGGCGAGAAGGCGGGCGTAGTGCTGCCTGAGCATGCCGGCGCAGGAGCCCGAGGGCGCCACGACATAGTCGAAACGCTCGAAGGTCTCGACCACTTGGCGGGCCATCGCGATGGCGCTTCTGCGGTCGCCGCAATTATAGGCGGGTTGTCCGCAACAGGTCTGCGCGCGAGGAACCTCGACCCGGCCGCCGCCAGCCTCGATCAGCTTGATCGCCGCGAAAGCGACGCTCGGCCGGAAGACATCGACGAGGCAGGTGACGAACAGGCCGACAAGGGGATGGGGAGTTAAAGGTCATGGCGCCTTTGCAGTGTGCACCCGAGTGGCGGGGAATGGGAGCCAGGATGTAGCATTGGGGTCGCGGCTCAAGGAAACCGAATCCGCTAAGGTTGGAGCAAGGGAGAGCGGAGGGGCAATGAGCGGACGTTTGCTGCTTCTGGCGGTCCTGCTGGCGCCAAGCCTGGCGGCCGGCGCGGAGCCGGTGCGTCTCGTCACGCCCGTGGCTTACGGCACCCATCTCCCGGGCCTCGGGGAGCCCGCGGCGAGGCTCGCCAAGCTCATCGAGAAGCGCTCCTCCGGCGGCCTCATCCTCGAGCTGAAGGAGCCGGGCGACGGGACCAAGCCCGACGAGATTCTCGGCAAGGTCTCCGACGGCAAGGTCGACGCTGGGTTTGCGACCGCGAGCTTCTGGGCGGCGAAGCTTCCTTCCGCCTCGCTCTTCGCAGGGTTCCCCTTCGGCCTCGACGCGCCTCAGTATTTCGCCTGGTTCGATACGGGCAACGGCAGGACGCTCTATCAGGAAATGTACGATCATGCCGCGCTCAAGGTTCACGTCATCCCTTGCGCCTTCGGCGGCGCGGAAGCGGGCGGCTGGTTCGCCAAGGAGATCAAGACCTCTTCCGACCTCGAGGGCTTGCGCATGCGCATCTTCGGGCTCGGCGGCAGGGTGATGTCGCGGGCGGGCGCGATCACGATGCTGGTGCCGGGAGGCGATCTCGAAGCCGCCTTTGCCAAGAAGAAGATCGATGCCGCCGAGCTTTACACGCCCGCCGTCGATGAGCGCCTGGGGATCAAGGACAAGGTCAAGCTCATCTATCAGCCCGGCTGGCAGCAGCCCGAGACCGTTCTTGAGCTTCTTATCAACAAGGATCGCTGGGATGCGCTTTCCGCGGACGATCGCGCGCTGATCGACGGCGCGTGCCGCGACACGTTGCAGGCGACGCTTGCGGACAGCGCGCGCCTGCAAACCGAAGCTGCTCGACAGGATGAAGTCTGAGAACGGCGTTCGCGTCGAGCAAATGCCGCAGGCGGTGCTGTCCGCGCTTCACTCGGCATGGGAGGAGATCGCCAAGGAAGAGGGCGATCGGGACTATTTCTTCAGGACCGTTCTCGAGGACGTAGCCAAGTTCGGCAATGCGGCGCAAAAGAAATCCGAACCCGCACCGTCCTCAGCCGCCGCGCCGTCGTCCGTGCCGGTGCGAGGGTCCGGCGCGGCGGCCGAAACGAAACCCGATCCTTGAGCGGCGTGACTACTGGGTCTGCAGATAAGCGATGATATTGGCCCGCTCTTGCGCGTCGGGGATGCCCTGGAACAGCTGAGACATCGGGGAATTGGGCAGCATCGCCTTCGGATCGGCGATCCACTTGTCGAGATTTTCCGCAGTCCAGGCGAAGCCTTCGTCGCCGAGCTTCTTCAGTCCTGGGGAGTAGGCGAAACCGGGTGCGGTTGCAGCCTTGCGTCCGACGATCTTGTTCAGCTCGGGCCCGATGGCGTTTTGGGCGGTGGGGCCGACCTGATGGCAAATGCCGCATTTAGCGAAAGACGCCTTGCCTTTGGCGGCGTCGCCCTCGGCCAATGCCGGTCCGCTCAAGACAATGAAAGCTACAGCACCAACTCCAAGATACTGAAAACGGCTCATCTCGCTTCTCCTTAGGACCGTCCCTTAGTTTTCTCCTTGCAGATGATTGCCGCGCAATTCACCCGCCATCTCTATCTAGGACCGGCACAACTTAGCAGCAAAAGCGGCATGCCTCAAAAGGCGGCAGGACCCCGTAGACCCGGCGGGGTGCCCGGTGAGCGGGGCCATATTGCCCGCGAACCCTTAACCATGCGACACAGGGATCGGCGGACCTCCTCGAACGACGTGAATTGGACGCGCTCTAATGTCGCATATCGCCCTGCCAAGCCCCGATCAAGCGATCCTCCAGCACCGCAACGAGCTCTTGAAGGAGCTGGCGAAGCTTGTGCCTGGAGCCACCCTGATCAGCCGATCAAGTGGGCCGCCGCACCTTCGAGACCGACGCGCTCACCGCCTATCGCTCCCTTCCCCTTGCGGTCTTGCTGCCGGGTAGCACCGAAGATGTGAGCGCGATCCTGCGCTTCTGCCACGACAACCATGTCAAGGTCGTGCCAAGGGGCGCGGGCACGTCCCTCTCGGGCGGCGCCTTGCCGCTTGAGGACTCGATCGTGCTTTGTCTCTCGCGCATGAACAAGGTGCTCGACATCGATCTTGCGAGCCGCGTGGCGCGCGTCGAGGCCGGCATCACCAATTCCGGTATTACCGATGCGGTCGCGGGCGACGGCTTCTTTTACGCGCCGGACCCGTCGAGCCAGATCGCTTGCACCATCGGCGGAAATGTCGCGACCAATTCGGGCGGCGCCCATTGCCTGAAATACGGGGTCACCACCAATAACGTGCTCGGCGTTCGCATGGTGCTGATGAATGGCGACGTCGTCGACATCGGCGGCGCGAGCCTCGATGCGCCCGGCTACGATTTTCTCGCCTTGATCGCCGGGTCCGAAGGCCAGCTCGGCGTCGTCACCGAAGTGACCGTGCGCCTGCTCAAAGCGACGGAAGGCGCGCGGCCGATGCTGCTCGGTTTTGCCTCCAACGAGGCGGCAGGAGCTTGCGTCGCCGCCATCATCGCCGCCGGCATCGTTCCGGTCGCGCTCGAATTCATGGACCGGCCCGCGATTCACGTCTGCGAGCATTTCGTCGCCGCGGGCTATCCGCTCGACGTCGAGGCGCTCCTCATCGTCGAGGTCGAGGGCTCCGAGGACGAGATCGACACGCTTCTCGACAAGATCACCGAGATCGCCCAGGACTTCGATCCGCTCACGCTTCGCCGGAGCCAAAGCGCGGAGGAAAGCGCCAAAATCTGGAAGGGGCGCAAGGCCGCGTTCGGCGCCATCGGCCAGCTCTCGGACTATTACTGCATGGACGGGGTGATCCCGCTGTCGAAGCTGCCGAAGGCGCTCGACGAGATCGGCTGGATCTGCCGGCGCTACCGCTTCGACGTCGCCAATATCTTTCATGCCGGCGACGGCAATCTGCACCCGCTCATCCTCTACAACGCCAACGATCCGCTCCAGCTCGAGCGCGTCGAGCTGTGCGGGGCGGAAATCCTGAAACTGTGCGTCGAGCTCGGCGGCTGCCTCACCGGCGAGCATGGCGTGGGTATCGAGAAGCGCGACCTGATGCGGGTGCAGTTTTCCGACGCGGATCTGGCGCAGCAGATGCGCGTCAAGGCCGCCTTCGATCCGGATTGGCTGCTCAATCCCGGCAAGGTCTTTCCGCTCGAAGCGCGAGGTCTCCAGTGACCGGGCATATGCGCGTCGGCTTCCACGCTCCCGACAATGTCGAGGAGCTTGCCTATCTCGTCGCCGAGGCGGCCGACACGCGAACGCCGATCGAGGTGATGGGGCGCGGCACCAAGCGCGAAGTCGGCCGTCCGATGCAGCATGGCGCGGTGCTGAGCACCGAGAACCTGGTCGGCGTGGCCCTCTACGAGCCGAGCGAGCTTGTGCTCGTGGCCCGCGCCGGGACCACGCTCGCCCAGATCGAGCAGCTTCTTGCCGAGAACGATCAGGAGCTTCCCTTCGAGCCGGTCGATCTCGGCCCGATGCTTGGCTTCGGACCCGGGCAGGGCACGATCGGGGGCGTCATTGCCGCCAATCTCTCCGGCTCCAGGCGCATCCATTCGGGCTCCGCGCGCGACCATGTGCTCGGCGTCCAGGCGATCAACGGGCGCGGGGAGACCATCAGAGCGGGGGGGCGGGTGATGAAGAACGTCACCGGCTACGATCTCGCGCGCGGCCTTGCGGGTTCCTGGGGGACGCTTGCCATGATGACCGAGATTGCGCTGAAGGTGCTTCCGGCCCAGCGCGAGATGCGCACCGTTCTCTGTTTCGGACTTGCCGATCCGACCGGCGTCCCGGCCTTGTGCATGGCGCTTGGCACGCCGTTCGAGGTCTCCGGCACCGTGCATCTTCATGCCGCCCTTGCCGAGCATTTCTCCGATCAGGAGATCGCCAATGCGGGCGCCTCCATCACCGCCGTCAGGGTCGAGAATTTTCCCGCCTCCGCCCGCTACCGCTCGAGCCGCTTGAAGCAGATGCTCCAGGCGTATGCGCCCGCGCTCGAGCTCGATACCATGCGGAGCCGCATCTTCTGGGAGGAAATCAGGACGCTGCGGATGTTTCAGAAATCGTCGCGCCCGTTATGGCGCATTTCCACCCCGCCCGCGACCGCGACCAAGCTGATTGCCGCGATAGGGCGCAAGATCGACGTGCGCGTGCTCTATGACTGGTCCGGCGGGCTGATTTGGCTCGAAACGCCGCCGATCTCCGATGCCGGCGCCGTCGAGATCCGCCGCACCCTCGCCGAATTCGGCGGTCATGCCACATTGATCCGGGCTGAGGCGCAGGCGAGGGCCATCATCGACGTGTTCCAGCCGCTTGATCCTCCGCTCATGGCGCTGACGACGGCGCTGAAGCGGGCGTTCGATCCGGTCGGCATCCTCAATCCCGGCCGCATGTATCCGGGGATATAGGCTTCACGATGCAGACCAGTTTCAACGAGGTCCAGCTCGCCGATCCGACCATCGCCCGCGCCGATGCGATCCTGAAGCGTTGCGTTCATTGCGGTCTCTGCATCGCGACCTGCCCGACCTATGTGCTCACGGGCGATGAGCGCGACAGCCCGCGCGGTCGCATCTACTTGATGAAGCAGATGTTCGAGGATTGCCAGGTGACGGCGTCGATGACCTATCACATCGACCGCTGCCTCTCCTGCCTCTCCTGCATGACCACCTGCCCGAGCGGCGTCGATTACATGCATCTCGTCGATCTCGCCCGCACGCGCATCGAATTGAAAGGCCACCGTTCGCCGCAGCAGCGCGGCTTGCGCTTCATCTTGGCCAAGGTGCTGCCCAATCCGCGCCGCTTCCGGCTCGCCCTGACGCTGGGCTGGCTCGCCCGGCCGTTCCGCGGCCTTTTGGCGAAGCTGGGCCTCGAACGGCCCGCGGCCGCGCTTGCGCTCGTGCCCGCGCGCCTGCCCGAGACCAAGCTCGCGCGGCCACGCTCGGAGATCGGCACGAACCCCAAGGCGAAGCGCGTCGCGCTGATGCTCGGCTGCGTGCAGGAGGTGCTTCAACCCTCGATCAGCCGCTCCGCCATCAGGCTGCTCAGGCGGCACGGCGTCGATGTCGTCGTGGTCAAGGACGAGACGTGCTGCGGGGCGCTCGTTCACCATCTCGGCATGGAAGACGAGGCGCGCGGCTATGCCCGCCGCAACATCGACGCCTGGACTGCCGTCATCCGCGAGAAGCCGCTCGACGCCATCATCATGACCACCTCTGGCTGCGGCACGATGGTGAAAGACTACGGCCATCTGCTTGAGCGCGACCGCGGCTACGCGGAACGCGCCGCCTATATCTCCGGGCTCGCGCGCGACATCACCGAGTTCATCGACGAGATCGGATTGATGCCGCCGGTGATGTGGACGGGCCTAAGGATTGCCTACCACGCCGCCTGCTCGCTCCAGCACGGCCAGAAGCTCGAATTCGCTTCCGCTCTCGCTGCTCGACCAGGCCGGGTTCAATATCCTCCAGATCCCGGAAGGCCATCTCTGCTGCGGCTCGGCCGGCACCTATAACCTGCTCCAGCCCAAACTCTCTGGCGAGCTCCGTGAGCGCAAGCTCGCCAATATCGCCAAGGTCGCCCCCGACGTGATCGTCACGGCCAATATCGGCTGCATGACGCAGCTCAAGGACGGCGCGTCCGCCCCCTTCGTCCATACGGTCGAGATGCTCGACTGGGCCACGGGGGGGCCTGCGCCGGAGGCGCTCGGCAAGCTGAAGGACGCGGGCCACCCGATCGAATCCCTGGTCGAACTTGCCAAGCAGACCGCGCTCGTCGACTAGCCAGCTCCCCTTGGGACACGATCCCCGGCAGCTGATACGTGACACCCGGCGCCTGGTTGGGCTAGAAGCGGGCGGCTTGACCCGTTTCTAGAATCAGCCGTCCACTTCAATGAGCAAGAAGACCGAGCCCGTGCGCCCCGAGGCCCGCCTGCCGAAGGGCCTTTTCGACATTTCCGCAGGCGAAATCCGCGCCTCCGAAGGGATGCTCGGCACGATCAGGCGCGTGTTCGAATCCTACGGCTTCGAGCCGCTCGACACGCCGGCAATCGAATATTCCGACGCGCTCGGCAAGTTCCTCCCCGATCAGGACCGGCCGAACGAGGGCGTGTTCTCGTTCAAGGACGACGACGAACAGTGGCTGTCTCTCCGCTACGACCTGACCGCGCCGCTCGCGCGCTACGTCGCCGAGAATTATCAGCGCCTGCCGAAGCCCTTCCGCCGCTATCAGGTGGGGCCGGTGTGGCGCAACGAGAAGCCGGGGCCCGGCCGCTTCCGCCAATTCACCCAGTTCGACGCCGACACGGTCGGGGCTTCATCGGTTGCGGCGGATGCCGAACTCTGCATGCTCGCCGCCGACACGCTCGAAGCGCTCGGTGTCCCGCGCGGGCAATATGTGGTGAAGGTCAACAATCGCAAGGTTCTCGACGGCGTGCTCGAGTCAGCAGGTCTTGGCGGAAGTGCCAATACGGGTAAGCGCCTGACTGTCCTGCGAGCCATCGACAAATATGATCGCCTACGCGAAGAGGGCGTCCGCGCCTTGCTAGGCAAAGGTCGAAAAGATGAAAGTGGTGATTTCACCAAGGGTGCGGGGCTTACGGATCAGCAATCAAATCTGATTGTTGCCTTCATCCGTGCTCAGCAATTCACGCTATTGGAATACGTTGGTTCAGACGTGACGGCCGCCATCGACGACCGTGGCAAGACAACGGAGTTTAAGACGGCGGAAGGAAGGTCCGCAGGTTTCTACCGTATCAGCAACGAGGTAACGATTCAGAATTTGCGTAAGGCATTCGGCAAAATTCCAGTTGCATCGACAGGGATAGATGAGCTTGAAGCGATGACTTGGCTCGCCCGCGCGGCTGGCTACGACGAAAACCAAATCGTAATAGATTCATCGGTCGTGCGAGGGTTGGAATATTACACTGGCCCCGTGTTCGAGGCTGAGCTTCTCGCTCCCATCAAGGACGAGCGCGGGGTGCCCATCAGGCTCGGCTCCGTCGTGAGCGGCGGGCGTTATGACGGTCTGATCGAGCGCTTCACCGGCGAGAAGGTTCCTGCCACCGGCATCTCCATCGGCGTCTCGCGTCTCCTCTTCGGTCTCCAGCGCCTCGGCGAGTTTGCCGAGGGCGCAACGCGCGGTCCCGTCATAGTGCTCGTGCTCGATCGCGACCGCATCGCCGACTATCAGAACATGGTGCAGCAATTGCGAGGCGCGGGCATCCGGGCCGAGCTTTATCTCGGCGACGGGGGCCTGAAGGCGCAGATGAAATACGCCGACAGGCGTGGCGCCCCTTGCGCGGTGATCCAAGGCGGCGACGAGAAGGCGAAGGGCGCCGTGCAGGTCAAGGACCTCATCCTCGGGGCTACGCTCACGACGATCGAGGATCGCGACGACTACCTGAAGAAGCAGGCCGGAGCGCAAGCTCTCGTACCGGAAGAAAAACTCGTCGAGACCGTTCGGGCCGTGCTTGCCCGCCACAAGGCTTAAGCCATGGCTGCCGAATTCGGCGAAAGAATTCGAGGCCCTCGAAGCCCAGGCCGCGACCCTGCTCGATACGTTCCGGAACGCAGGCTACGAGCAGGTGGCGCCCGCGATCCTCCAGCCGGCCGACGTCTTTCTCGACCGGATCGGCGAGCAGATCAGGAGCCGTACTTACGTCTTCACCGACCTTGCGGGTGATGAACTTTGCTTGCGGCCCGACCTGACGGTGCCGGTGTCGCGGCTCTATCTCGAGCGTCACCCCGAGGCCAACGCGGAAGCCCGCTATTGCTATAACGGTCCCGCGTTTCGCTTTCAGCCGGAAGCTGACAATCGAACCCGTCCCCGCGAGTTTCGCCAGGCCGGCATCGAATGCTTCGGCGACGGCGACAAGGAGAGCGCCGATGTCGAGATCGTGCTGCTCGCGGTCGAAGCGGTGCGCAGGGCCGGGCTGAAAGACCTTGTACTTCGCTTCGGCGACATCGCCATGTTCTACGCGCTGCTCGACGCGCTCTCGCTGCCGGAGCGCTGGCGGCTGAAGCTCAGGCACTATTTCTGGCGGCCGTCGGCGTTCCACGCGCTGCTGTCGCGCCTTGCCCGCGGCGAGCGGCCGAACGGCGACGGGCCTACGATGGCGCTCGCCGGCGTGCTTGCCGGCGAGACGCAGGACCGCGCCGAGGAGAAGATCGCCGCCTATCTCGAAGAAAAGGGGCTTCCGCTTGCGGGCAACCGCACGCTCGGCGAGATCGCGGCGCGTCTGCTCGACCAATCCGCCGATCTCGGCGCCGGACCGTTGCGCAAGGAAGTCGCCTTAGTGATCGATTCCTACCTCGCGATCTCGGGCGCACCGAAGAAAGCCGTCGAGCGCGTGGCCAAGCTTGGCAAGGACGCAGGCATCGATCTTTCCGCTCCGCTCTCCTCTTTCACGCGGCGCCTCGAGCGTCTTGAGATGAGCGGCATCGATCTTGCGCGCGCGGACTTCGCCACGGAGTTCGGCCGGAACCTCGAATACTATTCGGGCCTCGTCTTTCAGATCGAGTTGCCCGGCCTCAAGGACGCCATCGCCGGCGGAGGCCGTTATGACGGATTGCTGGCCGATCTCGGCGCACCGCGCGAGGTGCCCGCGATCGGCTCGGCCATCCACACCGAGCGTCTCCTTGCCGCGGTCAGGTGGATCTCCTAATGGCGGCGAAGCTGCTGATCGGGATTCCCTCCAAGGGGCGGCTGAAGGACGCCGCCGCCGATCTCTTCGCGCGCTCGGGCCTCGCCTTGCGCAACAGCGGACACGAGCGCCGCTATCGCGGATGCGTTTCCAGCCTCGACGATGTCGAAGTCGTCTTTGCCTCGGCGGCCGAGATCGTTGACCAGCTCAAGGCGGGGCGCATCCATTTGGGCGTGACCGGCGAGGACCTGATCCGCGAGACGATCGGCGACGTTGACGGCGCGGTCGAGTTCCTCACGCCGCTCGGCTTCGGCCGCGCCGACGTTGTCGTTGCCGTTCCCGATTGCTGGATCGATGTCGCCCGCATGGCCGATCTCGAGGACGTGGCCGCGCAATTCGCCGCAGTCCATGGCAGACGTTTGCGTGTCGCCACCAAATATATGAATCTCACGCGCCGCTTCTTCGCAAGCCACGGCGTCGCGGGCTATCGCATCGTCGAGAGCGCGGGCGCAACCGAAGCGACACCCGCTGCGGGAACCGCCGAGCTGATCGTAGATATCACCACGACCGGAACCACGCTCCGCGCCAATCATCTCAAGGTGCTTGAGGACGGCCTGATCCTGAAGTCGCAGGCGCATCTTTTCGCCTCGCTCGCCGCCGCGTGTGACGGGGGCGCAACCAGGCTCCGCGCCGCCATCCTCGAACGCTTGTCCTCCGAGGCGTCGTCAACCTGAGGCGCGAAGGCCGCTTCGCGGCCTCCTCGGGGATGACGGTGAATTGAATGGCGGCGCTGAAGGCGAGCCGCTAGTCTCCGCTGCCAATGCTGATCCGCCTCGCCCTCAGCGCCGCCCTCGTCATCGCCGGAGCGTCGTCTCTTATTGCAGCGCCTTCGCGCCTCATCATCTTGCGTCACGGCGAGAAAGCCGACGATTGGAAGCTGTGCGAGATCGGCGAGCAAAGGGCGAAGGCGCTGGCCCTGACCTATCTCGGCCGCGACGCCATCAAATCCTTGTTCGCCGCGGGAGACGAGCCCGCCTTCTTCTTCGCCATCACGCCCAATACCGCCGCGCTCGCCACGCCTTCGGTTGCAGGCTGGAACAAGCCGGTCATCTTCTATTCGGTGGTGCCCCAGGAGGGGCAGAGCGACGAGGACTTCACCAAGGCGCTCAACCGCCGCACCCAGGACGCCGCGCGCAACGTGCTCGCCAATCCCACACTCGAAGGCAAGACCGTGGTGATGGTGTGGGAGCACAATCACATCGCCGATGAAGCGCTCGAGGCAAAGTTCGAGAACGAGGCGGTAACGCTCCGCCAATTGTTCAAGCTCGACATTCTGCCGGGGGTCCCCAAGACCTGGCCGGGCGAGACTTACGACTATTTCTGGATCGTGGACTTTCCGGCGAACTCCAACGTGCCGTCCAAATTCGAAATGGTGAAGCAGGAGTTCGGCGCGTCCTTCCCCCGCGTGCCGTCGAACGATTGGGGCGCGCCTGACGGGCTCGACGCGGCAAGCGGCTGCACGCCGGAAGCTAAAGATTAAGCGGAGGCTCGCCGTCCACCGAGGAGACCGGTGAGGCGATGCAACTTAGACGGCGGACAGATCGACCGGTCTGCTGGCCTTAGACCGACCTTTGACTTCCGCCAAATGGTGGCAGCCGGTCTCGTCGGGCTTCAGCGCGAAGAAGCGCTGGTGGAATGGGGCGAGGCTCGCACGATGGCCGATCGAGATGATGGCCGTGCCGGGGAGCCGCTCGATCAAGAGGCGATACAGCGCGGCCTCGGAGGCCTCGTCGAGCGCGCCCGTCGCCTCGTCGAGAAAGAGCCATTGGGGCTTTTGCAGGAGCGCGCGAGCGATCGAGAGCCGTTGTTGCTCGCCGCCCGAAAGCTTGTCGGCCCAATAAGCCGTCTCATCGAGCTCACGGATGAACGCGCTGAGCCCGACCGCTTTCAGAACGCCCTCGATCTCGTCCGCCGCGAATTGATCCGGAGTTCCGGGATAGGCGAGAGCCCCCCGTAGCGTGCCGAGCGGCATGTAGGAGCGCTGCGGCAGGACGAGCACGCTTGCGCCTTGCGGCACGCGGATCGAGCCCGACCCGAACGGCCACACCCCGCCAAGCGCCCTGAACAGGCTGGTCTTGCCAGACCCCGAGGGTCCCGTGACGAGAACGCGCTCGCCCGGCTCGATGGAGAATTCCGCGAGCCGCACGATCTCCTGTCCGTTGGGAAGCCCGACGGCAAGCTCCTCGACCAGGAGCGCGTTGCCGCCGTCGGTCAGGAACTCAAGCCGGGGCGCCGAGCGATCGAGCCCCTCGGCCCACTTGATCGAGGCCTCGAAGCCGGTCAGCCGGTTCAACACCGCCTTCCAATCGGCGATCGCGGTATAGGCGGTGACGAAAAAGGACAGCGCGCTCTGCACTTGGCCGAAGGCCGAAGCGATCTGCATCAAGCCGCCAAGGGTCATGCTGCCGAAGAAATAGACCGGGCTCACCACCAGGAACGGGAAGATGATGGCGACCTGCGAATAACCGGCGGTGAGAAACGTGAGCCGCTTCCGCCGCCGCATGATTTCGTACCAGTTGCGCATGACCGATGCGAACCGGTCGCGGAGCCGTTGCCCTTCCGCTTCTTCGCCGGCGAGCAGGGTCACTTCCTCGGCGTTCTCGCGCAAGCGCACCAGCGAGAAACGGAAATCGGCCTCGTAGCGCTGCTGATCGAAGTTGAGCTTGATCAGGGGACGGCCGACGAGATGGGTCACCCACGTGCCGATGATGGCGTAGATGAGCGCCGCCCAGACGAGATAACCGGGGACCTCGAACGACTTCGCTCCGATCATCAGCGGCGTCGCTGACGACAGGCCCCACAAGATCACGACGAAGGACACGAGCGTGACGATCGAGCCGAGCAGCGCGATGCCGATATTGAGCGTGTTGTCGACGAACTCGCGAACGTCGTCGGCGATGCGCTGGTCGGGATTGTCGGCCTGATCGCCTTTCAGCCGCATGCGGTAATGCGTGCCCTGGCCGAGCCAGCGCCCGAGATAGCGCTGGGTCAGCCAATTGCGCCAGCGGATCTGCAGCCATTGCTGCAGGTAGAGCTGATAGACGGCGCTCACGATGAAGAAGGCGGCTAGCAGGCTGAACACCCCGATCTGCCAGATGAAGGTGTCCCAGTCCTTATTCTGCAGCGCCGTGTAGAACGTGTTGTACCAGGCGTTGAATTGGACGTTCAGCCAGACTTGGAACAGCTGGAGCGCGATCACGGCGGAAAGAAGCGCGCGCCCGGCCCAGCGGTCCTCGGACCGGTAATAGGGGACGGCGATGCCGGCGAAGTCTTTGAACGTCGTCTTGAAATTCGCCATCCTGAGGGCGGCTCCAAGGGGCGGGGGCGGGCTAGCCGGTCCGACGATAGGACCAAAATCGAGCTCCGAGGAATTACGTTTCCGTAAGCCCCAGGTGAAAGGAAGGCGCTTTGAGCGCAAAAAGGGGCGGCCTTGAGGCCGCCCCTCCGTTTACTTAGTCACTCCGGCTTGCGAAGCGCGGACTACATCGCGGACTACATCATATCCATGCCGCCCATGCCGCCGCCCGGCATGTGCGCATGCTCGTCCTTCTTCTTCGGCGCCTCGGCCACGCCCGCCTCGGTGGTCACGAGCAGGCCCGCAACGGAGGCCGCGTCCTGCAGTGCCGTGCGCACCACCTTGGCCGGGTCGATGATGCCCTTGGCGATCAGATCGCCATACTCGTTGTTCTGGGCATCGTAGCCGAAGGACGGCGATTTCTGATCGGTCACCTTGCCGACCACGATCGAGCCTTCGACACCGGCATTCTCGGCGATCTGGCGGATCGGAGCCTGGAGCGCGCGGCGCACGATATTGACGCCGGCGTCCTGGTCGTCGTTATCGCCCTTGGTCTTGAGCGCCTTCGCGGCCCAGAGCAGCGCAACGCCGCCGCCCGGCACGATGCCTTCCTCGACCGCGGCGCGGGTCGCGTTCAGCGCGTCGTCCACGCGATCCTTCTTTTCCTTCACCTCGACTTCGGTTGCGCCGCCGACTTTGATCACGGCAACGCCGCCGGCTAGCTTGGCGAGCCGCTCCTGCAGCTTCTCGCGATCGTAGTCCGAGGTCGTGTCCTCGATCTGCTGCTTGATCTGGGCGATCCGCGCCTGGATGTCGGGCTTCTTGCCGGCGCCGTCGACGATGGTGGTGTCGTCCTTGGTGATCGACACCTTCTTCGCCTTGCCCAGCATCTCGACGGTGACGTTCTCGAGCTTGATGCCGAGATCCTCCGAGATCAGCTCGCCGCCGGTGAGCACGGCGATATCCTGCAGCATGGCCTTGCGGCGGTCGCCGAAACCGGGCGCCTTAACGGCCGCGACCTTCAGTCCGCCGCGGAGCTTGTTGACCACGAGCGTGGCAAGCGCTTCGCCCTCGACGTCCTCGGCGATCACGAGCAGCGGGTGTCCCGACTGCACCACCGCCTCGAGCAGGGGCAGGAGCGACTGCAGGCCCGACAGCTTCTTCTCGTAGATCAGAATGTAGGGGCTCTCAAGGTCGGCCACCATCTTCTCGGCATTGGTGATGAAGTAGGGGGAGATGTAGCCGCGGTCGAATTGCATGCCCTCGACCACTTCGAGCTCGCTGTCGAGGCTCTTCGCTTCCTCGACGGTGATGACGCCTTCATTGCCGACTTTCTGCATGGCCTCGGCGATCATGTCGCCGATCGCCTTCTCGCCATTGGCGGAAATGGTGCCGACCTGGGCGATCTCGTCGGAGCCCTTCACCTTCTTCGACTGCCTCTTGATCTCCTCGACGACGTCGAGCACGGCCTTGTCGATGCCGCGCTTGAGATCCATCGGGTTCATGCCGGCGGCGACGGCCTTCAGGCCTTCGCGCACGATCGCCTGCGCCAGCACGGTCGCCGTCGTGGTGCCGTCGCCGGCGGTGTCGTTGGTCTTGGAGGCGACCTCGCGCAGCATCTGCGCGCCCATATTCTCGAACTTGTCCTCGAGTTCGATTTCCTTGGCCACGGTCACGCCGTCCTTGGTCGAGCGCGGCGCGCCGAACGACTTTTCGAGGATGACGTTGCGGCCCTTGGGACCGAGGGTGATCTTCACCGCATTGGCCAGCACGTCGACGCCGCGCATCATGCGCTCGCGTGCCTCGGCCGCAAATTTCACATCTTTCGCTGCCATTTCACTTCGCTCCGATTCTCTTTTGGGGGTTTTGCAAGGGTGGGGTTAGCTGAGAATTCCCATGATGTCGGACTCCTTCATGATGAGGAGTTCCTCGCCGTCGATTTTGACTTCGGTGCCGGACCATTTGCCGAACAGCACCTTGTCGCCGGCCTTGACACCCATGGGCTGGAGCTTGCCGTCCTCGCCGCGGGCGCCGGGGCCAGCCGCGATCACTTCGCCGGTCTGCGGCTTCTCCGCCGCGGTGTCGGGGATAATGATCCCGCCTTTGGTCTTTTGCTGCTCCTCGAGCCGGCGCACGACCACGCGATCGTGCAAGGGTTTGAATTTCATAGATTTTGCTCCGCGAACTGTGCTTGGAAAATTAGGAATGTACCGGATTGGCACTCAACAGAAGCGAGTGCCAAGCGCTGGGCTGGAGATACTGTCGCTTCTCAGCTCTGTCAAGGCGCGCACCTCCGCCGGCTTTACGTCACTGCGCCTGGCGGCGCCCGAAGGAAACGATGTAGTCGGCCGACCGGATCTGGAAGATCGGGTCGTCCGCCGGTCCCGCAATTCCGTCGGTCACATTTCCCGGGAGAAAAGCAAACTCATCGCAGGCGGAGGCGGGCGGCAGCGCCTCGATGCTGATCTTGCCGAGCGGCGTCGTTTCGCGCCCGTCCTCGTCCTCCCACCTTTGCGTCGGATCGCTGGTCTGATCGCCGTCACGCCCGCGAATGGCTTGAAGCTCAAAGGAGACTGGGCCCTTGCCGAGCCGTTCCTTGAACTCCTCCTCATAGAAATTATCGCCTTTGCTCGTGACTTCTTCGTCCGAAAGTCCGAGTTCGCCAGCGTCGGGAACGAGTTTGTATTTGACGAGGGCCTTCTCGCCGTTCGCATTGGTGAACGTGAAGGCGTGCACGCCGAAATAGCCGACACCGGCGTAGCTTGCGGGGACGGGATGACTGTTGAGCCATGCCGCTTGACGCGTCGATTCCGGGTGCGCGGCGAAGAAGGCATCGAGCTTCGCCTTGTCGCCCGAACCGACCGTCTGCAGGAACTCGACGAACAGGGCCGGAGTCGTGACGAAAAAGACCGGAGCCGAGATCGTCACGAGATCGGTGAAGGCGCCGCCGCCAAGGTCGAAGCGGATCGCCAACCCCCGAACATTGCCCTTGTCGTTGTCAGGTGCATTCGGATTGCCGCCGCCGAGCGAGAAGCGCGCCGTGATCGGGACGGGCTTGGCGAACTGGGCTGCTTTGGAGAGCTTGGCGGCATCGGGTGCGGGCGTGAACTGGCCCGTCAGACAGAATCCTTTGGCGTGAGCGCTGCGCGTGCCTTGAGGCTTCCCGAACACGCCGTTCAGGGCGTCGACCAGATCGACAGGGGTTGGATCCGCCGCGCGGACCTCTGCGGCGGCGAACAGTTGCAGGCCGAGCAAGGTGGCGGCAACGCCGAGAGTAACGAAACTGGCTTTCATGGTACGCGACCTCTTCAAATGTTCAGATGCAAGAGCTTAGCTCATAAGTTTGACGATTGGGCATACGGGTTAGGTCGCGATCGGGCGCGCGAAAAAACCCCAAAAAAACCGCGCGGCTTGGTTTCGCCGCGCCTTGCTGCTATCAACGTTCAAAGCGGCGGCGAAATTGCTGTTGCCTTGAAGGGGCGCCCGCCGCATGATTTTCGCGCGAGGGTGAACATTTGGCTCGCACGACAGCCATGGCCACGGGGCGGAGCGATACCTCGGGAGGCCTTGCCATGCTCGATATGATCGTGCTCATCGCCATGGCGGTCACGGCGGCCGCGTTCGCGGTGGGCCTCATTCTCCATTCCGGCATCGCCCAGATCCCAGCGCTGATAGCCGCCGCGGCGCTCTATATGGTCATGGCCGCCTCCTACCTGATGGTGGCCCGCACCCCGAAATCCGGCGGCGGTTCCGACCGTCTCAACGAGCTCGAAGCCGCGCTCGAGGACATCGACAAGGACCTGCAGCGCATCGACAAGGTCGAGGACGACGTGTCCCGCCTCGACACTCTCACCGAACGTATCGATCGGCTCGACCAGGCCATGAGCGAAGGGTCGGGCGATCGCGGAGGCGGCATGAGCCGTTTCGCCGACGTCACCCAGGAGATCGAGGCGGTGCATGCCAAGATCGAAAACCTGCGCGCCGACCTCGAAGGCGACGCAAGGACGCAGCGCGACAAAATTGCGAGCGACCTCAAGGGCCTCGAAGCCCTAATCAAGGAATTGTCGCGGGACTTGGTCGACGCCCCCGATGTGGCGGTCGCGGCGCTTGAGGAGGCCGTTTCCGTGACGGCGCCGGCGCCGCTCGTCGAGATCAAGAAGATCGAGCCCGAGGCTGACGACGACGATTTCGCGATCCTGCCGGATGAAAGAAAGGTTCAGGCCAAAGCCGTGACCGTCACAGTGGTCGAGGTGGAGGAGAGCGAGGAACTGGTCCTCGACGGAGCAAGCGACGAGGAGGCTTCGATCGGGTTCCTCGGCGAGGCGGCGCGCCAAGAGGGCGAAGGACAGCGCGCCCCTGAACCGGAGCTCCCGGAAGCCGCCGATACCGCCGGTATCGGCGATGCCGAGATGCTCGAGATCGTGAGCCAGGCGATCGAGGCCGGCCGCGTCGATCTCTATTTGCGGCCGACCGTGACGCTGCCCGAGAGGACGCCGCGTTACCTCGAGGCCTTCACCCGTATCAGGACCAAGACGGACTCCCTGATCCGTCCGCGCTCTTATCTTCCCGCGGCCGAAAGCGCCGGCATGATGCCGCTCATCGACAATGTGCTTCTGGTCAAGAGCGTCCAGACGCTGCGCAGGCTGAGCACCTCATCGCGAATCAAGGGCGTGTTCTGCAACGTCTCGACGAGCACCTTGCTCGACCCGGAGTTCTTCCCGGAGCTGGTCGAGTTCATGGAGGAGAATAGCGGGCTCTGCGAGAATCTGATCTTCGAGGTCAGCCAGTCCGCGACCTCCGGGTTCGGAGCGACCGAGTTCGGCGCATTCGAAACGCTCGCCGCGCTCGGCTATGGTTTTTCGCTCGACCACGTGGTCGATTTCGATCTCGATTTCGTCGGCTTGCGCGACCGCGCCTTCCGCTTCGTCAAGGTGGGCGCGCCGACCCTGCTCGGCGCCAAGGAGAGCGGGCCCTTCTCCGCCGCCGATATGAAGCGCGCGCTCGACGACTTCGATATCAAGTTGATCGTTGAAGAGGTCGAGGACGAGGACACGGTGGCCCGGCTGCTCGAGCGCGGCATCGAGTTTGCCCAAGGCGACCTGTTCGGCAAGCCGAAGCCCATGAGTCCGGCGCTCTTTCGCGAGATCGAAGGCGCAGGGGCAGCCTAGCAATCCATTCCGATAAGGCCGGAGCCCCGAGGATGCCTCGGGGCTCGAATGTTTGCGGCGCCTATTCGGGGATCAGACCGTCCTCTTCCAGCTCCTTCTCCTCGATTTCGCCGGAGCCTTTGCCTTCTTCTTTAGGCCGCTCGGCCTCGGTGGGCTGTGGAGCCTCGCCTTCCCTGCCGACGGCGGCCGGAGGCGGAGTGAGGTCGGGCCGCAAGTCGCGCCATACTTCTTCATTCTCTTCGTCTTGAACCGGAACGAGCAGGGACGGGCTAGTGTCGAGAGAGAGCGGAGAGACGGCATAAGCGGGGCAGGCGAAAAATAAGCCGCCGAGCGCGAACGCCGCCCCGATCTTGATCAAAGGGTGCACCATTGTTTTGAGATCTCCTTGAGGGGGCGAACGCCGCCCAAGCCTCCTTCTCGTCTCCGGCTCGGGCGGATTGCCGCCACTCTACAGCAAAAGCCGATTAGCCGTCATCCTGAGGCGCGCACCCCCTCGAAGGAAGGTGAACGAGAGAGCCGGCGCTTGACCCCTCATGCCGTAATCTCTAACCGAGCTTGCATGACCGTCGCAGCTACGGACATTCCCGTCCTCGATACGATCAAGGGCTTGGGCCCGCGTTACCGCGCCTGGCTCGTCGATATCTGGGGCGTCATGCATAACGGGCGTCGGGCCTTCCCGCGCGCGGTTACCGCAACGCGCGCCTTCCGCGAGGGAGGCGGCATCGTGGCGCTGCTTTCGAACTCGCCCCGGCCGAGCCCTTCCGTTCAGGATCAGCTCCGCCGCCTCGGCGTTCCCGACGACGCCTATGACGCGACCGTCACTTCGGGCGACCTCACCCGCCACGAACTCGCCAAGCATGAGGGCGCAACCGTCTTTCATCTCGGGCCTGAGCGCGACCGGCCCATCTTTGCTGGACTCGACGTCAAGCTCGCGCCGCCTGACCAGTCCGAGCTCGTCGTCTGCTCCGGCCTGTTCGACGACGAGACGGAGACGCCCGAGGACTACGCCGGGCTATTGAGCGCGCTTGCCGCGCGGAAGCTGCCGATGATCTGCGCCAATCCCGATCATTTGGTCGAGCGTGGCGACCGCCTCGTGTGGTGCGCGGGCGCGCTTGCCGCGGCTTACGAGAAGGCGGGCGGACCGGTCGTCTACGCCGGCAAGCCTTACGTCCCGATCTATGACCTCGCGTTCGAGACCATCGCCACGCTCGCCGGACGCCCCGTGCCGAAGAGCGAAATTCTCGCGATCGGCGACGGCGTTCACACCGACATCGCCGGCGCGGCGGGGACGGGCATCGCTTCGGTGTTTATCACGAGCGGCTTGCATGCGCCCGCAAACAGCGGGGGCGAGGCGGGCGGCGACGCCCTCGATGCCGCCCATCTCGATGCGCTGTTCGCGCACACGAACCCGCGCCCGATCGCAGCCATGCGCGCTCTCGTCTGGTAGGGCAGGACCGCATCCAGGCTCGCTCAGTATTGCGGTGCAACAGTGGCTTCGCTAGGTTCCCTTCGGCCAATGACAGGGAAGCAGGAACACGCAATGACGACGAACAGAAACGGCGCAGGCACCCTCGGACACGGTTACTATCTCGAAGATCTCTCCGTGGGCATGGAGGCGAGCTATACGAAGAAGATCACCGACAGGGACATTCTTGCCTTTGCCGAGCTCTCGGGCGACGTCAACCCGGTGCATCTGAGCGACGATTTCGCCTCTCGCACCCTCTTCAAGAAGCGGATCGCCCACGGCTTCCTCACGGGCAGCCTCTTCTCGACCGTGCTCGGGACCAAGCTTCCGGGCCCGGGCTGCATCTATCTGTCGCAGAGCATGAAGTTCAAGGCGCCCGTCTATATCGGCGACGAGGTCGTTGCCACGCTCCGCATTACCGGCCTCGATACTGACAAGGCCCGCGCCACGCTCGCATGTGACTGTGCAGTCAACGGCAAGACGGTGCTTGAAGGCGAGGCGGTGATGATGGTCGACCGCCGCACGCCGCGCCAATAGGCGGGGATCGAAGGCCCGCGATGGAGATTGTCCGCTTCTTTCGGAACGTGCCGGAGAAGCTCAAGGGTGCCGCGCTTGCCATCGGCAATTTCGACGGCGTGCATCGCGGCCATCAGAAGGTTCTCGGCGAAGCGATCGCAATTGCTAAACGTGAGGGACGCCGCTCTGGCGCCGTGGTGTTCGAGCCGCATCCCCGCGAATTCTTCGCCCCCGACACTCCGTTCTTCCGGCTGACGCCGCTCCCGGTGAAGCTCGAGCTGCTGCAGGCGCTCGGCCTAGACCAGACTTTCGTCGTCGCCTTCGACTCAGAGCTTGCCTTCCTGAGCGCGGAAGCCTTCGCGACCGAGGTGGTGGCGAAGAGGCTCGGCGCGAGCCATGTGGTCGTCGGCCACGATTTCTCCTACGGCAAGGGCCGCACCGGCACGACGGAGGAGCTTGCCGTCCTCGGCCGCGGCCTCGGCTTCGGTGTGGATGTTGTGGCGCCGGTGGGCGAGGGCGGCGCCACCTTCTCGTCGAGCCGGATCCGCGAGCATCTTCGCAAAGGGGAGGTGAGAGAAGCCGCCGAGCAGCTCGGCTACTGGTGGCGCGTGCGAGGTCAAGTCGGCGCGGGCGCCGGACGCGGCAAAGGTCTCGGCTTCCCGACCCTCAACCTTAGGCTCGCCCCGGGGCAGGACGTGCGCCACGGCATCTATGCCATGCGCGTCGATCACGGCACCGGCCGCCATCACGCCGCGGGTTACGTCGGCGTTCGTCCCACCTTCGGCGCTGGCGAGCCCGTTCTCGAAGCCTATCTGCTCGATTTTGCCGGCGACCTCTACGGGAAGGAGGTCGACGTCGAGTTCATCGACTTTCTCCGTCCCGATGCGACCTTCGCCACGCCTGACGCGCTCGCCGACCAAATGCGCGACAACTCCGATCGCGCGCGCACCGTGCTCGCGAAAATCGATCGAGGCGACCCGATCGAGCGCTTTCCTCTCGCCCGCGCGCTCTCCAAGCCCGCGCTTTGACTTTAGCCGCATTCGCCTGATGGACATGAAGGCCCTGGCATGGGCGAAAGGCGATTGCTAGAACGCCGCGGGGACGAGGCGTGCGGACCCGAATCGAAAAGCAGGGATCATGGGAAAGAGCACGAAGAACAAAAGAACCGCCGCCAAGACCGCGGGCGCCCGGACGCCGAAGGTCAAGGCCAAGGCGGAGCGCAAGGCGAAATCGCCGAAACCCGCCTCCGCACCGAAGCGCAAGCGATCAGCGCCCCCCGCCAAGTCGAAGGCGGCCAAAGCGAAATCGGCCAAGGCGAAATCCGCAAAGCGCAAGACACGGCCCAGAGCGCCGGTTAAGCCGAAGGCGAAAGCGCAAGCCGCTCCGGCGCAAGCGAGCGAGACCCCGGCACGACGGCCCCAATCCCTCGTTGCGAGGATCGAAGCGCTGAAGCCGCAGACCGGGCGCGACTGGAGCGAAACGCTCTTCCTGCCCAAGACGGATTTTCCCATGAAGGCCGGGCTGCCGGAGCGCGAGCCCGAGCTTCTCAAGCGCTGGGAGCGGCTTGGCCTTTACGACCGGCTGCGCGAGGACTCCCAAGGGCGCGAAACCTTCGTGCTTCATGACGGGCCGCCTTACGCCAACGGCCACATTCACATCGGCACGGGTCTCAACAAGATTTTGAAGGACGTGGTCGTCCGCTCGCACCAGATGATGGGCAAGGACGCGAATTACGTGCCGGGCTGGGATTGTCACGGCCTTCCCATCGAGTGGAAGGTCGAGGAGGAGAATTATCGCGCCAAGGGCAAGGCGAAGCCCGACCTGTCGGATCGGGAAGCCATGATCGCCTTCCGCGCCGAGTGCCGCGCCTACGCCGAACATTGGCTCGGCGTTCAACGCGAGGAGTTCAAGCGGCTCGGCGTCGTGGGCGACTGGAAGCACCCCTACACGACCATGGGCTTCGACGCCGAAGCGACCATCGCCGCCGAACTGATGAAGTTCGCCATGAACGGCCTGCTCTATCGCGGCTCGAAGCCGGTCATGTGGTCGGTGGTGGAGCGCACCGCGCTCGCCGAGGCCGAGGTCGAATATGAAGAGATCGAGAGTCCGTCGATCTATGTGAAGTTTCCGGTGCTGAATTATTCCGGGCCCGAGTTGGACATCGGCCCCAACGACGACGAGTTTCTCATCCCGGGTGAGATCAAGAATGCGGCTGTCGTCATCTGGACGACGACGCCGTGGACGATCCCCGGCAACCGTGCCGTCTCCTTCTCGAAGGACATCGATTACGGCGTCTACGAGGTCACGCAGGCGCCTGACGGCAACTGGGCCAAGGTCGGTGACAGGCTGATCCTTGCCGACAGCCTTGCTGAAGGGGTGTTCGCCGCCGCGCGCGTGACCGGAGGGCGGCGCTTCGGCCGTATGCCGCCATCCGCGCTCGAAGCCGTGGCCCTCGCCCATCCCTTGCGCGGGCGAGGCTACGATTTCGAGGTGCCGCTGCTTCCCGGCGCTCACGTCACGGCCGATACCGGCACGGGCTTCGTCCACACCGCGCCCGGCCACGGCACCGAGGACTTCGAAGTGTTCGAGGAGCATCGCGGCGCGCTCGAAGCGCGCGGCATCGCGACCAAGATCCCGTTCACTGTCGATGAGGCCGGCTTTTTCACCAAGGAGGCTCCCGGCTTCGAGGGCAAGCGCGTGGTCGACGACAAGGGCAAGTTCGGCGACGCCAACCCCGCCGTTGTCGCGGCCCTGACCGAGGCGGGCGCGCTGATTGCGCGCGCGCGCCGCAAGCACGATTACCCGCATTCCTGGCGGTCGAAGAAGCCGGTGATCTTCCGCGCCACGCCGCAATGGTTCATCGCCCTGGACAAGCCTGCCTCGCTCCCCACGCCCGCGCCCGCGGGCCAGGGCACGCTGAGGAGCCGCGCTCTGAAGGCGATCGGCGAGACGCGCTTTGTGCCGCCGCAAGGAGAGAACCGCATCACCGGCATGGTCGAGACGCGGCCCGACTGGGTCGTGTCGCGCCAGCGCGCCTGGGGCGTCCCCATCACCGTGTTTCACCACAAGGAGACGGGCGACGTGATCCCGCGCGCAGGCTTCGAGGGCTCGGCCGAACTGATCGAGCGCATCTTCTCAACGTTTCGCGCCGAAGGCGCCGATGCCTGGTTCAAGCGCGGCGCAACGCAACATTTCCTCGCCGGCCTCGTCGCGAATCCCGCCGAATGGAAGAAGGCCGGCGACATTCTCGATGTCTGGTTCGAACTCAGGTTCGACCCATGCCTTCGTTCTGGAGAAGCGGCTCGATCTCGAATGGCCCGCCGCGCTCTATCTCGAAGGGTCCGACCAGCATCGCGGCTGGTTTCAGTCGTCGCTGCTTGAGTTCCTGCGGAACGCGCGGCCGCGCGCCCTACGACGCCGTCGTCACCCACGGTTTCGTCGTGGATGAGGACGGGCGCAAGATGTCGAAATCGCTCGGCAACGTGGTTGCGCCGCAAGACGTCATCCGCCAATCCGGAGCCGAAATCTTGCGGCTTTGGGCGATGAGCTCCGACTATGCCGAGGACCTCCGCATCGGGCCCGATATCGTCAAGGCCAATATCGAGTCCTACCGCAAGCTGCGGAACACGCTCCGCTTCCTCCTCGGCAATCTCGCCCATTACCGGCCCGAGCTTGCCGTCCGTTATGCCGACATGCCCGGCCTCGAACGCTACATGCTTTCGCGGCTTGCGGAACTCGACGAGATCGTGCGCGGAGGCTATGAGGCTTTCGACTTCAAGCAAGTCTTCCATGCGCTTCTCAATTTCTGTGTCAACGATCTTTCCGCCTTCTATTTCGACATCCGGAAAGACGCGCTCTATTGCGATCCCCATGACAGCATCACCCGCCGCGCGGCGCTGACCGTGCTCGATCATCTGTTCGGCGCGCTCACGGCCTGGCTTGCGCCCATGCTCTGCTTCACCATGGAAGAGGCATGGCTCAACCGCCTCCCCGGCGATCGCGGCTCGGTGCATCTGCGTCAATTTCCGGAAATTCCAGACGGGTGGCGCAGTGAGGCGCTCGCCACACAATGGCGGAACATTCGTGAGCTCCGCCGCGTCGTCACGGGCGCGCTCGAGATCAAACGGAAAGAGGGGAGCATCGGCTCGAGCCTTGAGGCGTCCCCCAAAATCCACGTCGCTGACGCGCGGCTGCGCGCTTCTCTCGATGGCATCGATCTCGCCGAGATCGCCATCACGAGCGGCGCTGAGCTCGCGCCGAGCGAGGGGCCTTCGCACGCTTTCCGTCTCGACGACGTGAAGGGCGTGGCGGTCGTGTTCGAGCCCGCCAAGGGCAGAAAATGCGCGAGGTCCTGGAAGATCCTCGAAGAGGTCGGCTCCGATCCCGAGTTCCCCGAACTCTCCTTGCGCGACGCGGCAGCTGTCAGGCAATTCGATGCGCGCCGCGCAAGCGCGGGGTAGGGCGATGCTCAGAGACTGGTTATGGGGTCCCATGTCGCCGCTCGGACTCGGCGTTGCCGCGGCGACCGCGCTCATCGATCAGGCTCACAAGGCGTGGATGCTCTATGTCTATGACATCGGCGCCAAGGGCGTTGTCACCATCACGCCCTTCTTCGATCTGGTGCTCGTGTGGAACCAGGGCATCAGCTACGGGCTCTTGCCGCAAGAGAGCGCGCTTGGACGCGTCGGCTTGATCGTATTCGCGTTCACCGCGAGTCTTGCTCTCGCCGTTTGGCTCGCGCGGCTCACGACGCCCCTTGGAGCTGTTTCGATCGGCCTCATCATCGGCGGCGCCATGGGCAATGTGATCGACCGCATCGCTTACGGCGCGGTTGCCGATTTCTTCTCGCTGCACGTATTCGGCTTGCAGTGGTACGTGTTCAATATCGCCGACGCCGCCATTGTTGCCGGGGTGGCCGGACTTCTGTATAAATCATTGTTCCGGGGTCACAAAAAGGCCGGAAAACCTTTTAAAATGTAAGGAATCCCGATTCCCGGGCTCGAGGGGGAACCTTGGGGCATAATTGGCATATGAACCGCCCCGTAAGGGCCGCGCTCCTTGCTGCGGTCTCTGCGGCAACGCTTGCTCTCGCGGGCTGCGGGGGCATCGAGTTCCAGGGCAAAGTTTTCGATTACATGGGGGTTTCGGGCGACCGCCAGCAGCCCGATGTCCGCATGGCCGAACGGCCGCCGCTTCTGCTTCCGGCCAACCCCAAGGCGCTTCCCGAGCCGCAAAACGGCGTCGCCGCGGCGGCCGCGCGCCAAGACTGGCCGCAGAACCCGGAAGTGACGCAAAAGCAGATCGCCCTGGATGAGAAGGACAAAAAGTCCGTGGAACAGCGCAAGCAGGAGCCGCTCAATCCCTATATCGGCAAGAAGACGCTGATTGATAGGTGGCTCGCCAAGGACGAAGGCCCGCCGGTCGATGAAGTCCCTGAGCCCGATCCTGCCGACAAGACGCCTACGGACACCGCCGCCGCGAAGCCGAAGCCGCTCCAGCCCCACGTGTCGCAGGACATCACGCCGACCGAAGATCCCTTCAACCCGCCCCCGCCCGACAGCTATAAGAAACCGAGCGCGCTGTACTGACGAAAAGCTTTGGTTTCCGGCGCCGGCCGAATTGGCTTGAAAATAACTGCGCGAGGCCTGAAATGTGAGAGGAGGGCGGCCAGGCGCTCGCCAAGAGTTCTGGCCCGGCCTCTCACCCCGCGCTCACTTCCGGTCTCGCACGATGATGATGTGGATTCTCGACCAGCTTCTTCCGGCCCTCGACCCCCGGATCGGCGCGCTCGTCGCGTCGTTCAGCCTTGCTTCGCTCGCCGTCGTGGCTTCCGCGGAAAAGCCGCAAGCCGCCCCGCGCGTGACCGAGTTCAAGCTCAAGAACGGGCTCCAGGTCCTCGTCATTCCCGATCACCGCGCGCCGGTCGTTACCCAGATGGTCTGGTACCGGGTGGGCGCCGGGGACGAACCGCGAGGCTCCTCCGGCATCGCGCATTTCCTCGAGCATCTGATGTTCAAGGGGACCGATCTCATTCCGACCGCTCAGTTTTCGAAGATCGTCGCCAGGAACGGCGGCGAAGACAATGCCTTCACCAATCACGACGTGACCGCCTACTTCCAGCGCGTGGCCAAGGATCGCCTGCCCAAGGTGATGGAGATGGAAGCGGACCGCATGGCGAACTTGCGCCTCTCCGAGGAGGACGTGGTTACCGAGCGCGATGTGATCCTCGAAGAGCGCCGCAGCCGGGTCGACAACGACCCCGGCAGCATCCTGCAAGAGCAGATGATGGCGGCGCTATACGCCAAGCATCCCTACGGCATTCCCATCATCGGCTGGGAACATGAGATCGCGGCGCTCAATCGCGACGACGCGCTTTCGTTCTACCGGCGTTTCTACGCGCCGAACAACGCCATCCTGGTCATCGCCGGCGACGTCGAGCCCGATGAGGTGAGGCGGCTCGCCGAGGCGACTTACGGCAAGCTTGCGCCGAACGACACGCTGAACGGCCGCGCTCGGCCGCAGGACCCGCCGCGTTCTGCGCCTGTGAAGGTGACGCTCGAGGATCCGCGCGCCGGCCGCATCACCGTGCAGCGCTATTACCTGGCGCCGAGCTACGCGTCGGCCGAGCCGGGCGAAGCGGAAGCGCTCGACCTGCTGATGCGCATCGCCGCTGGCGGCTCCGTCAGCAAGATCTACAAGAGCCTCGTGGTCGAGGACAGAAAGGCCGCCAATTCCGGCGGCTGGTATTCCAATTCGGGCCTCAATTCGGGCCGGCTCGGCTTCTATGCCGTCGCCGCCGAGGGCGTCACCGCCGAAGAGCTCGAGAAGGGGATCGACGGCGTGATCGAGCGCCTGCGCGAGGACGGCGTGACCCAGGAAGAGCTCGACCGGGCGCGTGCCTCGTATCTCGCCGAGTTCGTTTACACCTCAGACAGCCAGTCGCGCATGGCGCGCCACTATGGCTGGCGGCTTGCCACCGGCATGACCGTCGCTGATGTCGAGGAATGGCCGGACCGGCTCAAGCGCGTGACCGTCGAGGATGTGCGCGCGGCGGCGCGGAAATATCTTGTCGACAAGAATTCGGTCACCGGCTATCTGCTGCCCGCTCCCGAACACACGGGCTCGATGGGTGGAAAGCGGGCCAATGCGCCAGCCAACAAAGGCAAGTCGTAGCAGCGATGGCGCGGAGTGTGCCGCTCCTTCGCTCTTTGTTGTGGCATGGCGCGGGCTTTGCCGCAGCGGCGCTGATCGTCTCGACTGCGTCCGCGGCTGAGGTTGCAACCACTATGAAGATCGAGCGCGTTGTAAGTCCCGGCGGCATCGAGGCATGGCTCGTCGAAAGCCACGCCAATCCGCTCATTGCCATGCGCTTCGCCTTTCGCGGCGGCGCGGCCCAAGACCTCAAAGCCAAGGAAGGCCTCGCCTATTTCATCTCCGCCATGATGGACGAGGGCGCCGGCCCGCTCGACGCGATCGCCTTCCAGGAGCGCGAGCAGGCGCTCGCCATGCGTATGGATTTTGATGCGAACCGCGACGTCATGCTCGGCAGCGTGCAGACGTTGACCGCAAACAAGGACGAGGTGTTCGATCTCCTGCGGCTTGCGCTGACCGAGCCGCGGTTCGATCGTGACGCGGTCGAGCGCGTGCGCGCCCAAATTCTCGCCGGGCTGAAATTCGACGAGAACGATCCCGAGACCGTGGCCTCGCTCGCCTGGGATCGCCTCGCCTTTCAGGATCACCCTTACGGGCGGCCGATCAAGGGGACGATGGCCTCGATCGCCGCCATCTCGCCGTCGGACCTTAAAGACTACGCGGACCGCGTGTTCGCTCGCGACAAGCTCGTCATCTCGGTCGTCGGCGACATCGACGCCAAGACGCTGGGCCAAGCGCTCGACCATGTGTTCGTGGCCTTGCCGGCGCACGCGACGCTTGAGCCCATCGCCGACGCCTATCCGCCGCTCGGACCCAATCGCGAGATCATCGAGATGGACGTGCCGCAATCGGTGGTGCAATTCGGCCATCGCGGCATCGCGCGCAAGGACGACGATTTCATGCCGGCCTATGTGCTGAACTATATCCTCGGCGGCGGCGGCTTCGCCTCGCGGCTGATGGAGGAGGTGCGCGAGAAGCGCGGGCTTGCCTATTCGGTCTATTCCAATCTCTACCCCTACCAGCACGGATCGGTCTTTGTCGGCAATGTCGCCACCAAGAACGAGGCCGTCGGCCAGTCGCTCGAAGTGATCGAAAGCGAGCTGAAGCGGCTCGCCGAGCAGGGCCCCACGGAGGAGGAACTGGATAACGCCCAGAGCTACCTCACCGGTGCCTATGCGCTCAGATTCGCATCGTCGTCGGGCATCGCCAACCAGCTGCTCTGGATTGAGATCGAGGATCTCGGCATCGACTATGTCGGCAAGCGGAACGAGCTGGTCGAGGCGGTGACCCTCGACGACATCAAACGCGTGGCCAAACGCCTGATCGAGGCCGACCGCCTGATCACCACCATCGTCGGCAAGCCTGTGGCGCCCAAGGGCAAGGAAGTTCCGGGCTAGGCGCCCTTTCGGCGCTTTGAGGCGAGAGGACCGTTCCCGTGCCGCTGTCGCAATCCGTAGAAGGTTGTCTTGAAACGGGAATCGGGCGCGCCGGGCTCCCCCAAGCCGTGCTTAAATCCTATCTCGCCAAGCTCGAACCGCGCCTTGCCTCTTTGCGCGCCGCCTATGCCAGCGCCACCTTGCCGCTGCTCAATGTGCCCGAATGGCGCGACGATATCGCGCCGGCACGCGAGGCCTTGCGGCGTCTGGCTGATGGCGCGCGGACGCTCGTTTTCTTCGGCACCGGCGGATCGAGCCTCGGCGGCCAGACGCTCGCCCAGCTCGGGGGCTGGGGGATTCCCGGCGACGACAAGCATGGCAGCGCCGCGCGGCCGCGCACCCGCTTCTACGACAATCTCGATGCCCGCACGCTCGAAAGCGCGCTCGCAGGCTTCGATCTCGCCACCACGCGTTTCGTCGTCATCTCGAAATCGGGCGGCACGCCCGAGACCCTCGTGCAGGCGATCGCTACCATCGGCGCGGTGCGTGAAGCAGGCCTCGCCGGCCGCATCCCCGAACTCTTCCTCGCCGTGACCGAGCCGAAGGCGCCGGGGAAACCCAACGGCCTGCGCGCGCTTTGCGAAAGCTTCGGCATCCCCGCGCTCGATCACGATCCCAATATCGGCGGCCGCTTCGCCGGACTGACCAATGTCGGACTGCTGCCGGCGCTCGCTCGCGGCCTCGACGTCGAGGCCTTGCGCGAGGGCGCCTGCACCGTCGTCTCCTCGATGCTCGATGCGAAGCGCGCCGCGGAGTTCGCTCCGGCGATCGGCGCCGCAATCGCCATCGGTCTTGCCAAGGAGCGGGAAGTGCGCGCCTCCGTCATGCTTCCCTATGCCGACCGTCTCGCCCGCTTCGCCGCTTGGTATGTGCAGCTCTGGGGCGAGAGCCTGGGCAAGGACGGCGAGGGGATCACGCCGGTTGCGGCCCTCGGCCCTGTCGATCAGCACAGCCAGCTTCAGCTCTATCTCGACGGGACGCCGCAGCACCTCGTCACCGTCATCCGCGAGGCTTGCGAGGGGCGCGGGCCCCGTCTCGCGCCGGACCTGGCCAAGCTCGCCGGAGCCTGCTATCTCGCGAGCCATGCCGCCGGCGACCTCGTTGCCGCCGAGCAGCGCGCGATCCCCGAAGCGCTGATCGCGCATGGGCGCCCGGTGCGCACAATCGACCTCGATGTGCTGGACGAGCGGGCGCTCGGCGCGCTCATGATGCATTTCATGCTGGAAACCATTCTCGCGGCTCATCTTTTGGGCATCGATCCGTTCGGCCAGCCGGCGGTAGAATCGGGTAAGATGCTTGCTCGCCGGTATCTCGAAGCCGGGGCGAAGCCAATTTAGCCTTGCAGCGTAAGGGTTAGCCGGCGGCGCTGAGCTGCGGGCTACAGATGGGCTACGGCGCTGCCGCAGGGTCGGGCTAAGGCGGGGGGTAGCGGGTATAGGCCGGGCGGCTAAACGCCCCTGTGCGACGTCGCAGGGGATCGCAGCCGACGGGGGTAAAAAGCCCCGGCTAAAAGGCCGGGGCTGTAAGGCGCTAGTGGTGCTGCTCGTGCATGACGAAGGCTGCTTCGTCACGAACCGTGTCCTCGTTGGTCGCCGTAATCTGGGTGACAGTTTGCTGCCGTTCGACCAACCAAGGAAGGAAGCTGGCGCGGTGCAGTTCACCAGTAAGGTTGAACCACACGCATTTGACTAGGTTCTTTTCTTTGGCTTCGACGATCATCAAGGGTCCACCCGATCTCAGACGCACCATTTCACCAAGGCATTTCATTTTCATCGCTCCTTCTGGTTTTGGGAGCGTCGAGCACGGACAATAAAAATGGCCGCACCCGACGCTGAGTTGCGTCGTGTACGACCCGTACGGTTGCAGAGGCCTAGAGGGATACGCCGCTGCGGAGCCCATCACGGCTCCCGTTGGTCAGGGTGCCCCCAGCGACGAGGGCTGGCTTCTCAGTGTGTACGCCAACAGATCAAGGCCGTCGAGTGCAGCGCCATCCCTTGGCGCGGCTTGGACCTAACCCAAGTCTGCGCGCGCGTATGGCGTTTTCAAGGCAACTAAAAAGCCAGGGCGAAAGGCCCTGGCCGTTAGACAGTACACGGACTATCTAGGTAAGCTTAATCCACTTCTTGATGATACACTTCCGGAGGACGCCGGTGCGGCCGCCGGACTTATAGTAATCGGCCAGGTTGTGACAACGCGGCAACGACGACCTGCACTCTCGCCCCTGCGCAATTGTTGCCATGGCACGCAGCGGGCATTAGCAAAAAAGGGAGAAGAAATATGCAAATTCTGCAGAATGTAATTGGGGCAATGACAACCCTCGTGATAACAGCGGGGATCGTCTACGCGCAGGAATGCGAGCCCTCGAAATGGGGCGCTGACGATGAAGTCGGCGCCGCTAACTTGGTTACGCCCGCTCGCGTCCTGGACGCGATCAAATGGGTCAAGCAGGGTAAATCGCATCCATTGGGAGTTATCATTGACAGTTCGACACCGGCCGTTCCACCGCGCACCAGCCCGTCTATCGTGCTCATGCAACCCAATCAGCAGGGTGGCCAGCGTATTGGGGACTACAACGGAAGCTATAACGACGACCTGGTCCAGCTTTGGCTTGGTATCGGCTCGCAAATCGATGGCCTGGGCCAAGTCGGCCAAGACGGCGTCTATTACAACTGTAATAACGAAAAGGATTTCGCGGGGATCAGCGGCCTCAAAAAACTGGGCACCGAGAAGATCCCGCCGATCGTGGCGCGGGGGGTTCTGATCGACATGGCCAAGCATTTTGGCGTCGATTCCTTGGACGCCGGCAAGTTCTTTACCGCCGCGGATGTCCAGTCGGCCGCCAAGGCGCAGAACGTCGAAATACGCGAAGGCGATGTTGTGTTGTTCCACACGGGGTGGACCGAGGCCCATCTGGCGAGCGACCCGAAGAAATGGATAAGCGGAGAGCCTGGTACGTCCGAGGACGCGGCCGTGTACCTGGCCTCGAAGAACGTCATCGCTGTCGGTGCCGATACGTGGGGCGTCGATGTGATCCCGCCCGAGAAGGCCGGCCGGGCGTTCTATGGCCACGTAACGCTTCTGAAGGAGAACGGCATCTACATCCTTGAGACCATGAACACTGGGCAGTTGGCCAAGGAAGGCGTTCACGAATTCCTATTTGTCCTAGGTCAGGCGCGCGTTCGCGGAACGGCCCAGATGATCATCAATCCTATCGCGATCTACTAAAAATCCAAGTGGTGACCTAATGATTCCGGTTCGCTGAACGGGGCGAGAGACCGGCGCATCTTTATCCAATGACCGGTGGGTCCTGATATCGTTGTAATACGTCCTCACAATGCGCGGTGGCGAGGCGGCGTGCCCGTGAGTGCTATTGCTCGGCGAAACTCCAAGGGCATGTCGATATTGCGGATGGGGTTAAGACCGGCCCCGGTACTCAACGCCAAAGAGGTCTTGGCCATACGGCGAGTGTCCCTAGCGCGGTGGCAAATCCCACAGCTTCAGCAATCTTTTTGCAGTGTGGGAAAGGTCACAGCGTTCATTCCAAAAGGGCCTTACGATTTTCCTCATGCTGATGGAGGATGCTATGACCCACGCCGACAAACTCATGGAATGTGCGGAGCCCGTGGTGCTAGCGCGCCATTTGGACAACGCCGACGCCAATAGCCTTTACGCTAGCCTTTACGTTCTCGTTATCTGCCTTTGCGTGGCCGTAATCATTTTCTCGGTCGTTCTGGCCATTTCTGGCCTCGTTGCCTAACAAGCCCATCATCATTCTGTCTTGTCGTGGCCAAGACGGTGTTTCGCCCAGGCGAGGTCGGCCTGGGCGTTGCTCACCTCGTCGGCCAGCCAGCGTACCGCGCGGTGGTTCTGTTCGTGCAGCAGTAAAGAAAAACCCCGGCGGATAAGGCCGGGGTTCTTCGCTTAGTCAGCTAACAGTTGGCAATATAATCGTTGCTTTCGCTCTGCGGGCAGTTGCCACCTTGCGCCCCGTCTTGCGGGCAGTGCGCGCAACCTTCCGTCCAGTCTTGCGGGCAGTGCGTGCCACCTTACGTCCAGTCTTGCGGGCAGGGCGTGCCGTCTTGCGGGCTGTGCGTGCTGTCTTGCGTCCTGTCTTGCGGACAGTGCGCGCCACCTTCCTTCCTGTCTTACGAGCAGTGCGCGCTGTCTTGCGCGCGGTGCGTCTGGTCGTCGCCATAAGTTTTCTCCCATTCTGTTTTGAGGTCACATCTGCCCGTTCGGCAGTGTGGTTTCATCGATAACGCTTCACTCCTTTGCCGTCGCACAGGACAAGTCAATATTTATTTAATGGAGCTGAACAAAGACGCGCGCGTTACTGCGTGCGCTTGATTCCATGACGCGGCCGCCAGCGCGCAGTGGAATGTCATTGAGACCCTCGAGGGTGGTCCCAAGGTTGGGCAGTGCTGGAAGCCAGAAGGATATGAGGCCGTCTACCCTGTGATTAAGAAATATGCGTGAAAATAAATAATCAGGCCCACCAGGGGATTTTAGGCCACTGGTCCTCAGCGCGGGGGTGTGGAACAAGGGGCGGAGTTCAGGATTTGGCTTCAGCTTCGATTTGGCGCACCGCCTCCGCCATCATCTCACCAATGATGCTGCGTATCTGATGGTCGGATTGCTCGACGCCCTTGGCATCGAAATCGCTCCGCACCTTGCGGACCACATCTTCATCACCAGGCTCGGCCAAGTCGGCCTTGATCACCTCGCGGGCATAGGCCTGGGCCTCGTCGCCGGTGAGCCCGAGGTGCTCCGCTGCCCAGAGCCCAAGCAGCTTGTTCCGCCGTACTGTGGCCCTGAATCTCAGCTCCTCGTCATGAACGAACCGATCTTTAAACGTGGTCATGTGAGCCCACCAGCAGAAGGGCGACGATAACCAATACAGTGGTCATTAACCCAGTGTTCCTCGTCCAAAGCAAAGGGAAGCCCTGGCTAGATAGCCAAGGCTCCCCCGTTCCCCCGTCTCGCGCGATTTCACAATCAGGGGGTACCGGATCAGGAGATACCGGCACTGTGACCAATCTCGGGCAATAACGACGCGCAAAGAATTTAAAAGTTGAGGTGTCGCCCAAAAGTCACAGCGTCTCGAAGAACAAAAAAAAGTGCCTAACCGTTTGATGCGGTCAGGCACCGAAGCGCTTTCGCGCGATGCATCGGGAGGGAAGCCGATGCAAGCGGGTCACGTCCTTGGCTAGACGGGGGGCACTAGCGATTTGATGGACGTTACCCGTGCAGAGGAGATAGGACGCTTGGATGTCACATTCAAGCCCATACATCCCACTTTTTCGTGAGCTGGCCTGGCTCCGTCCGGGAACCTGCCGCTGCATCTTGAGGTCGTTATATCTGGTCATCGGAGTCGGGACCGTCAGTAGGAAGCCAAGGTTCAGGGGTACTGGCCGGCGGACCGTGGAGCCGGCTGGATTTCCTGTCGTGTCGCGATTGTGGCGATAGTCGTAATCGCAATGCTAACGCGATGGCGTTCTTCTGTGCCTTTTCCCAGGACAAGGTCCACGGCGATGGTTTCACACCGTGCACCAAACCGTGCTGGTCAATTTGCTTCTGCGCGCGCCGCGCGTTCAATAGCGCAGTCGCATAAAGTTCGATCAGCGGAGCGTCGGACACAGCGAAATGCTGCGGTGGGACGGAGTTCACGATTTCGTGGAAAAGTTCCTTCGTCTTGGGATCAAGGTCCTTGCGGGGTGTTGGTGGTTTCGGCTCGGGATGGAGCTGGATTACGCTAAGTGCAGCGGCGGATTTTCGAGGCATTTTTACACTCTCCCCTAAGACTGAGGTCAGTTAGCGAGCCAGTTGGCCCCGCCGGTTTTGGGTCCAATCGTCGAAAACTTTTCGACGCCCCCCGCCGCGTACGGAATGCGTTCCGTCTAAGCGGACACAGCGACGAAGCAGGGAGCAAAGGCGGAAATTTATTTGGGCGAGGCGCAAATACGAGGGAATCGGGTTAGGGTGCGCTACGCTACGCTACCCCCATATAGGGGGCGTAGCGTATCGTATCGCTAGCAACCCCCGCTACGCTACGCTACGAAGTATCGGTTCGTATCGGCGTATCGTTTTAGGCCGTGTACTCATAAATCGAGATTGGCAAGCAGCGGTTGGTCAATGTCGGCTTTGCCCCCAGAAGCGGACATTCGTCAGCGCATTGAGCATGTCTGCTTTGCGCTATTAGCAGACATTCCGAAGCGCGAGCCGCACTCGGCGGTCCAGTGAACGATGCGCGTAAATTAGCGGGTATGGGTCGCCACGCCATCACGCACCGCCAAGCGTCGGGCAATCGACGCGCCTGAATTGAGCGCGCCCTCCATATAGCCTACGAACTTATAGCAGGTGTGCTCGCCCGCGAAATGCAGCCGGTTTTCCACCCCCGCATACAAAAGGGGACCGACTGTGGTCACTTCGCCGGGAGCTGGATTGGAATAGCCGGTAAGCGTCCATGGTGTTGAGGGCCAATCCATGAAGCGACTGTCGACGAAGGCCTTATCAAGATTCGGGTAGCGCTTTCCCAGTTCCTCGGCATAGGCCGCATCGCGCTTGTCGGCAGCGATCGCTCGCATTGCGTCGGCACCAGCACCGCTAGAGAAGGCAACCATCGCCGCTGGTGCATCGCCTTCCTGGCCGGCAGTCCCATCCCAGGTTTGGAAGATATTGCCATTGCCCTCCGAGTCGGGAGAGAGCTTGTCCGCCAGCCAGAACCGGTTCTTTAGCGACATAAGGTATTTGACCACGCTGCACATTCGCGGCCGCAACGCTTCTGGCAACGCGGGGTCGAACTTTATGTTGCTCCAGACCGAAGGTGGAACGGCGAGGATCGCGTCGTCGGCCGTGAACGTTCTGCCGTCGGAACCAGTAACGACCACTCGATTGTCATTAATCGTCACGCTGCTCGCCGGCGTATTCCGAAGAATGCTCTCGCTACCAATGGCTTCGGCAAGCTTTTGAGCGAGGCGCTGGCTGCCGCCACTGCACAAATAAACTTCGGAATCGGTCCAATATTTGCTGAGACCACCACCTTTGACCTGCGCCAGCAGCCCAAGATAGCTTTGACGATCGGTGCTTGCGCCCATGTCGCCAACAAGCTCCGCTGTCATAAGCTTCATCGCCATAGGGGGTGCCTTGATGCTCGACAGCGCCTCGGCCACGGTCCGTCGGTCTAGCGCCTTTGCGTTTCGAGTTTTCCACGGCTGGTCCGCGACGACGAGCCTAGCGTCTTTTGTGATGCGCGCCTGAATCTTTTCTATCTGCTCCCATAAAGGTTCGGATTCCTCGTCTGTGAGAAGATTGCCGTCGAGCACTATTGGTACTGAGTCCTCGCTTTCGGGAATTTCGATCAAGTCGAGGCCGAACTTCTTGGCATAAGCCACCCAGGTTGGATGATTGCTGCCGATATATTCGCCGCCGCCTTCAACCCAGCGTCCCGGAACAAAGTTATCGAAGGTCAAGACCCTGCCGCTCACCCGATCGCGGGCCTCTAGCACCGTCACTTGGTAGCCCGCGGAGAGCAACTCATGAGCCGCTGCGAGCCCAGCAAAGCCCGCTCCAATGACGATAGCCGACTTGCCCGTCGGCTTGGCGCGTTGCGCGAAGGCCCGCGGACCGCTGAGCAGAAGCGTCATCCCGGTGGCAATTGAGCCTTGCAAAAATTTGCGGCGTGTTAGCGCGTCGATCGGTGTTCCGAAGCGTGATCGAAGCTGGCCGATGGTTGAACGCGGCATACGAGCCTCCAGCTGTTACGGCGTTGTTACATTGTGTCACAGGTGGTCGGATTGCTAAAGCGCTGATGCCGCATAGATGTCCGCTTTGGGTCATTAGCGGACATACTGACAAGTCCGCGCCATGTCCGCTTTACCCCCAATAATGGACGTTGGGCGGCGCATCCAAGTCCGCATTTGGCTGTCGGTTTATGAGTACACGCCCTAGATCACGCTCTCAATCATTTCGCCTTTGTCATTTAGGCTCACCCCGCGCCGCTTAACTGCTCTGTTAAATGCTTGCCGCTTGGATCCTGTTTTTTCCGCAGGATGCTTGGCGTAGAACGCTTTGCGGATTTCTGCGAGGGACTTAGGCAACCCGCCCGCCGCGCGTATCACCTCACCGAGGAGGATGTCACCGGGTGCCTCGGCCTTGGCCACGGGCGAAGGAGCATTACCCCAACACCCCCAGGCCACCCTACATGTGTCAATCGGCTCTCCATATTTGTCCTTGCCAAGGTGAACCGTGTGCAGCGTGAACTCGATGGTTATTCCATCTTCGCCATCGCGCTGCTTAGTCAGCTCCATCGTGCGCTTGTTGCTGTTGAGGAAGTACCAGAACACAGTGTCCGCGAACTGTTCCTTGTCGGAACTGCCCTTGGTCCCTCGGCTCTCATCCTTACCCATGTGGTCGCTCGCAGCGACATAGGCTTCCATTTCAACACTAAGGGTGGTCATCGCCGTCATGAGGGTTTGGGCAAATTTGCCGTCGTTGGCGTTGTACGGACCTGCCGCCCGCGACAACGTATCAATGGCGATATTGCCCAGCCGCTTTTCGTAGTCCCGCTCCATGCCCCACGCTGCCGCCTTAGCCAGCTTGATCAACACCTCCATGTTCTGTTCGTGCAGACTGCCGTCGGGCTTGAGCAGCGGCTGCGTCCAGGGCACCCACGTGAATGGCAGCTGTATGATCCGTTCCGAAGGCGCGCAGGCGGAAGGGGACTTGGCGCGGCTGCTCGGCGGCAATCCATAACGTGCCGACGTTCTCGTATATGCGATGGCCGGTCCATGTCTTTTGACGTTGCCTAGATGGTAAGCCCGGTCTAGCAGCACAAAGCTTTTGCCTCTTGATCGTTGGCCGCTGTCCAGCCCAGTGCCAACCTTGGGAAGCAATCCTCTGACCAGCCATTCAGGCTCGGCGGTCTCTTCAAACTTGCCGTGCCAACGGAGCCGGTCATAGAGCTCTGGGATTTCCTCAAAGGGTTTGGCCTTAGCCGCACGCTCGCGGACGGCATCGAGGCCTTCGTCCTGTGCTGTCTGGTTAGGGTCTTTCATTTCAGAACCCTCCACAAGAACTTCAAAGCCGCGGCGCACCAGCGCCGCCGCTAAGGCGCGAGCATTTTGTCTGTCCGGCGGCGTCGGCGTCGGCAAACACCGTTACACATTCAACTGTATTGAGGAACGACGAGCGCCAGATCCGGCATGAAGGTGCGGCGCCAGCGGCCCAAGCACCTAGGCCGGTGGCCTCGTGGACGGTGAGCGCGTCTTCAATGCCTTCTGTGATTGCCAATCCGCCGTTGTCGTTAGGCGGCGCGAGTATGATGGGTGATCCCTTGACCGGGCCGATCATCTTCTTGTTGGGATCAACGTCCGCTTTGCCACTGCCGTCGGGCTTGAGCAGTGTCAGATGCACGGCGCGGGTGCCTGCCCTCGCTATCATCGCCGGCGGATAGCTTTTAAAAGGCGGCAGGTAGGCCAGCGACGGTGGCGACGGGCAGTTGATGGCGCGGCCGCGTAAGTAGCGTTCGGCTGGCGACCCAGCTAGGGGTCGCCTACAGCTTTCCCAAAGCTATTGGGCTAGCGCGGCATTGTCCTTTTGGGGAGCCAATGCTCTTCTGGCGGCTGGTAGTCGCTGTCCGCCAATCTTCCTTAGAATGTCGCGTGGGTCACAGCCCGCGAAGCATTTGACTAGGAGCTGCTTGTCGCCGTCCCTGATAGAACAGGATGGCGTTCTGTCATCGTCAGGGACAACCTACTCCATACATGCCAACGGCCTCCTAGGGTCACCACGCCGCCGCCCCTTTCTCGCGGGTGGCGATGCGCTCATCAATCCAGGCGTCGATTTCCTCCTCAGGCCACGCGATACGTCGCGGGGACAAATTGACCGGCTTGGGAAACTCGCCACGGCGCCACATCCGGCGCAAATGGTTCGAGTTATATCGAATGCCCTTACTGGGCAGCATGTCGGGGGTGATAAATCGTTTCGACATTGGGAGGCCTCCTAAAAGCGTTTACAGCTTGCTAGGTTGCCTCGCCCGGACGCCAGTGCCTACCGCGGCAAATACGATTATTTGCCGCGGGATTTTTTCCCGCTGGGCTTCTCGATCCGACGCTTGATCTTTGTTGCCAGGTCGAACTTGTCTTCCTCACTCATGCAAATTCTGGTGATGCGGCAATGTCGTTCCACGGCGACCAAATAAGGGTCTTCGCCTTTAATGCCCTGGCGTTTCCACAGTGCTCGAATGCGGCATGCGTCTTCGGCCAGATCATCCATCTCTATTTTTCGAGGATCATTCCTGGGACGACCTATTGGTTTTCTGGCCGGACGGAAAAAAGCGAGGAGACCTTCGCGTCTCAACAGATTATAAGCACGCCACGCCGGAGGCGCAGGCACATCTGGAAGCAAATGCTGCTGGTACAAATAAAACTCCCTCTCGTCAGCCTCGTCAGCCTCGTCGAGCTGGTCGATGGTCCATTCAGTGATGCTTTTGGGGCGGCTCACGCCCGTGCCGCCTTCATCGGGAGGAGGTTAGCTGGTGGCGGCGCTACGATGTCCCGTAGCCGCGCGGCCCATAGTTCCAGAGCGCTCCGCATCTCGTCCACGTACAGGTGCTGGTCGTAGACGCGGGCCAGTCCCTTCTTGCCGTGGCCGATCACCATCTCAGCCACCTCGCTGGGCACGCGCAACCCGGCTAACCGCGTGCGGACCGTGCGCCGTACATCGTGGAGGACGAACGGCTCTTTGATATTCATGAAGTCATCGAGGTCTTCTTTGGCGTGCGCGAAATTGCCAATGGGCCTGGCACCGTCGGTCGTGCTGAAAAGATAATCGCCGCCAGCCCAGTGTGGAAGTGCCTCCAAGAACTTCCACAGCGGCCGGCGACAGCGGCACACGATGCTCCGCATTCGACTTGAACCGTTCCGCCGGGATGGTCCACACCTTAGCCTTAAGGTCGAACTCGGACCACTTCGCTTCGGCAATCTCCGCGCGGCGTTGGCCGGTGAGCATAGCCAGCTTGTAGAATGGCTCGTACGGATAACCCAGCTTCCCTGTCGCGTTCCAGTACGCGCGTATCTCGTCATCGCTGAGCACCCGGCTACGCGACTGCTTGGCGCCGATCACCCGCGCCGGTTTGATCCGATCAGCAGGCGACGTCTCCAGGATGCCGCGTTCGATGCACCAGTTGAAGAATGTCTTCACGTGGCTGAGGACAATGTGCGCCTGATAAAACGCTCCACGGTCCTTGACCGCGTCCACTAGCTTGATCACGTCGTGCTTGGTGATATCCGTCAGTGGCTTGTGGCCCCAACGCGAGAGCACGTCGCCGCGTATCTCACGCTCCGTAACTCTCCCGCGCCGTTGGCTGGCCACGTGGCGGGCGAGATATTCCTCCATCGCCGCACCCACCGTCGCGCCCTTACGTTCACGCTCCAGTGCCGCAGGGTCCTGTCCTTGCGCCGCCAGCGCCAGCCACTCACGAGCCTGCGCCCGCGCGGCGGCTAATGGCATGTGGCCTACCGTCCCTATCGTGCGCCGAGATGGAAAGCCGCCGAACCGCGCATAGACGATGTATGATTTTTTGTTGCCGCTGACGCGAACCCCAAAGCCCGGTAAACTTGCATCCCACACATCAATTCGCTTCCCGGCTACGGGCTTAAGAGCACGAACGCGGGTATCAGTTAGGACGATCTTAGTTGTCATGATTCCCCCTGGGCTACGCTTTGGGCTACAGACGAGGCTTGTACTATGTAGCCCAAAGGAGCCTTAGTATGCCTCTTAACCTAGGCAAACCAAAGGTTTTTGTAGTGCTAAGTACCGGCGGGTTGCCTCTTAAAGCATCTTAGTTGCCGGTATCTCGCCGGCGCCCCCGCAGAGGCGACCGATGGCCATTCGTCAGCTGCCGCCAGATCTCGTCAACCGCATCGCCGCGGGTGAGGTCGTCGAGCGGCCAGCGAGCGTCGTCAAGGAACTGATCGAGAATGCGCTCGATGCCGGCGCGCGCCGGATCGAGGTCGCGACCGCGGGCGGCGGCTTGCGGCTCATTCGCGTCGCCGACGACGGGGCGGGCATGGACGCGAGCGATCTTGCGCTTGCGGTCGAACGCCACGCCACCTCGAAACTCGCCTCGGACGATCTCTCCACGATCGTGACCCTTGGCTTCCGCGGCGAGGCGCTACCTTCGATCGGAGCCGTCGCAAGGCTCACGATCGCAAGCCGCGCAGCCCGTGCCAACGAGGCTTACGAGATCACTGTCGATGCCGGCGCGAAATCGAAGCTCAAGCCGTCGGCACTTCCCGCCGGCACGCGGGTCGATGTGCGCGACTTGTTTTACGCGACGCCCGCGCGGCTGAAATTCATGAAATCGCAACGCGTCGAGAGTGCGGCGATTGCGGAGATGGTGAAGCGGCTCGCGCTCGCGCGGCCGGATATCGCTTTCGCGCTGACGAGCGACGAGCGCACGGTGTTTCGTCTCGAAGCGTGCCCGCCGGGCCTTCTCGATCATGGCCTTGTCCGAATGGGGCGCATCCTCGGCCCCGACTTCGTCAAGGATGCGCTTCCCTTGCGCGCCGCGCGCGGTAACGTCGCGCTCGAGGGCTTCGCCGGCTTGCCGACGCTGCACCGGCCGAACGGGCTCCAGCTTCATCTCGTGGTGAACGGACGCCCCGTTCGCGACAAGCTTCTCGCCGGCACGGTTCGCGCGGCTTACGGCGATCTGCTGCCGCAAGGGCGCTATCCCATGCTCGCGCTGTTCCTGGCGCTGCCGCCCGACGAGGTCGACGTCAACGTCCATCCCGCCAAGACCGAGCTTAGATTCCGCGATCCGAATGGCGTGCGCTCGCTCATCATCGGCGCGCTGAGAGAAGCGCTCGGCGCAGCGGGTCATCGCGCGACCGCTTCGCTCGCGCAAGCGGCGCTCGGGCGCATGGCGCCGCCTCCGAGCCAAGGCGCGCAACCCGAGCGTTACGGCGCGCGCGCGCTCGGCCTCGCCGAAAAGGCGCAGGCGCCGCTTGCGCCTCTCGCGCAACCGAGCGGCGATACGCGCGGGAGCATGGCCCGCGATGAGCCTCCGGCCGCGTCCTATCCTCTCGGCGCGGCGCGCGCGCAGATCAACGAGACCTTCATCATCGCCGCGACCGAGGATGCGCTCGTCATCGTCGATCAGCACGCAGCGCATGAGCGCCTCGTCTATGAGCGGCTGAAGCGGTCGTTTGCGAATGGCGGGATTTCCCGCCAGCTCCTCCTCATTCCCGAGGTGGTCGAACTCGACGCCGAGGCCGTTTCGAGCCTCTGCGCCGCGTCCTCGGAGCTTGAGCGGCTCGGCCTCGTGATCGAGCCGTTCGGCGCGAGTGCCGTGCTCGTGCGCGAGGTGCCGTCGCTGCTCGGGACGAGCGGCGTCAAGGGACTGCTCGCAGACCTCGCCGCCGAGCTTGCCGAGACCGAGAACGAGGGCGAGACGCGACTCCTCGCTGGCCGCCTCGATCATGTTCTTTCCACCATGGCCTGCCATGGCAGCGTGAGGGCAGGGCGCAGGCTTGGCCCCGAGGAGATGAACGCGCTCCTTCGCGACATGGAGGCAACGCCGTTCACCGGGCAGTGCAATCACGGCCGCCCGACCTATATCGAGCTCAAGCTCGCCGACATCGAGAAACTGTTTTCACGGCGCTGATCGCGCAAGCGCCGCGAACGCGAACGGGCGCGGCGGTCCGGCGTCGACCTTCTCGGTCTTGAGATTTTCGCTGACGCATGCGGCGAGCTCGGCGATGGCCGCCCTGGTTCCGGTCAGCTTGAAGCTGATCCTTATTTTGTCCCCCACGACGGTCAGCACCTTGCCCTCGCGCAAGCCCCCGAGGACGGAGGCGGAGTTCTCGAGCGGGATAACGATGCCGTGGATGTCGACGACCTTGGCGATTGTTTGGATCGGATCTCTCTTGTCGATGTGGAGCGCCACGGCCTCGATGCTTCCGAGCGCGAAGCGATGCCGCTCGTCGGCGACAACGAGACCCCATTCGAACCGCTTGCTGATGATGAAGCCGATGAGCAAGCCGCTCGAGGCCTGCGCCGTCATGGTGCAGTCGGAGAACCTGCCTTGCGAGTCGAAATTGGCGTCGCCCTGCCACACGCCGGAGATGAAGGCCGCGTTTCCCACGCCGGAAAGCGAAACCCCCGCCGCGAGCAAGGTCGCGGAGAGCGCGGCTCTCCTGGCTCTTGAGGTCATCATGGTCCGGTCGGGCGCTTTCCGCCATTTAAGCACAGATGCCGAAGCGCCCGCGGATCAACGGTGAAAATCCCTTAACGGCCGGCCCTCGCAATGACGATCGCGGTGTCGCCGTAGCGCCGCCGGTCGATTTCTTGAAAAGGCGCGGGCCAGGCGATGGTCCGGTCCGCGCGTTCCTCGAGAACCGCAACCGCTCCTTGCGCGACCCATCCGCCTTCGGAAGCAGCCGCGACCGCACGCTCGCCCAATCCCTTGCCGTAGGGCGGATCGCAGAAGACGAGGTCGAAGGGCTGAAACGTGCCCGCTTCGCCGAGCCTCGTCGCATCGCGCCTCCAGATCTTGGTCGCGCCTGTCAGACCCAGGGCCTCGACATTGCGGCGGATGGAAGCGCGCGCCTCGGCGCTCTCCTCGATGAAGAGCGAGAAACGTGCGCCGCGCGACAAAGCCTCGAGCCCGAGCGCGCCCGAGCCGGCAAAGAGATCGAGCACGCGCAGGCCTTCAAGGTCGAGACGCGGCGCACCGTGGATGAGCACGTTGAACAGCGCCTGACGCACGCGGTCGGAGGTCGGGCGCGTCGCAAGTCCCTTCGGTGCCTCGATGCTCGCGCCCCTGAATTTGCCTGCGACGATCCGCATGTCTCACCTTTGGCGCGTCCGGCGCTGGCCGCGATGCAGCTTCGCGCCACGCAAGTCGGAAGGCCTCGGCGAACTTCGCGCCGAGCTGATCGGCGAGCACGCGCCGCTTCACCTCTTCCACCGCGCCTTCGGCGAGATCGCCGAGCGCAAACGGCCCGAACGAAACGCGGATCAGCCGGTTGACGGTGAGCCCAAGATGCTCGGCGATGCGCTTCACCTCGCGGTTCTTGCCTTCGTGGAGCGAGATCGTGAGCCAGAGATTCGACCCTTGCTCGCGATCGATATGCGCCTCGACCGGGCCATACCGCACGCCGTCTAATGCGACGCCTTGGCGCAAACGATCGAGCGCGTCTTGCGTGACGCGGCCATGCGCTCTCACCCGATAGCGCCTGAGCCAGCCCGTGCTTGGGAGTTCGAGATGCCGTGCGAGCGCCCCGTCCGTCGTCACGAGCAGCAGGCCCTCCGTGTTGATGTCGAGCCGCCCCACCGAGACGACACGCGGAAGGCCTGGCGGCAGGGCCTCGAACACCGTCTTGCGCCCTTGCGGGTCCTTGTGGCTCGTGACGAGGCCGCGCGGCTTGTAATAGCGCCACAGCCGCGTGGCCTCAGGTTCGGGCAGGGGCTTTCCGTCGACCGTGATCTTGTCGCCCGGGCCCACCACATGCGCGGGCGTTGCGAGCACCCTCCCGTTGACGGCGACCCGTCCCGCCGCGATCCAAGCCTCCGCGTCGCGGCGCGAGCAAAGCCCGGCATGAGCGATCGCCTTGGCAACGCGCATGGGGCCCTCGGCCTTTCCCACGGGGGGCGTCGCCTTCCCCTTTCCGCGCGGGGCTTGACGCTCGCTCTCCTTGACCCGCAACCTGCGACCCATGACACCGAAGCTTGCAGATGAGGCGATGTCTGGCAAGGTCGCGCGACCGATGGACCTCGCGCTCGAAGAGGCGGAACGCGCCCGCGATCGCGGCGAGGTGCCGGTGGGCGCCGTCGTCGTCAGCGCGGGCGGCGAGGTCTTGGCGCGGGCCGGCAACCACACGCTCGCCCTGCACGACCCGACCGCGCATGCCGAGCTTCTCGCCATCCGCGCCGCCTGCGCCAAGCTCGGCAACGAGCGTCTCGAGAGTTGCGATCTCTACGTGACGCTGGAGCCTTGCGCCATGTGCGCCGCCGCCATCTCCTTCGCCCGCATCCGCCGCCTCTATTACGGCGCCGCCGATCCCAAGGGCGGCGCGGTCGAGCACGGGCCGCGCTACTTCACGCAAGCCATCTGCCATCATACGCCCGAGGTCATCGGCGGCATGGGCGAGACCAAGGCGGCGAGCCTGCTCAAGGCGTTTTTCAGGGGTAAGCGCTGAACCGAACCAACGCTACTGCCAGCGTTTCGGCCCCCAACCCGGCTGCGGGCCGCCATAAAGGCCGCGCCATTCGGTGTTCTGCGGATAGAATCCGCGCTTGAGCGCCTGGTTCTCGATGTCGCCCGGCGCGTAAGGGACGAAGCCGAAATAGAAGCTGTAACCGCCGGGCCGGCCGGGATTGTAGTAGTAGGGATAGATGGGCGTGCGCCCGCGCCGGTAGATGCGCGCGGGCTCGGCGATGGTGGCGTCGAGTTGAGGGCCGGCGGTCACGAGCGGCATCGCGCTGGCGGTCTCGCTCCCGGCCGCAAGACCAAGGCCGAGGACGAGCACGGCCGATCCGGCAAGGGCGAGCGTTATTCGCTTCGCGCGCGGCGTTATCTGAGACATGTCGTTCTCCGATCTTTGGGCTCGGACAGAGCTTAGAGAGAGGCTTGGCACCGTGCAACGCGCCGCCGCTGGCAGCCCACAGGCCCACATATAACGCGAGAATGGGGCGCTGGCGCGGCCGCACCACGATGACCTTACATCCTCCCTGCCAACGAAATCGACCCCCCGACCCGAGCCCTCAAGGCTCGGGACTTGTTACGAGTTGCCCGCAAGCGCGCGCCAGCCGATGTCACGGCGGTAGAAGCCGCCCCTCCAATCGATCTTGTCGATCGCGGCGTAAGCGCGGGTTTTAGCCTTCGCGATCATGTCCCCGCGCGCGGTGATACCGAGCACGCGCCCGCCATCGGCGAGAATGCGGGCGCCGTCGCGTTTGGTGCCGGCGTGGAAGATCTGAACATTCGAATCTCTCCCCGCCTGTTCGAGACCCTTGATCTCCGAACCTTTGGCGTAAGCGCCGGGATAGCCCTTCGCCACCATCACCACGCAAAGTGCCGTGTCGTCATGCCAGTCGAGCGCGACATCGGCGAGGTGCTCGTCCGCCACGGCAAGGAGGGCCGGGAGCAGATCGGATTTGAGCCGCAGCATCAGCGCTTGCGCCTCGGGATCGCCGAAGCGGACGTTGTACTCGATGAGCTTCGGCGCGCCGTCCACGATCATCAGCCCGGCATAGAGCACGCCTTTGAACGGCGTTCCGCGCTCGCTCATGGCGCGCACCGTCGGTGCCACGATCTCCTCCATGACACGGGCGCAAAGCGCGGGCGTCATAATCGGGGCCGGCGAATAGGCGCCCATGCCGCCGGTATTAGGGCCTTGGTCGCCGTCGAAGGCGCGCTTGTGATCTTGCGCGGTCGCAAGCGCGAGCGCGGTCTTGCCGTCGCTCAGAGCGAAGAAGCTCGCTTCCTCGCCTTCGAGAAATTCCTCGATCACCACTTCGCGCCCGGCCGATCCGAACGCGCCGGAGAAACAGGCATCGATCGCGCCCTCGGCCTCTTTACGCGTCGCAGCGATGACGACGCCCTTGCCGGCTGCGAGCCCATCCGCCTTGACCACGATCGGAAATCTCTGCCCCGCGGCGTAAGTCTTGGCGGAAGCCGCATCGGCGAAGCGGCGATAGGCGGCTGTAGGAATGCCGTATGCGGCACAGAGATCCTTGGTGAAGCCTTTCGAGCCTTCGAGCCGCGCCGCCTCGCGCGACGGCCCGAACGCCTTGACACCTGCGGCCTCGAGATCGTCGGCGAGACCGGCGATAAGCGGGGCCTCGGGCCCGATCACCACGAGCCCGATCGCGTTTTCATTGCAGAAGCGGATGACCGCCTGGTGGTCGGCGACATCGAGCGCGACGCATTCGGCGATCTCCTCGATTCCGGCGTTCCCCGGCGCGCAATAGAGGCGGTCGAGCAGGGGGCTTTGCCCGAGCTTCCAGGCAAGCGCATGCTCCCGGCCACCGCCTCCGATCAAGAGCACATTCACGAGAAATCACGCTCCGCTTGTGAGGGGAGGCCGAGGCGAGTATTGCTGGCACCCCAAGATCGGTGCTCCTTAGCACGCTAAACCGGCCCGAGCGAAACCGGATGATGCGAAACCCATGGAAGAATCAACAGAAGCCGCTTCCCCCGGCAATCTTGTCGAATATAGCGTCTCGGAGCTTGCCTTCGCGCTCAAGCGCACGATCGAGGACGCGTTCGGGCTCGTGCGCCTGCGCGGCGAAATCTCGGGCTTCAGGGGCCAGCATACCAGCGGCCATTGCTACTTCACGCTGAAGGACGACAAGGCCACGATCGACGCCGTGATCTGGCGGAGCACTTTCCAGCGGCTCAAGTTCAAGCCCGAGGCCGGGCTCGAAGTGATCGTCAAGGGCCGCGTCACCACGTTTCCCGACAAGTCGAAATATCAGATCGTCATCGATTCGCTCGAACCCGCCGGCGTCGGCGCGCTGATGGTGCTGCTCGAACAGCGCAAGAAGATGCTAGCCGCGGAGGGCCTTTTCCTCGAAGAGCGCAAGAAGAAGCTGCCCTTCCTGCCCCGCGTCATCTGCGTCGTCACCTCGCCGACCGGCGCCGTGATCCGCGATATCCTTCATCGCCTCGCCGACCGGTTTCCCTGCCACGTTTTGGTTTGGCCTGTCAGGGTGCAAGGCGAGACCTGCGCGCTCGAAGTCTCTGGCGCCATTCTCGGCTTGAACGCGCTCGACGGCGGCCTCATCCCGCGCCCCGACCTCATCATCGTCGCGCGGGGCGGCGGCAGCCTCGAGGATCTGTGGGGCTTCAACGAGGAAAGCGTGGCGCGCGCGGTTGCCGCGAGCGCGATCCCGCTGATCTCTGCGGTGGGACACGAGACCGACTGGACCATCATCGACCTCGTCGCCGATTTCCGCGCGCCGACCCCGACAGCAGCCGCGGAGCGCGCCGTGCCGGTCCGTTCCGACCTTCTCATCACCGTGACGCAGCATGGCGTTCGCGTCGCGACCTCGCTCAGACGCCGGATCGAGGTCGAGCGCAATCGCTTCAACGGACTGGCGCGCGGGCTGCCGCGCAAAGCGAATATCCTCGATCTGCCGCGCCAGCGTTTCGATACCGCGAGCGTCCGTCTCAAGCGCGCGCTCATCGCCAATACGCGGGTGCATCGCAACTGGCTCGAGCGGAGCGCGGGCCGACTCAACGCCCATGTTCTGATCCGCGCCACGCGGAGCGGTCGAGATCGACTTGTGCGCCTCGACCGCGCGGCGTCGCGGGCGGAGCAAGCGTTGCTTGCGCGTTCGCGCGTCAGGCTCGACGCTCAGGCGAAACTGCTCGGGACGCTGGGCTACCAGAATGTGCTCGCGCGCGGCTTTGCGCTCGTGCGCTCCGCCGACGGCGCCATGATCCGCCGCGCCGCCGAGGTCAAGGCGGGCGCCGCTCTCGACATCGAGTTCGCCGATGCCCACATTAGCGTGCAGGCGGATGCGAAACCGCGCAAAGTCGAAGGAGAAGCGGCAGCGCCCGCTCGCCGGCGCGATGAAAAGCAGGGAAGACTGCTCTAGAGCGCTGGCCTTACAGCATCGCTTGATTGTATGGTGACACTCGACGGCAGAAGAGAAGGGCCACGCGAGCCTTGATGAATCGTTTCGAACGCAGCAGCGGCTTCAAGGGCGAAGCCAAAGTCAAATATCTTGACGGCGAGGTGCAGGTGCTGACGCCCGGCGATTTCGTGCGCTGCGCCGTGACGGGCCGCAACATTCCGCTCGACGATCTCCGCTATTGGAGCGTGGAGCTACAAGAGGCCTATTTCGATGCCGCGTCCTCTCTCAAGCGCTACCGCGAGACGTACGCGCGCGCGGAGGAAGCGGCCGAGTAGGCTTGCTAGGCGGCGCTGCCGCGACGAGCGCCTCGCGCCTTCCCCATCGCCGCCGCAAGCAGTTCCTTCACCGCCGCCACATCGTCGAATTCGATCGCAATGGCGAAGGGGCGCGAGCGGTGCTTGAGCTCCGCCGCATCGCTTCCGTCATCGTCGGGAAGCCGCACCCAATCCTTCTCGGTGGTGACGAGCATGGCATTATAGTCCTTCGCCTCTTTGAGCAGGCTGCGCGCCTGCCGCTCGCCATAGCGGTAATGGTCGGGATAGGAGCGCGCGTCGATCAGCCTCGCGCCGTTGCCGCGGAGCGTGTCAAAGAATTTCGACGGCCGCGCGATCCCGGCGAAACCGATCACGGGCAGGACGGTGAGCCAGCGCCTGTCCTGGCGCGGCACCATGCGCGCCCTGATCACGGGCTTGCCTTCGCGGGCGAAGGCCTCGATCAGCGGCGCGGCTCTGCCGCCATCGCCGATTACGACAAGCGCGCCGGCCCGCGCCATCTGCACCGGAAAGGGCGCCCTGAGCGGGCCCGCGGGCATCACGAGGCCATTGCCGATACCCGCCCATGCATCGACCACGACCAGCGATAAATCCTTGGCGAGGCTCGGGTTTTGGAACCCGTCATCCATCACGATCGCATCGGCTTCGGTCGCCTCGATGGCCTTGGCGCCGGCCACCCGATCGGCCGCGACCATCGTTGGCGCAGCTTCCACAAGAAGGAGCGGCTCATCGCCGACCCCTTCCGCGCTCTGCCCCTTAGACACGAACACGGGTCCTTCGCTCGTTCCGCCATATCCGCGGGTGAGGAAGGCGGGCTTCGCGCCAAGCGCCTTCAGCAGAGAAGCGATGGCGATCGCGGTCGGCGTCTTGCCGCCGCCGCCTGCCGTGAAATTGCCGACGCAGATGACGGGGAGAGAAGAACGGTAAGGCGCGACCTCCGCGAAGCGGCGTTCGGCGAGGCGGCCATAGATGCGGCCCAGGGGGGCGAGCGCCAAGGCGAGCGCCCCCTTCTTGCGATACCACCAGAACGGGGCCTCAAGAGGCATGCTTCAGCGTCGTCTTTGGCGGAAGATAATTTTCGAGCTCGGCGAGAGTGCGGGGCAGCGCGCCGCTCATGGACGCAATGGTTTGAAGCGCGCGCTCTGTCATCGTCTTCCGACCGCTTTCGTCTTGGATCAGATCGAGCACGGCCTCGGCGAGACTTGCCGCATCGGTCACCTGCTTGCAGCCTCCCGCGCGGAGAAGCGCGGCATAGGAGTCGCGGAAATTCTGCCAGTTGGGACCCGTGAGGACGGCGGCGCCGAGCTTGATCGGCTCGACCGGATTCTGTCCGCCGCGATCGACGAGCGAGCCGCCGACGAAAGCGGCGGGCACGAGCGCATAGAACAGGCCGAGCTCGCCGATCGTGTCGGCCACGTAAACGTCGGTGTCGGCCTCGGGCAGCGCCCCTTCCGAGCGCAGCACGACCTTGAGGCCTGCGGCGCGAACGAGCTCGGCGATGAGCGGCCCGCGTTCGGGATGGCGCGGCACGATGACGGTGAGGAGATCGGGCCGCACGGCCTTCATGTTGCAATGCGCTGCTCTCACGATCTCATCCTCGCCTTGATGCGTGCTAGCGGCGAGCCAAACGGTGCGGCCGGAAAACGCCGCATCGAGCTTGCGCCGTCCGGGGAGATCGGCCGGAGGCGGCGGCGCGTCGGTCTTGAGGTTGCCGACATCGAGCGCGCGGGCCGCGCCGAGTTGCGCGAAGCGCTCGGCGAGGCTGTCACTCTGCGCGAGTACGAGATCGAAGGCCGAAAACAGCGGCTGGCTGAACCCGGGGCGGCTGCGCCAGCGCTTGAAGCTCCACGCCGACATGCGGCCGTTGATGAGGAGAAGCGGAATGCCGAGCGCCTTGGTATCGAGCACGAGATTCGGCCAAATCTCCGAATTCGACGAGCACGGCAAGATCGGGACGCCAATGGTGCAAGAAGCGCTGCACGAAGACCGGATTGTCGAGCGGCACATATTGATGCACCACGCCCTTGGGCAGGCGCGTCCGCGCGAGCCGCGCCGAGGTCACCGTCGCGGTGGTGAGCAGGATGCGGATTTCCGGCCTCTCGGCGGCGATGGCCTCGATCACCGGGAGCGCGGCATTGGCCTCGCCCACGCTTGCGGCATGGAACCAGGCGAGGAAGCCTTGAGGGCGCGGCGCCGTCGCAACACCGTAGCGCTCGGGGCGCCGGTCACGCTCCTCTTTGCCGCGGCGCGTGCGCCAGGCAAGAAAAAGCGGGGCGAACGGGGCGGCAACGCTTGTCAGCGCCCGGTAGGCCTTGAGCATCAGTCCAGGCTTGGCGGTGTCGTGCTCGGTCAAGGGATCACGGGCTCCGGCTAGAGCATAAACGCGGTGGGACGCCGCGGCGAGAGCCCTCTCGATGGCAGATAGGTCATGTTGAAGCGGCTGCTCCGTCTTGGGGGCTACTTGCTCGCCACGGCGACGGCGTCTTCGCCGACGCCGTCCTGAGGCTGCGCCGCAAAACCTCCGGCAATGCCGAATTGCGTGCGATGAAGCCGCGTGTAGAGGCCGCCTTTTGCCACGAGCTCCTCATGCCGCCCGGTCTCGACGATGCGACCCTGGTCGAGCACGCAGATGAGATCGGCTTTCTTCACCGTCGAGAGGCGGTGCGCGATCATGAGCACGGTGCGGCCGCGCATCAGCTCTTCGAGCGCAGCCTGGACCTTGGCCTCGGCCTCCGAGTCGAGCGAACTCGTCGGCTCATCGAGCAGAAGGATCGGCGCATCCTTATAGAGCGCCCGTGCGATGGCGATGCGCTGGCGCTCGCCGCCCGAGAGCAGCCCGCCAGCTTCGCCCACGCGGGTGTCGTAGCCCCTGGGCAGCGCCATGATGAAATCGTGCGCCGCCGCGGCCTTGGCAGCATCGATCACCTGGCGCTCGTCGAGCGGCTTCGTCCCATAGGCGATATTGGCGCGGATCGTATCGTCGAACAGAACCGGGTCCTGGGTCACGAGCGCGATCGCATCGCGCAGGCTCTCGATCGTGACCTGCCTGATGTCCTGTCCGTCGATCAAGACCGCGCCGCGATCCGGGTCGAAGTAGCGCAAAGTGAGATTGACGAGCGTGCTCTTGCCCGAGCCGGACGGCCCGACCAGCGCCACGGTGCGTCCGGGCGGCACGGCGAGGTTGACCCCTTTCAGCACGGGACTCTCCGGCGCGTAGGCGAAGGATACGTTGCTGAACTCGATCTCGCCGCGCTTGAGTTGAAGCGGCTTGGCATCCGGTGCCTCGGTGAGGTGAATCTCGCGGTCGATCACGCCGAACACGCGGCATGCCGCGGCGATGCCCTCCTGCAATTGCGTCTGTAAAGTAGCTGCGCTTTTCAGCGGCGCGTACATGAGGAGCGCCGCCGTCATGAAGCCCATGAAGTGGCCGAGCGTGAGGTCGCCGCGCACGCCTTTGGTGCCGGCGAAGTAGATGGCGAGCGCAAAGCCCAATCCGGTGAGGAGCTCGATCGAGGGGCTGGAAAGCGCGCGAGCGCGCGTTCCGCGCATGGTAAATTCGAGCGCGCGATTGATGGCCGAGGCCGCGCGCGTTTCCTCCCTCTCTTCCTGGCGGTAGGCGCGCACGACGCGCATGCCGCGCAAGGTTTGGGTAATGAGCGCGGAGAGGTCCCCTGTCTCTTGCAGCGACTTGCTGGTCGATTTCCGCATCTCGCGGCGCTGGCGCGAAAGAAAGAACCACGCGAACGGCATAAAGATTAGGATCAGGATCGAGAAGCGTAGGTCCATGTAGAGCATGGTGCCGACGAGGATGATCACCTTGAGGTAGTTTTCGCCGAGCGTAACAAGAGAGCGGCTCGCCGTTTGCCGAATGAGAGTGGCATCGTTGAGAAAGCCCGAGAGCAAGCGTCCCGAATGCACCCTCTGGATCCAGTTGAGATCGGCGCGCGAGAGTCGCGCGAACATTTGCAGGCGAAGATCGGCGACGAAGCGATGGCCGAGATAGGCGACGGTGACGTCGGCGACGTATTCCGACACGGCCTTGACGATCGTCACCACCACGATCGCCGCGGTGATCCAGTAGACCATCTGCGCGTTCTTGGCGACGAACACGTCATCGGCAGTTCTTTGAATGAGGAACGGGATGGCGCCCGTCGTGGCCGCGGTCAAAAGCATGGCGAGCGAGGCGAGAAGAAGGAGCCCGAAGCGGGGCCGCAAATGCTCGCGCCAAATGCGGGTCAGGATGTCCTTGGTCGAATAGTTAACCTGGAGCTCATCCGCGCTCCGCGTGACGGCGCTTGCATCCCTGAACAGTTGGTCTTTCAAGCCGTCCCCGTTTCCCGGCGTGCTTGCCTCGCCCGTCCCGCCTTCTAGCATGGGGCGGGGGGCCGTCGAAGGCGAAAAAACCCAGGTCAAAAAAGCCTCTAGCCCTTCTCTCCGCCCCGCTCCTGCTCAGGATCGAGCAGGCGATGCAGGTGGACGATGAAATAGCGCATATGGGCGTCGTCCACGGTGCGGTGCGCGGCTTCCTTCCACGCGTCATAGGCTTGCGCATAGTTTGGATAAATACCGACGATATCAAGCGCCTTGAGGTTGCCGAACTCCGTTCTGTCGAGCGATTTGAGTTCGCCGCCGAACACGAGATGCAGCAACTGCCGGCCGCTTTTCTTGCCGTCCTTTGCGGCCATGCCGCTCCTTCCCCTTGCTTTCTGCCCGGGCCCTAGTCTCAGAGATCGACGCGGCGCGTGCGTTCGATCAGGAGCGGATGCAGCGCCTTGCCGCTCGCCACCAGGCTCGGGAAGCGCGGCGACGGCCGGTTATAGTGATGCGCGCCGCCGCGATGATCGGTGACGATGCCACCGGCCTCCTCGACCAGGAGTGCCGCCGCGGCGAGATCCCACTCGCTCTTGTTCGAGAGCGAGATGGTGGCGTCGGCGCGGCCGCAAGCGACAAGAGCGAGGCGGTAGGCGACCGAGTTCACCCATTTGGTCTTCACCTCGGGCCACGGCTCCTTCCAGATCTTCTTCTTGAAGAGGCCGCCGCTTGCGATGAGAAGCGCCCCCTCGAGTGTGCTCTTGACGCTCGCGGCGATCGGCTCATCGTTGAGGAAGGCGCCCTTGCCGCGCATGGCGTGGAAAAACTCATCGGTTGCCGGGTTGTACACTACGCCCAGCACAGGCACCCCGTTCTCGACGAGCGCAGCCGAGACCGTCCATTCCGGCACGTGACGCAGGAACGCGTTGGTGCCGTCGATCGGGTCGACCGTCCAAACCCGGCTGCTCTTGAGCCGTTCGTGATCGTCCTCCGTCTCCTCCGACAGCCAGCCATAGTCGGGGCGCGGCACGTGAAGCGCGAGTTTCAGCGCGACGTCGAGCGCGAGGTCGGCCTCGCTCACCTCGCTGCCGTCGATCTTCCTTTTGACGGCGAGCGGTTTGCGGAAATAGGTGAGCGCAAGTTGGCCCGCTTCGCGCGCGCCTTTCTTAAGAAGCGCGTAATCTTCTTCGAGGGACGGCGCGGGACGCGGGCGACTTGCTGGTTCGATCGCGGTCATACGGGGTTTGCGGAAGATTCTCGAAACTTTTCAGCAAAGCTCTCTAAACCATGTGAACAGCAAATTCGCGCATACCAGCCGTTAACAACGTCCGTTAAGCGCTTCGGAAAGCTTCCATGGCAGGATCGCGCCAATCAAGGCCGCCTCAAGGCAGCCAGCCGAACGGGGAAGCTAACAGCAAGGCGTCATCCGGGCCCCTGGGCAAATTGCCCCGGGGCCCGGTGCTTTTTTGCGCTTTCGCGCGCCGCGCGCAACTCAGAATATTGCCGCAAGCGCCATATCGATGAGGATGGCGCCGAAGACGAGCGCGCCGAAATCGCGGTTTGAGCGGAAGAGCCTCAGGCAGTTGTCGGGATCGTCGATATTGAGCATCGCGACCTGCCAGACAAGCTGCGCGGCTGCCGCCGCCATTCCCAAAAGGAACGCCATCCCGGCATGGGCAATGATCCCCGCCGCCGCGATTGCGAGAAAGGCGAGCGTGTAGAGTGCGGCGACCCCGATGTAGGTGGCGCGGCCGAAGCGGAGCGCCGTCGATTTCAGCCCAAGAACGCCATCCTCGTCCCGGTCCTGATGGGCATAGATCGTGTCGTAGCCGATGGTCCAGGCCACCGCCCCCGCATAGAGCAGGACGGCCGGCCAATCGAGCCGCCCCAGCACGGACGTCCAGCCCAGCAAGGCGCCCCAATTGAAGGCGAGCCCGAGCACGAGTTGCGGCCAGGAGCTGAATCGCTTGACGAACGGGTATAGCGCCACGATCGGCAGCACGCCGAGTCCGAGCCAGACGGTGAAAGGGTTGAATTGCAGCAGCACGGTGAAGCCGATCAGGCTAAGCGCGATCATAAAGAGAATGGCGCTTTGCACGCTCAACTGCCCGCTCGGGAGCGGCCGGGCGCGCGTGCGCGCGACTTGCGCGTCGATGTCGCGATCGATGATGTCGTTATAAGCGCAGCCGGCGGCGCGCATGACGAGTGCGCCGATCGCAAAGAGGAGCAGGAGCTTGGGGTCGGGATAAGATTCGTCGAGGCTGCGCGCCGCCAGCGCCACCGACCAGAAGCAGGGAAAAGCAAGCAGGAAAAACCCGACAGGGCGGTCGGCGCGGGCGAGCCTGAGATAGGGAAGGAGGCGCGCGGGCACGAGGCGGTCGACCCAATTTCTCGCGCCTGCGTCCGCAATCGCGCCGGCTTTACCTTGGGGCAGGGACGTTGTCATGTGCTTGACGCTTGCGCTCCATCGTCCTTCACTCGAAAAATCGCCATGTCCTCAAAACGCCAGCGCCTGTTCGTCACCTCGAAGCTCGAACCGGGCGCGACCGTAGCGCTCGGTAAGGACCAGGCGCATTACCTCGGAAATGTGCTGCGACTCAAACAAGGGGACAACCTTTTTCTCTTCAATGGCAGGGACGGGGAGTGGTGGGCCGAGCTCGGCGCCATCGGCAAGAAGCAAGCCGAAGTCCGCCTCGATCACCAGAGCCGCCCGCAAGAAGACGGACCCGACCTGCACTATCTGTTCGCGCCGCTCAAGCGCGCCCGGCTCGATTATATCGTGCAGAAAGCAACCGAGCTTGGCGCAAGCGCGCTCCGCCCCGTGATCACGCGCCACACCGTGGCCGAGCGCGTCAAGAGCGAGCGTCTGCTTGCCAACGCCATCGAGGCTGCCGAGCAATGCGGCATCTTGCGCGTGCCGGACATCGTGGAACCCGAGAAGCTCGCCAAGCTCCTCGATCGCTGGGACGAGGGGAGGCGGCTCGTCTTCGCCGACGAGCAGGCGCCCCACGTTTCGCCGGTCGAGGCGCTGAAGACGCTGAAGCCCGGGCCGCTCGCCGTCCTGATCGGACCGGAGGGCGGATTCGAGCGCGAGGAACGGGCGGCGCTTCTGGCAAAGCCCTTTGTCCTGCCTATCTCCCTCGGGCCCCGGGTCATGCGCGCGGATACCGCCGCTGTCGCCGCTCTCGCCCTTGTGAATGCCGTGCTTGGCGACTGGCGGTAAGGATCGGCTTGTCAGGCCTATGGCTGGAGCGCCATAAAGGCCGGCTTCCCCCGCGCGCGAGCTCGCCCTTGCGCCCCAACCCCCTACGGAGCTCCCCCGATGTCGACAAAGGTGAGCGGGCCTCAAGGCCCCGTCATCTCTTCGCGGGATGAGCTCGTCGCCTACCTCGAGCAGGGCGCAAAGCCCGCGCGCGACTGGCGCATCGGCACAGAGCACGAAAAGTTTGGCTTCTATCGGCGCGGATATGGTTCGGTTCCCTATGACGGCGAGCGCGGCATCCGCGCGCTGCTCGAGGCGCTGAAGGAGCGTTTCTGCTGGGAGGCCGTCACCGAGAACGGCAATATCATCGCGCTCCGCCGGAAGGATTGCCCGAAGGGCGGCGCAGTCAGTCTCGAGCCGGGCGGCCAGCTCGAACTCTCGGGCGCTCCGCTGGAAAACCTGCACGAAACTTACGAGGAGCTTCGCCAGCATCTCGTCGAGGTCGGCGAGGTGGGCCGCGAACTCGGCATCGGTTTTCTTGGCATCGGCTTCTCTCCGAAATGGACGCTTGCCGAGACGCCGAAGATACCGAAGGAGCGCTACCGCATTATGGCACGCTACATGCCGACGCGCGGACGCCGCGGACTCGACATGATGTTCCGCACCGCGACGGTGCAAGTGAACATGGATTTCAGCGACGAGCGCGACATGGTCGCCAAACTGCGCGCAGGGCTTGCGCTCCAGCCGGTCGCGACCGCGCTTTTCGCCAATTCCCCCTTCACCGACGGCAGGCCCAATGGCTTCCAGTCCTTCCGCGCCGAGGTCTGGCGCGACACCGATCCCGATCGCACCGGGCTCATCCCTTTCGCCTTCGAACCGGGCATGGGCTTTGAGCGCTATGTCGATTATGCGCTCGGCGTGCCGATGTATTTCGTCTATCGCGACGGGCGCTATATCGACGTCGCGGGCGCCTCGTTCAAAGACTTCCTCGGCGGCAAGCTTGCCGCCCTTCCCGGCGTGCGCCCCACGCTCGACGACTGGGCCGATCACCTCACCACACTCTTCCCCGATGTGAGGCTCAAGCATTTCCTCGAGATGCGCGGCGCCGATGCCGGAGGCATCGCGCAGATTTGGGCGCTGCCCGCCCTATGGACGGGACTCCTCTACGACAAGGACGCGTTCGACGGGGTCTTGGCACTGACCGCGGACTGGACTGCGGCTGAGCTTGAGGCTTTGCGCGACACGGTCCCCAAGCTTGGCCTCAAAACGCCGTTCCGCGGCCGCACGCTGCGCGAGACGGGACGCGAGATGGTCGCTCTCGCGCTCGGCGGATTGGAGCGGCGTGCGCGTCGCGACAGAAGCGGCGAGGACGAGCGCAAGGCGCTTGCGCCGCTAGTCGCTGCGATCGAGGAGGGACTTTCCCCTGCCGACCGGCTCCTAGCCCTCTATCGCGGACCCTGGCAGGGCGAGATCGACAGGGTGTTCGACACCGAGGCGTTCTAGAAAGCGGTACCCCGTTCAATTCGCATAATCCCCGCCTTGAAACCAGCCATGGCGTAACCATATTGCCGGACAAGTAACCGTCCCAGCTGCGACCCTGCACGGTCTGGGACGTTAGTCCGTCCCCCAAAGACGGATGTCGTCGGCGACAGAGCCTCCTTTCTCTGTCGCCGATTTTTTGTCGCGCGACCGGAAATTACTTGAGGTTGCCCAAGGCGTCGCCGAAGCCCTGGAGCGCGACCGGAATGCCGATGCCGGCTTCCGGCGTATCGAAGATGATGAACATGGCGGTCGTGCCCTTTTTCATCTTGGTGATGATGTCGTCCTGAAGGACCACCTCGGCGACGCAACCGCGTCTGCTGCATTTGAGGAACGGGGCGTTGCCGACATCCTGGCCGTCGATCTTGAGCCCGAGCCCCGTGGGCAGGAGCACGCCGAGCGGCACGACCACGCGCATCAGCTTCTTGTCTTCGCCGATTGCCTTATAGAACACGACCGTCAGCCCGACATTGGGCCTGTCCTCGGCGGTGACGCTCTGCACGAGCGCGCATTTCTCCTCCTTGGCCCCGGGGGGGGTGCGGCAGGAGACTTGCCAGGCGCCGTGGGTCTCGCGCACAACGCTGCCGGGCCCCGTGGCTGCGGGGGCAGCCTCGGTTGCTGCGCCTTGCGCCTCGACCCGGCCGGCGAGGCCGGCAATCAACACCAAGGCGAACCCGAGCCCGGCAATCGAGCCCCGAGCCGACAAAATCCCGGATAGGCGCAAGCCGTGCCCGACGGCGGTTGCAACCCGGCGCGCGCGCTCAGCTTGAGTGAAAAAGCTCGCAGGCGAAGGAGAATGAGAGCGACGGCGCAGACAAGCGGAGATGCGCGACATGGAAAACCGCCATCGCCGAGTATTGGGGCCAAATTTCGGCGTTAACCGGCCTGGCATCTCGCTCCAAAGCGGGACGACCGCCGCAATTGAGGTGCTTATGCCGCAGCTTGCCCTCGAATGATGAGTGTTGCCAATCGATTTTCTTTATGATTTGAACACCGGAAAAGGTCCGAAAGCCCCGGTGACGCAAGTCAGGGCTTGGCCATAAAAACGAACGGTGGGGGCGACGCTCTTTATCGCTGTTGAACTTCCGCGCCGCCCTTGCTTCCATCGAGCGGCGTAGGCAGCCTTGAGGCCGCCCGCGCTCCTAAAATTTGAGACTGCGCCCTGAGTTGTGTAGGCGAGTCGGCGACGAGCGATAAGGGCTTTGGGAGTGGAAGGATGGCAATCTGCAAGGGAATGAAGACGGCGCTTGCCGCGGCGGCAAGTCTTGCCCTGTGCGGCGGCGCCCATGCCAAAGACGGGGTCGGGATGGCGGAGCCCTGGCAGCTCGGCTTTCAGACCGCCGCTTCGCCGATCATGGCGCAGATCCACTCGTTCCATACCTATGTCACCATCATCATTACGCTGATCGCGCTTTTCGTTCTCGCCCTCCTCATCTATGTGATGGCGCGTTTCAACGAGCGCAGCAATCCGCAACCCTCGCGCGCCACGCACAATACAACGCTCGAGATTGCCTGGACGGTGATCCCGGTTCTCGTTCTCGTCGCCATTGCCATTCCGTCCTTCCGGCTCCTGTTCGTCCAATATGACTTCCCCAAGGCCGACCTCCACATCACCGCGACCGGCAATCAGTGGTATTGGACCTACGAATATCCCGACCAGGGCATCACCTTCGATTCGATCATGGTGCCCGAGGCGGACCTGAAAGAGGGCCAACCGCGTCTCCTCACCGTTGACAGCGAGGTGGTGGTGCCCGTGGGCAAGAATGTTATCGTCGGCCTGAAATCGAACGACGTAATCCACGACTGGGCAGTTCCCGCCTTCGGCGTGAAGCTCGACGCGGTGCCGGGACGCCTTCAGTCAACCTGGTTCCGGGCCGAACGCGAAGGCATCTACTACGGCCAGTGCTCGGAACTATGCGGCCGCAATCATGCCTTCATGCCGATTGCCGTTCGCGTCGTTTCCGAGGCTGAATTTGCCGACTGGCTCGCCAAGACCAAGGCAGCCTCCGCGAAAGGTGACGCGCGCCAGGTGGCCGCGACCGAGGAGTAACCGAAATCGCTCGCGACTGCGGTGAGAACCGTTGTGAACCAGAGCAACCGATGACAGAGACCAAATAGGAAGGCAGCCATGGCACATCCCGCCCATGCCGAAGACGTCCATCACGACCACCATCCAGCGGGGATAGGGCGTTGGCTCTTCTCGACCAACCACAAGGACATCGGCACGATGTACCTGACCCTGGCCATGGTCGGAGGCATCATTGGCGGCCTCCTGTCGATGGGCATGCGCGCCGAGCTGATGGAGCCCGGCATGCAGGTTTTCGGCAATCCCGAGGTGTTCAACGTCTTCGTGACGGCGCACGGCCTGATCATGGTGTTCTTCATGGTCATGCCCGCGACCATGGGCGGGTTCGGCAACTGGATGGTGCCGCTGATGATCGGCGCCCCCGACATGGCCTTCCCGCGCTTGAACAATATTTCCTTCTGGCTGCTTGCCGCGGCGTTCTGCCTGCTGGTGACGTCCTTGTTCATGCCCGGACCTCCCGGCACGAACGGCGTCGGCGGCGGCTGGACCATCTATGCGCCGCTCTCCACCAGGGGCACGCCCGGCCCGGCGATGGATTTCGCCATCCTGGCTCTGCATCTCGCCGGCGCCTCCTCCATCCTCGGCGCCATCAACTTCATCACCACCATCTTCAACATGCGCGCGCCGGGCATGACGCTGCACAAGATGCCCCTCTTCGTCTGGTCGGTGCTGGTCACGGCTTTCCTGCTCCTGCTGTCGTTGCCCGTGCTCGCTGGCGCCATCACCATGCTTTTGACCGACCGCAATTTCGGCACTGCCTTCTTCGACTCCGCCCATGGCGGCGATCCGCTGCTGTGGCAGCACCTGTTCTGGTTCTTCGGCCACCCGGAAGTTTACATCCTCATCATTCCGGGCTTCGGCATGGTGAGCCAGATCGTCTCGACCTTCTCCAAGAAGCCCATCTTCGGCTATCTCGGCATGGCCTATGCCATGGTCGCCATCGGCGTGATCGGCTTTGTTGTCTGGGCGCACCATATGTACGCCGCCGGCATCAGCGTCAACACGCAGGCCTATTTCGTGTTCGCCACCATGGTCATCGCCGTCCCCACGGGCGTGAAGATCTTCTCGTGGATCGCGACGATGTGGGGCGGCTCCATCTCTTTCCGCGCCCCGATGCTGTGGGCGCTCGGCTTCATCTTCCTGTTCACCATCGGCGGCGTCACCGGCGTGGTGCTGTCCAATGCCGGCGTCGACCGCTCCTTCCACGACACCTATTACGTGGTTGCCCACTTCCACTACGTGCTGTCGCTGGGCGCGGTGTTTTCACTCTTCGGCGCCTGGTACTACTGGTTCCCGAAAATGTACGGCTACATGTACAGCGAGGCGATCGCCAAGCTGCATTTCTGGCTGATGTTCATCGGCGCCAATCTCACCTTCTTCCCGCAGCACTTCCTCGGTCTCGCCGGCATGCCGCGCCGCTACGCCGACTATCCGGACGTGTATGCGGGTTGGAACTACATTTCGTCGATCGGGTCCTATCTCTCCTTTGCCGGATTCATCGCCTTTCTGTTCGGCATCTTCTACGCGTTTGCCCGCAAGCAGCACGCCGCGGCCAATCCGTGGGGAGCCGGAGCGACGACGCTGGAGTGGACCGTGCCGTCGCCGGCGCCGTTCCATACCTTCGAGACGCTGCCGCGCATCAAATGAGGACATGGGCTTGGAGGCTTGAGCCGATCACTCGAGCCGCCAATCGCTTGAGTGGTTGAGGAATGGCCGACGCCGCAATTTCTGTAACAGCCGCGAGGATCGAAACGGGTGCCGGCGGCGACGTCGCCGACTACGTCGCGCTGATGAAACCGCGCGTGATGTTCCTCGTGGTGTTCACCGCTCTCGTCGGTCTCGTCTCGGCGCCCGAAGGCTTGCATCCGGTTCTCGCGATCGCCTCTCTCATCTGCATCGCCGCCGGAGCGGGTGCCGCGGGCGCGCTCAACATGTGGTTCGACGCCGATATCGATGCGAGGATGGCCCGCACCGCCTCGCGCCCCGTTCCGAGCGGGCACGTCACCCCCGAGGAGGCGCGGTCCTTCGGCGCGGTCCTTGCCGTGGGCTCGATCGTCTGTCTTGGCGTGATGGCCAATTGGCTCGCCGCTTCGCTGCTCGCCTTCACCATCGGCTTCTACGTGTTCGTCTATACGATGTGGCTGAAGCGGACCACGCCGCAAAACATCGTCATCGGCGGAGCGGCCGGCGCGCTGCCGCCGATGATCGGCTGGGCGGCGGCGACAGGCGGTATCAGTCTCGAATCCTTCGTGCTGTTTCTCATTATTTTCGTGTGGACCCCGCCCCATTTCTGGGCGCTCGCTCTGCTCCGGACGCGCGACTATGCCAAGGCGGGCGTGCCGATGCTGCCGGTCGTTGCCGGCGCCGGCGCCACCAGGGCGCAAATCCTGATCTACAGTCTCATTCTCGCGCCGCTCGGCATGGCGCCCGTGTTCATCGGCCTTGGCGGCGTTGTCTATGCGGCCGCCGCTGCCGTGCTCGGCGCGCTGTTCGTCGTCATGGCCGTCGACTGCTATCGCAAGCGGGAAGGCGAGGCGGCCGATTGCGCCGCAAAGAACCTGTTCGGCTACTCCGTGCTGTACCTGTTCCTGCTCTTCGCCGTGCTCCTCCTCGAGCAGGGGTTCGGCATTGACGGCGGGAGCTTCATGTCCCTTTGGGCGTCGTGATGCAAGATGCGGAAAAGGAGCGAAAACGCCGCCAACGCATGCGATCCATCGCCATTGCCTGGATCCTCGCCGGGCTCGCGGTGCTGTTCTTCATTGTTACGATTGTCAGGCTCGGCGGCAATGTCGCCAACCGCCCGCTCTGAGCTTTGGGCATTTTGATGAACGAGACAGGACAGACAGGAAATGACAAGCGGAAACGCCACGGGCCGGTGGCGCTCACGCTCGCCGGTCTCGTCGCCGCTATGATCGGGCTTTCCTTCGCCGCCGTGCCGCTCTACCGCATGTTCTGCCAGGTCACGGGCTACGGTGGCGTGCCGCAGCGCGCCGAAGCCGCTCCCGCGCAGGGGATCGATCGCGACATCCAGGTTCGCTTCGATGCCAATGTCGATCGCGCCCTGCCGTGGAGCTTCGCGCCCATCGAGCGGGAGATCGACGTCAAGATCGGCGAAACCACGCTCGCCTTCTTCAAGGCCGCCAATAAATCAAACGTCCCCGTGAAGGGAACCGCCGTCTTCAATGTGGTCCCCGAACAGGCCGCGCGTTACTTCAACAAGATCGAGTGCTTCTGCTTCAAGGAGCAAACGCTCGCGCCAGGCCAGAGCATCGAGATGCCGGTGACCTTCTTCATCGATCCCAAGATCGTCGATGACGAAGATACCGAGAACATTTCCGAGATTACTCTGTCTTACACCTTCTACCGTTCTGACGCGGTCGGAGGGTCTGGATCATGATGGATTTGAGGCGGCGCGCCGCCTCGGCAGGTTTGGGAGGAACAGGAGCGAATCATGGCTGAAGCGCACGCCAAGCAGCATGACTATCATCTCGTCAATCCGAGCCCATGGCCGATCGTAGGCGCGGTCGGGGCGCTGACGCTCGCCATCGGCGCGATCATGTTCTTCATTTCGAAGAAGGCGGGCGCGCCGCAGCTCTGGTACGTGCTTCCGGGTCTCCTCCTCGTCATTTTCACCATGTTCGCCTGGTGGCGCGACGTCATCAAGGAGGCGAACGAGGGGTACGAGACGCCCGTCGTGCAGCTTCATCTGCGCTACGGCATGATCCTGTTCATCGCCTCTGAGGTGATGTTCTTCGTCGCCTGGTTCTGGGCCTATTTCGATGCGGCGCTCTATCCCGACGAGGCCGTCACCTATGCCCGCACGCAGGTGCTTGGCGGACAATGGCCGCCGATCCCGAGCGCCGAGACAGATGTCGCGGGGCTCGGCAGCTTCAAGCACACCTTCGATCCGTGGGGGCTACCGCTCGTCAACACGCTGATCCTGCTCACCTCGGGCACGACCGTGACCTGGGCGCACCATGCACTGCTTCACAACGACCGTCGGGGGCTCGTTCTCGGGCTCGCCTGCACTGTCGTGCTCGGCATCCTGTTCACCGCCTGCCAAGCCTATGAGTACATGCATGCAGGCTTCGGCTTCGCCAACCACATTTACGGATCCACCTTCTTCATGGCGACGGGCTTTCACGGCTTCCACGTGATCGTAGGCACGATTTTCCTCACTGTGTGCCTGATCCGCGCCATGCGCGGCGCCTTTACGCCGAAGATGCATTTCGGCTTCGAGGCGGCCGCCTGGTATTGGCACTTCGTCGACGTGGTTTGGCTGTTCCTGTTCACCTGCATCTATGTGTGGGGCGCCGGCAGCAACTACGGGCGCTAGCGAGTTGCACGATAGTCGAAGGGGGGCGGTCCAATTCCGTCCCCCTTTTCGTTTGAGGAGATCGCGATGAGCGATGGCGAAGCAGATCCCGATGCACAAAGCCTCGGTGCGACGCTTGCCGCTGGGGTCTTGGGGCGCTGCCCCGCCTGCTATCGCGGCAAGCTTTATCGCGGCTATCTCGCGCTCGCCCCCAAATGCGACAATTGCGGGCTCGACTATGCTTTCGCCGATTCGGGCGACGGGCCCGCTGTCTTCGTCATCCTCGTGACCGGGTTTGTGGTCACGGGGCTCGCGCTCATCACGGAGATCCTTTACGCCCCGCCTTATTGGCTCCACGCCCTGCTGTGGGGTTCGCTCGCCATCCTGTTGCCGCTCCTCCTGCTCCGGTCCTTCAAGGGCGTGCTGATCGCACTCCAGTTCAAGCACAAGGCGGAGGAGGGCAAGCTTGCCGGGAAATGAGGCCGGCGCCAATGGCGAGAGGGCTTCTCGGCTTCACCGCACTGGTGATTGTGGCATGTGCCTTGCTCGCCGGCCTCGGTGTCTGGCAGCTGCAGCGGCTCCAATGGAAAGAGGGATTGATCGCCAAGATCGAGGCCCGGACCAAGGCCCCGCCGATCGGCCTTAAAGACGCGGCCGCAATAGAAGCGCAAGGGCGCGATCCGAGCTACTACCGCGTGCGTGCCAGCGGGCGCTTCGATCACGCCAAGGAGCGATACCTGTTCGCCCTCTCCGAGGGGAGGGCCGGGTGGCATGTCATCACCCCGCTTCAGACGGCCGATGGCGAGACGGTCCTCATCGATCGGGGCTTCGTGCCAGATAGCCTGAAAGCCCCCGCGCTGCGCGCCGAAGGCGAGGTCGAAGGCGTGGTCACCGTCACCGGGATCGTGCGGCTTCCCGACACCCAAGGCCTCTTCACGCCCGACAACGAGCCCGAGGCCAATCGCTGGTTCTGGCGCGATGCCGATGCCATGGCGCGGTCGATCTTTCCGGGGGAAGCCGTCGAGGTGGCGCCCTTCTTCCTTGAGGCCGAGAAGGGCGAGGTTCCGGAAGGCTGGCCCGAGGGCGGCCAGACGCGGCTCGACCTTCCCAACAACCATCTGCAATACGCCATCACGTGGTTTCTGCTGGCGGCCTCGCTTCTCGGCGTTTACGGGGCGTATGTGTGGAAGGCCAAGGAGGGCAAGCGCAGATTGGCGCAAGGTGAAAAAGGCTAACCCTGGACAAGCGCCCGTTATTGCCCGCGGACGCCGCGCCCGCTAGGGTTCGCCGCGAAACCCCCCGTTTCCTTGCCCCGAAGAGGCTCGTCTTGAAGTTTGTCTCAACGCGCGGTGAAGCGCCGGCGCTTTCCTTCGAGGGCGTGCTCCTTGCCGCGCTCGCGCGCGATGGCGGCCTCTATGTGCCCGAGGCCTGGCCGAGGCTCGCCCCCGATGCGATCGAGGGCCTCGCCGGCCTCGACTATGCCGATGCCGCTTACCACGTGATGCGGCCCTATCTCGCCGGCGATCCCTGCCTCGACGATCTCGAAGCCGTGCTGGAGGAGGCCTATGGCAGCTTCCATCATCCCGCCGTGGCGCCGCTCCGCCAGATTGCGCCGAACAGTTTCATTCTCGAGCTGTTTCACGGGTCTACGCTCGCCTTCAAGGACCTTGCCATGCAGGTGGTGGCGCGGCTGATGAATCGTGCGCTGCTGCGCAAACGCGCTCATGCCACCGTGATCGGCGCGACGTCCGGCGACACGGGCGCCGCGGCGATCGAGGCCTTTCGCGGGCTCGAGGCCGTCGACATCTTCATTCTGCACCCGAAGGGACGCATCAGCGACGTGCAACGCCGCCAGATGACGACCGCGGCCGAGGAGAACGTTCACAACATTGCCGTTGAAGGCACGTTTGACGATTGCCAGACCATCTTGAAGGGGCTGTTCGGCGACCTTGCTTTGCGCGACCGGCTGGCGCTCACTGGGATCAACTCGATCAATTTCGCGCGCATCCTCGCCCAGATCCCCTACTACTTCACCGCTTCGGTCAGCCTCGGCGCGCCCCACAGGGAAGTGGCCTTCACCGTGCCCACCGGAAATTTCGGTGATATTTTCGCGGGTTACGCCGCCAAACAGATGGGCTTGCCGGTCTCGCGCCTCGTTATTGCCACGAACCTCAACGACAGTTTGGTTCGCGTTCTGGGCTCCGGCGCGTACGAGCCCATGAGCGTGATCGCGACGTCTAGCCCCAGCATGGATATCCAGCTTGCCAGCAATTTCGAGCGCCTTCTGTTCGAGCTTGCCGGTCGCGACGCGGCACGCGTGAGAGCGCTGATGGAGGCGTTGCGCAAAACCGGGGCCTTCCGTCTCAACGACGCCGAGCTTTCCGCGTTACGTGCGCTCTTCGGCGCGCACGCCGTTGGCGAACCCGAGACGGCAATGACCATTCGCAGTCTCGTTGAGGAGACAGGCTTTCTCGCCGATCCCCACACGGCGGTCGCCATTGCCGCAGCGCGCGCCGAGAGCGGGCTCAACTCTTCGCCGATGGTCGTTCTCTCAACAGCGCACGCCGCCAAGTTCCCCGATTCCGTCGAGCGCGCTTCGGGCCGCGTCCCCGAAGAGCCCGAGCGGCTGAGACTGAAGCTCGGGCAGCACGAGCGCTGCGCGTCCCTTCCCAACGACTATGGCGCGGTCGCAGCCTTCATCGACGCCAATGCGGGGGGGCGGAGGGGGAAGGGGGAGGGTGCGCGCGTGAGCCTCGAACAGTCAAAACTCGCCAATGGGCTCACGGTCGTTAGCCACGCCATGCCGGAGGTCGAGACGGTGTCGCTCGGGCTTTGGGTGGGCGCCGGCAGCCGGAGCGAGGCGCTCGACGAGCATGGCGTCGCTCATTTACTCGAGCACATGGCCTTCAAGGGGACGGCGCGCCGGAGCGCGCAGGATATTGCCGAGGAGATCGAAGCCGTTGGTGGCGAGTTGAACGCCGCAACCGGCGTGGACACGACCGCCTATTATGCGCGCGTAATGCGCAAGGACATGCCGCTCGCGCTCGACATCCTGAGCGATATCGTTGTCGCTCCGCGCTTCGATGCGACCGAACTTGCCCGAGAGCGCGACGTGATCCTGCAGGAGATCGCGGCAGCGTTGGACTCGCCCGAGGACATCGCTTTCGACCTTCTCCAGGAGGCGGCTTTTCCCGGCCAGCCGGTGGGGAGACCGATCCTCGGCACGGCGGAGAGTGTAAACCGTTTCGAGCGGTCTCATCTCGGCGCTTATCTTTCCGCCCACTATCATGGTCCCGGCATGGTGCTCGTGGCTGCCGGCGCCGTGGATCATGGCGTGCTTCTCGCCGAAGCCGAACGGTGGCTCGGCGGTTTCGATCCCGCGGCGGCGCCGCGCCCGGAGGAAGCCGTCTATTCCGGTGGCGTCAGGCGCTCAGACGAGGATTTCGAGCAGACCCATCTCGTGCTTGCCTTCGAGGGACCGCATTACCGCCACCCCGACTATTTCACGGCGCAAGTCTGCGCGGGCGCGCTCGGCGGCGGCATGTCCTCGCGGCTCTTCCAGGAAGTGCGTGAGCGGCGCGGGCTCTGTTACGCCATCTATGCCTTTGCAACTGGGCTCGACGATAGCGGCATGTTCACCATCCATGCGGCTTGCGCCTCCGACCGCGCGCACGAGCTTTTTGCCGTGATCCGCGACGAGCTGGTCAAGGCCGCTGACAAGGGCTTCAGCGCCGAGGAGGTCGCCCGCGTGAAGGCCCAGCTCAAGATGGGGCTTCTCACCGGGCTCGAAAGCTCAAGCGCCCGCGCCGAGCAGCTCGCCCGGCAGATCCTCATCCATGGGCGGCCGCTGGCGACCGAAGCGCTGACGGAAAAAGTGGATCGGGTCGAGGTCAAGGACCTGCAAGCCTTGGTTGAGCGCATGCTTGCCTCCCCGGTCAGCCTCTCCACGGTCGGGCCCATTCTTCATGTTGCAAGTTTCGACCGGGTGACGGAAAAATTCGCGGTTCCTTCGACCAGGGCCGCTTGAGAAGGGTCAAAAGCGCATGGCGTTACTGCGAGCCGTATCGACCAGCGATCTCGGACCGGTCATCGAGTCCGAGACGGTCATGTTGCGGACGCCGCAGATGTCGGACTATCCCGAATGGGCGGAGCTCAGGGCTCAGAGCCGGGAGTTCTTGGCCCCGTGGGAGCCTCTCTGGGCATCCGACGAGCTCTCTCGCGCCTCGTTTCGCCGGCGCGTTCGCCATTATTTGCGCGATCTTCGCGAGGATGTGGGCTATGCGCTGTTCATCTTCGCTGCCCCCACGGGCGCGCTCGTAGGCGGGCTCACGCTCTGCAACGTGCGGCGCGGCGTGACCCAATCCTGCACGCTCGGTTATTGGGTCGGGGTCAAATACGCCAATCAGGGGTATATGACGGCAGCCGTCCGCGCCGTCGTGCCCTTCGTGTTCGACTCGCTCGAATTGCACCGGCTCGAGGCGGCGTGCATTCCGAGCAACACGGCCTCGATCAGGCTGCTGGAAAAGACGGGTTTCAGGCGCGAAGGGCTCGCGCGTCGCTATTTGCGGATCAACGGTGTTTGGCAAGATCATTTGCTTTACGCACTGCTCGACACTGACCCGTGCCGCTAGCCGCGCAGCTCGTCGGGAACACGGGGGAGGAAAGGCCAGTTGAGCGCCTCGGGTAAGGGTAAGGCGGCGACCAAGCGGCGCTTGATCGGCCCGATCGGCGCAATCGCCTGCGCCGTCGCCGCCGCAGCCTTTCTCTTTTCTGCGCCCTACGCCCAGGCCATCGAGGCGATCCAAGTCGAGCCCAATCAGGACAAGATCGACATTACCGCCAAGGGCGAGCTCTATGAGGGACGCGGCGACCGTCTCCAGATCGAGACGGCGCCGGGCCCCGACAGCTATATCGGCCGCATGGCGGTCTCGGTTTCCGCGCCCGGCACCAATCCGGCCTGGCTTGTCTTCGCTCTTTCCAATCCGACCTCGGAGCGCATCGTGCGTTGGCTGGTGGCGCCGCGCTACACGCTGGCCGATTCGCACGTGTTCTGGCCGATCCTCGACGCCCCGCGCCTCTCCGCCATTACCCCCTCGCTCGGGTTCCGCCCCGAACCCTTGAAGAGCGATCGCGCCGACATGTTTCGCTTGAGCCTCGAGCCCGGACAGACCATCACCTTTGCCGCCGAGCTCAGCTCGCCGCAGGTGCCGCAGCTCAATCTGTGGGACCCGAACGCCTATCAGGCGAAGCAGCAGGACCGCATGTTGTTCAACGGCGTGCTGCTCGGCATCACCGGGCTGCTCGCGATCTTCCTCACCGCCATCTTCGCCGCCAACCACCGCGCCATCTTCCCCGCGACCGCCCTGATCGCCTGGGCGGCGCTCGCCTATTTCTGCGTCGATTTCGGCTTTTGGAACAAGCTCTTCCCTGTCGGCCCGGACCGCACCGCGCTCTATCGCGCCGCGGCCGAAGCGGGACTTGCCGCGAGCCTCGTGCTCTTTCTCTACACGTTCCTGCGCATCGGGCTTTGGCACGGCTGGATCAGAACCTTGTTCTGGGGCTGGATCGCGTTCCAGCTCTCGCTCGTCTTTCTTGCCATTGTCGACCCGCCTTCGGCGTCGGGTCTTGCGCGCGTCTCGCTCGTCGCAATCGCCGGCGTCGGTGCCGCGCTGATCCTTTATTTCGCGCTGCGCGGCCAGGACCGCGCGCTGTCGCTCATTCCGAGCTGGATGCTTTTCATCGTTTGGCTGTTCGGCGCCGCCATGATCGTGCTCGGCCACCTGTCCGGAGACCTTGTCGTCTCGGGTCTCGTCGCCGGACTGGTGCTGCTCTTGGTGCTCCTCGGCTTCACCGTCACGCAGTTCGCCTTCCGCTCCGGAGCGTCTCCCTTGAGCCTTGGGCCTCCGAGCCTCGTGCAGTTGAAGTCGCTCGCCGTCGACGGCTCCGGCGCCCACGTTTTCCAATGGAACGCCGGAAGGGACGAGATTACCGTGGCTGACGAGGTAGAGCGGGAGCTTGGGCTCGAGCCCGGCGCGCTTTCCGTCGCCGTCGATGATTTTCTGCAATACGTGCACAACGCCGATCGCGAGCGTTTCCGCCTCATGCTCTGGTCGCTTCAGGAGAAGCAGGGCGGGGATATTCAGACCGAGTTTCGCTTGAGGCGCCAGGACGGCACCTATCTTTGGTACGACCTTCGGGCGCATGCGGCGCCGAGCGATAATTCAAGGCTGCTCCGCTGCACCGGACTGATGCGCGACGTGACCAACCTGAAGCGCTCCTACGAGCGGCTGATCCACGACGCCGTTCATGACAGCCTCACCGGCCTTCCCAATCGCGAGCTGTTCGTGGATCGGCTGCAAGGCGCCATCACCCGCGCGCGCGAGGGTCAAGCCAATCGCCCCACCGTGCTCGTCATCGACATCGACCGCTTCAAGAATGTGAACAAGAGCTTCGGCCTTGTGATCGGCGACAGCATGCTGCTCACGCTTGGGCGCAGGCTGAGCCGCCACCTCAATCCGCAGGATACGCTTGCGCGCCTCGGCGGCGATCAATTCGCCATTCTGCTCATCTCCGATCCCGATCCGCGCAACGTGGCGACGCTCGCCGAGCGGGTGCGACGAGCGCTGCGCACGCCGATGAAGATCAGCTCGAAGGAGATCATCCTCACCGCCTCGATCGGCATTGTCGTGCATGACGGCAGACAGGAGACGGCGCAGGAGATGCTGCGCGAGGGCGAGCTTGCCATGCTCAGGGCCAAGCGCGCTGGCGCCGACCGCATCGAGATCTTCAATCCCGCGATGCGGGGCGAGGACGAGAGCAAGCTTCCGCTCGAGAGCGATCTCCGCAAGGCGCTCGAGCGTCAGC
>CAWFRD010000037.1:0-160616 GCA_963818165.1 uncultured Alphaproteobacteria bacterium
GCCACGAACCAGGACACGATCAACGCGATGGCCACCACCGCGAACAGCGAGAAGGTGTATTCGCCGGCCGAGCTCGCAGCAAAACCAACCGGCACGAACCCGGCGATCGTGACCAGCATGCCGGCCAGCATGGCGAAGGCATAGGTGCGGAAGGCGAAGGTCGCGGCATCGACGATAGAATCGCCTTGCGCCAGCCGGCTGAGCGGGCGTCGGTCGTGGTCATCGCGTCGTCGACCAGTAACGCGAGCGCGATGATCAGCGCGCCGAGCGAGATGCGCTGCATGTCGATGCCGGCGATTTCCATTACCGAAAAGACGATGGCGAGCGTCAGTGGTATCGACAGCGCGATCACCGGGCCCGGCCTGATGCCGAGGCTGATGAAGCTCACCACCAGGATGATCACCACCGCCTGCCAGAGCGAGGTCATGAAATCCGCAATCGCGCTCTCGACCGTCGCGGCCTGATCGGCCACCAAATTCGGCTCAATGCCGATCGGCAGCTCCGCGGTGATCTTGGTCATCTCGCGCTTGATATTGTCCCCCAGCGCGAGGATGTCGCCGCCGTCACGCATGGCGATGGCAAGGCCTACCGCAGGCGCCCCGTAACTCGAAACTGCGGCTGCGGCGGATCGACATAGCCGCGGTAAATCTTGGCGATATCGCTCAAGCGCAGCATGCGCCCGCCGATGGCGAAATTGACGCTGGCGATGTCCTGCTCGGAGCGGAATGCGCCGGACACCCGGACCGACACGGTTTCGTTCCCGGTCTGTATTTCGCCCGACGGCCGGACGATGTTCTGCGCCTGAAGCGCAGCGACCAATGTGCCGCGATCGATGCCGAGGCTTGCCAACTCCCTCATTGAGAACTCGATGAAAATCCGCTCGTCCTGCGCGCCAAGAATCTCGATCTTCGATACGTCAGGCAGGCTGAGCAGGCGCGAGCGCACGTCTTCGACATAGTCGCGCAGTTCCCGCTGCGTGAACCCGTCGGAAGTGAAGCCGTAGATGATACCGAACGTGTCGCCGAACTCGTCGTTGAAGAACGGGCCTAGCGTGCCGGGCGGCAGCGTGTGCTCGATGTCGCCGATGCTTTTGCGGACGTGGTACCAAGTGTCGGCGACTTCCTTCGCGGACGTGCTGCCCTTGAGGTTAACAAAGATCGTCGTGCGGCCTGCCGTAGTGTAGCTCCTGAGGAAATCGAGATGGGGGTCTCCTCTAGCGTGCGCTCAAGTCGCTCGGTGATCTGATTCAGCGTGTCCTCGACGGTGGCGCCCGGCCACGCGGCGCTCACCACCATGGTCTTGATGATGAAGGTCGGGTCCTCGTTGCGGCCGAGCCGGAAATAGGAGAAAACGCCAGCCGTCACCGCCACCAACATGATGTAGATCACCAGCGAGCGATGGCTGAGCGCCCATTCCGACAGGTTCAGCTGCTTCATGATTCCGATCCGAGCAGCCGAACTTTCTGCCCCGGGCGCAGCGCCTGCACGCCGGCACTCACCACGATGTCGCCCGTGTTGAGCCCGTGTGACACGGTCACGGTAGCGGGGTCGAAGCGGAAGATGTCGACATTGCGCGTCGACACCGTCAGTGTGTTCGGATCGACGATCCACACAGCAGGCTGACCGTTAAATTTGGTCAGGGCCGAAGCTGGGATCTCGATCATCGGAACCGCTTCCATCTGCAAGGTGCCATTCACGGTGGCGCCTAGCCGTAGCGCCTCGGGCGGCGTTGCGAGTTCGACCTTCACCTGGAACGTCCGTGTGACGGGATCGGCCTGGGCGAGACCTCTCGCACCCGGCCGCTTGCAGTGACGCTCGCATCATCGGCAAGCCGGACATCGATCACCGGGTCGCTCGGCGCCGAGCGCAAGAGCTGGGCCGGCACATCGAACACCGCATCCCGTCCACCTTCGCGGGCGAGCCTGACGATCACTGCCCGGCTTGAATCACCTCGCCTGATTCCGCGCCGACAGCCGTGACCACGCCTTCCGCATCGGCCTTGAGCTCGGTGAAACTCACTTGGTCACGGGCTGCCTCCAATTGCGCTTCGGCGGCCTCCACCTGGGCCTGCGCGGTCTTCATTTCACGTTCGGCCTGGTCGAAATTGGCGCGGGTGGTCCAGCCTTGGCCCAGCAGCGTCTGCTGGCGCTCGAAATGATTGGTCACCTGAACGAGCTTGGCCTCGGCGGACGCGAGATTGGCCTTGGCCGCCCGCAGCGCGTTCATCTCGTTGGCGGGATCGAGACGCCCGAGCAGCTGTCCCGGCTTGACCTGGTCGCCGACATTGGCAGCGCGCTCGATCATCCGGCCGGAAATGCGGAAGCCGAGTGCCGCCTCGTCGAGCGCCTCGATGCGGCCGGTGAAGGAGACCGGCGCGCCGGCTTCGCTTTTCTCCAGCGTCACGGTGCGAACCGGGCGCGGCGCGGGTTCGGCAATCTCGGTCTGCTCGTTGCAGGCGGCAAGGCTCGACCCGACTGCGATCAGTAGCGCCGTCCCGCACCCGCGGGCGCCAGGCGACAAATACGTGATGATACTTCGTGTCACGATCTCGTCCTCCCGCCTGACACCAATCCCTAAAACGATCCTAGCGTCGAACCGAGCACCACGACAGCCGCGAGCGCTATCAGCGCGCCGACGATGGCCACCATGAAGATGTCGAAATAGCTGTCGCGGTGAGTGACCCCGCACACCGCGAGCAACGTCACCACCGCGCCGTTATGTGGCAGGCTGTCGAGTGTGCCGGCGCTCATCACCGCGACGCGGTGCAGCAACGCGGGATCGATGTTCTGCTCGGCGGCAAGCTTCAAATAGGTCTCGCCTAGCGCATCAAGCGCGATGGTGAGGCCGCCGGAGGCCGAGCCAGTCAGCGCAGCGAGAATGTTGGTGGCGACCGCGAGCGAGACGAGCGGTCCCCCTTCGATCGACAACACGAAGTCGCGCACCATGGCAAAGGCGGGCAGCGCCGCGATCACCGCGCCGAAACCGACCAGGCTCGCCACGCTCAAGGCCGGCAGCACCGATGCGGTCGCGCCCGCGTCCATGCTGTCCCTGAGGTCCGGGAGCCGGCGGAAATTGAGGGTGATCAAGGTCACGATGGCGGCCAGCAGCGCGACCACGACCGCCCAGACACCGCCGACCGCGGCAAGCGTGGTGCCGCCCCATTTTTCCTCGGCGAGAAAGCTCGTATCGAGCCCTGGAAGCACGACGACGCTCATGACGAGATTGACGAGGATGACGACCACGAGCGGCAGCAACGCGACGAACACCGCTGGCGGAGCCGCCGTGTGGCTGCCATGCATGAGTTCGGCCGGATCGAACTCGCTTGCCAGCGACGCGCGGTCGCGGAGCGGCGATTTGGTCACGTTCCCGCCGAGGGTCGACGATTTGCCGAAGCCTTCGCCCGCGCGCCGCGCCGCGCCCTCGACGCGGACGAGCCAGGCGAGGCCGAATGCGAGCATGATCGCGGCGGCGATGACGCCGAGACCCGGCGCCGCGAACGGCGTCGTGCCGAAGAACGGCATGGGGATCGCGTTCTGCAGGGCCGGGGTTCCGGGCAGCGCCGACATGGTGAAAGTCATAGTGCCGAGCGCGATGGCCGCCGGCATGATCCGGCGTGGGATGTCGGCCGCCCGGAACAGTCCTTGCGCCATGGGAACCAGCACAAAGATCGCCACGAACAGGCTCACTCCGCCATAGGTGACGATGGCCCCGGCCAGCACCACCGCGAGTACGGCGCGGCCCGTGCCCAGCGTCTCGGTCATGAAGCCCGCAATGACTTCGACCGAGCCGCTATCCTCCATCAGCTTGCCGAACAGGGCGCCAAGCAGGAACAGAGGAAAGAACTGCGCAAGAAACGCCGCGGCGCTCACCATGAAGGTCTGGGTCCAATGCGCGAGCAGCGGCTCGCCAGAAGTTGCGGCCGCGACGAGCGCCGCAGCTGGCGCCAATAAGAGTATGCTCCAGCCGCGGAATGACAGCCAGATGAGCAGGCCAAGCGCTAGGAGAATGCCAGCGAGCCCCATCGGGGAATCAGACCTGTTCCATCAAAGAATCAAGATCGAGTGTTGAACGCACACCGATATCCGCGGGGTGGGCTGTCAGGAACTCTTCTGCCGAGCGGCGGCCCTCATCGCGCAGCATGGTCAGAAATTCCCACTCGGCGTTGAGCTTAGAGGAGTAGCCAAGATCGGTCATCATCGAGCTCGCGACCCGGTGGATACGCATCTCAGCCCATCGGGCGCCCTCGCTGCTCCCAGGATCGGACACCTGGCGGAGCATCGCGATCATCCGAAGCTCTTTCAACAACGTGGCATTGAAGGAGACCTCGTTGACCCGATTCAGAATCTCCTGGGCCGTGCGCGGTGTGCCCGGCCGTTCCACGGGATTGACCTGAATTAGGATCGTATCGCTCGACTTGCATTCCCGAATGAGCGGCGTGATGGTGGGATTGCCGGCGAATCCGCCGTCCCAATAGGCCTCACCATCGATCTCGATGGCCTGAAACATCGTTGGTAGGCAAGCTGACGCAAGCAGGACGTCTGGCGTGAGCTCGGCATTGCGGAACACGCGTCCGCGGCCGGTGCGTACGTTCGTAGCGGTCACGAACAGCTTTATGGAGGCGTGCGCTACGCGTTTGAAATCAATGCAGTCTGCCAAGATCGCGGTCAACGGGTTGGTCCCACGCGGATTGAGATCGTAGGGCGAGAAAACGCGTGCCAGAAGATCGAAAGCGAGGAACACAGGCGACGTGTCGAGAGTCCAGCGACCGAGGAGAATGTCGAGCGGGCTGCGTCGGAAGGGGCTAAATCGAGCACCGTCGGAGACCTGCTTCCAAAAGAGCTCGAGGCGCGCTCTAGCACCCTCTGCTCCTCCTTCTGCGTAGCCGTCGACAAGAATCGCGGCGTTCATGGCGCCGGCAGACGTACCTGAGATGCCCTCTATGCGAAGCCAGGGTTCCTGTAGCAAGCGATCTAGCACGCCCCACGTGAAGGCTCCGTGTGAGCCGCCGCCCTGCAAAGCAAGGTCAACCAGAAGGGGCGCGCGCGTGGACCGCGATGAATGAACAGTGGTCATGTCACTCCTGAACTAGGTGCAGGTTGAGGGTACGCAAGCTGGCTACTAACGCCACCCACACACGCGACGACCCCTGTGCCACCAGCAACGCCAGCGCTTGTTCCGACGGCGATGGCGCCGGCGCGGATGCACATGAACGGTACCCTAGCCTCCTCGAAAAGGTCTTCGGGCTTCGCAGCACCAGCCTTGGCGGCACCTAATGGTAGGGACTTCGCGGCTTGGGCATAACGGTCAACCCGACAGTGGCGATGGCAGCACCACATAGGATTCCAGTCAGCACGCAACGGCGATCAATTTCTTTCATAGGTCTGCTCCTCCATTCAGACGTCTCCCCGACAGAGTAGCATTCTTGGGGCGCGTGAATTGCACTGTTTTAGGTTCGGGGGCCTCCAGCTTGGCGACGACGTCCTTTGCTATGCCGAAGGCCTCGCCTCGGTCACAGGCCTAGCCATCCTGCTGGGCGTCATCTGAATTATAGCAGGGCGGGTTCCCCGCCAGGGCATCAGGCCAAGCCATGGCCCAATGAAAAGACGGTCAGATGTCCGCTTTGGGTCATTAGCGGACATTGTAATTTTTTTTTGCCATGTCCGCTTCACCCCCAAGAGCGGACATGCTCAGAGTTGGCATCAAGTCTGCAAAGTGCCAGACCACGTTAGCCTTTGCATGAACAGGTCTGCTTGAAGTCAATCGTGCTTAGTCCCACTTCTCGATGTGTTGGTGACCAGCAAGCAGACTAGCTGCGTAGTTAGATGCAACCGAGCGCGACCACCCCCCGGGGGGGCATGAAAATGTTTTCTTCGCGCGGGTTGAGGACCGGCCCCGGGCATTTGTCGAGAGTTTCGCCAACGTTTCTTAGGGAGCAACGTTTTTTATGGGGCGACGCGGACCAAAAAGTACGGCGGACGTAAGCACGCCTCTTCGGGTGATCTCCGTCGATCATCGGCGGCTTCAGTCACCGCCATATCTCACTGGCGCGGTTCGAAAGGTTTTCGAGGAAACTGTCTCCTGCTCCGACCCGAAGCACTTTCGCAAAAACGAGCTGGGCGTCTTGGTCGCGTATTGCGAGGCGATTGTCCTGTCACGTTATTATGCCGCGCTCCTCGCGGAGAGGATGGCGGACGACTTCGTCGGTTCACACCGCACTTGGCTTGAGGCAACGAAACTGGTCGCGACACTGGCGACGTTCGTCCTAACGTCTGCCAAGAGTTTCATCCACACGAACAAAGCGCCTTCGCAATGGGTTTAAACATTGGTGGTCACAATTGGGAGGCCAGCCATGCTCAATTTTCTAGGCTGCAGTGCTCAAGGCATCGCAATAGCGAACGGCGTTACAACGCTCGCTCTCCTTGAGTTGATGGTTGAGAAGCGGATCTTAAGCCGCGACGATGTGCGAGCCGTTCTAAAAAGTGGAATCGACTGCCTGGAGCCACGCACGAATGTTCGCACGGTCGCCGAGGCAGTACACTTGATGCGTGATCAAATGCTGCCTTTGTTCGCCGAATAAGCGCCCAGCGAACGCGCGTATCACGCGCCAGTCCCTTGCCGCCATCGGGTGACCGTTCAAAGGCGGTAATGGTGATAGTCATCGTGAGGCTCCTCCTGGGCCATTTTGGGATCGCGGACCCCTACGGAGCTTTTCCTTTGCTCCATTGCTACCCTTGCCCGCCAATGAGCGCGAAGGTCACGGGGTTAGCAAGAGTGCCAACACGAGCCGCTTGGCGGCTTGGCTAGTTACAGCGCCTGGAACATCGCCGGTCTAATCAGCACAAGGCTCACTTGAGCAGCGCAATGACAGCAACGAGCACAGCGATAGCAGCGAAGAAAGCAGCGACCCACGCCGCGTTTTTGGCGCTTCGGGCGATCTCCACCTGATCGGCTTGTGCCGCCTTCAGGCGCGCTAACATCTTCTCGTTGAGATAGTGCTGAGCGACCTTAGCCTGTTCACCTCCCCAAATGCCCCGCTTGATGCGGGCCGATATTTCGTACTTCGATAGCCCGTCAAGCTCCGCAACGAACTTGTCTTTGTCGAAACTGGAGTCTGCGATGCTCTCCCTGTTCTCCACGAAATCGAGACGGGCTTTGTCGGGCATGTCCCCAAACTGATTCTCGTCACGTCGCGGTGCACCGTGCCCTCTTATCCGCCTCACTAGAGCGGCCAGCGCATGGGCTATCAGCCAAGCAACGGGGATCGGTGCAAGCCCGACGAGAGCTGCACTGTAGGCTCTACGAACAGTGAGAGCGCGGAACCGTGTCTCGCGGCAGGCTTGTAAGTCGGATCGAGTTCTCAATGGCTCGAATACACGCTTTGAAGTCCTCAGTGATTTGGTCCTCTGCATGTCTCCACCCCCAGGTGCCGCCGCCTATCGCCCACACAACGGAAAGCACGATGCCGGTGCGCTGCCAGCGGTTGAGACGCTTCATGGCTCCCCCTCCTGGAGGTCCAGGCCAAGCGAGCGAGGACGGCTGCATCTTGCGCCTCCGCAGCCGCATTGGCTCGCCGACCGCATGGCGCAGCCGGAGGCGGCATAAGACGCCTGATGCGTTTAGGCAGCCTCCGCGACCGCCGACGTGATCGACTTCGGTCTAGGACGATGCTGCTGTGGGCGGTTGAGCTGGTGGCAGCCCTTCCTTCTTCTCCTTCTTCTTCTTCTTTTTGGAAGCCTTGTCCTTCTTTGAACCCTTGTCCTTGTTCTTTGCCATAGGGGTTTCCTCCCTCCCTAAGATACCCAGCACGATACAAGATGCCCGACGCGCCTCAAAGGGGCAGGCGCGGGTGGGTACTTGACCGGCTCACTGCCGTCACTATCTGCCCCCCCAAGGGGATCCGTGTTTCGTCGCCCCCGAGTGCGCGCCGAGTGAACTGATCATGATGCTCTTCAGATCACCGCGGAGTTCGGCCCAACCCCCCTCAAGGACCGTAGCGACATAACTGAGGGAACTTCTGGGAGGAAGGAAAGATGAGAAAATTACTCTTGCCGGGTCTGGCTATCGGCGAATTAATTCGGAGCGGCTATGTGGCCGCACAGGACAAGCCGGTCATTGCCACGGTAGTCAAGATCAGTGGCATCCCGTGGTTCAATCGCATGGAGGTCGGTGTCAAGGCGTTCCAGGACGCGAACCCGGACGTAGTTACCTCGGAAAGCGGACCCGCCACCGCCGATGCCGCCCAGCAGCTCCAGATCGTCGAGGACTTGATCGCCCGTGGCGTGAACGCTTTGGCCGTGGTTCCCATGGATCCCGCCGTGATCGAGGGCGCTCTCAAGCGTGCGATGGACCGCGGCATCGTCGTCGTCACCCACGAAGCAGATAACCAGAAGAACACGCAGGTCGACATCGAAGCCTTCGATAATGCGACGTATGGCGCCACCCTCAACGAGCGGCTCGCCCAGTGCATGGGCGGCAAAGGCAAGTGGACGAACTTCGTGGGATCGCTCGGCAGCCGCACGCACATCCAGTGGGTCGATGCGGGCGCCGAGAATGCCAAGAAACAGCCGGGAATGGAGCTCGTCGACGAAAAGAACGAGTCCTTTGACGACGTGAACAAAACCTACGAGAAGGCAAAGGAAATCCTACGCAAGCACCCCGACATCCGTGGTTTCCAAGGATCGGCGGGCAACGATGTCATCGGCATTGGTCGGGCGATCGAAGAGGCGGGCCTGCAGGGCAAGGTGTGCCTGGTGGGCACCGGTCTTCCCAACCCGTCCGCTCAGTACCTTAAATCCGGCGCCATCACGGCGATCGGGAGCGCAGAATGGTCGATCATATCGGCATTTCGGTCGGCAGCATCGCGCGAGCGACCGAATTTTACCTAAAGGCGCTTGCCCCGCTTGGCTACGGCATCGTCATCGATGTGTCGGCCGAGGAGACCGACCATGGCGCCGCCATTGCCTCAGCTGCCCCCGGGGAGGCAGCCGACCAAAGCGGCAAACCGTCCTTCTGGGTTGGTGAGAGCGCAAAGGCGAGCGGGCCATTGCATGTCGCCTTCGTGGCTCCGAGCCGTGCCGCCGTCGATGTTTTCTATCATGCCGCGATCGAGGCGGGGGCGCCGACAACGGCGCGCCGGGGCTCAGGCCCCACTACCACGCCAACTATTACGCCGCCGACGGCAACAATATCGAAACCTTATGCCACGGCCCTGAATGAGAGCCGTCGCACCCGGCCCCCGGCGGGGAGTTGATGAACTGCCTGTTGCGCCCCGCTACTGCGGGCGACTTGGCTTCAAACCTAGTCGCCATGTCTGCTGTTGGCACTTAGCGGACATCCCACCCGCACAGACGAATGTCCGCTATAGGGGGAAAAGCGGACATGGCCGGACTTGTCGGTATGTCCGCTAATGACCCCTAGCGGAAATCTATCGATGTTTGCCGCTTTCAGTCCGTAGTCGCGGGTTATTGTGTCGTCCACTGAGGGAGCTCCATGGTGCCCTCGTACCTGTCGCCCGCCAATGTGTCGGTTAGATTTCGTGCATGTATGTGCCGCCGCGCCCAGGCGCACGGCGCAGCATGCACTGACGGCTAGTCCCGATCCCGGAGGCCCGTTACACCTTCCTGCTTGGCGCAATGCACGCAGCAAAAGATGCTGCCGTCTTGCTCCACGCCGTGCCCTATGATGCGTGTACCGCAATGCTTACATGTAGGTGCTAGCGCCTGGATCGCGCACTCGAAGCTATCGAAGATCATAGTGCGGCCACCCATGGTGACCGTGAAGCTCTTGTCGTAATCATTGCCGCATTGCTCGCATGTCGCCATGGATTTTCTCCTCCTCTGTGCGGCAATCTTGCACCGAACGGCGCACTAGTCGTAGTGCATTCGGCGGTATCGATTTCGGACGCCTGAGGCTAATGCCTGTCGACGGAAGCGAGAAGGCGGTCGATGCTCTGTTTGGCTTCGGCCACGGCGGCTTCCTTCCTCGAAGCCAAAGTGCGCAGAGTAGATCGCGCAAGGAAAGGCAAGTCAGCCCGCGTGGGATAAGCCTCCGCACACCAAGCTGCCCACTGACGCATTGGCACGATCTTGTATCCGCGATACCGCCAGGTTTCCGTTGTCGCCATTTGGGGCCTCATGGAGTAGGCCCCCCGTCGGAAACAGTTTAAACGTTTGGCAATGGCGTTAGTTCAACCGCCCACAGCCCCCTAGAAGAGTGGGTCGGCTCGTTTGCATTTAAAGCTATAATTCCACAGCATTTCATCGTCACGCCAGGCGACCACGGTCGCTACGCCCGTAAGACGACTGATACTCCCCACTGTGAATTTGCCGGGCTGACCCGACTCTGCCCTGAAGTCGATGCGGTCTTCCGTGCGCTTGGTGATGGAGAAGGAGCCAAGCAAGAAGTGGCGACGTCTCCTTTGTCCAGGTCGATGACAAAGGACTCAGCGGGAGCGGGTGTTACCTTGAACTTCTCCGGATCGGCCACCGTGCCCGAGCAATTAAGAGTGATTTTGTTGGCTGAACAAGCAATGCCTGGAAACAGGACGAGAAGGGCTGTCAGACTGAGAAAGCCACGACTAAACCTTTGCGATGTGCTCATAGATCATACCCCTCCGGCGCGAACATAGCACGGGGTCGGGAACCAGCTGCGCAATGCTGGCGTCGAGGCCGACGCCTCACACGACCCAGCCCCAGCCAAGTTCTCTCGCCTTGTCATTGGCGAGCCTCCAGGCGAGAGCAAGGAACTCTGACAGCTTCATTGCACGCGCGGATCGTCTCTGTCCGAAATGAACCTAGCGAGCAGCTGAGGAGATTTTGCCGACTTGTAGTACGTGACAGAATAGTGTGACCCGGGAAGCGTCACGATGATCTCGTCGTCCACCACCTGGACGCTGAATTCCGAGTTGGCCGTCATGATATGGTGCTCGTGGGAGGCTCGGCCTCTGCATAATAGCTGCTCACACCGGCGGGATGCCAGGCAAGCGAGGGTAGCGGTATGGGTCGCTGTCATGACTGCGGGCAAGAGCTTATCGAGATCGACAATGAGGGTGAGCGCCTGACCGGCTGCTCGACTTGCAATCTCTGGGCTCCCGCCGAAGGCGACCGTTGGGTCAGGCTTTCAGAGGAAGATCTCCCCGCGCGCTGCACCGGTTATCACATGGCGGCAAAAAATAGGGCGCCCGCCGAAGCGAGCGCCCTGCACAACAGGAGGAGTATGGGGACTTACATCTTCGCAGGGCACTTCTCGGCGGTGTCGTCCCATACGCCGCCAGCCTTATCGCAACTTGCCTTGTCGGTTGCCTTCGTCACATCTCCGGCTCCGGCGAAGGCAGGACCAGTCACGGCGAGGGCCAGCGCTATCGCAACCATCCAGATGAAAAAGTTCATGAATGTTCTCCATATGCTTACAACGAGTAGTTCGGCGGCCCCGGCACCCAGGATTTATGTCATGAAGAGGAGTGAGGATGCCGGAACCTGACCGTCAAAGGAAGGCTTTCCCCTCGACGGTCACCATCAAAACGTCCAGCGCCATCGACATGTTCCAAAAAAAAAAAAAAAAACAAGCGCCAAAAAGGAGGCTGCCCGCTGTGCGGTCAGGACGGGAATGACCTGCCGAAAAGAGGAAGCCGGAGCCGTATCAGCTCCGGCTTCCGAGCTGGGGAACCGGCGCGGCGCGACAGCGTTTTATCTAGCGGCGGGTAGGCCGGCTAAGGCGGGCCGACATGTGCGCGAGGCAATACACTATGGTGGGGTTCAACAAACCCTAAGAGCCCCACGATATCGAGGATCTCTATGAACAGTTCAACAGCTTGCGTGATTACGTCCAGCAACTCTCAGCAAGCATGGGAAAGAGCGTAAGCCGGCGGTACGGCCACGCCAGCGACTTCGCCTCCGAAGCGGCGCGTGAGGCAGAGGAGGCGATGAAGGACAATACTTGCCGACCTTGCTTATCGATTTGCACTCGGGGTCTGGCCGCGCATCTGCCCGAGCTTGGCGAACACACGGTTGATCTCGTCTTCGAGGTTCTGGCGAGCCTGTTGGCGGACGGCCTCCGCCTCCTTCTTGTAGCTGCGGCCGAGATGAACAAAACCTACCTGCCGCCAGCGTCAAGCGCCGGACAAAAGCGAATTGCACTAACAGGATTTGCCGGGATTTCTCCCTTCCCCCGTCATGCCGAGGTCCCTCCTTTCGCCCCGGCGCGGCGAGCGGGCAGCGGCGCAGCGGCTCGCCCGCTTCTGCGGAACTAGGGCGTGTACTCATAAAATCATCGCGGGAGTCGCTTGATTGCGACAGGGCGAAGGCCGAAACTTCGCTGGCGGGGGCACCTCATGACAGGACGTACCCATGAGTACAACCCAGACTCCTTCAGGCGTTAAACGAAGGAACGTCTTGGCCGCGCTTGTAACGGGCTTCGGGTTGCTGCTTGGTCATGCAGGGGCGTCCGGGGCGCAGGAAAACCCCGTAACGGCCATCGACATCGCGCTGGAACCCGATGCAACGATGATCCAGCACGCGGAGGCTGCCAATGCCCTCCTGCGCAAGGTTTTCCCGACGGGCTACGCTTTAGATGCAACGCACCGCCCGCACATTACGATGCTGCAGCGATTCGTCCGAACGGCGGACCTCGACAAAGTCTACGCCGCAGTCGGCGATGTCCTGGCCGGGGAGAAGCCGGCCGGATGGATTCTTAAGGCGATCAAATACGACTACGTCGTCTGGGATAAGGCCGGTGTGACCGTGATCCTGATCGAGCGGACCGACCAACTCATCCAGTTCCAACAGAAACTGATCGATGCGGTTGCCCCCTTTACCGTCGAGACAGGGACTGCCGCCGCATTCTTCACCACGCCGGAAGACCCCGACATCAACCAGCCTACGATCGACTACGTGACTCATTATGTGCCGGACTCAAGCGGCAAAAAACTTGTGCCACACGTCACGGTAGGCGTGGCTCCCCCGGATTATCTCAAGAAATTGGTCGCCCAACCGTTCGATGCGTTCACATTTTCGCCGGCGGCGTTGTCGGTTTATCAGCTCGGCAATTTCGGAACGGCTCGGAAGAAACTCAAGGCGTGGCAGTTCTGAAACCATGAAACCCAAAGGGGACATCCCAGCGCCTTGGACGGCAGGGGAGGATTTATGAGTACACGCCCTAGATTGACGCGCTTGCGGGACATGCCGTAGCTTCCCGCGCGTCGTCTCCTTCTCAGGATCGCGCGCATGGCGAAGATGGTCAGGACCTCAACATTGAGAAGAAGCGGCTATTCGTCAGCGCATTGAGCATGTCTGCTTCGTGCCATCAGCAGACTTCGGTGCGCGGGGTCAGGATGCCATGCCTAGCGCCTTGGAGATGTCGCGAAGTGTCGCCGTCTCAGCATCGCTTACTCGGACACCACCAAAGCCAAGAAAAGACCCCTCCACGGCAGCTTCTGCGACCTTCTGGCTGATCTCGCGGAGCCAGGTTTTGAAGGCTGCTGCCTCGTCAGGGGCCTTGGCATCGACGATGGCGGAAACCTCCCGTAGGCTCGCTAAGGAACGCTGTACACATTCCGTGGGCTCCGCCCGGGCAAAGCGTTCGCGCATTGCAAGAATGCTTCCATCGTCGGATCTTTCAAAATCAGCAACTGCTGCCGTGATGAGTTCGTTAGAATTGGGATCGCGTTTAGCTGCAGCGAGCGCCGGGGTGCCTGCAGCGGCTTCTTTAAGAGACCCCACAAGCCGCTTGGATCGACTGCCGAAACGGCAATGCCGGCAGCTATGATGCTCTCTAACACCTTGGTCCATTCTTCCGGTGTGAAGTCATTTTTATTAGCCATGGCCGTTTCCAATGAGAGGAGTGTCCTTGCTAGGTGTTTCTGCTGCTTAATTACGTCGAAATTTGAGCCCGAAGATGTGATCGCCTGGTGTCAAGACGAATGGCGCGCGGCGCTGCCCTCGCAAGCTCACCCGCGCGCGTCGTTGCGGCTTCTCAGGATCGCGCGCGTCATGCCGAGGGTCAGGCTTCCCAACTGGCAAGCCGTCATGGGCTTTCGATCTCAGGAAACAGGCGGGGGGCCAAATAAAATCTTGAGGCCTTCGCTTGGATCAGCGATGTCCGCTTTACCGATATGGCGGCGGCTTCAGTCGCCGATGACCCCAAAAGCGGACATCCAGGCTACCGGACAGCTATGTCCGCTAAGTGCCAGAAGCAGACCTTTCTATCGGGCACGCAAAGGCATCTAACTCCATGCTCACCTAGCGTGGCGAAATCGTCGGGGCGGCTACTGAATCCAACCCAGCTGCTTCTGGAAGCCGAGGCCGTCATACCAGTCGCCCTGATAGACGATCTTGCCGTTCTCGACCCGCATGAAGGTCACTCCGTTGAAGCTAAACGGCTTGCCGGTCGCCGGCGGTCCGGCCCCCAGGCGCCCGTATTGGTGCCGGCGAAGGTAAATTCATACGCGATGCCATTCGCGCTTTCGATCGGCTCGCCCGTCACCTTCCAAGTTAGATCAGGCGCCGCCGTCACGAACAGCTTGATGACCTTGTCACGCGCTGCATCACGCCCTTTCTGCGGCTCGCCGACGATGACGTCGAAATAGGTGACATCATCGGCCATGAGTGCAGCCGCGGCGGCGGCGTCGTGGGCGTTCCAAGCCGCCAAATAAGCCTCAGCCACCTGGCGCGGCGTCATATCTCTTGCCATTGGGTACTTCCTTTCCTTGGGGAAGCTTTGCCGCTTAGCCTCTGCGTTAGTGAACCCTCTCGCCCATTCAAGCGATGAAAACGTCGTGGAGCGGGTTGTCCGCGAGGTAGATGTCGAACTGCCCTCCAATTTCATTGCTCTCGAACGAGATGTGTAGGCCGTCTGACCATTCCGAGCGAGAGCTGGGTATGACGATTCGCCCCCCGATGTCTGATAGGACTGCTGCGAAACCTGCAGTGGGAACGACCTGATTCGTGTTCGTAAAGAAGTCATAATACCTGATCTCAGATGTCTGATCGACGCTGGGATAATCCCAATGTCACGCATCCTAGGCATTCTGCGGCCTGCTTTGCTCAATGCCCGGAAAAGAAGGAAAAACGGTGCTGTGGGGGGAAGCCGAGGGACAAGAAAAACGGCACCGTGCGCTCCCCCAGACCGGTGCGCTAACCGAGCTGCGCTACGCTCCGACTTTGGAAAGCAAGGCTTATCAGCCTAAGCCAACAGGCACAAACCGAGAAATGGTCACGGAACGATCACGGCGCCAGTGGCCGGGATCTTTGCTGCCTACAGAAAAGGGCGCTCACCGAAGCGAGCGCCCAATCTGCGAACCTACTCTGTCACAGAGCCGGTCCCCATCTTGTGTTTGTCTCTCTTCCTCGTTGCAAGAGAGCGCCCCTCATTAAGTAGTTTGTTGTTAGCTTTTAGTCGAAGCTAGCCGCGCTACGCTCCGCCTCGCTATTTCATCGTGATCGCGAGGCCGCTCAGATCGGCGTTCGCCATGAGCCCAACCTGCCGGCCCGAAAGCTCGAGAACGGCGCCATTCTGGTTGGTGAGCACAATTGCGCGGACGCCGCTCCCGACCGCTAGGCCTGCGCCGGCCGCGGCATAAACACCGGCAACGTCCGACGCGCGTTGGATGTTTCTCACCTTCCCGCGCAACACCGTCTTCGAGCCGCCGAACACGAGGCCGTAATCGAGGCCGCCGACCCCGAGCCGATAGGTGCGGCCGCGGAAGGTGAGCGTGCCGCCACCGCCCGAGCCGCCGATGATCCAGCCGGCCTTGTAGATCGTCAGGGTAATGCTGCCGCTATCGGCATTGGCGCTTTGAAGACCGACGCCAAACAAAGCGATCAATGCGACCAAAGCACCTCGGAGCAGGATCGGAATTCGCATGGCTCGACTTTCCCTCGTTCTCTCGTTGCGGCATTGAGCGCGCTTGGGATCGCGAGACACGCGGCCCCGCGACGCTCGCCTATTCCTTGGCCAGAGCAAGGATTCGCTGGCAGGCCTCGACTTCGTCGACGAGGCCGCCCAGCGTCTCAACCTCGACGCTCACCCGCCCCCCGGCTCCGGCCTGCATCCGCATCGCGGGGCGGCTTTGCGCGGTCTCGGCGGCGATGTCGGGTATCTCGACCGGAACCACCATGGGCTCAATCCGGTCCTCGCCTTCGGCGCTTCGCCGAAGATCCATGACGAAGCGCGGTCCGTGTTCGCGGAGGATCTTCTGGACCCCGCGAATTGTGTAGCCGTCGCTGTAGAGCAAGAAGCGGATGCCGCGTAAGAGGGCCACATCCTCGGGCCGGTAATAGCGCCGGCCGCCGCCCCGCTTCATGGGTTTCAGCTGAGTGAACTTGCCCTCCCAGAAGCGCAGTACGTGCTTCGGGACCGCAAGTTCTTCCGCAACTTCGCTGATGGTGCGAAACGCCTCGGGCGCCTTGTCCACCCGTCCTCCTCTCCGGCCGTCAAGTTCGCGCCGGTACGCTTACTCCGCCGCCTTTCTCCGCGACAGCGCATCGTTGATGCGCTGCTTCATGATGTTGCTCGCCCGGAACACGAGCACGCGCCGCGGCGTGATCGGAACTTCCTGGCCGGTTTTCGGGTTGCGTCCAATGCGTTGTCCCTTGTCGCGGATCCCGAAGGAGCCGAACGAGGACAACTTAACCGTGTCGCCGCGCTCGAGGCTCGCGATGATCTCGCGGAGCACAAGCTCCACGATCTCCGCGGATTCGTTGCGCGGCAGGCCGACCTTCTGGAACACAGCTTCCGCCAAGTCGGCTCGCGTCAGTGTCTTCCCGCTCATTTGCTACGCTCCCCCAGTCGCGGGACTATTCAAGATGCTAATCGAGCGAGTGCGATGCGGTCAATCTATCTTGCCATCAAATTCCTGATTTTGCGACACTTTCTATAGGGGTGTGGCATTCGCGCGGCACTACCAGCGCAGCAGGACGGCGCCCCAGGTAAAGCCGCCGCCCATGGCTTCGAGCAGGACGAGATCGCCGGTCTTGATGCGCCCATCGGCACGCCCTTGCGCCAGTGCCAGGGGGATCGAGGCCGCCGACGTATTGGCGTGCTTGTCGAGGGTGACAATGATGCGGGAGGGGTCGAGCCCAAGCTTCCTCGCGGCCCCGTCCAGGATGCGCTTATTGGCCTGGTGGGGAACGAACCAGTCGATATCCGAGGCCTCATAGCCGGCCGTGGCCAAAGTGGCCCCGATCACCTCGCTGATCTTGGTCACGGCATGGCGGAAGACCTCGGGGCCGTCCATGCGGACATGCCCGACCGTGCCGGTTGAGGACGGGCCGCCATCGACATAGAGCTTGTCGCGGTAACGGCCGTCGGATCTGAGGCTGACGGCGAGGACGCCGCGATCGGTGAGCGCCCCGTTCAGCTTTTGCGCCTCGACCACGAGGGCGCCCGCGCCGTCGCCGAAGAGCACGCAAGTCGAGCGATCCTGCCAATCGAGGATGCGGGAGAACGCCTCGGACCCGATCACGAGCGCCCGTTTGAACTGGCCGTTCTTCAGGTAGCTATCGGCGGTGGCAAGCGCGAAGACGAAACCAGAGCAGACGGCCTGCACGTCGAAGGCGGCGCCGTGCGTCATGCCGAGCTCGGCCTGGATGGTGACGGCGGTCGCGGGAAAGGTCTGGTCGGGAGTCGAGGTCGCGAGGATGATGAGGTCGATGTCCTCCGGCGCGAGCCCCGCATCGTCGAGCGCCGCGCGGGCCGCGCATGCACCCATCGATGAGGTCAGTTCGCCCTCGGCGGCGATCCGGCGCTCCTTGATACCGGTCCGTGCGGCGATCCACCCATCCGAGGTGTCGACAATTCGCGCCAGGTCGTCATTGGTCAGCACCCGCTCTGGCAGGTATCCGCCGCATCCCCTCACCACCGTTCTTACGGTATTCGACATCATCACCCCGAATGTTACGCGGCCCCTTCGAGCTCGAGCTTCGAATGGAACGCGGCAATATCGCTTGCCAGGCGTTTGACGACGCCGTTCGACGCCATGTCGTAGGCAAGATCGACGGCGCTCGCGAAACCGGTTGCATCGGTTCCGCCGTGGCTTTTGACGGCGATGCCGTTCAGCCCGAGGAATATGCCGCCATTCAGGTGGCGCGGGTCCATCTTGTCCTTGAGGGCCCGGAAGGCCCCTTGCGCCAACACGGCGCCGATGCGCGCAAGAAAGGACCGCCCCATGGCGGCGCGCAAATATTCGCCGATCTGCTTAGCCGTTCCCTCAGCCGTCTTCAAGGCGATGTTGCCGGTGAAGCCGTCGGTGACAACGACATCGACCGCGCCCCTGCCCACGTCGTCGCCTTCGACGAAACCCTTATAACGAATGGGAAGCGGCGCATCTTTGAGAACGGCGGCCGCCTTCTTGATTTCGTCGAGACCCTTGACCTCCTCGACACCGATATTGAGGAGCCCGACCGACGGCTTCTCCACGCCGAACAGCGCCCGCGCCATGGCCGCGCCCATCAGCGCAAACTCGACGAGCTGGCGCGCGTCGGCACCGACATTGGCGCCGACATCGAGCACGATGCACTCGCTCTCGATGGTGGGCCAGATGGCCGCAATGGCGGGTCGGTCGATGCCGGGGATCGTCTTCAGGCAGAACTTCGCCATGGCCATCAGCGCGCCGGTATTGCCGGCGGACACCGCGGCATCGGCGCGGCCGTCGCGCACCGCTTCAAGCGCAAGCCACATGCTCGATTTCCAGCGGCCCTTGCGCAGCGCCTGGCTCGGCTTCTCGTCCATGGCGACGGCGATGTCGGTGTGGATGACCTCCGACTTGGCGGCGAGCGCAAGGTGGGCGCGGAGCTCCGGTTCGATGCGGGCGGCGTCACCGACCATTAGGAACCGCGCCTCGGGATGACGGATCGCGCATATTGCCGCGGCGGGGATGACCACGCTTGGACCGTGGTCCCCGCCCATGGCGTCGAGCGCAATGGTGACTGGAGCACCCATGCCTTGCTGCCGATCAGGAAGAACGATCGATAGCGGCGGGATAGCCGCCGCAACCCCCGGAAAACAAGACCGGAATAGACGCAAAAAAGCCGCCAGTGACAACCGGATTTTGGGGTCCTTAGGGGCCTCTAACGCCGTTTTAGAGCGGCGAGGGACGCAAATGGGCCGCTTCCGGCGCCCTCCCCCTCCTGCCCCTGGCCCTGCGGCCAATCGAAGCTCGCCTCGGAGCGCCTCGGATAGGGATCGAGCGCCGTGGCGAGGGTCTCGTAAATGACCGGTCCGAGATCGATCCTGCCGTCGTCGATGGCCTCAGGCCAGTCGAGAACCCCCGCGCCGCCGTGATCGCCGGCATTTCGCTCCGAGTGCGGGATCAGCTCCGCCGGCCAGAATTCCATCTCGACCGGCACCTCGAGGCGTGCCTCGATGGGGTCGAGCGAGACGACGCAGGTCTGCGTCGCATCGGCGCGAAGCGTTCCTGTGAGCAGGAGGCGTTCGCTGCCGCCGCGGTCGATGCGGTAGGCGAATGTCAGCCGATCGAGCGCCACGAGATCGAGCATCTTGGCGACAGCCTCAAGCTCTGACTTGGTCACGACGATTTTGCCGCTTGCGCCGTCTCTGATCTCATCGACCTTGAGCGGCCGCGACAGGATGGGACGTTCGACGTCCTCGGTCATATCAGTCCTTCCAACCTCCGCCGGAGCCCATCTCCGGAAATTTCGCTTCGCCCGTGGCGAGCGCCGCCAAGCTCTGCGCGGCTAGCGCTCTCACAGAATCCTTTACATAGTGCGCGAGCCGCAAGCTTGAAGCCCCGCTCAGGCGTTGGTCCGGGGGAAGCGCGCTTCCGAGAGAGGCGGCGACGGCCGCATCGCCCGACGCAAGCGCGCGCTCCAAGCCTTCCAGCAGGGACGTATGAGCGGCGGCGATCCCCCTCACCTTCTTTGGGACGCTGAGATCGCCGACCCCGATCTCCCTAAGCACCGTCTCCATATCGGCGGTGAAACGGTCGGCCAGGTTCTGCGCGAGGCTGCGCGCGGGTTCGCCTTCCTCCTTGAGCCGGTGATGGACGGCGAAAAGATGAAGCGACAAGACGAGAAAGCGGCCCTCAAGCGTGTCGGGAACCCCAAGGGCTTGATAGAAAACAGGAAGCCGCGCCTGCGCCACAATCGCGCCATAGAGTTTCGCCGCGTCCGATGAATTGGGTGCTTTGATGGGGGTGAAGGGGTTCAAAGGACGGTCCGTTTGGTCTAGCCTTTCGCATCGCCGCGCGCCGAGCCTCCTGTCACGCCAGGCGCTGCGATACCGTGCCATAGCGGGGGATTTTCGTCTTTGCCTAGGTTGAGACTGCTGTCGATTGCGGCTTCGCGTCCGGCGCTCGCCGCGCTTCTGTTCGGCGCGAGCTTGCTTTCCGGTTGCGGCGCGCAGATCGACCGGCACGGACACGTCTTCATCGATGTTGACGTCAACTCCGTACAGCCCGGCATGACCAAAGAACAGGTCGCCGCCGTTCTCGGTTCTCCCGATACCACGAGCACGATCGCGGGCGAGGCCTATTATTACATTTCGACCACACAAAAGACCGTCGCCTTTCTCAAACCCCGCGAGATCGATCGCCAAGTCGTTGCCGTCTATTTCGATGGCGGCGCCAATGTCCAACAAGTCGCCCATTACGGGCTAAAGGACGGGATCGTCGTCAACTACATGAAGGACGAGACCCCGGCCCGCGGCAAGGATCTCGGCCTCCTCGAGCAGATCTTCGGCAATATCTCCAATCGCGGGATGTTCAAGGATATGAAGTCGCCGGGGGCGACCGGCGCTCCCCCGATCTAGGCTGCGGATGTTCGCCTATTGATGGGCGAGCACCGCGAGCAGCAGAAGCGCCACGATATTGGTGATCTTGATCATCGGGTTGATCGCGGGCCCGGCTGTATCCTTGTAAGGATCGCCGACCGTGTCGCCCGTCACCGCCGCCTTGTGCGCCTCCGAGCCTTTGCCGCCGTAATTGCCATCCTCGATATATTTCTTGGCGTTGTCCCACGCGCCCCCGCCTGCCGTCATGGAAATGGCGACGAAGAGGCCTGTGACGATCACGCCAAGCAGCATGGCGCCGAGCGCGGAGAAGGCGGCGCTCTTTCCGGCGATCGCCTCGATGACGAAGTAGAAAACGACCGGCGACAGCACCGGGAGCATCGAGGGCAAGATCATCTCCTTGATCGCGGCGCGCGTCAGAAGATCGACCGCGCGCCCGTAATCGGGACGGTCGGTGCCCTTCATGATGCCGGGCTTCTCCTTGAACTGGCGGCGCACCTCTTCGACGATCGCGGAGCCGGCGCGGCCCACAGCCGTCATGGCGATGCCGCCAAAGAGATAAGGCAATAGTCCGCCGAGGAAGAGACCGACCACCACGTAAGGATTCGACAGGGTGAAGGTCGGATCGACGCCGGCGAAGTACGAGAACTTGTCGGCATTGGCGGCAAAGAATTTGAGGTCCTCGGTATAGGCCGCGAACAGCACGAGCGCGCCGAGCCCGGCCGAGCCGATGGCATAACCCTTGGTCACCGCCTTGGTCGTGTTGCCGACGGCATCGAGCGCATCGGTGGTCTTGCGAATTTCCTTCGGCAATCCCGCCATCTCGGCGATGCCGCCGGCATTGTCGGTGACGGGGCCGAAGGCATCGAGCGCCACGATCATGCCGGCAAGCGCGAGCATGGTGGTCACGGCAATGGCGATGCCGAACAGTCCGGCTAGCGTGTAGGCGATGATGATGCCCGCCATGATGACGAGCGCCGGCAGCGCCGTCGACTCGAGCGATACGGCGAGGCCCTGGATCACGTTGGTGCCGTGGCCGGTGACGGAGGCCTTGGCGATCGAATGGACCGGACGGAACCGGGTGCTCGTGTAGTACTCGGTGATGACGACGATGAGCGCGGTGACGACGAGACCGAGCGCGCCGCAGTAGAACAGCGAGCGGCCGGTGAAGCTCACCTCGCCCACCTTCATGGCGGTGTCCATGCCGACGAGCCATGACGTCAACGGCCACAGCAGGATCAGCGACAGCACGCCGGTTGCGATCACGCCCTTGTAGAGCGCGCCCATGATCGATTGGCTGGCGCCCAGCCGCACGAAATAGGTGCCGATGATCGAGGTGATGACGCAGATAGCGCCGATGGCGAGCGGATAAAGCATCATCTGCATGATGCGATCCTCGCCGCCAGCGAAATAGATCGAGGCGAGCACCATGGTCGCAACGACCGTCACCACATAGGTCTCGAACAGGTCGGCCGCCATGCCGGCGCAGTCGCCGACATTGTCGCCGACATTATCGGCGATGGTTGCGGGGTTGCGAGGATCGTCCTCGGGGATGCCGGCTTCGACCTTGCCGACGAGATCGCCACCGACATCGGCGCCCTTGGTGAAGATGCCGCCGCCGAGACGGGCGAAGATGGAGATGAGCGATGCGCCGAAGCCGAGAGCGACAAGGGCATCGATCACTTCGCGCGAGGCGGGATCGAGGCCCATCATACGGGTGAGCACGAGGAAATAGATCGAGACGCCGAGAAGGGCGAGACCTGCGACGAGAAGCCCGGTGATGGCGCCGGCGCGGAAAGCCAGGCTCAAGCCGTCGGCAAGGCTCTTGGTCGCGGCCTGGGCCGTGCGCACATTGGCGCGCACGGAGACATTCATGCCGATATAGCCGGCGACGCTAGAGAGGACGGCGCCGATGGCAAAGCCGACCGCCTGCACGATGCCGAGCAGATAGGCGAGGATCGCGAAGATGACGACGCCGACAATCGCGATCGTTGTGTATTGGCGCGCAAGATAGGCCTGCGCCCCTTCCTGGATCGCCGCCGCGATCTCCTGCATACGCGCCGTGCCGGGATCCGCGGCGAGAACGGCTCTGGTCGTCCAGACGCCATAGGCGATCGAGAGCGCCCCGCAAGCAATAATGAGATAGAGAACCCAGGTCATGACGGCTGCCTTCTATGCGTTGATTGGAATGGACGGGAATCGGCGGAAACGGCCGGGCGCCCCCAAATTGCCCCCAGGCCCGAACTCCCGCATGTGGCGTTAAGCCCGCGGGAAAATGCCAAAGTTGCGGGCGAGGCGCAACGGCTTCTCCGCGGCATTTCGGCCTCGGGGGGACCCGCCCAAAGCTAGAAATGGGCATATCCGCAGGCATCGAGCCCGAGCGCCTTGCCGTCCGGCCCAAGCACGAGAAGCCCGGTTTCCGCGCTCTCGAGACGTCCGATCTCTGTCACGGACACCCCCTTTCCTTTCGACTCGGCCTCGAAAGCGGGGCCGCTCGCTCCCGGCAACGCCGCCACGATCTCATAATCGTCGCCCCCCGTAAGCAGGGCTCGAAGCAGGCGCGGTTCGCGACCCAAGGCCTTTTCGGCCGCCTGAGACAGCGGCACGCGCCCCGCCTCTATGACGGCGCCGGCATGGGAGACGCTCGCGAGCTTGCCGACGTCGCTTGCGAGTCCGTCGGACACGTCAATCGCGCCTTGGGCGAAATTGCGCAGGATGACGGCAAGTTCGGTATGCGGCCGGGGACGGCGATAGCGGTCGATGACATAAGCGAGGTCGTCTTGCGAAAATCCCCAATCGCGGGCAAGCGCCGGCTCCGTCAGCACGCGAAGGCCGAGATACGCATCGCCGATCGTGCCGGTTACGTAGAGACGATCGCCGCGTTTGGCCCCGCGCCTGAGCACGGCGTGGCCTTGGGGAACGAGGCCGAGCGCGGTGATGGTGATGCTCAAAGGACCGGGTGAGCGCGTTGTGTCGCCGCCGGCGAGTGCGATCCCGGCCTCGCTCTGGAGCGTCCGCAAGCCCGAGGCGAAGGCCTCAAGCCATGAAGGAGACGGCTCGGCGGGGAGCGACAGCGCCAAGAGATAAACGTAAGGCCGCGCGCCCTTGGCGGCGAGGTCCGACAAATTCACCGCCAAGGCCTTGTGGCCGATACTCTCGGGCGGATCGTCTTTGAGAAAATGCACGCACTCGACGATCGTATCGCAGGAGAGCACGATCTCGTGGCCCTCGGGCGGCCTGAGCACGGCGGCATCGTCGCGCAAGGCCAGGGCCGAGGCGTCGGTCGCAAGAGGCGCGAAATAGCGGGCAATGATCTCGAACTCGCCGAGGCGCTTTCTCCCGGCTCGCTCGATGCCGTCAACCATCCCGGCTTCCTCCGGCGGCAAATTCCTGCGGCCGCGCGCCATGCCCGAGGCGGTCGAGAATGCCGTTGACCACCTTCGGTTCCTCTTCGCCGAAAAACGCGTGGGCGATATCGACATATTCGGAAATGACCACGCGCGCCCGGCACGTCGCCGCGAACAAAGATCTCGTAGGCGCCCGCACGAAGGATGGCGCGAAGGATCGAATCGACACGGGTGAGCCGCCAGCCCTCGGCGAGCTGCTTGTCGATCAAGGGATCGATGCGAAGCTGCTCGCGCACCACACCCTCGACGATGTCCCGGAAGAAATCCGGCTCCGCCTCGGCATATTGGCAGCCCTCGATCTCCTGGCCCAAGCGATGCGCCGTGAATTCGGCGATCACCTGGTTGAGGTCGATGCCGGTCATGTCCATCTGGTAAAGCGCCTGAACCGCGGCGAGGCGCGCGGCGCTGCGGGACGAGGCACGCGGGCTGATGTCGCTGCGCTTAGCCATGGCGGCTAGCGCCGATTTGCCGAAGAGAAGTGCTGTTCGAGCCGCATCAGGGTGAGGCAGGCTTGCGCCGCGTCGCGGCCCTTGTTGCGCCCGTCCACGCTCGCACGCTCCCAGGCTTGTTCGCGGCTTTCGCAGGTCACGATGCCGAAACCGATCGGCACGGCATGCTGCACGGCGAGTTGATGCAGGGCCGCGGCAGATTCCCGCGCCACGATATCGTAATGCGTGGTCTCGCCGCGGATGACGCAGCCGAGCGCCACGCAGCCGCGATGACGCCCGGCCTTTCCTACGAAACCATTGGCAAGCGCGAGGCTGAGCGCGAGCGCGATTTCGAGCGAACCGGGCACGGCGAGCCGCTCATAGGCGATGCGATGCGCCTCGAGCTCCTCGGTGGCGCCTCGGGCAAGCTCGTCGGCAATATCTTCATAGAATCGTGCCTCGATGATGAGAACCGAGCGCGGGTCTTTGCGTGCCATCGCAGCCTCACTCCAGGCTCCGGTGGCCGGCCACCGTAAGCCCATATCCCTGCAGGCCCACGATCTTGCGGGCGGGAGAATTGCTCAATAGCACCATCTCGCGCACGCCGAGATCGAGCAAGATCTGCGCGCCTATGCCGTATTCGATAAGCCGCTGCTGGCCTTGGCCTCCTCCCGTCTCCTGATTGAGGCGGGCAGAAATGGCGTCGGGCCTGAACTCGCGGATCAGCACGAGCACGCCGCGGCCCTCGCGCCCGATGATCTCCATGGCCTTGTGCACGAGCGTCTCGCGGTGGGTCCCGACCGAGATCACATCGTCGGTGGTGTTGAGAGCATGCACGCGCACGAGCACGGGGCCGCCCGAGGCAACGTCGCCTTTGACGAGCGCCACGTGCTCGGCGGGATCGACCGTCGTGGCATAGACCTTGAGATCGAATGCCCCGCCAAAGGCGCTCTCGACCTTGCTTTCGGCCACGACCTTGACGAGATGATCGTAGCGGAGCCGGTAGGCGATCAGGTCGGCGATGGTCGCGATCTTCAGCCCATGGCGGGCGGCGAAGGCAATGAGGTCGGGAAGCCGCGCCATGGTCCCGTCGTCGTTCATGATCTCGCAGATCACGCCTGCCGGATAGAGTCCGGAAAGCCGCGCGAGATCCACCGCGGCCTCGGTATGGCCCGCGCGTATCAGCACGCCACCCTCCTTGGCGACGAGCGGAAACACGTGACCCGGCGTCATGATGTCGCGATAGTCCTTGGTCGGGTCGATGGCGACGGAGATGGTGCGGGAGCGGTCATGGGCCGAGATGCCGGTCGAGACCCCTTCCCGCGCCTCGATCGAAACGGTGAATGCGGTCGAGTGACGCGCGCGGTTCGAGCGCGACATTAGTTCGAGGTGAAGCTGCTTGGCGCGCTCCGGCGTAAGCGCAAGGCAAATGAGCCCGCGGCCGTGCTTGGCCATGAAGTTGATGGCGTCTGGGGTCGCCATCTGCGCCGGGATGACGAGATCGCCCTCGTTCTCGCGCTCCTCGGCATCGACCAGAATGAAGATCCGGCCGTTGCGCGCATCGTCGACCACCTCTTCGATCGGGGAGAGGAATTGATGGCCTTTGGTCTTTGGCGCAATCGTCACGGGGCAAGCCTTTCGTGCTCTCCGAGGCGGGCGAGGTAGCGCGCCATGAGATCGACTTCAAGGTTTACCAGATCGCCGGGGCGCCGGTCTCCCCATGTCGTGTGGGCAAGAGTGTAAGGAATGAGGTTGACGCCGAAGCGCGCGCCGCGGGCATCGTTAACGGTCAGCGAGACGCCGTCGAGCGCGACCGACCCTTTGGCGGCAATGAAGGAAGCAAATTCGGAGGGGCTTTCCAGGACGAAGCGGACACTGTCACCGTCCGGCTCGCGCGCGAGGATGGCGGCCGTGCCGTCGATATGGCCGGTTACGAGATGGCCGCCGAGCTCATCCCCGAGCGCGAGAGCCCGTTCGAGATTGATGCGGCGCCCCTCCCCCCACGAGCCGAGCGTGGTGCGCGCGAGCGTTTCGTTGGAGACCTCGACGGCAAAGCGCGCGCCTTCGCCCTTTGCCTACAATGGTGAGGCAACAGCCGTCGCAGGCAATCGAGGCCCCCTCTTGGAGGCTCCGGCGCTTAAAGGGGCTGGCGATGACGAAACGCGAGCCCTGCCGCTCTTGGAGCGTTCCTACGCCGCTGACAAGGCCGGTGAACATCGCCCTACTCGCCGCCACCACTGCATCCGGTCCCGACCGAACGACCGGGTCTCGATCTCGATGAAATGCCCGCTTGCGGTCAGCCGATCAAGCCCATCACCGACAAAAGGCAAAAGGCCGCTTTCGCCCACGCGCTTCGGACCCTGATAGATAACGGCCTCGTCCACGAGGTCGGCATCGACAAAGGCCCGCGCCACGGAAGGCCCGCCCTCCACAAGCACGCGGGTGATGCCGCGCGCTGCAAGCGTCTCGAGCGCGTCGTGAACGGCAAGAAGGCCGTGAGCGTCGACTGGAACCGGAACGATCTCGGCGCCGCGATCCTGGAGGGCATCGGTATTGGGATGCTCTTCATCGGCGGAGCAGACGAGCCAGACCGGCACCATCAAATCGTCGAACAGGCGCGCATTGGGCGGCGTCCTTAGGCGGCGATCCAACACCACCCGCACAGGAGAGCGGCAGGACATGCCGGGAAGGCGGCATGTCAAGGTCGGGTCGTCGGCGAGGATCGTGCCGCGGCCGACCATGATCGCATCGTGCCGGGCTCTCAGCAAATGCCCATGGGCCCTCGCATCGGGACCCGTGATCCACACCGGCGTGCCCTTACCTTGCGGGATCAACCCGTCGGCGCCGACGGCGAGCTTGAGCGTCACGGCGGAGCGTTCCTCGGTGACGCGAAGGATATGACCGAGAGTGACGGCCTTGGCTTCCTCGGCAAGCACGCCGTCCTTCACTTCGATGCCCGAGGCGGCGAGGCGTGCAATGCCGCGGCCTGATGTGCGGGGATCGGGATCGCGGAGCGCGATCACGGCCCGCGCCGGCTTTGCCGCGGCGACGACCTCGGCGCAGGCAGGGCCCCGGCCGCCTGGGTGAGCGCAAGGCTCGAGCGTGACATAGAGGGTGGCGCCCCGCGCCTTGGCGCCGGCGCGCTCGAGCGCGATCGCTTCGGCGTGAGGCCTCCCTCCGGGCGCCGTCCAGCCGCGGGCGAGGACCTCGCCGTCTGCGGCGACGACAATCGCGCCCACGGACGGATTCGGCCAGGTCTGGCCAAGTCCCCGCCGCGCAAGCTGCAGCGCCTGCGCCATGTGGTCCTCGTCGCTCAAGGTCATGGGCTTGATGTGGGGTCTTTGCCTAGTCTTCGATAGGGGCGGCCGCCTTGCCGTCGCCCGCGTCGTCGTCATCGGTCGCGGCGAGTTCGCCGAGCAGCGCCTCGAAATCCTTGGCCTCGCGGAAGTTCTTGTACACGGAGGCAAAGCGCACATAGGCGACGTCGTCGAGCGCCTTCAGCGCCTCCATCACCAGGCGCCCGATCGTCTCGGACCTGATGTCGTTCTCGCCCATATTCTCAAGCCTGCGCACGACGCCGCTCACCATGCGTTCGACCCGCTCGGGATCGACGGGCCGTTTCCGCAGCGCAATCTGCACCGACCGCATCAGCTTGTCGCGGTCGAAGGGCATGCGGCGCCCGTTCCGTTTGATCACCGTCAGCTCGCGGAGCTGCACCCGCTCGAAGGTGGTGAAGCGGCCGCCGCAATCGGCGCAGACGCGGCGACGCCTGATCGTGCTGTGATCTTCGCTCGGACGCGAATCCTTCACTTGCGTGTTGGTGCTACCGCAATAAGGGCATCGCATGGGCGACGGCCCTCCCCTTTCTCACCTCACGCGGAACTATCTGTAGATCGGATAGCGCTCGCAGAGTTCGATGGCGCGCTTCTTCACGCTCGCTTCCACGGCGGCATTGCCTGCATCGCCTTTGGCTGCAAGGCCGTCGAGCACTTCGATGATCATGCCGCCGACCTGCTGGAACTCGGCGATGCCGAAACCGCGGGTGGTTCCCGCCGGCGAGCCGAGGCGGATGCCGGAGGTGACCGCGGGCTTCTCCGGATCGAACGGAACGCCGTTCTTGTTGCAGGTGATGTTGGCGCGACCGAGCGCCGTCTCGGCCGCCTTGCCGGTGAGTTTCTTCGGCCTGAGATCGACCAGCATCAGATGAGTGTCGGTGCCGCCGGAGACGAGCGCGGCGCCGCCCTTGACCAGGGTTTCGCCGAGCGCCTTGGCATTGTCGATGACGCCCTTGATGTAGAGCTTGTAGTCCGGCCTAAGCGCCTCGCCGAATGCCACGGCCTTGGCGGCGATGATATGCATCAGCGGGCCGCCCTGAAGGCCGGGGAACACCGCGGAGTTGATCTTCTTGCCGATCTCCTCGTCGTTGGAGAGCACCAAGCCCGCGCGCGGACCGCGCAGCGTCTTGTGCGTCGTGGTGGTGACAACATGGGCATGCGGCAGCGGGCTCGGATGCAGTCCCGCGGCGACGAGCCCGGCGAAATGCGCCATATCCACCATCAGCAGGGCGCCGACGGAATCGGCGATCTGGCGAAAGCGCGGGAAGTCGATGATGCGCGGATAGGCGGAGCCTCCGGCAATGATGAGCACCGGCTTGTGCTCCTTGGCGAGCCGCTCGACCTCGTCATAGTCGATGCGGTTGTCGGTCTTGGTCACGCCGTACTGCACGGCGTTGAACCACTTGCCGGAAAGATTGGGCGGCGCGCCATGCGTGAGGTGGCCGCCATGGGCGAGCGACATGCCGAGGACCGTGTCGCCCGGCTTGATGAGCGCGAGCATCACCGACTGGTTGGCCTGCGAGCCGGAATGGGGTTGGACGTTGGCGAAGGCGCAGTTAAACAGGCGCTTGGCACGATCGATGGCAAGCTGCTCGACCACGTCGACATATTGGCAGCCGCCGTAATAGCGCCGTCCCGGATAACCTTCGGCATATTTGTTGGTGAGCAGCGTGCCGGCGGCGTCGAGCACCGCCTGAGAGACGATGTTCTCCGAAGCGATCAGCTCGATCTCGTGCTGCTGACGCTCGAACTCTTTCTCGATCGCCCCCCAGACTTCGGGGTCGGTCTCTTCAAGATGCTTGGTGAAGAAGCTATTTTCGCGCGCCGCAGCGCGTCTTGCATCACTTGCCGTCATGGCCGACTGCTCCTCGAGCTTACTCCCGCCCGCCCCGGGAAACCCCACCGGCGCTTGCCGCGTTGAGCGTTTGGCTGGCTCTACCACATGTCGCGAAGATGCGCCAGCAACAGACTAGGGCGTGTACTCCCAAATCGCGATCGGCAGGTAGCGGTTGGCCAGCCTCCGCTTTGCTCCCAGAATCGGACATTCGCCGGCGCATTGAGCATGTCTGCCCCCAAGAGCGGACATGCATCGATCATAAGGCGGTGAAGAAATCGTAGAGCAGCTTGAGGTTCAACGTGATCACGATGAGCGCTGTGACAGCGGCGAGCGCCGTCAGCCAGCGAGGCGCGGTCAGAGCCCCCATCTTTCGCTTGTCCGCCGTGAACATCACCAAGGGAACGATGGCGAAAGGCAGTTGAAGACTGAGCACCACCTGGGACAGAATCAAAAGCTGCGCCGTGCCTTCCGACCCATACCAGATGGTGACGATGGCCGCCGGTACGATAGCGATGGCGCGAGTGACGAGGCGCCGTAGATAGGGCGGCAGCCTTATATCGAGGAAGCCTTCCATCACGATCTGACCCGACAAAGTGGCGGTCACCGTCGAGTTCAGTCCGCAGCAAAGAAGGGCAATGGCGAACAGCGTCGGTGCGAAAGCCGAGCCGAGCAGCGGCGTCAGGAAAGAGTGCACCTCCCCGAGCTCAGTCACATTCGTCTGCCCGATCTGATGAAAGGTGGAAGCGGCGAGGATCAAGATCGAGGCGTTGATGGTGAGCGCGAACATCAACGCGATGGTCGAGTCCATGGTGGCGAGCTTGATCGCCTCGCGCCGCTCAGGCACTGAGTGGCCATAGGCGCGCGTTTGCACCACGCCAGAATGGAGATACAGATTATGCGGCATCACCGTGGCGCCGATAATACCGAGCGCCAAATACAGCATCTCCGGGTTCTTCACGATCTCGACCGTGGGCGCGAAGCCCAGGATCACCTGTCCCCAATCGGGATCGGCCATGGCGATTTGGATACCGAAGCAGAGGGCGATGACGCCGAGCATGGTGACGATGAAGGCTTCTACGTAACGGAAGCCTAGCCGCTGCATCCACAGAATGAGAAAAACGTCGAGCGCAGTGATAATGACGCCGATCTCCAGCGGAATACCGAACAGAAGATTGAGTCCGATCGCTGTGCCGATCACCTCCGCGAGGTCGGTGGCGCAGATGGCAAGCTCAGCGAGAGCCCAGAGCGGATAGGAGACCCAGCGGGGAAAGGCGTCGCGGCAAGCTTGCGCGAGGTCGCGGCCAGACGCCACGCCAAGTCGCGCGCAGAGCGCCTGCAAGATGATCGCCATGATGTTGGAGAGGAGCGCAATGAACAGCAGGGCGTAGCCAAATTTTGAGCCTCCGGCCAGGGAGGTCGCCCAGTTGCCGGGGTCCATGTAGCCGACGGCGACGAGATAGCCAGGCCCCAGAAAAGCGATCAATTTCCGCCAAGTGGGGCCGGTCGGCCTCGTGCGAATAGTGCCGAATACTTCGGCGAGCGACGGTGTGCGCGAGGCGCGCCGCCAACCTTGCGCGCTGGCGCCAACGTATGCCGCAGCCCCATCGTCCGACATACTATCAGCGCTCCCTGTTTTGACTGGGCTCAGCATATGGCTTCCTTTTCGTGGGAGGTCGCGGTCCCCTAACGTGCACTACAATAGGTTATATGCGAATAATTCGCAAGAGCAACAAGTGCCGATGGCTCAGCGTTCGTTGTGGGCCATGAGCGGACAGCAGCGAGCGGACCAGGCATGTCCGCTATTCGGCGAGGAGCGGACGTGCCTAGCGTCGGCATCGATGTCCGCTTTGTGCCACTAGCCTACTGCGCCCAAAGGCGGTGCAAAGCGTGTCCGCCTTCGCTTGCCGAGAGCCGGACCGAGGCCGATCAGTAGGCTGAAGCGGTCGTGGAGGCCCCGTCGAGGCCGTAGATGTCAGGCCGGAAATTCACCTGACCATCGGGTGTTCCCCAGGCGCTGATATAGGCGAGATAGACCGGGACCGGCTTCGAGAGCTTGACGTCCACCTGCTCGCCTGTGTGCTTCATCGAGACGATCCGCTCATAGCTCCAGCCCGGCGTGTCGCGCAAAATCCAGGCGACCACCTGCTCGACATTATACACGCGCACGCAGCCTGAGCTTTGGAACCGCTCGTTGCTGCCGAACAGGCCCTTGAGCGGCGTGTCGTGCATGTAGACGCTGTCCTTGTTGGGGAAGTTGATCTTCACGAAGCCGAGCGAGTTCTCTCCATGAGGAAGCTGCCGGAAATTGTAGTTGTAAACTTCGGGGCTGTTCCAATCGATCTGGCGCGGGTCGAGCGGATTGCCGGCGGCGTCGAAGGCCTGCATGTGGTAGGCGGCAAGCATGTCTTGGCCCCTGCGGGTGAATTCGCGGCCCTTGGGCACGAGGTCCTTGATGATAATGGTGCGCGGCACGTACCAATACGGATTGAAATTGATCTCCCGAATCTTGCTTGAGATTTCGGGCGTCGGCCGCTCGGGCTTGCCGACCACGGCGATATGCCGCAACACGACCTCGCCGCCCGCGACCGCCTCGACTTGCGCCGCCGGAATATTGACCACGACGTAACGGCCGGCGGCGTTGGGCGCGAGGCTTTGCAGCCGTCTCAAACTGGTTTGAAGCTGCGCGAGCCGCATATAGGCCGGAATGTTCAGCGCGTCGATCACCGCTTTGGTGTCGATGACTCCCGTGGCGCCGATTCCATGGCGCGTCTGAAACTTCCTCACGGCGGCGACGACGGCGGCGTCGTACTCGCCTGAGATGGAGCCGACGAAATCTCCGGAGACCGCGAGCCGCCGCTGCAAGAGCTGGATCTCCTGGCCGCGCTGGCCGGGCTTCATGACCTTGCGCGGAACCGTCTGCCAACCGCCTTGCCCCACTATCACCTTGTATTGCTCGATTGCGGCCCTGGTCGCCTCGACATTGCGCGTGGCGAGCGTGGGCGAGCCGAGCGGCGGGTTCGCGATCAGCAAGGCCTCGGGATCGTCGCGCGGAAGCTCGGAGGCATGCGGCGCCGTCACCGGATCGGGCCCGTTGCCCCGCCATCCCTGATTGCCCCTGCCCCCGCCGAAGAAGGGAAAGGGTCCGGGGCCGCCGCTCGGCGGCGGCGGCTGCACTTGTTGCTGCTGCTGCTGATTCTTGCCGGTCAGCCAGGAAAAGGGACCGGCATTGGCCGGAACAAGACTTGTTGCAAAGAGCGCGACAGCGATTCCCGCAGCCGCGGCGATCGCCCCGCCCCTCTTGCCCTGGCCTTTCAGCATTCGCCGCTCCCCGTCGCTTGCGGCTCGATCCCGCCCGAATATAGGCGCTTTTGCCCTGACACTCTAGCGCGAACGCTCACACGGAAACGTCACAAACCGCCGGAGTGCTCTTTCGCCCCCGCGCCCAAGCGGCAGAGACGTTGAGAAAATCGCGTGCGTGCCCCGGCACAAGCCGATTTAACGTCTAGTCCCCGAATGGGGCGATTTTGGGCTGAAACGCCCGCAACCGGCCAAAGACCTAATCCCCGGAGGCTTCGTCCTTCCTACGGGGCAGTTCAAGCCTGAGCCGCGCTTCTTTTGTGGGTTAGAGCTGGTAGCGAATCTGGTCGGTCCAGAAGCGCTCCAAGCGGATGAGCGCCTTGTTGAGCACCGCAAGCTCGTCGCTTCCGATGCCGCCGACCTGTTCGAGCGACTTGAGCTGGCGTTGATAGAGGGTGTTCACCAGCCGGCAGATTTCCTGCCCCTTGCCGGTGAGCTTCACCCGCACGGAGCGGCGATCGACGGTCGAGCGCTGATGGTCGATATAGCCGGCGTCGACCAGCTTCTTGAGATTGTAGGAGACGTTCGAGCCGAGATAATAGCCGCGGCTTGTCAGTTCGCCCGCGGTCAACTCGGCATCGCCGATGTTGTAGAGTAACAGCGCCTGCACACTGTTGACGTCGGACCGGCTCAAGCGTTCGAACTCGTCCTTGATGACATCGAGCAGTAATCGATGCAACCGCTCGATGAGCTTCAACGAGACAAGATAACGGGTCTTGAGGTCGTCTGCTTCGCCGACATTCTCACGCGTCCCCGTGTTCAGGGCCATACCCATCGCCTACCCTTTGTTAGTTGTTAAAACCCCAACTTGGCCAAGACTATAGGCGCGGCAACCTAAAAAGCGCTTAAGCGAGACGCTTAAGATTACGTGAAATTCTAGCATGAAGTTGCAACGACGTTAGCTCACGTTTGAGCCCAGTCCTCAAAGGCCTGGCGTCAAATCCGCAAGGACGAGTTCATCCTGGGCGGGAGTCGTAAACAGGCGCTCGACCGCTGCATCGTCGACGGAGGCAAGCATGGCCGGTTGCCAGTCAGGGTTGCGCCCTTTTCCGGCGATCCGCGTGGCGATCCCTTCGCGATAGTCGTGGGCGCCGATGAGGTGCGAGGCGAGGCGGAATTCGAGCTTGAGCGCTTCGCCGAGGTCGAGGGACTTTCCCCGCCGATATTGGCTGAAGGCGATCTTGAGTGAGGTCGGCGACTTCGCGCGGATCGCCGCCGCGGTCTCCTGAGCGAATGCCTTGTCTTCGCCCTGTTCCGCGTCGAGCCGGTCAAGGATCGCTTCGACCGAGGGAGCTGCGAAGACGCGATCGATCAGCGGCGTGTGGCGCACGAGCTCGCCTTCGCCGGGATCGCGATGGAGGCCGTCGAGCAGCCGGTCGATCGGATGATTGTCGCTGAGTGCGTCCTTGATTACGGGGAAATGCGCGGCGGGAATTGTATGGCTGACGAGACGCTGGCGATAGGCTTCGGCCGGTCCGATGATGCGCCCGGTCAAGGCAAGGTAGAGTCCAGTCCAACCGAGCAGCCGCGGAAGGAAATACGTGCCGCCGATATCGGGCAGGAACCCGATGCCGACTTGCGGCATGCCGAAGCGGTACCCCTCGCCTGCGATGCAATGGGTTCCGTAAAGCGTGATGCCGATGCCGCCGCCGAGCACGAGCCCGTTTATCAGGGGCACGTTCGGTCTGATGAATTTCTCGAGCACCCAGACGTGGCGGTAGGCGGCGCGATAGAACTCACGGATCGCGTCTCGCGCGCCCTGCTCGCTCCACTCATGCAAGGTCTTGAGATCGCCGCCGCTCGAGAACACGGTCGGGTGCGTCGATTGCATCACGACCCCGTAGATGTGGGGCGCCGGCGCCCACACGCGATACTGGGCGGTCAAGGCTTTGAACATTTCCCGGGTCAGCGCGTTAAGGCGATCAGGCCGGCTCAAAGTCACCACGCCCGCGCGGTCGTTTTCCTCGAAGCTGATGCCCAGCGCTTCGGACAAAATGCGATGTCTCCCACTCGAATTCGGTGTAATACGCGCCATATCAGCGCCGATGCAGGTCGCGACGAAACGCCCGGGGCAGCTAGCACTCAATCGTTGAAATCACAAGCTTTGCAGAAGGCAATCGGAGCCTGATTTGTCCCTCAAACCGCTCGGCTGGCTTAGCCTTGTCCTCTTGGTCGCGCTTCCGGCCGCGGCCGGTGCGGAGGTCGTGGACCTGCCGCCATTGCCGCAGCGGAACCCCTTGCGGGCGCCGGTTGAGGCAAAGCCCGTACTGCCCGAAGATCAGCCGACCGTACCATGGACCGAGGCCGAGATCGGCGCAGCCACGGCGAAGTGCAAGGAGCTCCTGACGGAAGATCCGCTCGACTACGAACTCCTCCCGCCGATCAAGGAAGGGCTGTGCGGGACGCCGGCGCCGGTCTTGCTGCGCGCCGTGGGACAGGAGCCGAAAGTTAGGATCGAGCCGCCGGCGACGCTGAGCTGTCCGATGGCCGACGTTCTCGGCGAATGGCTCAGGGACACTGTCCAGCCGGAAGCAAAGACGCTGTTCGGAAGCGCCGTGGTCAAGATCCAGAACGCTTCCTCCTATGTCTGCCGCAACCGCTATGGCGGCGCCCACACGCTGTTGAGCGAGCATGCGCTCGCCAACGCGTTCGACGTATCGCAATTCGTGCTTGCCGATGGCACGCGCATCACCGTGCTCGATCACTGGCCTCACATCGTGACGAAGCCGCCGGAGTCCGCGCCCGATCCCGCGAGCGACGGGAAGAGTGTGTCGTCGAAACCCTTCGTGAAGCCCAAGGGCGGCGATCGCGGTGAGGATGCGGTCACTCCGGCCAAGGCCGACGCCGAGGGCCCACCTTCGCCGCCTCCGGTCGCAACGGAGCCCGTGCCCGATCCCGCGAGCGACGGGAAGAGTGTGTCGTCGAACCCCTTCGTGAAGCCCAAGGGCGGCGATCGCGGTGAGGATGCGGTCACTCCGGCCAAGGCCGACGCCGAGGGCCCGCCTTCGCCGCCTCCGGTCGCAACGGAGCCCGTGCCCGATCCCGCGAGCGACGGGAAGAGTGTGTCGTCGAACCCCTTCGTGAAGCCCAAGGGCGGCGATCGCGGTGAGGATGTGGTCACTCCGGCCAAGGCCGACGCCGAGGGCCTGCCTTCGCCGCCTCCGGTCGCAACGGAGCCCGTGCCCGATCCCAAGAGCCAATTCGTCACGTTCCTATTCGAGGACGCATGCCGCCGTTTCGGCACGGTGCTCGGCCCGAACGCCAACGCGGCGCACAAGGATCACTTCCATCTCGACATGAAGAAGCGTCGCAAGTCGAACTTCTGCGAGTAGCCCTTTTCGATCAGGTTTGAGCAAACAGTGGCAAACCATGCCCGGCAAGAGAGATTGGCAGCGGGAGCGGGCCGATGGTAGTTTGCCGCGAAGAGTGACCGCTGAGCGGCCGAGAAGCGTGAATGACAGCTCCGAAGGACAAACCTATTTCGCTACGAAACGAGCGGGCGAAACGCGCAGGCGTGACGCCTGAGCAGGCGAAAGGACCGGGTTTTCCCGCGACTCGGATGCGGCGGAACCGCCGCGCCGGGTGGTCGCGCAACCTCGTGCGCGAGACCTCGCTCGCAAGCTCGGACCTCATCTGGCCGATTTTCCTGATCGAGGGGGTGGGCGCCCGTACCTCGGTCGCCTCCATGCCGGGGGTCGAGCGGCTCTCGATCGATCTTGCGGTAAAAGCCGCCGAAGAGGCTCGGGCGCTCGGCATCCCGGCGGTCGCGCTCTTTCCCAATACCGATCCCTCCTTGCGCGACGAGGCGGCGAGCGAGGCGGTCAATCCGGGAAACCTCGTGTGCCGGGCGGTGCGCGCGATCAAGCAGGCGGTGCCCGAAATCGGCGTCATCTGCGACGTGGCGCTCGACCCCTATACGAGCCACGGTCATGACGGGCTGCTGATCGGCGGCGAGATCGACAATGACCGCACCGTCGAGGTGTTAATTCAGCAGGCCCTCGTCCAGGCCGAGGCGGGCTGCGACATCCTCGCGCCTTCCGACATGATGGACGGCAGGATCGGCGCCATCCGCTCAGGCCTCGAGGCGAACGGCTTTGCCAACACGCAGCTCCTCGCTTATGCCGCGAAGTATGCGTCGGCCTTCTATGGGCCGTTTCGCGAAGCGGTCGGCTCCGGGGCGAGGCTCAAGGGCGACAAGCTGACCTATCAGATGGACCCCGCCAACGGCGACGAGGCGCTCCGCGAAGTCGCGCTCGACATCGCCGAGGGCGCCGACATGGTGATGGTGAAGCCGGGGCTCCCTTATCTCGATATCGTGTGGCGGGTGAAGCAGGCCTTCGCCATGCCGACCTTCGTCTACCAGGTCTCGGGCGAGTATGCGGCGCTCGTGGCGGCGGCGGAGCGCGGCTTCATCGATCGTGAGCGCGTCATCCTGGAGAGCCTGATCGGCTTCAAGCGCGCGGGCGCCGACGCAATCTTCACCTATTTCGCGCCGGAAGCGGCGAAGCTCCTAAAACGGCTGACGCCCTAGGCTGCGACGGGGCGCGCGCTAGTTCGTGACCTTGACGGTCTTGAACACGACCGTTGCGTCCTTATCCTTGTCGAAATTGTCGCCCGACAGGCCGAAGCGCCAATCGCTTTTCGGCGCCTGGCCGCGCAGGTCGCGGACCTTCGTGCCGTTGATGAAGAAGGTGACATTATTGCCGTCCGTCTTGACGCGCAGCGAGTTGGTGGCGCCGGGTCCCCGATTGATCGCAGCGGAATCGACATTGGCGGCGATTGTGCCGAGCCATTTGCCATCCTGCTTTCGCGCGATCCAGAACTTGCCGTTGTTGAGAATGCCGAACTGGAAATAGGTCCTGTTGTCCTCGCCCCAGAACAGGAGCCCGGCGCCCAACATCGGCTGCTCGCCTTCAGGCCAAACCGTCTCCGAGCAGATATCGGCATCCTTGACGGTGTAGGTCACGTTCAGATTGGACTGCATGTCGTCGGGGGAAGCTTGAAGACGAAGGCGCCGTCCTTCAGCTCGACGGTGTCCCGCAAGAGCCAGCCGCCCGCGTCGTCGGCGAACTTGTCCTCGAAGATGACCTGGTCGCCCTCGCAGTCGGCGACCGCCACCTGCCAAGCGGGATTGGCGACCAGGAAGACAGCAAGTCCGGCCGTCAGCAATGATTTCCGCATGGATGCGTCCTTGTAGCTTGTGCCCAAAACCCGTCCGGCGGGATTGTTAACGCTTCGGCTCCGTCTCGGCAACCCGCGCTTGCTTGTTTGCAACGCCGTCCGTACCTATCTAGCAGCGCGAGCAAGACCCCTTAATCGGAGCCGGGAGAAAGATGAGCAACCCGCAGATGCTTCCCGAACGCAGCACGAATTTTGCCGACCAGCCGCACGCCTACGATCCGGTGGCGCAAAGCCGGCTTTTCGCGGGCGTGATCGGCAAGCGTGCGGCTGCCTTTATCGTCGATGCCATCATCGTCCTGGTGCTGGTCTTCCTGTTCGGAATTGTCACTTTCGGACTCGGCTGGGTGCTGTTGCCGGCCATTCTTGTCGTTTTTCTCATCTATAACGCGCTCACGATCGGCGGCAAGAATTCCGCCACGCTCGGCCAGAGACTGATGGGGCTCGAGGCGCGCATGTGGTTTGGCGGGAAGGTCAGCCCCTTGGTTGCGGCGTTTCACGCCCTCTTGTTTTGGTTCTCGGCAGGTACGTTCGTTCTCTGGTTCGTCGACTTGTTGTGGGCCTTTTTCGACCAGCGCAAGCGCTGCCTGCACGACATTCTTGCCGGCGTCGTGGTGATCAACCGGGCCTAGTTTCCCCAGCGATTCTCAGATTCCGACAGGCCCCCGAGGGATTATTAACAGCGCGTCGCCGATTGCACTTCCGGCCGTCGATCTACTAAGCTTGCCGTAGGGGGACAAATTCGTCTTCGGTTGGTCGGACGTGACAGAGCATAAAAACAACTTTCCCGAGTTCTACATCACGGCTCCGCAGCCCTGCCCCTATCTTCCCGGGCGGCTCGAGCGGAAGCTGTTCACGCATCTCACGCGCGACAAGCCGCGTTTCCTCATCGACAATCTCTTGAAAGGCGGATTCCGGCGCAGCCAAAACATCGCCTATATGCCCTATTGCAATTCCTGCTCGGCCTGCGTGCCGGTCCGCATCCTGGCCGATGCATTCGAGCCGAAGCGCTCGCTCAAGCGCATCGCCCGCATCAATTCCGATCTCGTCGCCACCCGCATGCAGCCGGCGCCAAGCTCGGAGCAATATGCGCTGTTCCGCGACTATATCGACGCGCGCCATGCCGATGGCGGCATGGCAGAGATGTCGGTGCTCGACTATTCGCTCATGGTCGAGGACAGCGTGGTCGAGACCTTCGTCACCGAATACCGGGTGAAGCCCGATCCGCGCGGCGACGGCTCCTCGTCGCTGATCGCCGTGTCGCTCTGCGATCGTCTCAGCGACGGCATCTCGATGGTGTACAGCTTCTACGATCCGAACCAGCGCCAGCGCAGCCTCGGGACCTACATGATCCTCGATCACGTCGCTTACGCGCGCTCGCTTGGGCGCTCGTTCGTCTATCTCGGCTATTGGATCGATGGAGCGCGCAAGATGCGCTACAAGAACCGGTTCATGCCGCAGGAACGGCTCACCTCGAAGGGCTGGGTGCGGTTCGACGAAGGCGCGGGTCAAAGACCGGTGCGTTGAGCGGCAGGCCCGGCACAGCTAGAAACGCGGGCCGAACTTTCCTGACTTGGGGAAGCCTTTGGGCGGAAGCCGCCCGGCCTGGGCGCGCGCGCCCCACCAATCGCGCAATTCGGTGAGGACGAAGGACCGGCCGGCGGCATCGGTATAGGCGAGCCCGTCCTTTTTGCGGAACACCTTGGCGTCGGCGAGCCCCCCGTCCTTGTAGCGCTGGAGCCTGACCCCCTTGCCGCGCGGCATCTCCGGGAGTTCCGCGAGCGGGAAAAGCAGGAGCTTCCGGTTGTCGCCGATCACCGCCACGCTGTCGCCGTCAACGGGCGCGCACATTGCCGCCTCTTCGCCCGAGGGCACGTTCAGCACCTGCTTGCCCTTTCGCGTCATGGCGAGGACCTCGTCCTCGGCGACAATGAACCCGTGGCCGCTTGTTCCGGCGACGAGAAGCTTCCGCCCGGGCGCGTGCACGAAAAGCTCGACGGCATCGGCCACCTCCTCGATGTCGATCATCAGGCGGAACGGTTCGCCTTGGCCCCTGCCCCCGGGTAATTTGTCGGCGCCGAGCGCATAGAAGCGGCCATTGGTGGCGAAGAGGAGCAGCGTGTCGGTCGTCTGCGCCTTGACCACGCGCTTCAGCTTGTCGCCCTCCTTGAAAGAGAGGCTGTCGGTCTCGGTCTGGTGCCCTCTGATGGCGCGAATCCAGCCCTTCTCCGACAGGACGATCGTGACCGGCTCCTTCTCGATCATGGCCTCGGCGAGCTCGGTCTCGACCCCTTCGGGCGCGTCGGCGAAACTCGTGCGCCGCTTGCCGATCGCGGTCTTCGGGCCGAGCTCGGTTTTCAGCGCCTTGATCTCATCGGCGATCCGCGCCCACTGCTTGTCCCTCGAGCCGAGCAGCGCCTTCAGCTCCTTGCGCTCCTTGGCGAGCGCATCGTGCTCGCGCCTGAGTTCCATTTCCTCAAGCTTGCGCAGAGCGCGCAGCCGCATGTTGAGGATGGCTTCGGCCTGCACGTCGGACAGCTTGAAGGCCTTCATCAGGGCAGGCTTCGGCTCGTCCTTCTCGCGGATGATTTTGATGACCTTGTCGAGATTGAGATAGACGATGAGATAGCCGTCGAGCACTTCGAGCCGGTGATCGATCTTGGCGAGCCGGCATTTCGAGCGGCGGACGAGTACGACCTGGCGATGGTCGAGCCACTCGCGCAGGACCTGGCGCATGCCGAGCACGTTCGGCACCTGCCCCCGGCTCAACACGTTCATGTTGAGGGGAAGCCGGGTCTCGAGTTCGGTCAGCTTGAACAGCAATTCCATGAGCAGGACCGGATCGACGCCGCGGCTTTTCGGCTCGAGCACGAGGCGGACGTTCTCGGCGGACTCGTCGCGGACATCGGTCAGGAGCGCCAGCTTCTTTTGCAGGAGAAGCTCGGCGATGCGGGCGACGAGACGCGCCTTCGGGATCTGATAGGGAATCTCGGTGACGACGATCTGATAGGTGCCGCGCCCGGTGTCTTCGGTCGTCCAGCGGGCGCGGAGCCGGAAGCTGCCGCGCCCCGTCTTGTAGGCTTTGACGATCTCTTCGCGCGGCTCGACGATCACGCCGCCCGTGGGGAGATCGGGGCCGGGAACGAAATCGACCAGCTTGTCGGCCGTGGCGTTCGGGAACTTGATGAGGTGGAGCGCCGCGTCGCACAGTTCGCCCGCGTTGTGCGGCGGGACATTGGTCGCCATGCCGACCGCGATCCCCGAGGCGCCGTTTGCGAGCAAATTGGGAAAAGCTGCCGGAAGCACCGACGGCTCCTGCTCGCGCCCGTCGTAATTGGCGCGAAAATCGACCGTGTCCTCGTCGATGCCGTCAAGGAGATGGGCGGCAACCGCGGTCAGCCGCGCCTCGGTGTAACGGTCGGCGGCCGGGTTGTCGCCGTCGATATTGCCGAAATTGCCCTGGCCGTCGATCAGCGGATAGCGGACCGAGAAATCCTGCGCAAGCCGCGCCAGGGCGTCGTAGATCGCCTGATTGCCGTGGGGATGGAAGTTGCCCATCGTGTCGCCGACGATCTTCGCGCATTTGCGGAACTCGCTTTGCGGGCTGAGCCGGAGCTGCTGCATGGCGTAGAGCACCCGCCTGTGAACGGGCTTGAGCCCGTCGCGCACGTCGGGGAGCGCCCGGTGCATAATCGTGGAGAGCGCATAGGCGAGGTAGCGCTCCTCGAGCGCCTCGCGCAGGTCCACGTTCTCGATCGGCCCCGAATCAGATGGCGGTGTGATGCGCCGTCCCATGGGTCGCGCTTAGCGCATCGGCCGATTCCGCTCAAGGGCTTGCTCCGCGCCCCGCGGGCGAAGCCCGAACGCGTTGCGGTAGACCTCATATGGGCTATAAGCAGGGATCGTTCCGTCATCGCCCCGCCCCATCGTGCCCAAGCGTCACACCTACATTCTCGGCATCAACGCCTACGACCATGACGTCGCCGCCTGTCTCTTGCGCGACGGCGCCATCGCCTTCGCCATCGCCAAGGAGCGGATCAACCGGCACAAGCACTCGACCGGCTTCTACCAGGACGTGATCGACTATTGTCTGCGCGCCGAGGGCATTACGCTCGATGACGTCGATCTCGTGTTGCGCAATTGCTACGTCCTTCCCGTGGGCGAGCTGGAAAAGCGCCTGACCTACCAGGACGTGCCCGAAGTCCTTCCGCCGAAGGAGCGGAAACAGGCGGTCGGGCACCCCCTTTTCCGTTCCCACTCCGACAAGGTCCTCGACGTCTCCCATCACGTCGCTCACGCCTATAGCGCCTTTGCCGTTTGCCCGTTCAGCGAAGGGGCGCTGATGGTGGTGGACGGGGTCGGCAGCTACGCGTCGGACATTGCCGAGCAAGGCCATCGGATCGACAATCTTCATTCGCTGGCGCGCGAGTCCGAGAGCTATTACCGGTTCGAGGGCTCGACGCTCGAGCCGCTGAAGAAGGTGTGGCTCGAACCCACCACCGGCTTTCTCGCAGACGAGTTCTTCAACATGAACGGTCTCGGCGCGCTCTATAGCCGGGTGTCGAGCTACATCTTCGCCGACTGGAACAAATGCGGCGAGGTGATGGGTCTTGCGCCTTACGGACGTCCCAACCAATTCAAGCCGCTCATCGCCTTCGCGAATGGCGCACTCGACGTTCCCGAATGGACCGAGGCGTTCAATGAGCCCTACCTGCCCGACGACGAGAAATGGGAAAGCAAGGAGGGCGTAGAGCATTGGAAGGATCTCGCTTGGCGCGTCCAAGAAGACACCGAGCGGGTCTTGATCGAGCGCGCCATCTGGCTGCGGGAAGCAACCGGCGCCAAGAATCTTTGCATCGCCGGAGGCGTGGGGCTGAATTGCGTCGCCAACGGCAAGATCGTGCGCGAGGCCGGCTACGACAATGTCTGGATTCAACCCGCGGCCGGCGACGACGGCATCGCCATCGGCTGCGCCTATTACGGGCATGTCGCGATCCAGAACAGGCCGCGCAATTTCGTCATGGAGCATGCCTATCTCGGTGCGCCCTACAGCGACCGGGAGGTTGAAGCCGCGGCGAAGAAATGGCTCGTCAACGTCAAGACGTGCAAAGCGCCGGAGGACGGCATCACCGCAGAGACCGCCAAGGTGCTCGCCGAGGAAAAAGTCGTCGGCTGGTTTCAGGGCCGTTCCGAGTTCGGCCCTCGCGCGCTCGGCAATCGCAGCATCCTGGCCGACCCGCGCAAGGCCGCCATGAAGGATGTGCTCAACGCGAGGGTCAAGCATCGCCAGGCCTTCAGGCCGTTCGCGCCGATCGTCCTCGCCGAGCGCGCGTCGGAGGTGTTCGAAGGCGACGAAGACTCCCCGTTCATGCTGCTGGCTAAGCGCGTGCGCCCGGAATGGAGGGATAGAATCCCGGCCATCGTTCATGTCGATGGCACCGCGCGCGTGCAGACGGTGCGGCGGGAGCACAATGAGCACCTCTATCGCTTGCTGCTCGAATTCGAGAAGCTTACCGGTGTCCCGGTGCTGCTGAACACCTCATTCAATATCAGAGGCGAGCCAATCGTCGAGACCCCGGCCGATGCAATGAAATGCTTTCTCTCGACCGGCATCGACTATCTCGCCATGCACGATCTCTTGATCGGCAAGAGCCGCTACTACCGCCTGTTCTATCCGATCATGAAATGGGGGTCTGACGTCGCTACAATGATCCGGGTTGGGATCGGAACCGAGCCTGGCCGGGGCGGCGAAGGGTAAGATCAGCCTAGGCCGTCATCGCCTAGCCGCGGTAAAACGGCGGGAAATTCTCTACCCTTGGCAAGACCCGCCAGCGCGGCTATCCTAGGGCCGATTGCGGCCTGTTGTTAGCGCGGATAAAGAAGGGTGAGCGCAATGATGAACCTTCTTTTGTCACCCGGAAAGCTATTGGCCAAAACTGTCGCCGCCGTAGCGATCGCAGCGTTTTGGTGCTTCAGCGCGGTGGGAACAACCATCGGTGCGACCACCCTCGGCGTGACGGCCCTGGCCACCGCTGTGACAGCAGCAACCAGCACACCCGCAGAGGCGCGCCGCTACTGGGGTCGTGGGCGTGGGTGGGGGTGGGGGTACCCTTACGGCCGACGTCGGCGGCGGTACCGGCGGCGGCGGCGGTGGTAGGAACCAGTCGCACCTAAAAAGGCCATGACGGGCCGATCCGTTGGGTTCGGCCCGTTTTCTTTTATTCAGACTGGTCTAAAAGAAAAGCCCGCTAGGATGGCGGGCCTAAAGCAGGGAGAAGCGCTCGTGCGTGCTTTTCTCCGGCTAAAGCCAGAGAACGGCACGATGGTGGCTGGCCAAGGTTGTAGCAGCCGCGGCGATGCCCTGTTCTGGGGTATCAGCGCGGTCGGCACGACCGTTGGAACCACTGTCGGGGTGATCACTCTTGCCACCGCGGTGAATGTGGCGAACAGCACGCCCGCGGAAGCCGGACGTTACCCTCGGCGCCGCCGTCGTCGCCGTTGGCGCGGTGGCTGGTATTGGTGGTGGTGATAGGAGCGCCATCCAGCGCCTAAGAAATCCGCGGGCCGATCCCTTGGGACCGGCCCGTCGTTTTTGGTCGACCGCCTCCCCTCCTCCAAAGGTTCACGCGGACATCTTGTTGGCGCGGCGCGCGAGAAGCCCGATCAGGCGTTCTCTTGCCGGCGGCATGGCGAGGCCATGCGGCGCCAGCACGTCTCTCTCGAGAAAGTATCCAGTGAGGGCAAATCCCGCGAGAAGATCGCTTTCGCCTGCCGCCGCGTCATCTTCGCGAAGGAACGCCGGCAATTTGAGCAGCTTGGCGTCGTAAGGCTGGCCCGCCTCGCGCGAGACGGCGCGGCCCGAGCGGGGAGAGACATAGACGAGTTCGGTGTCGCTGCCTGTCGCCGCGCATTCGCCGAGATCAAGCCCGAAGCCGAGTTCCTGCAACAGAAGAAGCTCCCAGCGCGCCAGCAGCGTCGGGCCAGAGCTGAGGTGCATCGAATGCGCCAATCACGTGGAGCGCCGCGGCGTAAAGCGCAGGATGCGGGTCGCGCTCGGGCAAGTGGCGGGCGAGGCCCGCGAGCGAGCCGATGGCGGCAAGAGCGGCCGCATCCTCCAGCACGCGCGCGGCGTGAGCCTCAATCATCTCGAGATTGAAGCCCCCGAGATGCTCCGAAAGCCGCGCCCGCCAGGTGACGCGCAAGCAATTGCCGGGCTGAAGCAGAGGGCGCAAGCGGCGCGACCGCCCCCCCCGCACGAGCCCGAGATGGCGCCCATGGCCGAACGTGAACAGCTCGGCGACGGCGTTTGCTTCGCCAAGGGGTTTGGCGCCGAGGAAGATGCCTTCGTCGCTCCAGTCCATGAGTCGCGGAGCTTCGCTCTATCGCTTCGGATAGTCGAGGCCCATCTCGCGATAGCGCTCGGGGTCCTCGGCCCAGCGCTCGCGCACCTTCACGAAGAGAAAGAGATGGACGGGAGCATCGATCATCGCGCCGATCTCGGCGCGGGCGGCAGTCCCGATCTCTTTGATGGTGCGGCCTTTGGCCCCGAGCACGATCTTGCGCTGGCTTTCGCGCTCGACATAGATGGTCTGCTCCACCCTGACGCTGCCGTCGGAGCGTTCCTTCCAGTCGGTGGTCTCGACCGTCAGCGTGTAGGGAAGTTCCTGGTGGAGCCGCAGGAAGAGCTTCTCGCGGGTGATCTCCGCGGCGGCCTGCCGCAGCGATTGATCGGTGAGCTGGTCGGCGGGAAAGAGCCAAGGGCCCGGGGGGACGGCTTCGGCGAGATATGTCTTGAGGTCGGCGATGCCGTCGCCCGTCAGCGCCGAGACCATAAACACCCGGTCGAATCCGCTTCGCGCCGAAAGATCGGCGGCGAGGCGCAACAGTTCGGGCTTCGGCACGAGGTCGATCTTGTTGAGGATGGCGATGCGGGGCTTCTTCACTTCCGGCAAATGCGAGAGGAGCGGATCGAGCGCTTGATCGAGGCCGCGCTCAGCGTCGATGACGACCGCCACGACGTCTGCGTCGCCCGCGCGCTCCCAAGCCGCTTGCGCCATGGCGCGGTCGAGCCGCCGCTTCGGCTGAAAGATCCCCGGCGTATCGATGAGGATCACCTGGGAAGCGCCGATCGGCGCAATCCCGCGCACGGGCCCGCGCGTCGTCTGCGCCTTATGCGTCACGATCGAGACCTTGGCGCCGACGAGAGCATTGGTCAGCGTCGATTTGCCGCTATTCGGCGCCCCGATCAACGCCACGAAGCCGCAGCGCGCGGGGGCGCTCCCTCCCGGGCTTTCGCCTTCGCTAGCCATCTTGGCGCGCCTGCCAGACCCCTTCGCGCAAGAGCACTGCAAGCGCCGCCGCCTGCTCGGCTTCGCGCTTGTTGGCCCCCTGCCCGCGCTCGGGCGCGACACCTTCGATTTGCACTTCGGCGGTGAAGCGGGGCGCGTGGTCCGGACCTTCGCGGGCGACTTCGAGATAACGCGGCAGCGGCAGGCGGCGGCCTTGCGCCCATTCCTGCAGCACGGATTTCGCGTCCATGGCGGTCGCCTCGATGGCGTCGAGCTGCGGCTGCCAAAACGTCCGCACAACGCGCCTGGCCGTCTCATAGCCGGCATCGGCGAATACGGCGCCGAGCACGGCCTCGCAGGTGTTGGCGAGGATGGTCTTCTTGTGGCGGCCGCCGCTCCCGGCCTCGCCGCCGCTCATCAGAATAAAGTCGCCAAGGCTCCAGGCTTGCGCCATTTCGGCGCAGGTTTCCGCCCGGACGAGTTGATTGTATGCGCGCGCGAGCTCCCCTTCGCGCGCCTCGGGAAAGGCTTCCGTCAGGAGCTCGGCCACGGCAAGACCGAGCACCCGGTCGCCGAGGAATTCCAGGCGCTCATTGTTTTCGTCGAGCCTTGCGTCCACGCGCGCGCTCGAATGGGTCAACGCAAGCGTCAGCAGCGCGGGATTGGAGAAGTCGTGCCCGATCCGGGCGGCGAGTTCCTTGAGTGCCGTTTTGCGCGGCTGCGACAAGGCTCAGTGCACCACCTGCAGAATGCGCGACCAGCGCACACTGTCGGGCCAATCCCACAACTCGAAGAATCGCGCATTCTCGTCCATCGAGAAGAAGATGATCTGCGCCTTGCCCACGAGATTCTCGAACGGCACGAATCCGACCTCGGACAGAAAGCGGCTGTCGGTCGAATTGTCGCGATTGTCGCCCATCATGAAGAAATGCCCCTCGGGCACTTTGTAAACCTCGGTGTTGTCGCCGAAGCCATTCTGCACCGCATCGAGAACGGGATAGGTCACGCCGTTGGGCAAGGTCTCCTGAAAGCGCGAAATGTGGCGCTCCTCGCTCGAAGGCCCGGGGACGACATAGTCGTCGATGCGAACCTTGGGCACCGGCTTGCCGTTGATGTTCAGCACGCCGTGGACCATCTGGATCTCGTCACCGGGGAGGCCGATCACGCGCTTGATGTAATCCGTCTCGTTGTCGCGCGGCAGTTTGAATACGACCACGTCGCCCCGCTCGGGCTCCTTGGCCCAGACCCGGCCCGAGAACAGGTCCAATCCGAAGGGAAACGAGTAGCGGCTGTAGCCGTAGCTGTATTTCGAAACGAAGAGATAGTCGCCGATCAGAAGCGTCGGGATCATCGAGCCGGACGGAATGTTGAAGGGCTGAAACAAGAAGACGCGCACGATGAGGGCGAGGATGAGCGCATGGATAATGACGCGAACCGTGTCCCGCGCGCCGCCCTTTGCTTCCGTCTTCTCCGCTTCGATGCTCATGCGGACGCTCTCCTTCGGTTTGGCTTGCATTCCCTCCCCACAGGCCGACGCCCCCTATAGCCCCTCCGTTGCGGTGAAGCAAACCGGTCAATCGCGGCGCGAGACCCGGACGGCGGAGATGATGACGATGGCCTGAGCAGTGGGAAAATCGTCGCTGATGGAAAGATCGACGCGCACCTCGTGCCCTTCGGGCGTCAACCTGGCAAGGGCGAGCGCCGCCCCTCCCGTCAGCTCCAATGTGGGGCGCCCCGAGGACAAATTCACCACGCCCATGTCCCGCCAGAACACGCCCTGGCGGAACCCGGTGCCGAGCGCCTTGGCGCAAGCCTCTTTGGCGGCGAAGCGCTTGGCGTAGGAGGCGGCCCGCGCCGCCCTGCCATCTGACTTCATCCGTTCGACCGGGGTGAAGATGCGCTCAAGAAAGCGCTCCCCGTAGCGTTCGATCGTGCGCTCGACGCGTCTGATATCGATTATGTCGTTGCCGATACCGATGATCATCGTCGCGTTCCACCGATTTTGGCTTCGGTCTCTTGCTGCCTGAGAGCCTCCCGCGCGCCGTCCATAAGGGTGCGCATGCGTGAGATGCTCTTGGCAAGCCCGACGAAGAGCGCCTCGCCGACAAGGTAGTGGCCGATATTGAGTTCGACAATCTCTGGGATCGACGCGATCGGAACGACATTGTCATAGTCGAGGCCGTGGCCCGCATGCACTTCGAGCCCGGTTTTCGCGGCCTCGCGCGCGCCGGTGACGAGCCGCGCAAGCTCGCGCTCGCGCGCGGGACTGCCTTCGGAGGCAGCCGTGCAATACGTGCCGGTATGGAGCTCGACGGCGTCGGCCCCTACCTTTCGCGAGGCGTCGACCTGCTCGAGATCGGGATCGATGAAAAGCGCGACCTGGATGCCGCCCCGCCGGAGCGCCGTAACGAAGGGAGCGAGCGTTCCGGTCTGCCCCGCGACATCGAGCCCGCCTTCGGTCGTGATCTCCTGCCGTCTTTCAGGCACGAGACAACACGCGTGCGGGCGCGTCCCAAGCGCGATCGCGAGCATCTTCTGCGTGACGGCCATTTCGAGATTGAGCGGCGCCAGCCCCGCGGCGGCGAGCCTCTTGATATCGTCGTCGCGAATATGGCGGCGATCCTCGCGCAAATGCGCCGTGATGTTGTCGGCGCCGGCCTCGACCGCAAGCTTCGCGGCGCGCAAGGGATCGGGGTTCCGCCCGCCCCGCGCATTCCGCAACGTCGCGATATGGTCGATGTTGAAGCCGAGACGGATGGGAGCGACGCTCGAACCGCGCGCCGGTCTTGCAGGATGCCTGGTCATCTTGCCCCCAACGCTTCGCGCGCCGAGCGGAGTTCGAGCTCGCGGCGGCGGCGATGCTTGTAGGCCTCGACCATCGGCTTGACGAGCACGTAGCTGAGGGCTGCGAGGAGAAGCCCAACCGGCACGCAGCCGAGCGCCATCGGTTTCAAGATCGGCCAAAGCTGTTCGAGCGAGGACTGGAAGATGCCCCCGGAGAGGTCGATCTCCCGTGTCTTCGTGTCGGCCCCAAGCATGAAATTGCCGACGCGATAGGTCACGTACCAGATCAGCGGGTAGGTCAGAGGATTGCCGAGGAACGTTCCGAGCACCGCGCCTACGATACTGCCGCCGATGACCCAGGCGAGAAGCATGGCCATGACGAGATGGGTGCCGATGAAGGGCGTAAACGCCGAGAACACGCCGACGGCGAAGCCGAGCGCAACGGCATGAGGCGTGTCGCTCAAGCGCCTGAGGCGATAGACGACGTAGCGGCTGGAACGGCTCCAGCTCCGCCGCGGCCACACATGCACCCGCATCCGTTCAAGGAAACTTTCCGCCTCGCGGCGCTTGAACAGCATCACCACCTCGCCACGCGCATCTTGGACTCCAAACACCCGCACGACGGTGTCACCGGGCGAAAGGCCATAGCATATTTAGGTGTTATTCCTATATGAGGCCAGGGCGCTAGGCGCCCGTGCGGGCGGCGCGGCTCACGACATCCTTGGCCTTGAGCCCGGCTATGATGTCGTTGAGGTGCTTCAAGTCCCACACTTCGAGGTCGATCAGCATCTCGGTGTAGTCGGGGACGCTGTTGGTCATTTTGATATTGTCGATATTGCCGTTGGCCTCGCCGATTACGGTCGCAACTTGCGCAAGGCTGCCCGGCTCGTTCAACACCGTCACGGAAATCCGCGCCGGGAAGCGCTGCGGATTGTCTTCGTCGATGTCCCAGGTCACGTCGATCCACCGCTCGGGCTCCTCGTCGAACGCCTTCAGCGCCTCGGCATGGATCGGATAGATGGTGATGCCCTGAACTCGGCGTGAGGATACCGACGATACGGTCGCCGGGAACCGCGCCGCCGGGGGCGAAGCTCACCGGCAAGTCGCCGCGCATGCCCCTGATCGGGATGCCGCTCGGACCTTCCTCGCGTGCCCGTTCGCCCGATCCCGGCCAGCGAAATTTGAGGCCCATGACCTTGCGCAGTCCGAACCACCCTTCGTCGTTGCGCTTCACCTTGCGCCGGCGCTTCTGCGGCTCTTGCGGCTTCTCCTCGGGAAATACCGCGCGGATCACGTCGGCGGAGACAAGCTCGCCCCGGCCAACCGCGGCCATGACGTCCTCGGCGGTCTTTTGCGACAGACGGCCGAGGGCGGCGGCGAGGCTCTTCTCGCTGAAGGTTTTCTCCCGGCGCTGAAAGGCCCTGACCAGGATTTCGCGGCCGAGCTTGCCGTATTGCGCACGAACGGCATCGCGGGTGGCGCGGCGGATCGCCGAGCGCGCCTTGCCGGTGACGGCGAGAACTCTCCCACGCCGAAGGCGGGAGCTGGGCCTTGGAACAGACGATCTCGACCTCGTCGCCGTTCCTGAGCTCCGTCCCGAGCGGCATGGGACGCCCATTGAGCTTGGCGCCGACACAGGTGTTGCCGATATCGGTGTGCACGGCATAGGCAAAATCGATCGGGTTTGCGCCGCGGGGAAGCGCAATCAAGCGCCCCTTGGGTGTGAAGCAGAAGACCTGGTCCTTGAACAGCTCAAGCTTCGTGTGCTCGAGAAACTCTTCCGGGTTGTCGCCGTCGAGCAGCATGCCGACGAGATGCCGGAGCCAGCGATAGGCGTTCGAGTCCTGCGACGGCGCGCCAGCCCGGCCTTGCGTGCCGTTCAGGTCTTTGTAAAGCGCGTGCGCGGCCACGCCGTATTCTGCGACCGAATGCATCCGCTCGGTACGGATTTGCAGCTCGACCCGCTGATGGCGCGGACCGACGATGGTGGTGTGGATCGACTGGTAGTCGTTCTGCTTCGGGTTGGAGATGTAATCCTTGAAGCGGCCGGGCACGGCGTGCCAGCTCGTGTGCACCACCGCCAGCGCGCGGTAGCAATCCTCGACGGCGGGCACGACGATGCGGAACGCATAGATGTCGGAGAGCTGCTCGAGCGAGATCTGCTTCCGCTCCATCTTGCTCCAGATGGCGAAGGGCTTCTTCTCGCGTCCGGCGACGAAACCGGCGACCTTGGCCTCTTTCCGCTTGGCGGTGAGCGCGGCTGCGATCTCGTTGATGAGGCCTTGATTGCGCTCGCGCAAAGTGGCGAGCCGCTCGACGACGGTGACATAAGCTTGCGGATGGAGCGCCTTGAAGGCGTGATCCTCCAGCTCTTCGCGCAGCCACTGCATGCCCATGCGCCCGGCCAGCGGCGCATAGATTTCCATTGTCTCCTCGGCGACGAGCTTGCGCTTGTCCGGCTTCATCGCCCAAATCGTCCGCATATTGTGCAGGCGGTCGGCGAGCTTGACCAGGAGCACGCGGATATCGCTCGAAATGGCGAGCAGGAGCTTGCGGAAGTTTTCCGCCTGCTCCGCCTTCTTGGTGACGAGGTCGAGCTTCTTGATCTTGGTGAGGCCATCGACTAGCGTGCCGATCTCGCGGCCGAACAGCGCGTCGATCTCGGATCTGGTGGTGCCGGTATCCTCGATAGTGTCGTGCAGAAGCGCGGTGGCGATCGTGGCGTCGTCGAGCCGCATCTCGGCAAGGATCGCCGCAACTTCGAGCGGGTGCGAGAAGTAGGGCGCGCCAGAGGCCCGCTTCTGATTGCCGTGGGCCTTCATGGCATAGACATAGGCGCGGTTGAGCAGCGCCTCGTCGGCCGTCGGTTGATAACTCAAGACCCGCTCGACCAGCTCGTATTGGCGGGTCATGGTGCGGCCCTTCGCCCAAACGGCTCTTCAATCACCCGCGTGGCAATTCGACAGGCAACGCGCCTGAGGAGGAGAGTAACGTCAGCGCGTGCGGGGTCCCGCATTGGAGCCATCCGAAGGCGCCTGGCTCGCCATCCGGCGCAGGAGCTCCTCCTCAGTCATCTTGTCGATCGCCGGGTCGGTCGACTGATCGTCCTGGCCGAACACGGGCATCCTCGTGTCGGTCGAGAGCATCGGCACGGCCTCGGCCTCGGGTTCGTCCACCTCGACATATTTCTGCATGGAGTGGATGAAATCCTCCCGCAAATCGTCGGGAACGATTTTCTTCTCGGCAATCTCGCGGAGCGCCACGACGGGGTTCTTGTCGTTGTCGCGCTGTACGGCGATCTGGGCGCCGGCCGAGATGGTGCGGGCACGGTGGCTGGCCAAGAGCACGAGCTCGAAGCGGTTGGGAACTTTATCGATGCAATCCTCGACGGTGACGCGAGCCATCAGTCAATCCTTGTTCCAATGAAGGCGAATTGATCTCTATTTAGGCGCTTCGCCGGGGCGAGGCAAGCCGAACGGCACTCAAAGCCTCTTCAGCACGGCGCCCTGCCCCCGCTTGGCGGCCTGCCGCCACAGGTCGCGCACGCTCGCTTTGAGGGCAGGATGACGCCAATCGGGCGCAATATCGAGGAGTGGCCGAAGCACGAAAGGGCGGTGATGGGCAAGCGGATGCGGCAGGGTGAGAGGTCGCGCGCCCGCGCGCGCATAGGCAGACCGGCCGCGGCGCCAATGCCTCACCTGGCCACCGTAATCGAGAATATCGAGATCGAGCGTGCGCCTGCCCCAGGGCCTGCCGCCCCGGCGCCCCGAGCGGCGCTCGATCGCCTTGAGCACCCGGAGCAGCGCCTCGGGCGAAAGCCGCGTGTCGAGCAGAGCGACGGCGTTCACATAAGGCGGCTGCCTGGCGCTGCCGACCGCCGCCGTCACGTAAAGCAGCGAGACTGCCGCAACATCGATCTTGGCCCGTCTCATTTCGCCCAAAGCGTGTGCAATCGTCTCGGCGGGCGTTCCCCAAGGGCCGGGATGATTGGAGCCGAGGCCGATCACGATTTTGCTACGCGGGTTCAATTGCGGAGCCACCCCGCCATACCTATGTTGTCTGTTGTGGCCTTCTCATCACACATTGCGAGAGGCCGCTTTGTGTCAATCAAGTCATATTGAAGTGAATGGGAAGCAAATGAACTTCTATCCCAACGAACAAATCGCCCTCTTCATCGACGGCGCCAATCTCTACGCAACTGCCAAGTCGCTTGCTTTCGACATCGACTACAAGCGGCTGCTTGCGCTCTTCCGCTCAAAGGGCCAGCTCGTGCGCGCGCTCTATTATACGGCGCTCGTCGAGGACCAGGAGTATTCCTCGATCAGGCCCTTGATCGATTGGCTCGACTATAACGGCTACACCATGGTGACGAAGCCGACCAAGGAATTCGTCGATGCGATGGGGCGGCGCAAGATCAAGGGCAACATGGATATCGAGCTTGCCGTCGATGCCATGGAGCTTTCCGACCATCTCGACCATATCGTGCTGTTCTCCGGTGACGGCGATTTTCGCTCACTGGTCGATGCGCTTCAGCACAAGGGCAAGAGGGTCAGCGTCGTTTCCACGCTTGCCACAACGCCGCCGATGGTCGCCGACGAGCTTCGCCGCCAGGCCGATCAATTCATCGACCTCGCCAATCTGCAAAACGAGATCGGCCGCGATCCGTCCGATCGGGCGCAACGCGGCGAGCGCAGGCGCGGCGAACAGGGGCCGCTGGACGAGATTGAGTCCGAAGACCTGATCGAGACGTGATCGCGAGAGTGGCGCGCGCGCGCGCGTGAGGCTAGTCATGGCGGATGCCGTCCGTTCACGCGCGATCACCCGCGGGGCCCGAGCCCGTCAAAGACTGTCCGCTCTGCCCTCGCCTCGTCGCCTTCCGCAAAGAGAACCGGCGCGCGCATCCCGATTGGTTCAACGGAGCGGTGCCGTCTTTCGGGCCCGAGAGCGCGCAGCTCCTCATCGTTGGGCTTGCGCCCGGACTTAAGGGCGCAAACCGCACCGGCCGTCCGTTCTTCGGCGATTTTGCCGGCGACCTGCTCTACCCCACCCTGCTCAAGGCGGGTTTGGCGCATGGGAGCCATCATCAGGGGACGCCCGAGGCGCTTCAGCTTGTCGATTGCATGATCACCAATGCGGTGCGCTGCGTGCCGCCGCAGAACAAGCCGACCCCGAAGGAAGTCGCGTGCTGCCGCCCCTTCCTCCTCGCCCGCATGGAGGCGCTGCCCAATCTCACCTCGCTCCTTGCCATCGGCCGCATCGCTCATGACGCAATTCTGGACGCGCTTGGCCTGAAACGGGGCGCCCATCCTTTCGCTCACGGGGCGCGCCACGCCCTTCCGGGCGGGCTTATCCTGTTCGACACCTATCATTGCTCCCGCCAGAACACGAATACCGGGCGGCTGACCTCGGCCATGTTCGAGAAGGTCGTGACAGAGGCCGCGGCAAGTTTGCGCGAGAAGTGAGGGCAAGCCTCCTTGCGAGACTTGCACAACTCGTGCAAGGTTTAGCCGCAGGGCAAGAGGACAGAGTCCCAGAGGGGTGGACCCCATGGCGGGGTTGGAGATTTCGCCGGCCAAGGTTGGCTTTGTCATCGTCAAGGCGCGTGAGATTGCTGCCAAAGTCGCGGCCTGGGACGACAGCGCCACCTCCGATCATGACGCCGAATCGATCCTTGAATCGTTCGCCGACGACGCGACCGAGGACCAGCTCATGAGCTTCATCCGCGACCTGAACGAGGACGAGCGGGCAAGCCTCGTCGCTCTCGCCTGGATCGGCAGAGGCTCGTTCGGCCCGGAGGAGCTCGAGGAGGCGCTCGCCACGGCGCGGACCGAGCGCACCAATCGCACCGACGAGTATCTCCTCGGTATGCCGCTCCTCCCCGACTATCTCGAAGAGGCGCTCGACCGGCTCGGCTACTCGGTCGAGGACGCCGAGGACGAGGCGCTTTAGCGCTTCGGTCCGCTCTCGACTTCCCGGGACGATCTCCGCGGCATGACCTGCCGGATCGACGACCGGATAGAAGACCCTCTCGATGCGCCCGTCGGCGATCAGGAGCGTGAGGCGCTTCAAGTAGGTTATCCCTCCCGTCACGAAGGTCGGGAGCTTGAGCGCGGCGGCGAACGCACCCTCGGCGTCGCTCAGAACAGGAAACGGCAAGCCAAGCCGCGCGACAAGCTCGCGCTGATAGGCCGCATCCTGTCGGCTCAGACCGAAGAGGTGCACACCCGTTTCTGCGAAATCGGCATGACGGTCGCGAAAGCCTTCGAGCTCCGGCGTCGATCCATGGGCGCCCGGGATCTGATCCCAATCGGGCGGATTGGGAAGGCCAGGGCGGCCGGTCCAGGGGTAGACGGCAACGATGCTCCGTCCTCGAATCTCGGCGAGATCGACGGTCGCGCCGTCTGTCGCCGGCATCGCGATCGGCGGCAGCGTCATGCCCGGCGTCAAGTGTTCGGCGCCCCCATCATCGATCGCTTGAGGAAAGCCGGGCGCGCGCGTCACCTTCCCTATCCCTTCTCGCGCATCAGGCGGCCTTTCTGCCGATCCCAATCCCGCTTCTTCTCCGTCTCGCGCTTGTCATGCAACTTCTTGCCTTTGGCGAGGCCGAGCTCGACCTTGGCAATCCCGCGCGCGTTGAAATAGAGCTTGAGCGGCACGACCGTCATGCCCTGGCGCTGAATGGCGCCGAGGAGGCGCGCGATCTCGCGCGAATGCAACAGAAGCTTGCGCGGCCGGGTCGGCGCATGACCGTCGCGGGCGGCGCCGGGATATTCGGCGATATGGGCGTTGATGAGATAAAGCTCGCCGCGTTCGTCTGACGCATAAACTCGGCGATATTGGCTTTCCCTGCGCGCAGAGACTTCACCTCGGAGCCCTTGAGCGCGATGCCCGCTTCGAGCTTCTCCTCGATGTCGTAATTGAAGCGCGCCTTCCGGTTCTCGGCGACGAGCTTGCCGCTCTCGCGCTTCGGCGCCATGACGTCACCCTGCCTGCATCAGACGGCGACGAGGCCGACCGCCGACAACGCGTCTTCGACTTTTTTGCGCGAAGCGGGCGCAAGCGGCGCAAGCGGAAGCCGCGTGTCGGAGCTGCACAGTCCGAGCTTGCTTGCCGCGTGTTTCACCGGGCCCGGATTCGATTCGACGAAGAGCGCGTCGTGCAGCGGCATCAGCCGGTCCTGCAATTGCAGCGCGAGGTGGAAATTGCCGGCGAGGCAGGCGAGCTGGAAATCGGCGCAGAGCGCCGGCGCCACGTTGGCGGTGACCGAGATGCAGCCCTGCCCGCCATGGGCCATGAAGCCGAGCGCGGTCGCATCTTCGCCGGAGAGCTGGATGAACTCGGTGCCGAGCGCGGCGCGTTGCAGGCTCACGCGCGCCATGTTGGCGGTCGCGTCTTTCAGGCCGATGATGTTCGCGAGCTTGAACAGCCGCGCCATGGTCTCGACGGACATGTCGATCACGGACCGGCCGGGAATGTTGTAGATCACGATCGGCACGTCGGTGCAGTCGTTGATCGCCTTGAAATGTAGGTAGAGTCCTTCCTGCGTCGGCTTGTTGTAATAGGGCGTCACCACGAGCACGCCGTCGGCGCCGGCGCTTTTGGCATGACGGGTGAGTTCGACGGCCTCGGCGGTCGAGTTCGATCCGGTTCCGGCGATGACCGGTACACGTCCCGCCGCCGCCTCGACACACAACTCGACGACGCGCCGGTGCTCGTCATGGGTCAGCGTCGGCAACTCCCCAGTCGTCCCGCAGGGGACGAGACCGTGCGTGCCCTGGTCGATCTGCCACTCGACCAGCCTTTGGAGGGCGGGCTCATCCACCTTGCCGTCCTTGAACGGGGTGATGAGGGCCGTGATCGAGCCTTTGAAGGGCGGCATGGGCACGCGGGGGTCGCTCCTGGAGGACTTTGCGCTTCACTCAGAGACGCAGAGGAACGCGGACAATAGGGTTTGGACCTGTGGGCGGCAAGGCGCTGAAAGGCTAAAGGAATGCATGCTTGACATGGGTCGATCCCGGCACAGCACGCGCTCGTCGGCCTCGCAGATAAAATCGATATTGTCCAATGGCTTGCATGTGTTTTTTCAGAAGACTCGCAGTGCCTTACGGGATCGCCCCGGACATTTTTCTGCCGAATTCTTTCAGACATTCTTCAATTCAGGCAGATTATAGTGCCGTCTTCGTCGCGGCTCCCCGGCTCGGGGGACGTCCTGACCGCGTAACCAGGTCGTAACCGGAAACCGATCGACGAGATGAAACGCATTCGCGCGCACATCTTACCATTGCTCATTTCCGTCGCTCTTCTACCTCCGGCGCTCGCCGAGGCTGCGACAAAGCCCGTGCGCGCGGCAGCCGTCAAGGCGCCGGTCAAAGCGAAGGCACAAGTCAGGGCCAAATCCAAAGCCAAGAAGCCTGTCCAGAAAGAGGTCGTCGCCCCGGGACTGCCCGACCGCAATCCGCTGAGAGTGGCATCGCCCGATACGCCCGCGCCCGAAACGGCCGAGGCTTCGCCCGCGCCTTCCGCAGCGCCCGAGGCCGCGCCAGAGCCCACATCTTCCCCCGAGACGACTGCGGGACTTCAGCAAGTGGGGACGCCGCCGGCACCCGAGCCCGATTCGCGGTCGACTTCGGTTCCGATGACGCCTTCGGCATCGAGCGACCTTGCCAAGACGACCGCGGGCGAGAACGTGTCCGAGGTCTCGCTCCCCGACCGCAATCCAAACCCGCCATCCCTGCTTGCGCCGCCATCCTTGCCGGCCGACATGCCGCTGCCCGATCCCAATCCCGGTCGGACGGGAGCGTTGGAGGTGCCTCAAAGGCACGCTCGCTCCTGCCATCGTGGCGCCAGCACCGGCGATGGATTACGCATCGATCCTGACGCCAATCATGTCCTACGACCTCAGCGCCTCCGACGAGGCCTATTTCAGGGAAGTGCTGCGTTCGGGCAGGGCTTCGGCGGCACGGATCACGGACGAAGCGGCCCGCGACTTTGCGCTTTGGTACAAATACAGAAATAGCCCCGCGACCGGAGACGCCGAAGCGATCGAGCAGTTCCGGCTCTCGCATCCCGACTGGCCCGGACAGGACGAACTGCGCGAGAAGGCGGAGGCGGCCCTCTTCCTCACCGGCGCCAATACGGACGAGGTCAAGGCGTTTTTCACCGCCTCCCCGCCGCAAACCGGCGCCGGCAAGGCCGCCCTCGCCAGCGTCTATCAGAAGGACAACAACGAAGCGGGCGCGCGCGATCTCGTCGTTTCCGCTTGGCGCGACCATCAGCTCAATGCGGCAGTGGAGAAGAAGATCCTCGACCGCTACGGCAGCTGGCTTACGCCTGAACATCACCGGGCGCGGATCGACCGGCTGCTTTACCCGGACGAGAAAGGCGCCATCGAGGCGGCGCTCCGGATATCGAAGCTGCTTTCCGCAGACGAGCAGAAGAAGGTGGCGGCGCGTATCGCCGTAATCAAACGCGGAGGCAATGCCGGGAAGCTTCTCGACGCCCTGCCGTCCAATGCCATCGAGGCCGATGTCGGCTTGCGCTTCAACCGCATTCAGTGGCTGCGGCGCACCAAGGACAAGGAGCACCGGGAAAAAGCCTGGAAGATGCTGCTCGATGCGCCGAGCGAGCCCAACGTTCTGCTCGATCTCAACAACTGGTGGATCGAGCGGCGCGTCAGTTGCCGCGGCGCGCTCAATGACGGGCACCCGAAGGTCGCCTATGAGATCGCGGCCAAGCACGGTCTCGTATCCGGCGACAACTATATCGAAGCCGAATTCCTCGCCGGCTGGATCGCGCTTCGTTTTCTCAACGATCCCAATTCCGCGCTGAAGCATTTCCTGTCGCTCCGCCGTATCGCGACGAGTTCCAAGAGCATCGCGCTCGGCGAATATTGGCTCGGCCGCACCGCGCTCGAACTCGGCGATCGCCGCTCGGCGATGGTCCATTTCTACAACGCGGCCAAGTACCCCCAATATTTTTACGGCCAGCTCGCCCGGCAGTCGCTCGACGTCAAGCCCGCACATCTCGAAATCACCCGCACGCCACTGCCGACGGAGGCCGACATTCAGAGCTTCCTCTCGCGGGGTGCGGTGCGCGCGATAGGGGTCGCGCGTGCGACCGGCTTGGACGGAGCGATACCGCAATTTTTCCTGTCGCTGTCACGCAAACTGACCAACCCGGTCGAGGTCGTGCTCCTGGCCGAGCTCGCCAAGCTCTCGGGCGATCCACAGATCGCGCTGAGGCTATCGAAGATTGCCTTCAACCGCGATCTTCCTCTCGGCGACTATGCTCTGCCGATCGGGGGCATACCCGAATTCCGGAGCCTGCTGACCGACCGGGTCGACCCGGCGCTGGTGCATGCCCTGTCCCGACAAGAAAGCGAGTTCAACGCCGCCGCCAAAAGCCCGGTGGGCGCGAGCGGCCTGATGCAGCTGATGCCGGCCACCGCTCGCATGGTGGCCAAGCAGTACAAGGTGAACTACTCGGCCGACCAACTTACCAACGCCGCCTACAACACCCAGCTCGGTGAAGCGTTCTTGCGCGGCGTCATCGACGACTATGGCGGCTCCTATATCATGGCGCTCGCCGCCTATAATGCGGGAGGCGGTCGCGTTGCCGAGTGGGTCAAGCAGTTCGGCGATCCGCGCGACCCGAATGTCGATCCAGTCGACTGGATCGAGCGCATCCCGTTCACCGAAACGCGGCAATACGTGATCAAGATCATGGAGACGCTGCAACTCTATCGCTCGCGCCTCGCGGGCCCGAGGCAGGCGTTGCAGCTCGTTCAGGACATCAATCGCGGCAGAAAGACGCCATACGCCGGAACGATCGCCGGCGTTCAGGCGAAATCGGAGTGAGACCGGTCGCGTCTCCAGGCCCGTAAGGCTTGCCCCCGTGACCACTTTCCTGAACACTCAAGCGGCGGCGCGGGCGATGCCTGGCCGATCGGTCGATACGCTGCCAAGGTCCATCCCCGACATGCCCGAGCTTGACGGTGAGCTGTGGCGAGACATCTACTATTCGTCGTTCGACGGCCTCACGCTCTATGTCCGTCACTATCCGGCGCCGGAAGCGAAGTTGCGCCCGGTGATCTGTCTCCCCGGACTGACCCGGAATAGCCGGGACTTCCACACGCTCGCCAGCTATCTGGCAAAGCATCCGGAGCGGCCGCGAAACGTTTACTGCTTCGATTATCGCGGGCGCGGACGGTCGCAATACGATCGAAAATGGCGCAACTACACGCCGTTCGTCGAGCTTCGTGATATCCTCGATTTCCTGACCGTGCATGGCCTGCACAAGGTCGGCATCGTCGGCACGTCGCGGGGCGGCATCATCTCCATGCTGATGGCCGCGCTCCGGCCTACGGCGATGGGTCCGGTCGCGCTCAACGATATCGGGCCCGTCATCGAAACGCGCGGTCTCGCGCGCATCATCGGCTATGTCGGACGAATGCCGGTGCCGAAGACCTGGCCCGACGCCGTCATGCTGCTGCGCGAGATGAACGAGCGGGCGTTTCCCGAGTTCAACGACGCGCAATGGGAGGAGATCGCCAGCGACGTGTTCGACGAGCGTAAGGGCCGTCCAGCCCGGGCCTACGACCGCAGGCTTGCGCGGGCGCTCGGCACGATCGACCTGAGCCGCCCGGTGCCGGACCTATGGCCGCAATTCATCGCGCTTGGGCACGTTCCGGTCTTTGCGTTGCGTGGGGCCAATTCTGACCTACTCAGCGCCGAGACGCTCGAAGCCATGATCGGGCGTCACCCCAATCTCCGCGCCATGACGGTGCCCGACCAGGGGCATGCGCCCGTGCTCAAAGAGCCGGAGACGATCGAGACGATCGGCGCCTTCTTCGCCGCCAACGACTGAGGATTTTCCGTTGCAGGGTTTTGCCCGGCCTTAAGATCCCGGCGACAGGGCGGGTGACGGTGTCACTGGGCTCCGGGCCGCGGGGCCGCCGTCTGGGCTCGCTCCTTGATGCGCGGAAGCACTTGGGGGGCGAAATAAGGCGCTGCCGACGCCTCCTTCCAGCTGATGTTCTCGGAGGTAGAGAAGAGCGCCGGCAGATCCCGCCTCAGCTGGTAGGAAATCGCGACCGCCGTACCCTTGTCCGGCGCCACGCCCTCGATCGTCACCGCAAGCCCCGCGAGCGCAATCTTCCCCGATTCGAGCTGGCTCAGCGCGCGCAGCGCCGCGGCCACGGCCTCATCCCAATCCTTCGGCGCGCCCGAGGCCAGTTCGAGCCGGTCGTCGAGCCCGGGCCGGCGGAACAATTGCCGCGACAGCTCGCGCACTTCTTTGCGCGCATTCTCGCTCGGCACGCTCCCCGACAAACTCAAGGCGTTGGCGCCAAGATCCGCGACGAAGATGAAAGGGTCGGCCACGGGAGGCTTGATGTTTCCTTTGGCGACCGTCAATCCCGTCGGCAGCGGTCCGGCAAGGGCCTTCTTCACCTCGGTGTAGTCGGCGGCGCTTTGCGCCTCGCCGTCGACGCGGAGCGCAATATCGAACAGCCGCGCCGAGCCACGCTTCAAATGCGACAACTGCTGAAGTCCGAAACTGACCGCGCCAAGCCACTGGTCCTGCGGCGGCGCACCCTTGGTCACTTTGAGCCGGTCCTCGACTTCGAGATCGGGGAAATGCGCCTTGACCATGCCAAGCACGGTGCGACGCACCTCGTCGGAGGGGACCGAACCGCGTAGACGGATGCTCGAACTCGATGCGCGTGGCCAACCAGACGTAAGTTCGGGAGGCGGGCTTGTCGGCGACAAGGACGGGTTCGGGCTTTGACAGCGTAAGCTCAGCCGGCGACGTGCCCGGTCCCGGCGCCGCACTCAAATCGGCGTGCATCGCCAAGGCCCCGGCGAGGACCACGGCGGCTGCCATGCCTATCACCTTCACGTGCGGCCGAAATCGCGACATCGAATCCATTCCGGCTTCATCGTCTCGCCCCGCGCGAACCGCAAAGTTTGACAGCCAGCCCGCGATCCCATGCGCGTACGCCTCGAAGAATCGGTTGCAGCATCGTGCAGACAACGGCCTGTTTCTCCATGGGCGTGAATCGGCAAACTATAGGCCATCGGCCGCAGGCGTTCCAAGCGGCACTTCACCGTTTCACACGATGTTCATCAGACGACACAAGCCGAAAGGGCACTTCCTGCGCCCGTTTGGCGCGCAGGCTATTGAAAATGGTGGGCAAGTCCCAGAATGCCGATGGCGATGAGATAGATCGCCACAACAAAGTTAAGAAGGCGCGGCACCAGCAGGATGAGAATTCCGGCAATCAAGGCAATCAATGGATTGAGCACGACAAGATCGAGAAGTCATCGTTCTTCCCCCCGAGATGGGCCCGAACGCCTGATTCGGCCGATTGAACGAGCAAGGATAAGCCATCGGCGGCGGCGTGTCGTTGCAAGAAACGGTCCGTGAACACGGAATTGTCCTTGCGCAATATTGGTCTTGCGGGCCTTTTCTCGCTTTCGAAAAGGCATATATCCTGTCTTGTCTTTGCCGTTTTTCGCGGCAAGGGATAATTGCCCTGCCCGTTGTTGGGACGGCAAGGCGGTCCGCGGGGAATGGGGGCTGATTGCAACAATGATTGTCGAGCAACCGGCCTTCTGGCTCGCCGTCCTACAGATCATCTGGATCGACGTTCTGCTATCGGGCGACAACGCCGTTGTCATTGCGCTTGCTTGCCGCAGGCTTCCGCCGCAGCAACGCATCTGGGGCGTGGTTCTTGGAACGGTCGTCGCCATCACCTTGCGGGTGATATTCGCGGGACTCGTGACGACGTTGATGCAGGTCCCCTACCTCAAGCTCGTGGGCGGGGCGCTTCTGTTGTGGATCGCGGTGAAGCTGCTCGCGCCAGAAGAGAACGGCAAGAGCAACGAGATCGAGGCCGTGGACAAGCTGTGGCGCGCGATCAGGATCGTCGCGATCGCGGACTTGGTGATGAGCCTCGACAATGTCATCGCCATCGCCGCCGTTGCCGAGCGGTTCGAAGCCCCGAATAGCTATGCGCTGCTGATGTTCGGGTTGGCCGTGAGCATTCCCCTGATCATGGCGGGCGCCGCTCTTGTCATGGCGCTGCTCGAGCGTTTTCCCATCGTGGTCTGGGCCGGCGCGGCGCTGCTCGGCTGGATCGCCGGAGAGATCATCGCCAAAGACCCGTTGTTCACGGCCAATCTCGATCCGGCTTCGGCGCACACCATGGCGATTATCGGCGCGACCTTGGGTGCGCTCTTCGTCGTTGGCGTTGGCCTGCTGCGCCGGCGCCGGTTGAGGCGAAGCGCGCCCGACCAGATCTAGCCTCCCGCCCTGCCCGTGCGGCAAGAAGCGCAAAGCATGCAATCTGCCGACCTTCGCCGCGGCGGGAACAAAGTCTCTTCAGAAGCGATTTTCCGGAACGGCAGTGAGGTTTGCCGAAAAACTTCGCAACGCCCTGGGCTTGTTAAAAAATCCCGAGTCGCGCTACGAGGGTGTCCCCGCGTGTTTAGCGCCCGGTCGGGGTCGGGGGCGATGATTTTCCTAGTCCAAAAGGCACGTCCGTAAGGTCGAAACAATTCGAATCGGGAGCTTTCCATGTGGGACGACGTGCTTCTCTACGTGATCATAGGCTTCGTCGCGCAAATGATCGATGGCGCGATCGGCATGGCCTACGGCGTGACGGCAAACTCGGTGCTGCTGAGCCTGGGCATCCCGCCCGCGACCGCAAGCGCTTGCGTGCATGCGGCCGAAACCTTCACCACCGGCGCCTCGGGCGCTGCCCATTGGCGCCTTGGAAATGTTGACCGCAAGTTGCTGCTGCGTCTTGCCATACCGGGCATGATCGGCGGCGCAATCGGCGCCTATGTGCTCGCCGAGTTCCCTGGCGAGACCTTGAGGCCTTACATCAGCGCCTACCTGTTGCTGCTTGGGGTGTTTATCGTATGGAAAGCGCTCGCGACTCGTCCAATCGAGTTGCCGACGCCTCGCGCAGTCGCCCCCCTGGGATTGTTCGGTGGGATGGTTGACGCCATTGGCGGGGGTGGATGGGGCCCGATCGTGACCTCCACACTCCTTGGCCAAGGTACGACGCCCCGCTACGCCATTGGTTCAGTCAACCTCGCCGAATTTTTCGTTACTCTCACGATATCAACGACCTTCTTCCTCACCGTTGGCTTAAGCCTGTGGCCCATCATATCGGGTCTCATCATCGGGGGCGTGATCGCGGCACCATTCGCGGCAATGGCGACCAAACACATCCCAGATAAAGTGCTGATGCTTCTGGTCGGATGCGTTGTAGTGCTCTTAAGCCTGCGCACAATTCTCATGGCCTTAGCACCGGGCCCGTGAGGTTTCGGTCGGACGGCAAAGGCGGCGGTTATTCGGGCTGACTGACGGCGCCCTGGCGCTAGTGCCGGTCGCCACAACCTGCATGACCTAGGCGATGGCTCTTAGCTCGCGTCTGAGGGCCGAAACTAGTTGCCGTTGCCGAAGATCCCCCCGAAGAGTCCCCCTCGACCAAACAAGCCAGGGCGGTTGCGATCCGGTTGAGCGGCTACTTCGGAGCCGGAAGTGACCGTGCTGTTTTTCTGCGTCGTTGTTGGCTTCGGACCGGCAGACGGGTTTGTAGGCTTTCGGCCAACTGAGAAAGGCCTCGGCTGAGCGGGAGCCGACGCGGCCGGATCAAGCGGGGGCCGCGCGAGCGCGGCCTCATCGATCCAGCCGCTCGCACTACTCCTCAAGTCCTGAATATGGGCAAAGCCTCCCTCGCGGCCAATCACGCGGAACGGCCGACCAGCCGGAAATCCATACAGAGCAGGTGCGGAGGAGGACGGACTTGCTCGCACTTCGACGGGCTGCTTGGCGACCAGAATTATGCCCGAGCCCGGTAGCTCGGACTCGGCGTGGTCGTCCGCCTCGCCAGCGGGCCCAGGCTCGCCGATTGTTTCGCCGGTCGGTTCCGCCTGTTCGGTCGGCGCAGTTACAGCGTTCTGCGCGGGCGGCGTCGCGGCGGCGGGCGGAGGCGACGGTGCAACCGCAGCCGGCGCGTTCTGCTCCACTTGCGGCTGGGGCACAGGCTCAGTCGCTTCCACGGCAGGCGTCGCGGCGGCGGGCGGTGGCGACGGTGGAACCGCAGCCGGCGCATTCTGCTCCACTTGCGGCTGGGTAAAGTACGGACCCGAGCGCAGGAGTATGCCCGCAATAACGCACAGACCCACTACGACGAAAAACGCGACGCGTTTCGAAGAGAATGTGCTCCGTTTAGGCAGTGCCTTCCGCGCTGCTCCTAGGTCCATATCGGGATCATGGCACAGCCGAGATTTTGAATCTACAAGGGGAGTTGCCAGCTGCGGTCCCCCGCACGTTCGCTTCGGGCACAAAACGGAAGCAGGAAGCACCAGCCCAGTACGTCCGCTCAAGGCACAAATCGGACTTCGAGGGCCGCTCAGATCGGCCCGACGCCATTTTCAGCTGCGGTTAACCCTCGCCGTTCTAACATGTCATTGAGGCATGCCGCTCGCTAACGCGGCATCGCTGACGGGGTTGTCGAGGGATCCCCCATGAACAGAGCGGTGCTATCACTGTGCCTGTTTGGGGCGGCACTGGCCACGGCCAACGTCCTAATCATGCAGCGTCCAACATGCCCCTCCGCGGGAGCAAAAGTAGTCGCTGCGTACAATGAAACTTCGCCCGGAACCGCCGCAGCTCGCGGCACACCTACACAGGCTGCAAAGGCCAGGGCTAAGAAACCAGCCCAAGCGCCAAAAGAGCCTACCAAGACAGCAAATGCGAAACCAGCTGCACCGAACGACTTGGACCGAACAGGCTCAGTCGATCAGAAGACGCAGAAACCGAGTGAAAAATCGGGGCTAGTGTCGCAGAGCGAACTAGCGGATCAGCAAGACAAAGTTGACGACGATGAGCACTGGGCTGAAGTCGCACTTGCCGCTAGGGTACATAGCGCAGCGTCCGTGTCGTCTCCCACGGTTCGATATTACCGTGTTGGCACAAGGCTAAAAGTGATCGACCGACAATCCGGCTGGATCAAAGTTATCGATCCAACCACCTCAAAGCAGGGTTGGATTTACGAGAAGTACCTCATGCTGAAGGAAGGCTCCGACAAAAAGCAAATCGAGGGGTCGGGTCAATCACAAAAATCTGCGCGACTGGGATCGAAAGTGCCCGACGACCCAAACCTCGTGGCACCCGTACAGCCGGGGTCTTATGTCAGGCCTTACAATCCGCGCAAGAATGGATGGAGACGGCACTACCGCTATGTCTGGCCCCCCGTCGGACTTGCAATTCGCGTATACCCTGGCTGGTGACAGGCCGATACGCTGTGACGTGATCCCTCACACCGGACGAAAGTTTAGAGAGCACTGGCCCCAGATTTTGCCTGGGCAGCTGCGTGCATCGCCAAGCCACGCATCGCTAGCCCCTGCGGTTCCAACGGGAACCTAACCACAGCGGCCGCGTTCAACGTCTGTCCCGGCGACTTCGTCCCGTGGTAAAAGCCCCGCATTGCTACGCGGGGCTTTCCTTTGGTGAGGGGTTTGCGACCTATGAGCGCTTCTGCTGAGTATCTTCTCGCCGCAAATTTGCACATTGCCGAAAGGGCGGCTCGAAAGCAGGGCTGGCATGCGCATGGGCGTGCGGGATGGATTAAGCCTGACGGCAATGAGGTTGTTTTCATTCGCTCACCCGAGCAGGTCGCTGCAATAGATCGACTTGCAACGATCTACTATGTGGGCGAGCTACCCCCCAAGGTCAGGCGCTTCGAGCGCAAATGGGCGAAACTTCGCGCCTGAATTCGCTGTATGAAAAAGGCCCCGCGCTGTCACACACGGGGCCTAGTCTCGATCAGCACAGGGTCGTAACTTATTTACACTCAGTCATCGTGAGCATGGCCGTCTCGGCCTCGCCTGGCGTCGGATACTTGCCAAGCATCTTGTATTTCTTCATATCGCCGGGCATCGCCTTCATCGTGACGCATTTCTTGGTGTCCATGTCGAGCATCACAAAAATTTCGTCAGCGAGTGCGGGCGCGGCGAAACTAACAATAAGAGCTGCCGCAATCAGGTATTTCTTCATTTTGGGGGATCCTCCGTGAGGCACCTGCCTCGCCTCATTCATATCGCTTGTCCCATCAAACTGAAATTCACAACTTTGGCATTCGGTTAACGACTTGCGGCGCGGTCTGCTGATGCTCTGAAGCTGTGAAGCAAGGAGCCGAAGGGATTTCGGGACCTTCACGTCTTACATTTCTTTCTTGCCATCTCGTTGTGGACGGCTTCACTGGAGCGTTGGATGTGCGCGACCCTACTATTGGTTTCGGCGCTTGGTTGTTGTTCGGTCGCCACCGCGAGAGCGTCCGTCAAGAGGTTCGCTTCGTCTGCCAATTGGTGGCACGTCCATGTCTGATAGTCCGAGGTGCGGAAAAAGGCGGTTTGGGAAACAGAATTGCGCGGAGGCGGCTTAGCACAACTGGCGCAAACGAGCGCGAGCAAGGCGAGGACAACCCCTCTATACATCGGTCAATAATATCACGAGAACCTGCATGGCCGAAGCCGACACCGCAAAGGTGCTCACGATGGACGAGGCGCGGCGAATTGCGTGCAACATCGCTAAGCTGCCGGCGCTGCTACCGCGTAAGCCGCAATCCTAACCCGCGCGGGATCACCAGACGGGCGAATGGCCGCGGGGCCGGAGAGCGGGCAACACAAAGGCCCCCCGCCCCTAGTAATACGACCTTGGCGCTCGCCCGTAGGGGTTGGATGCCGACGACCCTCCATACGGATCAGTTTGCGCCCCTGCATGCGGGTTTGAGGGTCGGTCATAAGAGTTTGAATATCCACCTTCGTATGAGTTCGATCGAGGTGGCGGGCCATACGGATCAGAGTATTTTCCTTGGCCATATTGCTGAGGGGTTAATGGCGGCGGTTCGGCGGCACATGAGCACCAGCGAGAGCAGCTTGACACGGCGAGAGAGCAGACCGCAAGGGTGATGGCGACATGAATACGCATGGAGACCCTTCAAGAGAAACGGCCTCACAATCGCCTTACGGGTGCCATGAAGTTGATAACTTGGAGGGAAGGGCTGATTAAGGTGATCTATAGTCTGAACTGCACGCGATCCAATCCGGTGTTCTAATTTTCAGGATCCCCGGCGGCAAATCGGCGGCAATTCCTGTTTTGTTGCGACTAACCATTTGAGTTGGTTAGTTGGATGGGTGGCCGAGTGGTTGAAGGCACCGGTCTTGAAAAGCGTCAGCGACCGTTTCCCTAGGGTTTTACCGTTCCCGACAGTGCCGCTTTATCGCGGAAAACCGGGCCGCATCTTCCCGAACCCCGCAAATACTTAGCGTATTTTGGTGGGGAAACTGGTGGGGAATTTTCAGCGGGGGCGGCTCTCGGGTGGGACAAGGCGGCCTCTGCGGCCGCATAGCGAGCTCTGCTGTCTAACAAACGCATCAGCCGATGCGTGGCGTTCGATTTATGAGTACAGGCCCTAGCTTCCGGCGATCTTATCCCCCTATCGGCCTACACTGTCGAGCACGCTTCCCAGTAACCGCGACACGGGGCTCTACAGCGTCGTGTTACGGGCGCGGATGCCCCGCTCGATTGCCGCGGTGGTCATGCGGTCGAGCTCGAGCGCGTCCCCCAGCATATCTAGAAAGCGGATCTCCTCGGGCCTCTCCAGGCGGTCGGCCGCGGCGACCTCGAGCGCCACCCAGTAAGCCGTCTCGCGGAGCTTCTCGGGCAATGCCTCTCGCACCAGGCGGAGCACCTGCTGAAGCCCGCCATCGGCGCTCAGGATCTCGCCGCAGGCTTCGGCAGTCTTGACCAGCCCGTCCTCGTCACAGTCGGCGAATACCGGCAGCTTGGAGGCGATCTCGCCGATGCGGGCGAATTCGTCATCGGTCATGGCGCGGTCGACGGAGGAAATAGCGACCATCACATAGACAAGCGCCGCGTGATGGTTCAACGGCTCGGTCATGGCAACGCAAATCCGCCCAACTGTTGAAGATCACCTAAGTCGACGCGGGATGAAGAATTGTGTTTTGCCGCGCTTGTGCGGAGACAATTCCTTAGCCGAGGGCCCGGTCTTGTTCACGTTTATACAACGTTTCGCTACGGAGCCTGAGCCTAAATCGGCATCATGGCGGCCGCTGTATGGTGGGATCCCGTTATCAAAGTGTTGTCGTGAAGCCACTGTCAGGCAGCTTCGCTAAGTTGACAGCCTTCTGGTTGGTGAACTCGCTCGAACCACTTGTAGGGCGCTTGCCTTCGGCACCGGGCTACCCTGAGATTAATTGCGCGTTCCTTGCCAAGAGCGTCGGTAAGCTATGCTGCTCCGACTGGGAAAAGGGGGACACCGATGGACTTCAAGAAATTCTATTTCTCGCCTGAAGGTCGCGTGAACAGGAAGCAGTGGTGGCTCTGGCTCGTCCTGCCGTTGACCATGATCAGCATTCCGGTGGTCTTCGTTGACATGGCGACCGGCAATTTCAACCCGGAAGCCGGTATCGGCCTTTTCAGCGGTATCTTCGCGCTACTCTCCGCGATCCCCGCGTTCATCGTCTACGCGGTGCTGGGTCCTTGTTTTGGGCAACGAATTATTTCGAGCCGCGTTTTGCAATCATGACCATACTGAGTTTCTTATGCCGCCTCATTCCAGGCAGCCGATGCGCTGACGAGCCGACAAGGCCGGAACAAACTGTCGCCCCCGGGACAAGCGCCGATCTTGGTCAAAGAGACGCCAAGAACGAAGCACTGAGCAAAGAACAGCTCAGACATATGGAAGGCGGAGCGGCAGCCAGATCCGCTCGACAGAAAAGATCTAGAAGGCGGCCTCGCTAAGGACGCTCGCGGGAACGGGTCAACCCTTCTCTCCCAGATGAGATTTGAGAACCCGGAACCATTCCCGGTCTTCCCGTAACGCCCTGACGTATGGCTCGACTGCTTTCTTTGCTTCTTCGACTGTCTTGGCTTGCTTTAGGGCCATGCCTATCGCTTCGTACGTGTTGCAAAGTTCGCAAGCGACGAATTCAAGTTGGGCGTCGATAGTGTTGGGGTCCTGCTCGTGGGCCTTGCACCAGTCTTGGAGCTTTCCACGGTGTTGCGGTTTCCAGTCGGGGACGCCTCCAGTAAGCTTGAGGCTATCAAACAACCCCTTTGCTTGTTCATCTGTCCAACCGTTATCGAGAAGGGTCACTTTTGTTAGGTCGCCTTCATAAGCGTAGCCTAGGCACTGCGCGTTACCCGCGCGAGCGCTTCGGAGGTGACAAGGATGCGACCGTGCGCGTCAAAAGGTCCTTCAGCTTCATACGCCTCACTCGCTATCTCTTCTATTACCTCGCGATACGCCTCGAAAACAGCGCCGTCAGTACCGGAAAAATGCATGCGGTGGGCATGATCTCGCAGTGCTTCGTGGCTCACTCTGCAGGCCACCGTGCTACCGCCCTCGTCCTCCATCAGGAACCGAACGCCATCCTCCTCTAGGTACTCGTCCTTGAGTTGCGTCAGAGACATTGCTATCTCCTGCCTAAGGGCAACATCAAAGATCCCATAATGAAGCGGTAGGTTTAGCACACAGTGAAAGGGTTGCCGCTTCTTATGGCGTGGCTAATTCTTGTACCTCTAGCCCGCGCCAAATGTCCTGAAGCAAAGGACGCAAGCCATTGATGATTGCCTGCCACGGCGCGCCGTGCGCTTCGGCCGCCTCGCAGGCAATCCGTACCGCCGTTGAACTAAGGCCTGGAGCAGCTATGTCCGCTTTGGGTCATTAGCGGACATTAGAGCGCGAATTAGGGATGTCCGCTCCACCCCTGGGAGCGGACATGCTCAGCATGGGCATTGATGTCCGCTAAGTGCCATAAGCGGACATTCGTTCAGCAGCAAACTCAAGTTGCCTCCACGGAGTTTAGCGAGGCGCAGAGCCGACCGGCGGGGGCGGATAGATTGGGCCTGAATGCAGATAGGTCATGGTAGCGTACGCGCCGATGAAGGAACCCATCGCTGCGAACAGCACATAGACCCAGTGGTTGGTATAAGAGATGACCGCAATCGCTGAGAGCAAGTACCAGACACTGCTCCATGTCGCGGCTGGAAGGCGATGGCGCCTCACCACTGCATTGGTGAAGAGCACGTAGACAGCGTCAGTGAGCGCGGTCGCGACGACCACGGCCACCGCAAGAAGTGGCTCAATCTGAAGTAGAGACATGGCGTTCGTTTCCTTGGGTGCGTAGGTCGCTTTCTGGTTAACCAGGCAATTCTGCCGATCCCCTTGGTTTTATGTGACACTACTGCGTGCCTATACGCTGGCAACTGACAGGACAGCCATCCAGCGCGCTGACAGCGACAAGAAGGGGCGCTCGCGTCATGCAAGCCAAGCCCTCAACGCCGTATTGACAATGGCGCATTGTGGTAACCCGACGGCATTGACGAGATGGTTCACCACTTTCGTATGCCGTGCTCGAAAAAAATGTCATGCATCTGTCGATTTTGCAGCGTTTGGTTCGACGTCACAGTAGAGCCAGGATTGATCCAGCTCCGAACCGAACCAAAGAGGAGAAACGACAATGCGCTTCATGGTGATAGTTAAGGCAACTCAGGACTCCGAAGCCGGCAAGATGCCCTCAGAGGAGCTGCTCTCGGCCATGGCGAAGTTCAACGAGGAGATGGTGAAGGCCGGCGTGATGCTCGATGGCAACGGGTTGCAGCCAAGTTCCAAGGGCGCTCGAGTGAGGTTCTCCGGCAACAAGCGCACAGTGATAGATGGCCCATTTGCAGAGACCAAGGAGTTGGTAGCGGGCTACTGGATCTTGCAGTGTAAATCGCTTGCTGAGGCGATCGAATGGATCAAGCGCTGCCCCAACCCCCATAACGAGGAAAGCGAAATCGAGATCAGGCAACTGTTCGAGTTGGACGACTTCGGCACCAGCGAGGCTGTCGAGCACCATCGCAGGCTGGGCGAGCAGATTGCCGCGAAGCACTAGTTCCCCTTTCCGCAGTAACCAACCTGGAAGAGTACGGGTAATGGCAAAGACTGAGCTCAAAATCGATGCCGCGAACTTGGCTTTACGAGCGGCGGCAATCATTGGGGTGATGTACGGGTTTGGCTTTCTTCTGATGCCGTACGCAATGTTTCAGTTGAGCGGAGATCCAGGTGTGCCAGCAAATCCAGGGTGGGTGCGCTGGGCTGGAGGTTTTGTTCTCGGTATTGCGATCGGCCCATGGCTCGCATCCGAGGGATGGGTAAAGGAGCAGCCGTTCATAGCTGGTGTCGCGGCAGCCTTTACTCTGTCCGGCCTCGCGCTGCTCTATAGCGTTGTGAGCGGAGAATATGCCGGCGCGGCGTGGTTCATAGGGATGCCAATTGTCCTCCTGGCCGTGCTCGCCCCCGCAATGTGGTGGGTCGCGACCAAATAGCGGACACGGGAGCAGCCCGCTCGTCGCTTTACCGAGCCTCGGTTTACTGAAGGCATCGGGTGTCCGCGTTGGGTCATTGGCGGACATCGGCAAGCGGATCAGAAATGTCCGCTTTACCCCTAAGAACGGACATGTGGAGCGGGGAAAGCGATGTCGGCTAAGTGCCAGAAGCGGACATTCGCTTCCCTGTATCGGCGACGATTCCCTACGGCATCAAGGTGAGAAGGCGTCGCGTCTAGTAGCAATAATCCCAATAGCCGCGGATCATGTACGGATCAGCCCAGTACCAGCAAAGATAGGGCTCGGGTGCGTAGGGCACGATGCCTACGCCGTTGGCCGCTAGAATCGATCCGAGAACGACGCCGCCGATGAACTCGCCATAATAAGGCTGGCGATTCCAGTTTCGCACATAGGCACGCCGGTCCCAGTTCTTGTTCCAATTGTTGTTGTAGCCACTCCAGCCATTACCATAATTTTTGTGGTTCTGGCTCCAATGTTGGTAGCCGTTCTTGCTCCAGTTTCCGTCGCCGTTGTGGTCCCCCTTATTGCCGTACTTCTTCCAGTTGCCGTTATTTCCACCCTTCCAGTGACCGTTGTCGTCGTTGCCGTCGTGGTCACCCTTGTTGCCATACTTCTTCCAGTTGCCGTTGTTTCCACCCTTCCAGTTGTCGTCATTGCCGTTGTGGTCCCCCGTATTGCCGTACTTCTTCCAGTTGCCGTTGTCGTTCCAATTGCTGTTGTTTCCACCGTTCCGATGACCGTTGTCGCCGCCGCCATCGTCGTGCCTATTGTCATCGTTGTCCCGGTTGGCGTTCTTGCCCCTCCGGTGTTTCTTGTTGTCCCCGTTGTCCTTGCCGTCGTTCTCCGCCACCACGATCGCGCCGCTTGCCCGGGCGTCACTTCTCAAAGAGGGGACATCCTTTGCGTAGCTTTGCTCACTCACGCCGGCCAAGGCGGAGTTTTGCCAACTCGCGAGGCCAACGCCAAGCGTGAGAGCGAAGCCGAGAATGAGTCCGGGGCGAAAGCGGGCCAAAATCATGATGTTCCTCCGAGCTGAGTGATTCGACCAAGCTAATGCCAAGCCACGGTGGCAGATTTGAGACGTCGCACGCTCTGCTTGGCGGCCGGATGATCGTGCCTGGGCGGAGCCGGGCGGTACCGTCCTGGTTGCGCACAAGCCATTGATCCGCTGATCACGCAGAACTGCTGCCATCCCTGCACAATCTGCTGCTGATCGGAGGCTCTGTGCTCGCTGTCCCGTGGCCTGGTACGTAGCGCCAGATTGCTACAAAAAGGTCGTGAGGAATGTCCGCTTTGGGTCATTAGCGGACATTAGGGCGCGGACCGGCCATGTCCGCTTTCGGCTTTGCCATCAATGTCCGCTAAGGCCAATAGCGGACGTCAACCATCACCTGTTCAGCGTGGTAGCCTGCGTGAAGGCATCTATGTCTATGAACAAGCAATCTGGCTCAGGGACCCCCTGGATAGCTCTGTCAGTCCGTACCAGGGGTGAGAAGGAGCAGGCATGAAAATAAAAACTTGTCCAGACTGTAATGGCGATAGTGTCGTTGACAAAGATACGGACAATGAACGTCAATGCCCGACGTGCGGCGGTCTTGGTTTCGTACCTGATGACGACGATGGCCATGAAGAAGTAATAAAAACAACTACAATCGCCTGTAAGATTCCGCAGTGACCGTACCAGGAAACGCGGATGGCAGCGGTCGAAGCCGAAAAGGGCAAGACGAAGGTCCGCTCCAGGAAGGGCTAGAACCCAGGGCGGTGGGACTAGGACCCAAAATGACCGGGTTAGGGGATGCTTAACAGTCCTAGGCCGTAATCCTAGATATGGACAATGGCGATGATCTCACGCAGCCGGCCTTCGTTTTTTGGATGCGAGTGTCCAAGTTGCGAGCTGGCGGAGTCACGCGCTTTGATCGCCTAGAGGACGCAGTGCAGTGTGTTATGCAGCATGCGTTCGCACGAACCGCTCCGGTCGCTTGGATCAAAACGACGAACCGGCATCTTGATATGGATCAGATCAGAAGCATTGCGCGCCACTCGGGTTTAGTAAGTTATCTATCAAAGACCGAGCGGGGGACGAATGCGCCAGTTAAAGGCGACGCCGCGCCGGGGTAGTGAAAGCCCCGCTCACCAACTCTTGGGAAGCCCGTTGGAAAAGGGAGGGGTCCCATGGGAAGGGGAGTAAACGCGGGACCCCCCGCGCGACAAGTCAATCAGGGTGCCTAGGTGGCTCGCCTAGGTCCTTAACAGCCTAGCGCAGCGTTCGAAGCAACGCTTACCCCCGAAAGCGGACATATTCAGCATCGAAGTTGATGTCTGCTAAGTGCCAGAAGCGGACCTGACTGGCAGGCGGCTATTTCACCATCGATTTTCCGCCGACATGGGAGACCGAAATTGGCGCCGTGCCCAGTTGGCGGCGCTTGGTCTCCACGCGCGCCCCCGCGGTGTTGGCAGGTGAAACAGCAGTTGGGATATAGTTGTAGCCAAAACGGTAGAAAAACCGGATCGTCGGGGCGCCGACTTCGGGGGAGACGATGTGTTCTAGGATGGGTCCCAAAGTCTCAAATCGCTCAGACAAAGATTTAGCGGCGATACGTCCGCCGGATTCCCTGCTAACAAGTAATATATCGCGACCCTTCGCGGTGGCTGAGGGAAACCACCGATCGTACATCAAACTATCGAAACCAAACAAGCTGCGTCCGGCGGTGTCTGGAACAGCGTCTTGATCAGGGTCGTAAAAGGCAATCTCGCTTGATAGGAAATACCGATCCATGCCGACACGGAGCGGCTCCTTGCCGGTGGCGTTTTCGAGGTCAGTTTCTATCTTTTCGATCTGTGTACCAAATTCCTTCCAACCGATTGGGAGCGCCTTGAGAGACGCGTTCACGTTGGGGCCGATGCCGGGCAGTCCGAGGACGAAGTAGTGCAGGACCGCACCATAGGTGAGCAGTGCGAGCGTGAGGGTCGCCAACCAAGGACGATGGTGCCCCGCGGCTATCCACGATCCCGTCGGCTGCGCCGTCACTATTCTCCGCGCGAGCGCCGGCAGCACGGCAAGCCAGATAGGCCCGGTCCAGTTCAGCCTGACCTCGTGAAACACGCTGAAGGCAACGAAGGCTGACAAAGGAACGAGCGTGTAGATAGCGATGAATGCCGTCGCGCGATCAGCCAGCCAGCTCGCGTCAGGCTTACTGCCTCGTGCGAAAAGCGTGCGTGCTACGGCTATGAGGCCGACTGGCGTCAGCAGAACTAGAACTGACCCTATCAGCATGTGAAGAGAAAACTGCGTCAATTCGTGAAGTCGTCGCACGCCTTGAAAAGAGAGCGAGGCCCAATCGTTGAGAACGTTCCAAAGGATCACAGGAGAGAAGACCAGAGTAGCGATTAAGACTGCCAAATAGGGCCAAGGCTGCCACAGCCATCGCCGCAATCCCGGATCGAGCAATAGAAAAAGGAGGGTGGCCGGGCCAAGCAGGGCTATCGTGTACTTTGACAGCATGCCCAGACCCACACAAAGTCCGACACCTAACCAGGCTTCCCGGCGCTCGCCAAGAAGCGCGCGCTCCAAAAAATACAGCACGCCTGCCCAAGACGCCGTCAGGGGAGCATCCGGTGTCATAAGCAGTCCGGTCGCAAAGAAAAACGGAAACATGCAAAACATCAATATTGCGACAAAGGCTGCCGTCTTGCCGTAGAGGTTTCGCGTCAATTGGAAGCAGAAAAAGGCTGCGACCATCCAGCTAATGGACGCTCCAATCCGGACGCCAAATTCGGTGTTGCCCGCCAGTTGCGTTCCGAGCCAGATAATCCAGGCGACCATCGGCGGGTGGTCCAGATAGCCGATGTCGAGGTGCTGCGAGTAATTCCAGTAATACGCTTCCTCGGGCAGCAGATTCAGATTGCCAAGAAAGACGAAACGCAAAAGTACCACGTAGGCGAGGACACCTAGCGCAAGGACGCGCCATCGTACGCTGCGCGAGGTACTCGGGTTCACCGGGGGGAATATGAAGAACGCACTTCCGAGGTAGTTGACGATCGCTGCCGAAGCGATGGCCAGAAGGATGGCTGCCTTCGGTGGCCAATTCCAGTCAATTACCGCGGTCGCCAAAATACCGCCACGCAGGAAAAGGGCGAGAAGGCAAATGGTGAGGAAGCGGGCATATCGGCCCCAGTCGGACTGACGCGAAATATGCCGAGACTCAGCAAACGACCATCGTGAATTGAGCGCGTAATTGAAGATAGTCGCCACAACAAAGCTGGCCACATGCGCCACCATGAGGCCTGCGCCAGTTGCCAGCAAAATCATGAACGCGAAAAAGTCGATGCCTACGCCCAGCACGCCGACGGTGGCGAAGCGCGCTGCGCTGCCAAGAGACACCGTGCCACCAGCCAGAACCATCAGTCGTCGTCCAAATGCGGCCATTTGGACAAGATCGAGTTTCGATTTGCCACCCGCGCGGTCTGGAAAGGTGATCGGAACCTCGGTCACGCGAAGCCCATCCCCTCCGACGGCCATGACCTCAAGGCCAATCTTAAATCCCGCAGCACATGGATCTACGGCCAGGAGACGAGTGCGACGGACGGCAAAGAACCCCGACATGGGGTCCCGAACGTTTGTCAGTGGCCAAGCTAACGCTCCGCCAATGTGCGAAAAGATCCGACGCCGCAATGGCCAATCTGGCGTCAATCCACCGGCCATATAACGGCTGCCCACGACCATGTCGTTTGTTCCGGCGAGAATCGGCGCAACCAGCTGCGGAATAGATTCTGGCGCGTGACTGAAATCCGCATCCATAACGACGATCGTGTCGGAGGTTGCTTGCGCGGCGGCCGTAAGTACGTCGCCTGCCAATCCCTGTTTGCCACCGGTTTTGATCAGCCTAACAGGTGCCTTTGCCTCCCACCCGATAACGTTGCCGATGGTACCGTCCGTAGACCCTCCATCGGCAACGAGCACCTCAAGATCAAGGTCATCGCTAGCTTGTGCGAGAATGGCCGCTATTAATGCGTCAATGTTCTCAACCTCGTTCAATGTCGGTACGATCACCGAGACGCGTCCAGAGATCCGCCCCGGATGGGAATTATTCCTTCGTTCGACAGCCCTCGCGAACCTAGTCAAACGACACTCCTTTAGCTCATCGGCAGAGGCGCTTTGTTTGACCATTAAGGGGGAATAGAGGGCAACACTCGTTTATTTTCACGAAACGGGTCCAGTACTTACGCTTGCGATAGTCGATTTTATGCCGGTTGCCACACGCCAGGTTGGAGGCGAGTGGAGGGCAGATCTATGCGAGGACGTGAGTCTCGTTCTGCCCTGTTTGAGCGTGTGCATTCTCATCTTTCCTCAAAGGCAGGCAGTCATCCTCAAGCCGCACGTTGACACGGTCTCGATCCAAAAGCTGCGGCGATGTCCGCTTTGGGTCATTAGCGGACATCGCGTCACGTCCGCGTCATGTCCGTTATTCCCCCCAAAGCGGACATCCATCAGCGCGGTTTGCACGTCCGCTATGTGTCATCAGTGGACACGGGCTCGTTTCGAGCTAGCGCCGACCATGATTGCGGAAATCACGGTCGATTGCGCCAGAAATAAGGGTCGAACTTGCCCGGCTCGTCCCATGCGGTGTCACTCATCATAAGATAACCCGCAACCGTAAGATCAAACGTCAAACAAAACATGCCGTAACCCAGGGGAATTTCCGTCATCGGCAGCCCGAAGAGTGAAGAGCCGAACAGACTATGGGCTATATCCCAAAGGCCATGCATCGCAAAGCCAAACGCGATGGCAGGTCGGTAAAACAGCCCACCCACAGCACAAGCAAGAGTAACGACAACGAAGACCATTTCCGTTTGCCAAGCCTCGGCCGAAGCCCCGAAATAGGCAGCGAAGCTCAGGTAGAAGGCGGCAATTACGACAAGGTACGAGGACCAGAAAATCTGTTCCCACCTTCCTTGGAAAATGCGCCGAAAGACAACAATGCTTCCTGTAGCGCTGAGCAGACCGATTACGGCATACAACATACCTACGACAAATCCGCCAACAAGCTGGCTACTCGACCCAGCTCCGGTTATCAGATTTTGAAGTAGTGCTGCATCCATTAATGTTGGTCCAATTCAATCGTGCCGGCATCACCGGAGCGAGTTAGGGATGTCCGCTTTACCCCTGAAAGCACATAAAGCGGGTCCGCGTCGATGTCTGCTAAGTGCCAGGGCAGACATTACACAGCATGCATCACACAGCATGCATTTGTCCTGTGTGGCGAGCGCCGTCTTAGGCAGTCGCCCCGATGAACCGTTCCCCCTTTGGAGAGAGCAACCACAAAACGGCCGCGACCAAGAGCAGGGCCGGAACATCGCCCACGAGATGGCCGTACTCTCGACTGTCGTAAAGCGCCTGTGTCCCCATGATCGCCGCGTGCACGACGCTCGACCAGATGGTGAACGAGATGAGGCTGCGGTTCTCGCCAGGGTTGCTTGCCGCGGTGATCAAATAGATGCCCAGCACCGCATAGATCCCGCAGATCATCTGCAGGTAATAGGCGCCCTGCCCGCCATGCCAGATCCAACCTGACGGCCAGATGAGGCCCAGCGGATAAATCAGCAAGAAGATTACGCCGAACACGACGAGCGCGATCTTCAGATATTTCTCCCTGGTGTCTTCGCTCATGTTTCCTCCCATTTGGACGGAACCGACGTCCATTTCGTTTCCGCGACGAGATATCCACTTTGCGGCCCTTAGCGGGACTTCTTGACTAGCCTCGTCATCGGGCTCCTACATGCATACCATAGCGTTTGCGCCGCTCTGTTTGAGCAGTGACGTGGCCAAGGCGTAGCTCCGGCCCCGGGCGGTAACGCGGTTTCGTATCCTGCGCCAATCGCCTCTGAACTCGATATTGTGCGTGATAGAATTGGTTGGTAGCCCCGCGAGGGATCAAGCCCCGTGTCAGATCCCCACGATGATTTCTTGCATCGGCGACGCCTCCTCAGCACCGTTGACGGCGGGTTGCTACGACCGCGCAACGTAACGAAGGCATGGTGGCGCATTCTGCCCGACAAAAAGTTTCACAGCTTGCGGCACACTCACGCCTCGATGCTGATTAACGCGGGCGTCGACATTCTCACCATTAGCCGCCGCCTCGGCCACAGCAAGGCGGCGATCACCTTGGACGTCTACGGCCACTTGATGCACGGCGCTGACAAGGCGGCGGCCGATGCAATTGCGGGGGTGCTGAAATGAAAGGCGATAAGGATTGGCAGCGAGTTCCCGGTGTTCTCACCGATAGACTTGTGGTGAAAGTCAGCCCTAGGGCCGTGCGAATTGTCTTTGGCCAGGTAGGTGAAACCGAGGTCAGCTTTCATACTGCCGTTGTGATGACTCGGCGTAACGCTGCTGCGCTGGCAGAGGCCATCCAGAAGCTATCGGCAAAAGGTAAAGGGCCGGACGTCAGGAAGGCGACAGTTTCGGGCGGGACGGTGCATTAGTCCCCAAGGTATTGCAGCGCGGTGGGAAATCGGTGGGAAGGTTTCCTATTTTGTTTTATGGAACCCGTTGTAAACCAACGATGGATGGGTGGCCGAGTGGTTGAAGGCACCGGTCTTGAAAACCGGCAGACGCGCAAGCGTTTCGAGGGTTCGAATCCCTCCCCATCCACCAATTGCCAGCATATATTGTTGAATATTAAGGCTTTTCTTGTCGCTTCTTAAGTTGCCACCTTTCCTGCCCACATTATTTCTTGCCGCTGGCAGCCGAAGAAGCGCAGGCCGGCAGCCTTCCGACCTCCGGCCGCTACGACTTGCCAACGGTAGGGGCGTTCGCCGACCGGGTGAAGGAACCCGAACTCAGAAGCCGCGTTCAAGCTAGACCCGGTGGGTCGCTGCACCAGGCTGACCGGACATACAGAAAGCCCCGCGCGCTCCCCTGCTGCGGGGCTTTCCTTTTGTGCTATACCCCGGGCATGGAGAGTTCAGTCGAGTATCTGTTCGCCGCGGCTATCAACGACGCTGATCAAGCCGCACGTAAGCTGGGTTGGCGACCGAGCGGCAGAACGGCATGGCAAAAGCCTGATGGCACGGTCGTCTGTTTCGTCTGCTTTGCCGAGCAGCTCGCGGTCATTCCGGCCGGTGCGACTGTCTACGTAGTCGGCGCCGCACCCCGGCTCAAACGCACCTGCACGCTGGTCACTCTCGCCGCCTGATGGTTCTCCGCTTCAAGCCGCCTTGGACCGCAGAGCCGATCCCCGCTGAATCAGGACTTCGCAGACTTGCAGGTAAGGTCGACTCTGACATTACCTGGGACGTGGCCGCGTGGAGCTATGAACCCGGACCAGGAGTTGCGGTCTATTTGGCCTTTCCAAGCTTTGCCCTCGAAGCTGTCATTTTCCGTGGCCTGCGTGATGGGGAAAAGTGCCAAGGTCCATTGTGACAAGCCCCTGATCTGCATCGATGGTGATAGATTTTGTGCCGATGGAGGTCCTTTGGCCTTTCTTTGGCGTCATCGAGTGATGTGCCTTCCTGCAAATCAAATCCCAAAGTGCCGCCCTTAAAAACGTCATCTCCGGAAAGCAACTCAGCTCTTGCCTGAGCCTCTGCCGCCGTGAAGGCCCTTGTAGCGTGATGGCTGATCGAGCGGTTTGAAGATGACAGGTGCATCTATAGTGAGCTGCTCAGTCGAGTTCATTGCCGAGCCCTTTTTGGGGGAACATCACGCTATCGCTCCCGTTTTCCTGTAGCCAGTCGGAAGAGTGGGTCTCCGCCGGCTGGTTAGGACCCGGTGCCTAATGCTCTCCACTGTGCATGAGACAGCGCCGGGCCGCTTCATCACGCGCTGTAGGAACGTTCGATTGAACGCTTCATTATCCGCTTAGCCATCTGCGGATCGGTAACCCCGTGGATGGTTAGGCCCGGCACCGCTCTTCACTCCTGCATTCGGAGACGCGCCGGGCCGCTGTGCGCTTTTGGAACATCGGCTCACCGCCTTGGTTTCTCGAATAGCCAGTCGAGAAGGATGGCGTCTTCCTCCGACTGGTTAGGCCCGGTGCTGCCTCCAGCCCTGTTCGGACGGGGCGATGTTGGCGCATCGGGCCGCTGTCGCTTTTGGAACCTACGCTAGTCGGATCCGTTTTATTGATAGCCAGTCGATGCCTTCCAACTGCGCGGCTGGTTAGGCCCGGTGCCTGTCCCCCGTACCGCGTGGTGCAGGCCACTCTTTGTACAGTAGGGAGTAAGTACCCAATGAAGAAGATTGCACTAGCACTCGCGCTGGTCCTGGCGAGCTCAAGTCTCGTCGTCGGACTAGCCTCCACCGACGCTAATGCCGGTGCTCGCAAAATCTGCAAGCAGGGGCTCAAAACTCACCCGATGGCGGGTGAGCACCGTGATCTGATGAAGCAGTGCAAAGCAGAATACAAAGCTTACAAGAAGGCCGGTCACGCTCGTCGAGCGACATAGGTTCAAAATGAAGGGCTACCGGCGTAGCTCTCAGAACCCTTAAGCCCGGGATCCTCACCGGGCTTTCTTTTGTCGTCATGACCACGCCTCGGTCTTTGCGAGAAGAGACATGCAAGGAGGCGGGCCAGTGCGGTTCCGCAAAAAGGGCGAAGTAGACCGCGCGATCTCTCTCGTACAGCCAAGGCATCGAGGCGCTGAAGGCAAGCTGAACTAACCCGGTGTCAGCCAGCGCCCTACTCTGCCCCAAAACGATTCCGAATTCATCTCGGTTTCCGCGTCCGCGGGAGCCGCGCGCTTTCTGCGGTAGTGCGGCTTCGCCTCTCCGGCGAGAAGGCCGCCATAGATCCAGCCCTGTTTGCCGCTCGCAGGGTCTGTCACCTGGACCCATCCGCGCTTGCGATCGAGAACCGGAAGCTTGGTGCCCTTGGCGACCACGCCAAGCACGGGTGACGACGAGGAAGGGCGATCTCGTAGATTGACGAAGACGGACGGCTCAACCGTACCCAGCCCCGTCTCGCCGGTTTCGGCCTGCCCGAGCATGTTGGGTTGGGCGCCACTCGCCGGGGTGGTCGCCTGTTCCGCCCCTTTGTCGACATTTTCAGGTTGAGTGACGCCGCGCGTGGCGATCGCTGCCTCTGTGGGCTCAGCGTCCTCACTGATTTCCGGGTCCGGGGCAACCGCCACCGCAGCTTCACTGCCGTCCGAAATGACCGCCGTTGCGGCTGGTTCGCTAGGCGAAGCAATGTTGCCGGCCACGCCGACAGCCGGCCCGGGCGGGGCGGGTTGGGGTGCTATCGCAAGCAGCGTGTCAGCCTCGGCAATCACCTGGTGGTCGGGAGCAATCAGCACGATGCCAAGTTTGAACTCGCCGGTCGCTCCGGCCGGCAGAACAAGATGCAAATCGCCGATCTGATCAGGCTTCAGCACCCATTCGCCGTCGCCAAAAGGACGGCCCTCGGAGAAATTGCTGTGTTGCGGCAGTCCCTTTATGGCGATGATGCTGCGAGACGGGACGCCATCGGTGCCATCGAGTGCGATGGCAAAGCTCACGGTCTCGCCCGCGTCGGCTTCGATCTTGGCAGAGGCCGTGAGCACGGCTGAGCCAGCCAAAATCTGTGGCTCAGGAGCTTGTGCCGCAGGGCGGCTGGGTCTTGTCGGTCGAGCCGAGCCAAAGGGCTCCGAGAATGAGGCTCGGAAGGAGCGCGGCGACAACGAGACTGATAGTCAGCCAACGCGCACGGACGGGCGATCGGCTTCCCGTCGAAGCGGTCGCTTCGCGCGCTTCAACACTCGGCAGAGCTGGCTGTGGCTGCGAGGTTGGCAGATCGGCTACGCGCAGACTTGCCTCCCGAAAATCCGCCGAATGGGCAAATCGCTGCGCGATCGGCTTGGGGTTTTCCAAGACGCCAGCAGGATATCTCCCGCTCAAGCTTGCGACATCAGGACTGAGCTTGGGTCGCCCCATGAAGCCACGCTACCGTTGCGATTCCCCCTCCCCCGTGCAGGGTCTAGCAGCAGCCCGCACCAATTTCTTGGCATTAAGGTGGAAACAGCAAGGCCGCTTTTTGGCCGTAGCGCCGTAGCGGCCTTTTTCAAGGCTAAGTGTCAAAAGCTGACATGTCGCCATTCGGATCCTCTGGACTTGTTCGACGGAACCGGCGCATTGGCCATCGCGTTGCCAGATAGTAGGGATATAGCCAGAACGGCAGACCTTGGGGACACTATGCGGTCGGGGGTCGCGCAGGCGCTCAGATACTCTGAATTCAAGGAACGAACTCGCTTGGTTAGTCCTGCGGGTCATTAGCGGACTTGCACCCTGCACAGAGACGTCGCTCGTCGCCTATATCTCCCGCGACTACACAAAGTCTGCACCTACAGGTCGTGTCGTTCTTGATGCTTTGCTAAAGCTCAAGGCTCTCGGCTTTATCGTATCCACCGAGGAGCAAATCGGCATAACTGATGCGGGTAGACGTTTTTTGGACGAATTACCGGTCAACCCTGCATCTATTGGCACCCCCTATGCCGTTTTCTTAGGGACGCACGTAACACCTTCACTAGCCGAACACACCGCGCGGCTCAAACGGTTGTGTCAACACTATCTCTCGCGCGCCTACGCATTAACGCGCCGCGATTTTTCAAAGAATGGCTATCGAGCACCGACCAGACGCGCTCCGCTGATCGGGTCGCGCGCAACAACTCATATGCTGAGGCATGCGAACACCACGAACATAATTGTTAGGAACTGGCTTAGGCAGGCCAGAGCGTTGCTGGGGAAGTCACCCGGGGCCGGTGGGCTCATCCTAAAACCGAAATTCGCCGGTCGTAGTCAGTGGGTCATCTTTGGTGGCGCTCTCTTGGTGGTCGCCCTAATAACTGCAGCGGGCGTCGCTTTCCTTTCGGGCAAGCAAGAAGCGCCCCCCGTAATTGACGCCGTATACCTCGCCAGCTCACACCCGCACACGGCCGAGCCCAACGCACCCACGACGCTAATCACCCGTATAGAACCCATCCGCATTGCCATTCAGAACCGTCTTTCCACGCCCCTCAACGCTAGCGAGCGGCGGAAACGCGAGCAAGGAACTCTTGTCGAGTACTACTCAGTTCCGACGAAGCCAGTTCTCTGGGTTGACGACAACGGCCTTACCGACGGAGCAAAGTCGGTCATGGAAGAAATTGCCAGAGCGGATGCGTATGGCCTTCACGCCGCCGACTATGAACTCCCAAAACCGGGCGGCTTCGGTCCCGATGACGTTACCTCGGTCGATGGGCTGGCCGACGCCGAGGTCAAGATCAGTCTGGCCGTGCTTCGCTACGTGGAAGATGCGCGTGGCGGCAGGATAAAACCTGCACGCCTGTCAAAGAACTCTCGATCCTACGCTTGCCCTGCCCGATCCTTTGGAGATCTTGGATACGATGGCTAGTCGGGGGGATCCCGCAGTCTATTTGCGGAGCTTTCACCCAAGTCAGCCGCAATTTGAGGCCCTTCGCCAGAAGTTGCTTGAGATAAGGCGTGAGGCAGAAACTCCTAAACCCGGCATCATCATTCCCGAGGGTCCGGTGCTCAAGAAGGGGGTAGAGCATGCGCAAGTTGCCGTGCTCAGAAAGCGGCTTGAAGTATCTTCAGACGACGGAAACGAGAGTCTCTACGACGAGCTCCTTCATGAGGCCGTAAGAAGCTTCCAGACGGAGCATGGCATTGCTCCTGACGGGATCGTCGGCGCAAGCACGCGGCGGGCACTTAATAAGCAAAGTCAAGCGCAAGAGAAGTTGACCACGCAAAGGCTGATCCTGCTGAATATGGAGCGCTGGCGCTGGCTACCGCACGATCTTGGTTCGCTCTACGTACAAGTGAACGTGCCGGAGTTCATAGCGCGGGTGATCAAGAATGGCACGGTCATTCAGGCCAGCCGCGTGGTCGTAGGCAAGCCCGATACACAGACCCCCATCTTCTCGGACGAGATGCAGGAGGTCGTGTTCGGCCCCTATTGGAACGTGCCGACCTCGATCAAGGTCGAGGAGATCAGGCCTTATCTCGGCGAAGAAACACCTTGGTTCTTCGGCGGTGGAGGTTGGAACACCTCGATCTTCCGGCGGCATGGCCTTCGTATCAGATATGGTGGCCAGGAAATCGATCCTGGAACGATTGATTGGAATCACGTCGACATCCGCAATCTAGAGATCTTCCAACCTCCGGGGCCAGACAACGTACTGGGCAGGGTCAAATTCGTGTTTCCCAACAAGCACGATGTGTACATGCACGACACCACGCAGAAGGAATTGTTCGCCAAAGTGATTCGGGCAGAGAGCCATGGCTGTGTGCGCGTGCAGAATCCGGACGAGCTTGCTGCGATTTTGCTCGACTATGACCAGGGTTGGAGTGCGGCACGCGTGGAATCGGCGATCCAGAACGGCTACGACCAGCATGTTGCACTGAGCCGCAAGATTCCAGTTCACATCACGTATTTCACTTTGTGGGTGAATGACGACGGCTCGATGTCCAATTTTGGCGACCTATATGGCCATGATGCGCGTATGGCGACTGCGCTGTTTGGCGATAGTATGGGCTTTGCTTACCCGAGGAGTGCCAAGAAGGTCCCTGAAGCTCCTCTCCCGCGTAGCAACCAAGGGCCATGGGATGATGCTGCAAGCAACGACATTGTGGGCAGCATAATTAGATTTTTAGAAAACTGAGGTGCTGCACAGCCGCCCTTGGCGATGAAGCATTGTCAATGTCCGCCATGCCCAAGGCCTTGCGCGAAATCTTGAAATGCCGACCGATCCCCCCGCGGATGCGGACTTAGAATAGATAGTCAGATATAGCATCTGACAATCGTTCGAGACGCTTCGAGAAACAAGGGGCTCTGAAGGGCTGTCGCAGGCATGCTGCACTCCCGATGCCGTCGCGGTAACATTGAGGAGACCCGCGATGCGCCAATGGACCGATCGTTTGTCTCCCCTCGCCGGGTACCAAGATGGAGCGCGCCGGTCGGCCTCGCCGGCAAGCTGATGCTGTTGCATGGACTAGGCCCCCCGATCCAATCCCCAGCGAGGCTAACGCATTGGCAGGAAGGGTCAGCGAGAGGCGCGAGCGACCAAGTCGACACGATTTTGTTGCTGAAAAGTCACGTCGTTTCGAAATTCAGGTTCGGAAAAAACTTGGTGGAACGATCCACGGCCGGGATCATTGGAGCGAAAGTGAGGGCTTAAAAAATAAGGGTTTATTCATGCGCGATATACGTGGCGACTTGCAAGATCGGGCCAACATGATTGTGAGCGAAATTAAACCAGTCCGGAGTCAATTCGATCAGTTAATCGAACAACTTAAGAGCGAGCACGACAGCAAAGTTCAAAGTCTACGGTCACATCTTGAGCCATTCTCATGGTCACCGGGATCGAAGATCGACTACTGGGCGCCGCTCAACCCAAGCCGCCTCAGCAACCACCGCAGCAGGTCCATCCTCGACAGCCGCCTTCTGATTTTCTAAGCCGGAAGATCAGTGCGGTCAGCGTTAGTTAGTGGAAGGCATTCTTACTCTGGACATCCGACCGACCGGACCTCGCGATGCGCGCGTCCGAGAAACCATTAAGTGCCATTAGCGGCTCCTGCTTCGCAGGTGTTCGAGCCAAGGCCGAGGTCACCGCAACGCGACTGCTGCGCAACTCCTACGGGGGTTTTGCAGCAGGTGAAAATCGACCTCCCGGACAACAACGTCGCCGCCAAAAAAGAAAGCCCGGCACAAGGCCGGGCCTGAGGAGCATCCTTGCACTTAAAAGCCTTGTGACGCGAACCAATCGTCAACTTCCTTGCGAGCTTGATCCTTGGCTAAGCCGTAGTGCTGCTGGATCTTGCCTTCGAGCTGCTCACGGCGGCCATTGATGCAGTTAGGTCATCGTCAGTGAGTTTGCCCCACTTCGCTTTGACCTTGCCTGCGAACTGCTTCCAGTTTCCTTCAACACGGTTCCAGTCCATGAGACTTTCTCCTTTGTAGATTTTCGGGGGGTGAAACTGGCTAGCGATGGTCGCTGACCGCCGTGCCAGTAAATAGAGATATGGGACCTGATTTATTATATTGCAAGCTCAGCGCGCTTAATATCGTCCCGCGCGCAAGAGTTGCACCAAATTCCTTCTTCGCCGAAGCAGCGCCAGAAAGTCCGCTTTGGGTCATTAGCAAAGTCCGCTTTGGGTCATTAGCGGACGTGACAGCAGGTCGAAGCACTTGTCCGCTAAGTGCAAGTAGCGGACGTCTGACTCTGTACTCATCTGTACTCAGGAGGGGTGCGCACTTGGCGCCCGAGCTATGGCGTGCATGTCGCGAAAAGAGATTCCCCGCTGCCGAACCTCGTCCCAGAGAACCATCCGTACACACTTGACGCTTTCCAATAGGGTAAGACGCCCGATGGCAGCGAGCTGCGGGTGATCTCGTAACACTCGTGGCAATCGGTAGTATGGAATTCGGCTGCATAGATGATGGACGTGGTGCACGCCGATATTGGCGGTGAACCAGCGCAGGACAGGCGGCAAGTCATAGTGCGAGCTCCCGCGCAGCGCCAACTCGTGAAAATTCCAGCCGCTATCATGGGTCCAGAAGGTGTCTTCGAACTGGTGCTGAACATAGAACAGCCAAACGCCGATGGAAGCTCCGAGAAACGTTATTGGTAGGTGCACAAGTAGGAATGGGCCAACGCCGACCAGCCAAATCATCATCGTGACAAGCATCACGATTGCGATGTTCGTCGCCATCGTACTCAGCCAGGGCTGCCAACCACTACGCATCAATCCAAGCGGGAGTCGTTGCCGCAAGACGAAGTGATACGCCGGACCAACGCCGAACATGATGAGCGGATGCCGGTACAGCCGATACAGGAGCTGGCGCCATCGGGACAACGCCAGATACTCGCGCACCGTTAACATATCGATGTCACCAATTCCGCGATGATCGAGATTACCCGAATTCGCATGATGAATAGCGTGCGTCCGTCGCCAAAAGTCATAAGGCGTTAAGGTCACGACGCCGATTACCCGACCAACCCAGTCATTCACGCCGCGCTGACGGAAAAACGATCCATGGCCGCAATCATGCTGGATCATGAATAGGCGCACGAGAAAGCCAGCTGCAGGCACGGAAAGCAGGAAGCAAAGCCAGTACCCAATTTCGAGGGAGGCCCACATCAGGAGCCAGAGGAGAACAAGCGGCAAGACCGTAATCACGATCTCAAAAATACTACGTGCACAACTCGGTTCGCGGTAGCCGGCGAGGCTCTCAGCCAACGCGCGCGAATCGGCGGTGAATCGGAGATTTGCTTCCTGCTCGTTCATGCGACCATCAACATTTCGTTCGCCCTACGCGTCTCGGCCGTGCCCGACGGGCCGCGGGAGCATTGCCAAGTGACTTGAAGACTGAAGATAGACTTTCCGATGACGCGAACCAAAGCGTCAGACGATTAACTATATCGCTCGCTTCTTCTTGGGGCGGCGATGGCCAAGCGGAATTCCGAGTGCACGGGCCTTTTGTCTCAGGGAACCGGGGGTACGCTTGAGCGCTCTAGAGATGGTTTTGACGCGCGTCTTGTTTCTTGAGTGCTGTCTTAGTTCTTTAACGTCGGCGCGCGTCCAATCCCGACGAACAACACGTTTTCTCCTGGCAATCGTTTTGGCCATGATCTTTCTCCTCATTAGTTCGCAAGCTCTATAGCACAGCTTTGGGCCAACGTGTGCGCCAACCGACGCGCGTTCCGGGCGGATCCCCGCTACGGAAGAGCGCGCGAAACTCAAAATGCACAGCGCTGACATCACGGCGACGGTACTGCCGGTTTCGTCACGAGCCGCTTCTCAGCACAATCGAACGGACAGAGACCACATTTGCGGAGCGTCGGCGAGGGCTCCGGTACGCCGCTCACACCGCAATCTTGCCTTGCATTGTCGGCTTCTCGCTAAAAGCGGACATGGGCACTTTCTCGGGCGCTCGGCGCGCGCTGGCTGGGCGTCAGAACACTCCTTCGGCGGGCGGACGTGTGGGTAGCACTGTGGGCTGTTGGCACGCCGCCAGCCACACGCTGGGAAATGCAAGGCGTTTTGGAGATTGGATGGCGGACAATGGTCCACTTTGGGCCAAAAGATCGTGGCGATGGCGTGGCCACAGCGGGTATCTAGTCCGACCCTGTGAACCGCCAGGCCCAGGGCCGCCGTTGTTCACTTTCACTTGGATATGAAACAGCGGGATCGCAGCCTCTGCCGATAGGCCGACGTCGCGTACACTAATGCGCGTGTCGTGCAGACATCAAACTGTGCGTTGCGCTGCCCTATGCAATTCGTCGCAGCTCTTGATCCAGCCTAGCTGGTGAGCCGCCTCATTGGCGGCTGCCCAGGCGAGGCTTCGGAACTCGGATAAGGTGATTGCGGCTCCGGGATCATCCGGCCCGTACTCCTCTACACCGAGCCAAGGAGCTTCTTGTTTCCGATATTTTGCTTTGAAACAGGTGCCTCGTAGGAAAACGAGGATGTGAGCGCCTTGCACTTCGACCGTTAGGTTCGAGTGGGTCATGTCCTAAACTCCCCCGACTTCCGGCATACACCCACTCTTCATTGCCGGCTGAAGGAGCTATGTTAGCGGACGTGGTGCCCGCCTGGACCTCGAACGGTGCACCATCCACTGTTATTTCGAATTTGGCAGGCCGTCCCACGAACTTAGGCCCCGGCCACATCTCCGTTGTTTTTTGGAAGTCACTGAGTCTTTGTAAGAATAAGACTCCTCACGAATGTCTATCCTAGGCGCATGACTAGGCTTAGGAGGCTCCGCCAAGGAGAACCGACATGCAAAAGCATCTCATCGTGGCGGTGCTGGTCGCGATCTTTACTGCCCCAGCCCTGGCCGCAGAGTCGTTTTACATCATTTTTGACAATACACTGAAGGGCTGCACGATCGCCACCGCCGAACCTACCGACAAGATCCGTTACAAGGTATTGGGCAAATACAACTCCAACGCTGAAGCTGCGAAGGCCATAGCCTCGATGAAGGAGTGCTAAGGCGATTTCGTCTCCGTGAGCGAACAAGGAGTGTAGGGGTAGCGTTAACAGCGTAGTGACGCCTCCCTGGCATTCTGAGCCATGGCAAAGATTCGATAGCGCCCTTCCATTATTCAAGGAGTTGGCATGTGAGACTCGCTGCTTTGACTGTTCTGCTCATCGGCAATCTCCTCGCAAATCAAGCGCAGGCCGAAGATGTCTCGACGCAGCCCTTAACGCGGGTTGATTGCGATAAAGCCGAGATGGCAAGGGATGAGCAGGCAAACGTGTGTAGCGTCTCCCAGCCACTGACGAGAGACGATTGTGACACGGCCGGCATGGCCTGGAATGACAATGCCAATGTGTGCGAGGCAGCCCCTCAAGCAGCAGAGGTCATGCCTGAGGTCCAGTCAGAGGTGGCGAACACCGCAGGCCAGCCACTGACGAGAGACGATTGTGACACGGCCGGCATGGCCTGGAATGACAATGCCAATGTGTGTGAGGCAGCCCCTCAAGCAGCAGAGGTCATGCCTGAGGTCCAGGCAGAGGTGGCGAACACCGCAGGCCAGCCACTGACGAGAGACGATTGCGACACGGCCGGCATGGCCTGGAATGACAATGCCAATGTGTGTGAGGCAGCCCCTCAAGCAGCAGAGGTCATGCCTGAGGTCCAGTCAGAGGTGGCGAACACCGCGGGCCAGCCACTGACGAGAGACGATTGCGACACGGCCGGCATGGCCTGGAATGACAATGCCAATGTGTGTGAGGCAGCCCCTCAAGCAGCAGAGGTCATGCCTGAGGTCCAGCAGAGGTGGCGAACACCGCAGGCCAGCCACTGACGAGAGACGATTGTGACACGGCCGGCATGGCCTGGAATGACAATGCCAATGTGTGCGGCGAGAAGGCGGAAGTATCGGCAACTCCTGGCGCTTCGGAAGAGACGAACCCGAACGGATCCACCGTGCTGATCAACATCGACAAAGCCAGTCAGAAGATGGCCGTCTTTTTGGATGACGTGCAACTGTATGAATGGCCAGTCTCAACTGGCTTGTCAGGATACACAACACCTTCGGGAACTTACACTGCCCGCTCGATGAATGAGATCTGGTACAGCAGGCAGTGGGATGACGCGCCTATGCCGCATGCTGTGTTCTTCACCAAAGACGGCCACGCCATTCATGGCACCCACGAGGTAAAGCGGCTCGGTAAGCCCGCCTCGCATGGTTGCGTACGCCTCTCACCGCAGAATGCGGCCACGCTTTATGCGCTGGTTGCGAAAACTGGCTTGAAGAACACGCAGGTTCTGTTAGCTGGCCTTACTCCGGGCGGCGAGGGTAAAGTGGCGAGTTCAAAGAGACCCAAATCTTCCCGCGCAGTACAAAAATTACTACGCCGACTCCTTTCCCCAGCGGCCAAGACGAGGTGGCCTTTTCAGGCGGCTATTTGGCGGTCGATAACACGGCTCATCCTCAGTAGCTGCCGCCGAATATCTCGGGCTGTCGGTGAAGGGTCGCGATGCGGGCTTTGCGCAAATCACAAGGTGTCTCCCTAGCTTCCTCATCACACGTCGAGTTTGTTCTGGTGCTTGAGGGCCGTTGCGTCCGCTATCCTGTAGACCCGCTCTTCGCAAAGGCCGCCATAGGCGGCCATTTGCATCAAATGACCACGATCCTGCCAATTGGGCCCCATTGCGGTCGCTCAATGACCGAATTTCTCGGGTACCGCTACGCAAAGTTGAATTCAAGAATGGAGCTCGACGACATGCGCTTTCAGATTGCGACAATCCTTATTGTTCTCGCAGCCCCCGCTTATGCGGGACAAACCGTGCGTGCTACCTGGTACGGCCATGAGCTTGCGGGTAATCGCACAGCGTCAGGCGAACGGTTCAACCCGAACGGTCTGACCGCCGCTCATCGATCTCTGCCGTTTGGGACCTGCCTTCGCGTTGGCAATCCGAAGACGGGCCGCAGCGTCTCCGTCCGTGTCAACGATCGGGGACCTTTCACGAAGGGCGTATCGCTGGACCTTTCCCATGGTGCTGCCCGGGCGATCGGCATGCGTTCCACTCAGAATGTGACGGTGAACAAATGTTAGAGTCGACGGTTTTTTCTTAGCAACCGCTCCTTGGACTCCCAGCCCTCCCCATTTCGTCACACGTCGAGCGCAAAGAAGGAGTTCCCGCACGGGCCACAACGGGCTTCGGTTAATTCCGCTTGTGGCAGCTTTAGGCACGCGGAAATTTCCGTTATGAGCGCCGAACCTTGTAATCTGTGACATTCAGAATCGATAGGTACGCAAGCACTACGCCGATCATATAAAGCGCAGCGCTTAGGCCGACGGCGATCAGAATAACATTCTCCTCTGCGGACGAGGGTGGCCTGTTGTAGTAGGTTCGCCAAATCGCATTCAGGACGAAATATCCGAGGTAGCTGGTCGCGAAGATTGCTGCGAGTCCGGTGACGCATAGCCATAGCGCCCTGTAATCGCGAGATCTCAGCTTCAAGCTTCTCGGCCGGCAATAGCCCGTAAACCGCTCCGATTGACACCATGCCCAGCGCGCCGATCTGCACGGCATAGGGTGACGTTAACCAAAGTGCTGCATTCGGGAGGGACGCCTCTCCCATCTCAACGAGCGCGCCGTGGAGGTAGTGCACCAACGGGGCGTAGCCGACGATCAGGCCGAAGATGAAAAGCCCAAGACCCCATCGGATAAAGGCGACGCCCAGCAAAGTCACTTCATTGATGCGCGAATGTTTCGTTGCCATGACACAGTCCTCCTAGCCCTGAATGTTGTGTGCCACCACACTCGCCACAAGCGATCCTTGGCCAGGGCCGTGCCGCAACCATAACATGAAAGCCAAGAGGTTAGGCTTGAGGGCTCTGCACAAGCCGGCCAATTGGGATACGCTCTTCCCACGACCATGATGTCTCGTAGAGGCGCCTATTCATCGAGTTCGATGAATTGGTGGCGGGGTGGCGAGTGAATATCCGACGTCTGCGGAGTTTGGCCTAAGGCCTGAAGGCTGGCGTTCATACTCCTCTCGGCCGTGTTTTGGGAACGCCTGGGCTGCCTCTTAATCGGCCCGGGTTGGTATTGCCCATGAGCTTAATTTAAAACCTTTCGCAGTTCTGATAAAGCGCTCGCTTCGGCGGGCGCTCTTTTTTGCTCAAGGCAATTCTATCGTGCCCTTGTATCTGCCGCCTTGCAGTGTGTCTGTCAGTTCCTCTAGGGCGTACGTGCCGCCGCCACTAGCGCCTTCGTATTTGCCCGTGCCACCGGTATATTTCAACGTGTATTCCTTGAGGTGCGAACCCTCCTCCCAAGTCAGGTTTACTTTGTCTCCACCTTTAAAGGTGTCAGTGCAGGTCCCGCTGCCCTTATAGCTCTTATCAGGCATGTACTCGTACTTCCCCACACAGTCCGCCGTGTGCTTCGGTGCGGCGGGATCGTCGGGGATGTGTACGCATCGCCCAGCGTAGTCGACGAGCTTATGTCCCTTTTCCACTTCCTTCTCGTCCCATTTGTCGTTCACGCAGGCCAAAGCGCCCGCTTCGTCGATGGTCTCGCCCGCATTTGCCGTTCCACTGCCAAGAAAAATTAGCGCTACGGGCACAGCTACGAATAGGCGCTTAAGGTTCATGGTGTCCTCCTGCATTTCAGAATTACCGCAAGGCTAATAGTACCCCGCTGCCATCGCTCTCCACAACCAGAGCGAGGGTCGGTAATCCCGCACTGAGAGAGTTGGTGCGGTAGGTTGCCCGAACTCAAAGAACCTCGACAGCGAATCAGATAGGATCGGAAGCCCGACACCAACGACACCTATAAGATGTCGTCTCTAATCTGGACCTTAACTCAGCCCCCACCAGTGGGGCTTTTTGTTGCTGCGGCTGCAATATTTCCGTCATGCGCGGCGGCTAAGTTGCGCGGTGTTGATACCCTTCTTTCCGGCTGTTACGCCCAATTTCGGCCGGTCTTCCCTGGGGCGCTCGTTTCGGCGGGCGCCCTTTTGGTATCTTATGTACGGCCATTGCGGGGGGAGGCTTTCAAGGGAGTTGCCGCGATGACCTACAAAGAAGCAGGGCAAGTCGCTCACGGCCTGATCCAGGGCTACATCGGACCCGATCATAAGGTTATGGACATGGCGAGCTTTTACGGCGCTCTGGTGCAAGCGCTGCAAGCGGCCCATCAGCAAGTTGGGAGGATCGAGACGTGGCGGCGTCCCAATCTGCGGATAGTGGAGCGTGCGATTAAAGTTGTGGCACGTGGAGCGGGTCGTATTGTTATTGAAGTCGGCGGCGAGTGACAAGGATGCTTAAATCCACTTTGTTGGCAGCCGTCTTGTTTTCCCTTTTGGGCTGCGACAACTCCGGGGGCATTTACACTCTCTACCGAAGCTCACCGAATATCTGGAACATCCAAGGGGACAAGGTCCGCATCCATGTGGCGACTTCGACGCGTCAAAGGGCGGTGAGGAATACAATCGAAGCAACTGCGAGGTAGCGCGTGAGCTTTTCGCCAAACAGGAACGCGTTACGGTTCGCTATTGGTGTGAGCGAGGGCGGTTCCCTGAAAGCGGACATATTTCAGCGTCGACATCTCCGAAAGACCGCGCACGGAGGAGTTGCTCCCAAGACTGCAAAACATCCTCGAAGCGTCTCCTTGAAAAGTCGGTCATCTCGGTGGCAATGGCCTGGAAGCCGCTGTTGATGTTAGCGAAAGAGCGGCTTGCCGCTTCAAAGCCACTCGCGACAGCACTCTGATATTCCTGGCCCACTGTTTTAGCCTGCTCCTGAGCTTCTTGCGCCATTCCTGGTGGCCTCCCGGGCCATTCCCTTGGTTTCTGGCATAACGACCTCCTCTTTACAGAACTCAGCATCCGTTACATCACGAGCGATCTTGCCATTGAGTTTCATCCACCGTGCCACTCGCGCGGGGATTGATAGCCGATCAAAGTGGCTATGGTGCCTCATAGGTCCATGGCCCAGACTGTCTCCTAAGGGTCGGGCGCCGCGCTGCGGAGGATGACATGGCTGACAAGTTCCGGGCGTTGCTCGTGACCAAAGATGGTAACCGACAAACCGTCGCGATCACCGAGTTGACGGATTCTGATCTGATGGGGGGGATGTCACCGTCGCGGTGGAACACTCAACGGTGAACTATAAGGATGGCCTCGCGATTACGGGCAAAGCGCCCATCATCCGCAAATTCCCCCTCATCCCCGGCATCGATATGGCCGGCAAGGTGCTACGTTCGGAAAACCCGCGCGTCCAAGTGGGGGAGCGCGTCGTGCTGAACGGATATGGTTTGGGTGAAGTGCACCACGGCGGCTACGCCGAGCGGGCACGCGTCAAGGGCGACTGGCTTATCCGGCTCCCTGAGAACATCTCGACTGCCGAAGCCATGGCGATTGGCACCGCAGGCTACACCGCGATGCTTTGCGTGCTGGCCTTGGAAAAGGCAGGCATCACGCCAGACAGGGGCGATGTGCTCGTGACCGGTGCTGCCGGTGGGGTGGGTTCGGTCGCTATCGCGCTCCTCGACAAGCTCGGCTATCGCGTGGTCGCCTCTTCCCGCAGAGCGCAACAGGAAGCTGACTACCTCCGAGGACTCGGCGCGGATGAAATCATCAATGCTCGCGAACTTTCCGGACCTGGGGTTCCATTGGACAAGGAGCGCTGGGCGGGCGCGGTGGACTTGCTCGGCAGCCGCACCCTCGCCAATGTGCTCTCGCAAACCCAATACGACGGCGCCGTAGCCGCCTGCGGCTTGGCGCAAGGGGCCGACCTGCCTGCGAGCGTCCTGCCATTCATACTGCGCGACGTGACGCTTGCGGGCGTGAACTCAGTCTTGACCCCGCGCGAGAAGCGCGAAGAGGCTTGGGGTCGTCTGGCGACGGACCTCGACCTCACGAAGCTCAACAGCATGACCTCACGCGCGAGACTCGACGACGTGCCATCCCTGGCGATCGAGATCCTCGCAGGAAAAACTCGAGGGCGGGTGGTCATCGATCTCTGACACCGATCAAACTGTCTCTCGCGAATGTCCGAGTTGGGTCAGAACCGGAGATGGCGTCGGCAATCGACAGCGTCCGCTTCATGCCCGAGAGCGGACATGAGAGGGCGGGGGACCCCCTGGCGTAGTCCAATTACGGATCATTGCCGCGCTTTTAGGGAACGACCCTTCCCCGCAATGGTTATCTTGGGAAGCACGCTTCTGGAGCGAAAATGCGTTGGGTCGAGGATTCCCGATGACGAACGTCAAGAAGCGTTCGGCCGCGCAAGCCGACCTATTCTCCGGTCTAAGAAGGCTCAAGGAAAACGTCGAGCACCTGGGAAGTCCTCTTGGCGACACCGCAAGAGGAAAAAACCTCAACACGATGATTATTGGAGGTGATGATCATTGGAGGTAATGCAAATGATTTTCGAGACATCACCTCCAGCCGTTGGACCCCGGACAGCAGGCATTTGGGAACCTCGCTCGGATCGGGGTCGGCGAGCGTCCTTGTCGGCCAAGCAAAAGATCCTGATTGTCGACGACGAGCTTTGGGCGGCGCTTGACATGGAGTGGGTGGTCCTGACGTTGGGCCATGAGGTGGTTGGCCCTGCGGCCACGGCACAAAAGGCAATCGAGCTCGCCGGGAGGGAGCGGCCTAATCTCGTGCTGATGGACATCCGACTGGCAAACAATAGCGACGGCGTTGCCGCCGCCATCGAGATAAGACAGCGCTTCGACATTCCAAGCCTGTTCGTCAGCGCCCATGGCGATCCGATAATGCGTAGTCGTGCAGAAGCGGCCCACCCCTTGGGCTTCATCGAGAAGCCATTCAGCCCCGAGTCACTGGCACTCGCCATTGAATCGGCGCTCAATCCGGACGTATCTTGACCTTCGTAAACGGTCTGCGACTCCCCGCACTTGGCGTCCGTGATCTACGCCCGGGAGATCAGGGACGATGGGTCTGTCGCTGGCTGCACCGTGCTCGTCGTCGACGTTACTGAGCGCAAGCATATGGAGTCCTCCCGAAGGCAAAGCCAGGCGATCATGTCAGCGGTGCTAGCGGCCGCCTTTGACGCGATCATCACCATCAACCACCGTGGTGTCGTCGTGGAATGGAACTCCGCGGCAGAACGGCTCTTTGGTTACGCCCGCTCAGAAGCCGTCGGCCGGGAGATGGCCGACCTCATTATCCCGCCCCAACTGAGAGAGGCGCATCGGGCGGGCATGATGAACTACCTGGCGAACAGCGAGGGGCCGATCCTCAGACGGCTAGTCGAGCTACCCGCGCTTCGTGCGGACAAGACGGAGTTCCCAGTTGATATTTATATCACACCGATCGCTATCAAGGGACGTCCACTGTTCACCGGTTTTGCGCGCGATGCCACAGAGCGCAAGGCGGCGGAGACCGCACTGAAGAAAAACGAGGCGAGGCTCCGGCTCGCACTTGATGCCAGCGGCGCGGGGGTATGGACTTGGGACCGGGCCACAGGGCTCATCACGGCGGATGAAGCATACCGTGCGATGTACGGCTTCGCACCGGATGAGACCCTCGATTCCGCCAGCTGGGAAGCACGTCTCCACCCTGATGACCGCGAGCCGTTGAAGTGGCAGGTCGAGGAATGCCTTCATGCCGGAAGCCAGTGGTTGGAGGAGTTCCGCATCCTTCACCCGCAGCTCGGCAAACGATGGCTTGCAGGGCTCGGTCGGGTTTTGCGCGACGCGGAAGGGCATGTCAGTGGGATGACCGGGATCAACATAGACGTTACGGCACGCAGGACCGCCGAGGAGGCCGTCAGCGCAAGCGAGGCTCAGGCGCGAGAAACGCAACGCGTCCTGATCGATGAGCTCAATCACCGCGTGAAGAATACGCTTGTCACAGTGCAGGCGATGGCCGAACAGACGTTGCGAAAGTCAAGTGATCCGGCCCATTTCGTAGAGAGTTTCCGCGGGCGCCTGCAAGCGCTATCGCGTGCCCACGACTTGCTGATGCAAAGGACCTGGACCGGTGTCGATCTCGAGTCGCTGATCCGCGAGCAGCTGCTCGTCGGCGCGGATCAAGACACGCCCATCGCCTGCTCGGGGCCGGACATGCAACTCAAGCCACAGGAAGCGGTCCACCTCGGGCTCGTACTGTACGAGCTCGGCACCAACGCGCGTAAATACGGCGCGCTCAAGGTGCCCGAGGGCAGGCTCAGGGTGACCTGGCATCTCGCAGGCCACGGCGCTCGCCACTATCTCGAAATCAACTGGGTGGAGAGCGGAGGCCCGACGGTCAGCCCGCCGACTGGACAGGGCTTTGGGACGTTTCTCATCGAACGCGGCCTCAAACATTCGCTTGGTGGCGAAGCGCGCATTACCTTTGCCCCGACGGGCCTCACTTGCGACATGCGCTTACCGCTCCCTCAACCTGGAGATAATGCCGGGCCTTAGTCGGGCGCCACGACGTGGTCGATGGCTAGGTCGAGTTTCTCGCCGAGCCCTCGAAAAAATGCAGCGCTGATTGTGGCTGCTTTGGAGGCGCACCATTCGGAGCTCCACTCAAAATTTCCCCTCGACGGTTCGGGGCGGCCAGCCGTCAAACCTGGCTTGCCATCAAGCGAGGCTGAAGCTGCGCCTGCACCCAAGCCTGCAACCCGAAAGTCCCGGGCAGGACACCGGGGCTAGGCGGCGATCTCGATCAGATCAGATCAGAAACCCAGCTTTTGCAGTTTCAATCTAGGCCAGGCTTTCCGGCTAGGGCCCAATTCCGGCACTCCGCAAGCCATCGTCTAGCAACTCAACGCCATGGCCAGCGTTTAAACTGTTTCCGACGGGGGGCCTACTCCATGAGGCCCCAAATGGCGACAACGGAAACTTGGCGATATCGCGGATATAAGATCGTGCCAATGCGTCAGTGGGCAGCTTGGTGTGCGGAGGCTTATCCCACGCGGGCAGATCTACCCTTCCTTGCGCAATCCACTCTGCGCACTTTGGCTTCGAGGAAGGAAGACGCCGTGGCCCAAGCCAAACAGAGCATCGACCGCATTCTCGCTACCGGCGATAGGCGGCATTAGGCTCACCCTTCGCCTGCGGTTGTAGGTGCGCCGGACCACTACCCTGAACCTATCCTCGCCCCGCGAGTTATGTGGTGCGAGGGACTAACATGCTGATGCTATATTCCGCAGTGCTTTTGGCTGTGATCGCCGCGAACGTGGTGGCAATTCTCCTTGCGGCCACTATCGCATCCCGCCGAATGCACCACGACTAGGCGACAGCCGCAATCGCCCGCGCTCTCCCTTACTTTAAGGGCGGAAGAGTTCTCGGTAACGACCGCTTGGTTGTGATGGAAGAAGCAGCCTCCCAGCGCCACGCAGGCTGAAAGAGCCGCCAAGAAGGCGACGATACGCATTACGAGCCCCAAAGTACGCATACAGACACAAGCATCAAAGCACGCCCCACCGTCGCGTCAGGTTCGTAGGTGCGCGCGATGGAACGGAGGCGTTTGCGCTCAGTGGTACTGAGACGCCCACCGGACACGCCAACGGGCACCGTGTTTTTATGAGGAAGATCAAAGAGGGGCTGGCACAACCAGCCCCTCTCAGTTTTCACATCGCAAAGTCTGTTCAGTCGAACTGAATGCGCTTGCCGACCCATTGGTCTCGGGTCTGTTTAGCCTTCTCTGTCTAAGGTGATGGCTGAGAACAAGACAATCCAGCAGGGGCTTCTCCACTGGTCGTCCATTATTCCTCGCAAAAGAAAAGGCCCCGAGAGGGGGCCAGTTGGTAAAGACTTGGAGATAGTCTCCGCCTACTAATCGTTGAGTTCTAAAGGATTGCTGTGGGTTTTGAAAAACCTCCCCACAAAACGCCCCACAAGAGACTAAGCAGCGCCAGCCTTGGGAAACTCAATCGGACCGTGGAAGTCCCGCAACACCGGCTTCTTCGCATCAGCACCAAAGAGGTTTGCAGTCGGAGTGGAAGGGGGGAGGGTCAATGCGGGTCTCTCGGATGCTGCGACGTAGTCCCGTCTCACCACCACCAACCTACTCTCCTCTACCCCCTCGCTCTTATCTCTATCCCGTACATAGACAGGCCCCTCGTGTTGAGTGAGCAGTTCATTAGCTAGGCGCTCTAGCTTATCCAGTCGCTTGGAGATGTTACTAGCCATTGACCGCCTTGAGGGTGGTTACTCTGCCTTGGCTTAGTTTCTCGACCAAAGCCTCTAGTTCTTCGATGCGTCTCTCTGCGTTCTCGTACTCGATCAAGGTTCTCTGATTGACGAACATCCCCGATAGCCTGGTCCGCTAATTGAGGGTCGATCAATTCACGCATGAGCTTCTTGAGAATGTTCCCATGCTCGTGGGCGATACCTCCTGCGGTATCTAACCTACCTATGCGAATGCGTTTCTGTTTCATTGCTTTGTCCAATCGTTATGTTTGTGTAGTGGTCATTACGGAACCACTTGTAGGGGTCTTGTTTAGGGAAACGAATGTTTTCGGCCCGCGTTTATCTCTCATGAGACGCGAATACGACATCGAGCATGACGAAGCCTATGACGCGATGAGACGCCAATACAAAGTCTATGACTGGACTACCGCGGGCATCTTCATCGTGGTCATGCTTGTTGTGGCGGTGCTTCTGCTTGTTTTACCGTCCTGACTTGTTCAGGGCGCATGCCTAACGGCATCGGGCGCTACGCACCAAGCCCTTGTCAGCGTAGCGCCGCGTCCCTGCATCTTCGCGCTAGGAGGTGCGTAGGAAGAAGCTCGGCTCATTCCCAAGCGGAGCCGGGCTTCTTCTTTAGACAAGCTCCTTAAGGCCACTCGGGTCCTTTCTTTGGACAGCCATAATCGAACGCTAGACTCACGAACAGCCAGCTCCTCGGGAAGTCTCACTCCCCTTAGTTGATGCTGGCTAGGCCCGGTACTCTTGTCTCGCCGAATTGGAATGAGGGTGCCGGGCCACTGTTGAGCGCTCGCCTTACGGCATCGTGCGGTACTGGGTCCTTTTTTGGGAAACTAATGATTTCGAGCCGCGTTTAGCGATCATGACCATCTTGAATTTCTTATGCCGCCTCCTTCCGGGCAGCCGATGCGCTGGCGAGCCGACGAAGCCCGAACAGACTGCTGCTCCCACGACGAGCGCTGATCTTGGTCAAAGAGAAGCCAAGGACGAAGCGCTGCGCAAAGAACAGCTCAGACATATGGAAGGCGGACCGAAAGCTAGATCCGCCCAACAGAAAAAATCGAGAAGGCGGCCTCGATAGGTGGGCGCTTGCCTTACGGCATCGGGCTCTCGTGCTACGCTTTCCGCCTTTTGAGTGCCACGCGATGGCCACTCATTCGCACTAAGCTACTCGCGGCCGAGACAGCGGGCGTTTCTCCACCTGCTATGGCCAGGCCCAGTGCCGCCGCAGTCTTGTGTGTTGCGTAGCAGCGGCTGGGTCCTTTCTTTGGGTAGCCCCAAGTCTCCATGATCGGACGCTAGAACTCTACGAACAGCCGGCTCCCTGGAAGCGGCTTCCTTGGGTTGATGCTGGCTAGGCCCGGTACTCTTATCTCTCCCCGTGTGAAGGACTGAGGGTGCCGGGGCACTGTTGGGCGCTCGCCTATGGCACCGGGCCACTCGTGCTACGCGCCAACGGCGAGTGTCCCTCGCGCAACAGACTGTTTCGAAAAGTAAGTGTTGCGCCGAGGTTACAGCGCACTCTCGGGAGCTTTGCTAAGCTCATTAGCAACTAGGGCGCCGACCCTAGTCGCGTTACTCAGGCGGCTCTCACAAATGGGAGCCCCTTTTTTCGATCTCGGAGCGCCGGCACCGCCCCTGAGACGTGATCTTGTCCAAAATTGCCTTTGGCAATGGAGGAGGTTGTTGGAGCCACACAGCCAAGCAGAACTGCAATTCGCCTCTCGTGATGATTTCCACCACTTGATGTTGGGGATGATTACTAAACTCACGCCTTGCTCGGAGCAGCGTCTCCTCGACGTAGTAGCGGGCCAAGCAGGTCGAAAGTCTCTCAGGTCCCGAAACAAATCCATTCAGTCCGTGCGCGAGCTGCAGGCGCGAGGGTTTGTAGAGATAAAAGACGACCAACTTGTCGTAACTGATGCGGGGAGGCGCCGTCTCCAAATCAAATCGTTCATGGAGCCGATACGTGATAGCCGCCCCTCTAGTGGGGCAGATGATCTGAAGGTGGCAGGCTCCTTCGATGGGCGGTCGCCTCCGACGAGCACCCCCTCTGTAAAAGAGGCAGCCGCGCAACAACGTCAAGACGCGGAGCCATGGGGGGAAGCCGCCTTAGAATTTGAAAAAGCCGTACAGGCCATGAGGACGGCTGAGCCCGACAGACAAGTTGAAGCGCCGCTCGAATTGAGGCCACAACTCACCTTGCCAGATGCGGTCGCCAATTTAGAGCTTGCAGCTCAAGGAGAAGCGCCCCTCGAATTGAGCCCAGACCTCGCGTTTCCGGATGCGGGCGCCGATCAGGGACCGTTGCTCACGTTTGCGGAGAAGCTGGCCTCCTCGATCACCGAGCGGCGTGGATTGGGTTCTGGGGAACCCAGCCCAAGCGCCCCCAATCAAGTTTACGCGTGGGATGAAAGGCGCATTGAAGTCAGCCACGGCCCAAGATTTGCGTGGCTCATAGAGAACATTCCTCGAAGAATGCGGGCACACGTCTCCTTTGCGGCTGAAGTCCGAGTGTCTTCAACGATAGCAGCCAAGGTCGCTGCCGATCCCGTCGGCCAAGACAAGACTGGTCTATTTGGAATTGACGTTGCCCAAGCCATATCGCTCCGGCTTTCGGCCCCTAGGGGAGGATTTCTGATTGAGACTCAATCGCCAGAAACTCAGTGGGTATGGAGGAGCAATTCTCAGTCGGTCAACGAGCTTGCTGCCTGGCGGTTTATTCTCACTCCCAATAGACGCGGCTCCAGCAGCCTTAGACTAACGTTCTCTTGCAGGGAGATCGGCCCAAACGGTCTCCTCGTGGATAGCGCCCTACCGGATCGTATGTTGGACGTTGTCGTATCAACAAATTTGGTGAAGACCCTCACTCAAGCAGGCGTCTGGGTTACCACACTGATCGTTGGTGCGGCTCTGGGAGCCTACTTCCAACCTGCGATCCAACTTATTAGTGACCTTTACCGATAGGCAGACGTATTGCCTCGCGGTTGAACGTTTTTCTTTAAGATAGGGGCGCGTTCTGCGTTGCGAAAAAACTACACGTACTGAAATCTAGAATTACAGCTTGGTAAGACGCTGCATCGTCCGCAACAGAAAGCCAATTGATCGTCGGCGAGCAATTGACTCAGGCGCGTAACGCCCTGTTTGAGTGCGTTTTTATTTCCCTTTGGTGCGCCTGGTGACTTGCCGCCGTGCATCCGGCACCTCCCGTTCGGCATCGCCGGCGACTTGCATGGGCTCCCTCATCGTGTCTTCGCCCCGCACCGCGGGCTGAGGTGCATCGGCAGTTTGCTTTGCATGGGGTTGATCCTCTGATTTTGCGTTGGACCCCCCTGGGGTCTCGACCATGCCGACCACGGCCTGACCACCGGCATGCACGTGAACGTGCTCTACCCGTGACCTTCTGCTGACCCTTGCCGCGGTGGTGGTTTAAAGCCTCAAGAAGGGCGGCGTACGTTCGTGACAGTTTATTGGCTTGGTTCTCTTGAGTTGCAACGAAATCGACAAACTTCGCGGACGACTACGGACCGTCTCGGACTTAAACGAAACGGCCTCCCCATCCACCACTGCTTTTGATCAAGATTGCCGCCGCGACATGCGCAAAGCGCATGCGTGATCGCGCGCCAAGTCGCATCGCGACGCGACGATCAAAGCAACGCAAGACGAGGAACCGCCGTCATGCGCGAGCGACCGGCCTTCCGCTATTTCAATGTTGGAAGCGGCTGCGCGACTGTGGCTTGATGGTGGAAACAGCCCCCAAGCGGAAACGACGCCAAAAGAATCGCCACTACGGCGATCATACGCATACGCATACTAGCCCCCTTTAGAACGCGGTACGCATTACTGAACCGAACTGAACTGACACCCCTATTGGAAGCACAGTTTCGCGCGAAATTGGTGGCTAATCTGCCACAGTCGGGCGCCGATAATTGTCCCTTAAATTCAGTGTGTTGGGGCGAGCGACGGGCGCCCCTGCTGCGCAACGGCGCGAGCGTAAACCATCCGTTAACGATATCGCGCTGCTAATGGGTGCACCGGAGAGCCCCATGAACCCCGTCAGCGAAAGCCGATTCCTTCCGTCGTTCCTTGCGATTGCGGCGAGCCTCGTGCTCGTCTGCGGAGGCCTCCTCCTCCTGACATCGACGGCGCCATGGAGCTCGCGGCCGGTCGCCGGAAGCGAAACGTCGGCACCGGTCGCGGCCTATGCCCCGGTCGAGGCGCCGGTGCCCGTGACGATCGCGCTTGCGCCACCGTCGAACGACGGGTTGCCGCCTACGAGCGAGCATACGGCCGAGGCTGATCGCGGCGAGACGGCTGAAGCCGCCGAGGCGCAGCCGTCAGAGCCGCAACAGGCCACGCCGGACCCGGTTGAAACCGTTCGCTCCGATCCTTCATCCGTCCCAGCGAAAGGAGTCCGTCGTCGCCGAGTCCGGCGTCCCTCATATCGACGAGACGCCTGCCGATACGGCCGAAGCCCCGGAAGTCGATGAGGCGCATGTGAGCGTGGCCGATGTCTCTCAAGCCGATGAGACCGAGGCCGCCGCGGCCGAAGCGACTGCGGCCGAGTTGATGAGCGTGAGCGTTGCCGAAGCGATGCCGCAGGACACGGTCGAGCCCGGCGCCGTGCTCGAGACCGCAGCCGTCGGCACGCCGCCCGCGGAAATGCCGGCTGCAGCCGAGACGCCACCAGCCGCAAAGGATCAGATCAGCGCGTTGCTCGCTGAATCGCCGCCTGCCGCGATCGCAACCGAGACGATCGCCGAGCACGACAGCGAAGGTGCCATGCCTTCGCCTGAGGCTGTCTCAACCGGCGCGGAGAAGGCCGAAGCGCCCGGCGCCGCTGCGGCGCAAGCGACAGAGACAAGCACTACAGGCGAAAATCCTCAGGAGGCGCGCACCGAGGTCACGGCCGCAGCGCCCCTTCCCCCGCCTCCGCTTCCCAAACGCAAACCGGCAATTGCGCCGGTGGTTCCGGTGCAGGCGGCGCGCAACGCGCAGCGGCCGGAGCCAGCCTCCCGCACGGAAGCGCCGAAAAAGTCGGAAACCCGGCCGGTCGTTGCACAGCAGACGCCGGCGCAATCAGGCGGTGGCCTTGGCCGGTGGCTTCCGATGGCACTTGCGCCCGCCGACAAGCCCGTCGCAAAGGAGCCCGCGACGCGTCTGACCGGCCCAGCCTATTCCAGCAAAGTCTGGTCGGCTCTCGCCCGGCATAAGCCGAGGGCGGGTCAAAACGGCAGCGCGACCGTCGTATTTTCCATCGGCGCGGGCGGAGCGCTTAACCGCGTCAGCATCGGGAAATCGAGCGGCAATGCGCGGATCGATCAATTGGCGCTTGCTACCGTGCGCGGTGCGGCGCCCTTCCCGCCGCCCCCGTCAGGGCCGGCCTCGTTCTCGATCCGCATCGATTTCCACTAATTCGCGCCTTGCGTGCCCGCGCTCAGCCGGCGCGGGTCATGAGAGGCGTGCGGGGCCGCCCACGAGCCAAGAGACGGTCGTGCCGCGGGTTTGCGGCAACTCGCCGTCGGCGGGGGCTTGATGCTTCCCGTCGCGCCCAAGCAGATCGCTCACGGACTGGCCGCCGCCGCCGCCCCAGCCTTCGGGCCGCGCCAGGTGCGGCGGGAGAACCGTCAAGGGATCGCCTAAGGCTTCATCGATCTGCGCTTGGGTGAGGTTGCGCGCCTCTTTCAGGTTTGCGCCGGCGAAATTTGCGCCGCCGAGCCGGGCGCCTGCGAAATCGACGCGCTCGAGCAGCGCTTCGCACAGCTCGGCTCCGCTCAGATTGGCGCCGTCGAGGCGCGCATCGGAGAGATCGGCATCCGACAGGTCCGCCATTTCGAGATTTGCCCCCGACAGCGTGGCAAAGCGAAGCGAGGCGTGGCTCAGGCGGGCGAAGGAGAAATTGATCGGTCCGCCGCTGATGGGTCCCATCTGACGCTCACCGGCGCTTAAGGCGATGCCCGTCAGGTTCGGCGTGAGGGAAGGATTCTGCATGCGCCACTGGTTCCACAGACGTGGACCACGACGCAAAGCCTCGACATGTTTGGAGTTCCGCAGACAACGCCACGCACGCAACAAACAAAAAACCCAACTCACACGAACACGGTAGTCGATAACAACAGAACAAATGACCCTAGTTCAGACCCCGCATCGGCGGCAAGCGGAGTCCCTTCCCGCAAGCGATTTCGGGTCGCACGCTGTGGCTTTGCCGCAACGTGCGCCCCCGTGCCGCCGTGCATTCGCATGCCGCAAAGGATGAAGAGCCGCCCGCAGGCGGCTCGTCAAACTTGAGAATTCGGTTTGCCGAACAATGCGATGGGTCGATCAGTTGCCGATGCGCGCCGTCCCCGAGCGGCCATCGTTTCGCACCCAACGCACCGTCGCGCCATCGCGGGTCAGGCGGTAGCAATAGGACTTGCCGTCCATCCAGCTCGACCATTGCTGGCACAGCTGGTCGCCCGCCACCCACCACTTGCCGCGATCCTGCGCGCCGTCGCCCCGCGCGAAGCTTGCCGCCACCGCGCTCATCTTTCCCGACATGCGCCCGTTGGCGGCATAGCTGATCGGCAGTTCGAAACCCGAGATATTGAGAAACACGATCTTGCCGCTGATGGCCTCGCGCAACACATTGCCGGAAAGAGTCACAGGCTCCGCACGCGCCGCCGTCGCCGGCAGTGCGAGCGCCATGGCAACAACCAGAGCTCCGATTTTCATCGCTTCCCCTTTGTTCTTCGAACTGCCGTCTTGAGAGGGCAATAGGCTCGGTTAAACTGGGACAAATTGCGGCCAACGCAAGCAAATCGCGTGACAAAGTTAAGGGAATTGGAGGGCGATCAGCCCGTCTTGTGGCCGGCGCGCGCGCGTTCGGCGGAACGCCGCCGTTTGCGCAAGGCGAGCACATTAACCACCTCGACCGCGGCCGCAAACGCCATGGCGAAGTAGATATAGCCGCGCGGGATGTGGAAGTGCATCCCGTCGGCGATGAGCGCCGCTCCGATCAGGAGCAGGAATGAAAGCGCCAGCATCTTGGTGGTGGGATGGCGCTCGATGAATTCGGCGACCGGCCCGGAGGCGAAATACATCACCGCAATGGCGACGGCGACCGCCGCGATCATGACTTCGACGTGGTCGGCCATGCCGACGGCAGTGATGATGGAATTGACGGAGAAAACAAGGTCGATGACCGCGATCTGAAGGATGGCCAAGGTCATGGTGTCGGCGACGGGGCTCCGCCCTCCTTGCTCGCTCTCCCCTTCGATGTCCTGGTGCATCTCGCGCGTTCCCTTGACCAGGAGAAACAAGCCTCCGGCGATGAGAATGAGGTCGCGCCAGGAGAAGGCGTAGGCGCCTATGCTGAAGACCGGGCTCCTCAAGTGAATGATCCACGCGATGCCGGCAAGCATGATGACACGAAAGATGAGCGCAAGCGAAAGCCCGATGCGTCGCGCTGTCTTCCTCTGCTCGACCGGCAGGCGCGTGACCAGAAGCGAGATGAACACGACATTGTCGATGCCGAGCACGATCTCCATGGCGCTGAGCGCAATGAAGCTTGCCCAGATTTGCGGGTCGGTCAGCCAGTCCATGGTCATGCGCGTGGCGCTTCAATTGCGGGTAAGGTTTCGGGCAAACGGCGCGGGCTTTGCAAGCGGATAGCTTAGCCAGACATTGCCGCCCGCGGTCAACCGCCCACTAAGGCGCGGTCTTCCCCCACCCAGCGCGCGGGCGGTGAGGGGCCGCGCGATCACGGCGCGCGTCCGCAAGTTCAGAGAGAGTATTGATTGGCGGGGATGTGCGGGGCCGCCGCGCCTAGAAGCGCCGCTTGACCTTGCCGAAGACGGTGACGTCGCCACTCTCATTGTCCGTGATGGGCGGACCCTGCAGCTCCAATTGTTGCTGGTCTTGGCCATACATCACGTCAAGGCCGAAATCGAACTTCGGCAGCACGGTGTAGCCGAACATGCTGAGGCCGCCCTCCTCGGTCTCGGGAGCTGCTCCGCCGCCGGGCATGCCGAGCTGGAGCGGGCCGGCTTGCGGCGATGCGGCCGGAACGTCGGCGGGCGGCGGCTCGGGCATCTCCTGAAAGGCAAGCGCGGGCGCGCTGCCAAGAGACAGGGCCACCAATCCAACGATGAAGACAGACCTACGCATGGGGATGCACTCACCGATAAGATGGTTTTGGCCAAAGCACAATGCAAGCCTCGGATGAATTGCGGGTTAAGGCCTTGCCGTAGTTTGGAAAAAAACCTTAAAAAAAACCGCCGCCCTAGACTCAAGGGCGGCGGTCTGGGAGCGGAGGGGACTAAATTCCGCTTTTCCAGTTTTACCAGTCAACCTGCCAGCGCACACCCACGCCGGTGATGTCTGCGTCGTCGTTCCTGTTGAAGCCTTGGCGGGAACCGCGCGGCGCATTGTTGCCGCCGGTAATATGCGACTGCGACACCTGGAGCTTGAGTGCCGTATAGTCGGTCAGCAGCCAGTTCAGTTCAGCCAGCCAGGTTTGCTGCTCGCCGCATTCAGAGCAGCCATAGGCTAGATTCATTTCCTCAGCTTTGTCGCTAAGATCCAGCACGTCGTAACGACCGGCGATCTGCCAGGCGCCCCAACCGCCACTGCCGCCCCACACCGGGTTCTTGACCTTGGTGCGTCCGAATATCCCTTCGGCGGCCTCGTAATTGCGCGTCTCGCCCGTGAGGTACCAACTCGCGTCGACGTACCAGCCAGTATATGTGGGATTCACGGGCGTCACGGGAACTAGGAGGTTAGCACTTCTAGTAAATCGGGCGCCGTCAGCCTCAGTTTCTGCGTATTCACCCTGCATCGAGAAGGGCCCCCACACAAAAGCCGCCTCGAGGTGCCACATGTTGTCTTCTTCGGCAAACTGCGGCGTGTCGACGAAGCGATCAGCGAGATGCAGATCGGCACCTCGGGCTGAGTACTGGAACAGAGCGCTCACACCATCTTCGGCACTGTTCTCGCAAAACGAACCGTTGCCCAAACCGACATCGTTGCCGTCATCGTCGAGGTCACCGCGGGGAGAGCAGTCGTTCAGCTCCCCGGCGTCGCGATGGCGGAAGCTGGCGCCCAAGTGGACGACCTGATGGACGCCGTTGACTTCGCGGTTGATGGGCGCAACCGTGCCGCGGACCGAAAGCGCCAATTTGTCGTTGTCGAAATCTTCCTGCCCAGGAATATCCTCGTTATCTCCTGAAGAAGGACCGACCGACGCACCATAAGCACCTGTCTGGAATGACCAATGTTCGTCGCCCACCAGAATGGCCGCGCCAATCTGACGATCCGCCTCGACTGAGGGAAGGAACGCCTCAGTAAAAGCGGCGCGCTCCAAGAAGGTGATGAAGCGCGAGCTGGTGATCTGCTCCAGGGATGTATAAACATACTGGTTACCGATTCTGACCTCGGACATGTCTATAGCACCCCACCAATTGGCATATGCCAAGTAGGCGTCTTTGATCTCGACCTCGTCGCCGGCAAATTCGATTTCAAACTTGTACTTCCAGTCGTAGAACACGACACCTTCGACACCTAAGCGAGCCCGGCGCAGTTCAACGGCGCTAATGTCACCCTCTTTGGTAATGCGCTCGTCCTGGTCGATACCGTTGTAGTCGACCATGACGCGGCCACGCACCTTGAACTTGAACTTCTTGCCGTCGCCGCTGGTGAACTCCGGTGCACCCTTCCACTTAACCCCTAAATCGAGATCGCTGCCACCGGCATTCGCTGCGGCGGCACTTGCGGCGGCGGCCTGCGCCTTTGCGTCCTGCACCTGTTTTTGCAGCGCCTGGATGGTCGCTTGCATTTCCTGGATTTGCGCTTGGATTTGTTGCAGATCCTGTGCCTGTTGCGCCTTTGCCTCCGGCGCGCGCGGCGAAAATGCCGATAACGCTCGCACTTGCGAGCAGATAGCGGTTCGTTTTGCTAGTCCCCCTGTCATGCCCCTCTCCACTGTCAGTAGTTGCTTCGCCCACTCGCTGTGCAAATCGGGAAACGCTTCGGTTTCCTCGTGTTCTTGTCGTTTGGTCCGCTTTTCGGCCCATACCGTTCTATTTCCGCCCCAATGACGGGCTTGTGACACTCAAACGACAGCTCGCTTTTTGGATAAACTTGTTGCTTATCGGCAACGCTCGGTCCCCAAACCCTTGAATCAGCTTACGCCCCTTCGCCGGGCCGGTGTGTTGCTTGTGGACGAAATCGAAAGACGAGCCGCGTCGGGCGTTTTCGCGCAACCGGGTGGGGGCGGCCCTTGGCTCTGTCAGCCGGCTCGACGACGGTCGCAAGCCCGTCGCGCGCGTCGCACTTTTGCTCTGTTTTTCGGGTGCTTGATGGACTTGGCTGGACCAAACCGCGATTGGACCGATTGAGTCGGATCGCTGGGTCCGGAACGACGGAGGAAGAGAACATCGCCTCGACCGGTCAATTGCATGACGTTGCCGTGGTCGGGACCGGCCCCTCGGGGCTCGTTGCCGCGCTTGCGCTCGCCCATGTGGGGGCCGATGCCGTTGCGATCGGTCCGGCGCATGCGCCGTCGCGTGACGGCACGCTCGAGACGAGGACGGCCGCTCTTCTCACAAGTTCCGTCGATCTGTTGAAGACGCTTCGTGTCTGGGAGCGGCTTGCGAGCGAGGCAGCGCCGCTCAAAGCCATCCGCATCGTCGATGCTTCGCAGAGCCCGTTGCGCGCGCCCGACATCACCTTCGAGGCGAGCGAGCTTGGGCTTGACGCGTTCGGCTACAACATCGCCAACACCGCATTGGTCGCGGCGCTTTACGCCCGCGCGGAAGAAACCTTGCCGGCCGTCATCAATGCAAGCGTCACCCGCATTGTTTGCGACGATGAGAAGGCGCTCTTGAGCTTGAGCGAGGGTGCGCCCGTCCCGGCCCGCCTCGCGGCCGGTGCCGACGGCAGGCGGTCGATCTGCCGCACCAGCGCCGGAATCGGAGTGACCGAGCGGCGTTACGATCAATCGGCGCTGGCTGCCAGTTTTCGCCACACTCTCCCCCATCGGAATATTTCGATCGAGTTACACAGGGAGCACGGATCGGTGACCACCGTTCCGCTCCCCGATCCTCATGCCTCGAGCTTGATTTGGGTCGGGACGCTCGCGGAGATCGCTCATCTTGCGCAAGCAACCGATGCCGAGTTCATCGCAGCGCTCAGCGAACGTCTCGGCGATCTTCTCGGCGCGGTGTCGGACCCCGGTGCGAAGGCCGCGTTCCCCGTTGCGGGACTCAATGTCGACCGGCTTGCGGCGAGACGCACCGCGCTCCTCGGCGAAGCCGCGCATATCCTGCCTCCGATCGGCGCGCAGGGTCTCAATCTCGGCTTCAGGGACGCCGGCGCGCTTGCCGATTGCGTCGCCGATGCGTTGGCGCAAGGACGCGATCCCGGAGGCACCGAAACGCTCGAGGCCTATGCCGAGGCGCGCCGGCTCGACATCATGACGCGCACCTTGGGCGTCGATCTCTTGAGCCGCTCGCTTCTGACCTCGCTCCCGCCGGTGCAAGCGGCGCGCGGGATCGTTCTGCACGGGCTGAACGTCCTTTCTCCGCTCAAGCGCGCGGTGATGCGGATCGGGCTCATGCCGCCGACCGCGTTGCCCCGTTTGATGCGCCCGGGCGCAGGCTGAGTCCTCTTGACGCTCTACCCCGCTTTTGCGACTTGACGGCATCACCCCGCTTCTTTCCTTGCCGCTGAAACAACACGCGCGCTTCCCATGGCCCAACCGCCAAAACTCCCGTTCTTGCGCGATTTGCGCTACCGGCTCGAATATCTGGGCTTGCGCTTTCTCATCGGTTTCGTCCGACTGTTCCCGATCGATATTGCGGCAAACGTCTCGGCGAAAGCGTGGCGCCTGATCGCCCCCTATAACCGCCGGCACAAGCGCGCGCTTCTCAATCTCGAACGCGCCTTTCCCGACAAGACGCCGGAGGAGCGCGAGCGCATCGCGCGCGCGGCCTGGGAAAATCTCGGCCGGGTAATGGTCGAGACCATGAATATCGATCGCCTTATCGACGACCCGGGCCGTTTGCACATCACCAACGGGCATTGGATCGAGCGCTACAAGGACAAGATGGGACCAGCGCTGATCGTGACCATGCATATGGGCAATTGGGAGATCGGCATGTGGCCGGTGACCTTGGCCGGCGTGCGTCCCGCCGGCGTCTACCGGCAAGTGAAGAACCCTTATGTGGACCGCTACCTTCGCGGCCAGCGCCAGAGGCTTTATCCCGGAGGCCTGTTCGGACGCGGCCGGGCCGCGGGGCAAGACGAGACGCAAAAGACCGCGCGCCTGATCATGGATTACGTGCGCCAGGGCGGGCGGCTCGGCTTCATCTCCGATCTCTACGACGCGAAGGGCATCGCGGTTCCCTTCTTCGGCCATCCGGCCAAGAGCATGCCGATCGCCGCCATGATCGCCCGCCGGGTCGGCGCCCGCATCTGGATCGGCCGCTGCGTCAGGGTCGGCAACCGCGCCTGCTTCGACATCAATGTCAACGAGCTCAGAATCCCGCGCACCAGCAATCAGGCAGAGGATATCCGCGCCATCACCGCCGCGATCCAGCGCCATTTCGAGACCTGGATCAGAGAGACGCCGGAGCAATTCATGTGGTCAAACCGGCGCTGGTTCTAACCTTCTCCCCGCTGGAAGTTGACAGCATCGCCACCCTTGGTTCTTATCGTCTAAGGCTCCGAGGTGCCGGTCATGTTCGCCCGCAACGCCAAGTACCAGATAGGCCAGGTCGTCCGCCACCGGGTTTATCCCTTTCGCGGCGTGATCTTCGATGTGGACCCGACCTTCAGCAACACCGAGGAATGGTACCGCTCAATTCCCAAGGACGTGCGTCCCGACAAGGATCAGCCCTTCTACCATCTGCTCGCAGAGAACGCCGACACCGAGTACATCGCCTATGTCTCGGAGCAGAACCTTGTGCCGGACGCATCCGACGAGCCGTTGCGCCATCCCCAGGTCGCTGAGCTGTTCGAGGATCTGAAGAACGGCATCTTCCGCTTCCGCTTCCTGCAAGAGCATTAGCGAAAAAGCGATAGGCCGCCCCGAGGGCGGCCTTTGAAGCTTCTGAAGGCTTGCCTGCCTATTGAGCGGGCGGCGCCGTCGGCGTCTTCTGGGGCGCCATCGTGGCGTTCGGCGACGCCGGAGCTTGACCAGCCGGCGCGGGTGCGGCGCCCGTCTGGTCGGGGCCTTTCCCTTGAGCCGCCTTGGCCGCGAGTTCCTGCTGGCGTTTGCGGAACATCTCCATAAGCTGCTTGCGCGACTCCTCGTATTTCACCGGGTCGGCCGCCGGACCGTCGAAGGCCTTGCCGAATCCGCTCAAGGGAACCGGAAAGCCCATCGTCTTCTGCTGGAAGTTCACGGCCGCAACGACCATCTGCTTGCCCTTGCGCATGGCGTTCATCACTTCGGTCGTGAGATCCGTCTGCGCCTGACAGCCCGCGGGGAAGCAGATCATATATTGCAGATCGATCGGCTTGTTCTCGTCGATCTTCGCCTGGACGCCGGCCGGGATCACGAGCGCATAGGCGGTGGGCAGCCGGATGATGAGCTGCTGCTTTTCCTCACCTTCAACCTTGCGCACCATGGCGGTGATCAAGACCATGCCGGAATTGGGATCGAGCCCTTCGTGATTGATGAGGCAGATTTCCTTGTTTTGGGTCTGCTCGTTCTTCATGCATAGCTTGACCCAGGCGTCCTGCGCGGGGGCCTGGGCCTGAACGCCGGCAGGCGCCTGAGCGGGCGCTCCAGCAGCCGGCGCGGCCGCCCCGGGCGCCGATTTTGGCTGCGTCGATTTCGGCTGAACCTGACCCTCCTGGGCCATCGCCAAGGGTCCAGCAAGCGCCAAAGCGAGTGCCGCCGCACCTCCGCACAGCATCAATCGAGCCGCGCCGCGGCGCAGCGAACTCCAGCGATATCTCGACCCGATCATCCTCGACCCTTCCTGTTTTCGCGGACTTGTTCAGGTCTATCGATGACCTTTTTCGCCCCGCGTCCCACCTTACGATGGTCAATACCCGAAATCGATGGTCAATACCCGAAATGAGGCATAGGCGTGGCTGAAACCCCTCCGGCAGGCGCCCCCACGGCCCCGGCCGCATTAGAGCAGCAACCCATCTCCCCGCCCGCACCGACAGCACCAATTGCGTTCCGGGCGCGTTACCCTTAACTCGGTGTTGCAATGCGGGAAGCATCTATAGCCACGCGCGCGTGCTCTTGAAAGTCCCTATTTCATGCTTGGTCTTGGCTCTGACCATGCTGCCTAGCGGCGCCGCGGCCGGGCCCAAGCCGGGGCTTGCCATGCATGGCGAGCCGCGGGAAGCGGCCGGATTTGTCCATTTTCCCTATGCCAACCCCAAGGCGCCCAAAGGGGGGCGTGCCGTGTTCGCCGTGCAGGGTTCCTTCGACAGTCTCAATCCCCTGATCGTCAAAGGCGTGTCGGCCGAGGGCGTGCGCGAATACGTCTATGAGAGCTTGCTTGCCCGAGCCCATGACGAGCCCTTCAGTCTTTACGGCTTGATCGCCGCGAGCGTGGAAGCGCCCGCGGACCGGAGCTCCGTCGAGTTCACGCTCCGCCCCGAGGCGAAGTTCTCCGACGGCACCCCGATCACGACCGCCGACGTGATTTTTTCGCACGCGCTCTTGCGGGACCACGGCAGGCCAAATCACCGTTCCTATTACCGTAAGGTAGCCAAGGTGGAGGAGACCGGGCCGAACAAGGTGAAGTTCACCTTCGATGCAAGCGGCGACCGCGAGATGCCGCTCATCATCGGATTGATGCCCATCCTGCCGCGCCATCTGATCGATCCCGACCGGTTCGAGAAGACCACGCTTGCAGCTCCTATCGGCAGCGGTCCCTACAAAGTGGCCAAGGTCGATCCGGGCAAGAGCATCACTTTTTCGCGCGACCCCGCCTATTGGGGCCGCGATCTTGCCATCAATCGCGGGCTCTACAATTTCGATGAGATCACATACGACTATTACCGCGACGCCGGCAGCATGTTCGAGGCCTTCAAGTCGGGGCTCGTGCGTTTGCGCAAAGAGGAGGATCCGACGCGCTGGACGGAGGGCTACACCTTCCCCGCCCTTCGCGATGGGCGCGTCATCAAGGAGGAATTGCCGGTCGAGACTCCGGCCGGCATATCGGCGCTCGCATTCAACACGCGCCGCCCGATCTTCGCCGATCAACGGGTGCGCGAGGCGTTGATCAAGCTGTTCGACTTCGAATGGGTGAACCGCACCCTCTATCACGGCCAGTATGCGCGCACGGAAAGCTATTTCGCCCGTTCCGACTTGAGCGCGCATGGGCGCCCGGCGGACTCGGCGGAGCGCGCGCTGCTCGCGCCATTTGCCGGCGACGTGAAGTCGGCCATCATGGATGGAAGCTTCTCCTTTCCGGTCAGCGACGGGACCGGCGAGAATCGCGAGGGCCGGCGCGAAGCGCTTCGGTTATTGGAAGCAGCAGGCTATCGCCTGACCGGCGGCAAGCTCATCAATGCCGCGACGGGAGAGCCGTTCACATTCGAGATTCTCGCCGTGACCCGCGCCCAGGAGAGGCTTTTGCTTACTTACGCGCGCGCGTTGAAGCAGGTGGGCATCGAGGCACGAATCCGCCAGATTGATTCCGCTCAATATCAGCGGCGGAAGCAAACCTACGATTTCGACATGATCCAGTATTTTTGGCCGGTGTCGCTGTCGCCCGGGAACGAGCAGTCGTTCCGCTGGGGGAGCGAGGCCGCGGTGACGGAGGGCTCGTTCAACTATCCGGGGGTGAAAAGCGCGGGCGTCGACGCCATGATCGAGGCGCTGCTCAAGGCGAAGAACCGGGAAGGCTTCGTTGCGGCGGTGCGCGCGCTCGACCGGCTCCTTCTTTCGGGCGACTATGTCATCCCCTTATTCCATCTGCCGCGCGATTGGGTCGCGCATTGGAGCGATATGAAGCGACCCGAGACGACGCCGGTCTACGGCTATCAGATCGACACGTGGTGGATCGAGCCCGAGCGCAATGCCGCTGGCGGCGAAGTCGAAAGCAAACCGTGACCGGGGCTATGAGCACGCACTCTACAGAACATAGCGACGGGACCGACGACGACAGCCTGCCGACAGCGGTTGAGCTGCTGCGGCGCCGGGCCGAGTACAAGCCGAACGTGATCGCGCTTTCCGATCCGCCCAATCGTCCGGCCTTCGGCCTCGGCAACGCGCGGGCCTTGACCTATCGCGAGGCGGATGCGGCCGTTGACGCGCTCGCCGCATTCTTCGCGGGACGCGGCCTCGGCCCCGGCGATATCATTGCCGCGCAGCTCCCCAATTTCGCACTCGCGCCGTTGACGATCCTCGCCGCCTGGCGCGCCGGGCTTACGGTCGCGCTCCTGCCGTTGCTGTGGCGGGGATACGAGATCGGCAGAGCTTGCGCCGAAATCGAACCGAAGGCGCTCATCGGCGTCTCCTGTTTCGGGCACGATACCCCGATCGAGACGCTTACCGCGGTGGCCGCGGCTCAGCCTTCGATCCGCTTCGTGCTCGGCTCCGGCCCCCACCTTCCCGACGGCATCGCCTCGCTCGACGAGGCGATGAACGGAAGCGGCGAACCGGGAGCGGCCGAGGCTCCAGCACTGACGGGACCGGCCCTGGTCACGTTCACGGCGCGGGCCGGCGCGCCCTTCATTGCCATCGAGCGCAGCGAGGAGGAGCTTCTCGCGCAAGGGGCGATGACGGTGCTCGCGCTCGACCTCGATGGCAGCGACGTGATCCTCAATCCCTATCCCCTGACCGGATCGGCCGGGCTTTCGCTCGGGTTTATGCCGTGGCTCGTCAGCGGCGCCACGCTCGCCCAGCATCATCCCTTCGACTACGGCACCTTCGTCGAGCAAATCATCGCCACAGGGGCAACGGCGACCGCGCTGCCGGCGCCGGTCCTCGCCGAGCTCGCCACCGACGGCGTGCCGCAGGCGCCCCAGTGCCGGTTGCGGCGCGCCGGCGCCGTGTGGACCGGGCTCGAACAAGCGAGCCCCCTCCCCGTCCCCTTCGGCGGCGAAACAGCGCTCTTCGACCTCTATCCGCTCGGCGATCTTGCCGGCATCGTGCTCAGGCGCGAGAGGCCGAACGATCCCGCTCCTCTTCCCTTGGGCAAGATCGAAATCCAGGATGGCGAGGAAGACGCCGTCTTCGTGGAGACGAAGCTTGCGCCGCAACGCGACCCCGAAGGATACGGCGAGATCATCTTGCGCGGGCCGATCGTTCCCGACGAACAGGCCGAGGGGCCGCTTGCACCCGACGGCGACGGCTTCATCGGCACCGGCCTTCTCGGCAAGGCGAATGGGACGACCGGCATCTCCCTTCAGCTCAAGGGAGATCCCGAGCTTCTCCGTCACAGCGGCCTCGCGATCGCGGCCTCCGAGTTCGACGAGCTCTACAGAAGCTTCCCCGCTTTCCTCGACGCCGCGTGTCTCGTGCTTCCCGATCCCCAACTCGGAGACCGCGTCATTGCCGCAGTGGTGCCGCTTCCCGACGAACCGGTGACGCTCGAGGCGCTCACAAGGTTTCTCGAAGAGCGGAGGGTCGCGCCCTACAAATTCCCCGACAAGATCGTCATCGTGCGGCAGATCCCGCGCGACGCCGACGGCCGCGTGCTGCGCGAGCAAATCTTGCTGCAAGTCTAGGCGCGTCAGGCCGCTTGCTTCACCGCTTGCGCAATCTTGACGAGGCGTTTCAAGAGATCGCGCGTTCCGGAAAGCCGCGCCTCCTGCGTCTCCCAATTGGCATAATAGATCAGCCGATGATCGGGCTGGAGCTTCACCCTGTTGCCTTCCTCGCGGATGAAGGCGATGAGCCCGTCCGGATTGGCGAAGCTCTTGTTGCGGAAGGCGATGACGGCGCCCTTCGGCCCTGCGTCGATCTGCTCGATGCCGGCCGTGCGGCAGAGGCCCTTGATCTCGACGATGTCGAGGAGGTGGCGCACTTCTTCGGGTAGCGCCCCGAAGCGGTCGATCAGCTCGGCGGCGAAGGCCTCGATCGCCTCGGGCGTCTCGACGGCTGAGAGCCTGCGATAGAGCCCGAGCCTCAATTGCAGATCGGGCACGTAGTCCTCGGGGATCAAGACCGCCGTGCCGAGATTGATGCGTGGCGACCATTGATCCTCAATCAGGGCGCCCTCGCCGCCTTTCAGCGCGGTCACGGCCTCTTCCAGCATCGACTGGTAAAGCTCGAAGCCCACTTCCCTGATGTGGCCGGACTGTTCCTCGCCGAGCAGATTGCCCGCGCCGCGAATATCGAGATCGTAGCTCGCGAGCACAAAGCCTGCGCCGAGCGTATCGAGCGATTGCAGCACCTTGAGCCGTCTCTCGGCGGCAGGCGTGAGCCGCGCATCGGCGGGCATGGTGAAATAGGCATACGCCCTGACCTTGGACCGCCCGACACGGCCCCTGAGCTGATAGAGCTGCGCCAGCCCGAACATGTCGGCGCGGTGCACGATCAGCGTGTTCGCCGAGGGAATGTCGAGGCCCAATTCCACGATCGAGGTGGAGAGCAGCACGTCATATTGGCGGTCGTAGAACGCGTTCATCACCTGGTCGAGCTCGCGCGATCCCATCTGGCCGTGGGCGCGCGCCACTTTCAGCTCGGGCGCGTGCTCGGCGAGGAAGGCGGCAGCCTCGTCGAGATCGGTGATGCGCGGCACGACATAAAAGGCCTGGCCGCCGCGGAAGCGTTCGCGGAGCAGCGCCTCGCGCAAGATGACGGGATCGAACGGCATCAGATAGGTCCTGACCGCAAGCCGATCGACCGGCGGGGTCGAGATCAGCGACATCTCGCGCATGCCGGAGAGCGCAAGCTGGAGCGTGCGCGGGATTGGGGTCGCGGTCAGCGTCAGCACATGCACGTCCTCGCGCAGCTGCTTGAGGCGCTCCTTGTGCTGCACGCCGAAATGCTGCTCCTCGTCGACGATAAGGAGGCCGAGATCGGCGAACTCGACCCCCTTGCCGAGCAGCGCGTGAGTGCCGATGACGATATCGATATCGCCGGACTTGACACCCTTCTTCACCTCGGCGCGCTCCTTGGGTCCGACCAGGCGCGAGGCCTGCGCGATCTTCACCGGGAAGCCGCGGAAGCGCTCGGTGAAGGTATGGAAGTGCTGCCGGGCGAGTAGCGTGGTCGGCACTACGACAGCGACCTGCTTGCCCGCAAGCACGGCGATGAGGCTTGCCCGGAGCGCGACTTCCGTCTTGCCGAAACCGACATCGCCGCAGACGAGCCGGTCCATGGGGCGCCCGCTTGCGAGATCCTCGAGCACGGCGCCGATGCTCGTCTCCTGGTCGTCGGTCTCTTCGTAAGGAAAGCGCGCCGAGAACTCGTCATAGAGCCGGTCGGGCGGGGTGAGCACGGGGGCGCGATGCAGGGCGCGGAGTGCCGCGACTTTGATCAGCCTCTCGGCGATGTCGCGGATCCGCGTCTTGAGGGTCGCCTTCCGCGTCTGCCAGGCGACGCCGCCGAGCTTGTCGAGCTGAGCGCCCGCCTCGTCGGAGCCGTAGCGGCTCAAGAGCTCGATATTCTCGACCGGCAGATAGAGCTTGTCGCCTCCCTGATAATGCACTTCGAGACAATCGTGCGGCTCGCCGGCGGCCTCGATCGTGGCAAGGCCTACGAAGCGGCCGATGCCGTGATCGGAATGGACGACGAGATCGCCGGCGGTGAGCGCCGACGCTTCGGTCAGGACGTCGCTGCCGCGCTTGCCGCGAGTGCGCCGCACCAGCCTGTCGCCAAGGATGTCCTGTTCGCCGATCACGGCAAGCCCGGGCGCCTCGAAGCCCGTTTCGAGTGGCAGCACCGCGATGGCAATCGTATCGCGCGGCGCTCCAAGCGCTTCGGCGAAGGTGTCGGCGCGCGCGGTCTCGCCCGCGCCGTGTTCCGAAAGAAGCGTCGCCAGCCGCTCGCGCGCGCCCTTGCTCCAACAGGCGACGATCAGGCGCTTGCCCTCGCCTCTCAGCCTCTTGGCATGGCTTGCGACCGCATCGAAGACGTTGGCCCCCTCGGTCTGGCGTTCGGCTGCGAAGGAGCGGCCCTGCCTGCCGCCAAACGAGACGATGACCGCTTCTTCTTCGGGCTTCTCCGGCCGCTCGAACGGATTGAACACGGTCACACGGCGTCCCGACAGCGCGCCCCGCCAGTCGGCCTCGCTCAGGAACAGGCTTTCGGGCGGCACCGGGTGATAGGGCGGCGCGCCGAAAGCCTTGCGCTCGAGCGCCTGCGCGCGCGCGTCGAAATGGTCGGCGATCTGCTCCAGCCGCCTTGCCCGCGCGGCATCGACAAGCGAGTCGAGCGTGACCGCCGCGCCAGGAAGGTAGTCGAACAATGTCGCAAGGCAATCGTGGAAGAGCGGGAGCCAATGTTCCATGCCCTGGTGCTGGCGCCCGGCCGAGATCGAACTCGTAAAGCGGGTCGTCGCCGGTGACGGGACCGAACAGCGCGACATAGCGCTGGCGGAAGTTCGTGCGCACCTCCGGCGTCAGCGCCATCTCGCTCATGGGAAGGAGCTCGAGGGACTCGCGGCGCCCTTCGCTTCGCTGCGTGCCGGGATCGAAGGCGCGGAGCTGCTCCAGAGTGTCGCCGAAGAAATCGAGGCGGACCGGTTCGCGGCCCGGAGGGTAGAGATCGAGAATGCCGCCGCGCACGGCATATTGCCCGGGGTCTGTGACGGTGCCGGCGCGGGCATAGCCGGAAATCTCCAGGCGTCCGACCAGTTTTTGCATGCCGATGACGTTGCCGGGCTGAAGCTTGAGGCTCGACGCCGATATGAAGTCCTGCGGCGGGATCCGCTGCACGATGGCGTTGACGGTCGTGAGAACGACGAGCGGCGTTTTCGTATCGGGCGCGCGGGCGGCGAGCGACGAAAGCGTGGCGATGCGCCGCGCGATGGTCTCGGCGTTGGGAGCCACGCGGTCGTAAGGAACGCCGTCCCAGGCGGGGAAGCTGAACACTTCGACGTCGGGCGCGAAGAAGCTGAGCGCTTCTTCCAGCGTGGCGAGGCGCGTGCCGTCGCGCGCGACATGCAGGACGGGCACGCCGGCTCCAGCGCCGCCTCGGGCGAGTTCCCCGAGGAGGAGCGCATCGAACCCTTCGGGCACGCCTCCGGCGATGGCACGCGGCGCCTGAAGCAAGCGCTCGATGGGGAGGTGCGAAAATTTCGGCGAAGTTGACATGGCTGAAGGGATCGTAGTTCGGTCAGCGTGCCGGGGGCAGGCCATGGAAACGTCTCACGCGGGCGATCAGTTCGTCGAGGTCGCGTTCGCCAAGGGAATATCCTTCGAGCACAGACGCCTCGATGGCTGGGTCGGGCGCCTCGATCAGGCGCTCGAACACGGCGATTTCGGCGGGATCCATTCCTCCAACTTCCCGTTCTGCGAATCGCCCCAAAAGAAAGTCCATCTCTTTCGAGCCACGATGCGTCGCCCGCCACAGCGCCCGGCGGCGGCGCATGCCAAGATCGTTGCCGGACATGATAAATCTTTCCTGTGCCCCAAGCGGTGGGTTAGAGCGAGCGCGCCGAGCCGTCAAGCTTGCGCCACCCCACGCCGAGGCCGCGAGATTCTAATGCACGTTTCCCTGGTAGACCATGCGACCCGCTAGGCTCGCGCCGCTCTTCGCCACGGTGCGCTCGCTGAAGGGCGTAGGGCCCAAGGTGGAGGGGCTATTGAACAAGCTCGTGGCGCCGCGGCACGAGGGGGCTCATGCCCGCGTCATCGATCTTGTTTGGCATCTTCCCGTGGGCGTCGTCGACCGGCCGATCGTGCCGCGGATCGCCGAGGCCACGATCGGCGAGCTTGCCACCTTCGAAGTCACGGTCGCCGAGCACAGGCCGGGCGGCGGGAGCAGGTGGCGATCGCGCGCGCCCTATCGCGTGCTTGTCGAGGACGATGCGGGCGGCGCGCTCGAACTCGTCTATTTCAACGCAGATTCCACTTATCTCAAGCGCCTCCTGCCCGCGGGAAGCCGCCGCCTCATCTCCGGCAAGCTCGAATCCTACGACGGCTTGCTGCAAATGCCGCATCCCGATCATGTGATGGCCGTCAATGGCGCTGGCGGCGCGGGCCTCCCCTTGCACGAGCCGGTCTATCCGCTGACCGCCGGGCTCACCAACACCACCTTGCGCAAGGCGGTCGCGAACGCGCTTGCACACGTGCCGGGCTTGCCGGAATGGATCGACGTGAGCTTTCTGGCACAGAACGCGTGGCCCCGATTCGGCGAGGCGATCACGCGCCTGCATGCGCCGGCAACCGAGGCCGATCTCCTTCCTTCGGCGCCGGCGCGCGCGCGGCTCGCTTACGATGAGCTTCTCGCGAACCAGCTTGCGCTTGCCGTCATTCGCGCCCGGCTCAAGCGCCGCGCAGGACGGCGTCTTGCCGCAACGGGGAAGTTGCGGAAAGCGATCCTCGCCACCCTCCCATTTGCGCTCACGGGTGCGCAGCAGCGCGCGCTCGCCGAGATCGATGCTGATCTTGGGAGCCCGCATCGCATGCTTCGCCTGCTTCAGGGCGACGTCGGCAGCGGAAAAACGGTCGTCGCACTTCTGGCGATGGCGGGAACCGTCGAGGCCGGCGTGCAGGCGGCACTGATGGCGCCGACAGAGCTCTTGGCGCGCCAGCATCTGCAGACCATCAGCGCCTTCGGCGCGACCGCGGGCTTACGCATTGCGCTGCTCACGGGCCGCGAGCGCGGGCGCGAGCGCGGAGAGATCCTCGAGGCGCTCAAGGCGGGCAAAATTGACATCCTGATCGGCACGCACGCGCTGTTCCAGGAGCAGATCGCTTTCAAAGACCTCGGCCTTGTCGTCATCGATGAGCAGCATCGCTTCGGCGTACATCAGCGGCTTGCGCTCCAGGCCAAGGGCGCAGGGACGGGTGCCGAGCTTCTGGTCATGACCGCCACGCCGATCCCGCGCACGCTCCTCCTCACGAGCTACGGCGATATGGACGTGTCGCGGCTCGACGAAAAGCCGCCTGGACGGAAACCGATCGCGACCCGCACCGTTCCGCTCGAACGGTTCGACGAAGTCGTTTCCGGAATTGCGCGCGCCATCGCCGGCGGCGCGCAAGTCTATTGGGTGTGCCCGCTCGTCGCAGAGTCGGAGGTGCTCGATATTGCCGCGGCGGAAGCGCGCTATGCAGAGCTCCTCGCCCGTTTCGGCGACTCCGTCGGCCTTGTGCATGGACGGCTCGCCGCGAAGGACAAGGACCGGGTCATGACGGCGTTCGCCTCGGGGGCGCTCGCGATCCTCGTTTCCACCACTGTCATCGAGGTCGGCGTCGATGTGCCGAAGGCGTCGATCATGATCGTCGAACATGCCGAGCGCTTCGGTCTCGCCCAGTTGCATCAGCTGCGCGGCAGGGTCGGCCGCGGCGCGCAAGCGTCGTCCTGCATCCTACTCTATCGCCAGCCCTTGTCAGACACGGCGCGCGAGAGGCTGAACGTTATGCGCCGGACCGAGGACGGGTTCGTGATCGCCGAGGATGATTTGCGGCTTCGCGGCGGGGGCGAGCTGCTCGGCACGCGGCAGAGCGGATTGCCGCTGTTCCGCGTCGCCGCCCTGCCCGAGCATCAGGCGCTGCTCGAGGCGGCGCGCGACCAGGCGGGGCTCACGCTCGGGCGCGACCCCGAGCTCAAAGGCGAAGAAGCCGACGCATTGCGGCTCCTGCTCTATCTCTTCGAGCGTGACGACGCGATCAAGCTGATGCGGGCGGGGTGACGGAGGCGACTAGACGACCGGCTCTTCCTCGGGGACCGGCTTTGCGGCCTTGGCCTTGGCGAGCCTTCGCAACTGCTCCTGCTGCTGATCGGGACCGACGAGACCGGCCGAGACGATGAGCTTGGCGGCGTCCTCGACGGCAAGATCGAGGGGGATGACCTCGCTCGCCGGCACGAACACGATGAAGCCGGTGGTCGGGTTCGGACCGTTCGGCATGAACACGGTGATGAGCGGGTTGCCGCCGCCGATCTTGTCGTCCACCTCGACTGGCGGATCGCCGGCGAGAAAGACGATGCAATAGAGCCCGCGCCGCGGGAATTCGATCAGCCCGACGCGCTTGAACGAGCTCCCGCTGTTGGAAAAGATCGTCTGAAAGATTTGCTTGAACAGACGATAGACGCCGCGCACGACCGGCATGCGGTCGAGCATCATCTCGCCTTGGCTCACAAGCGTGCGGCCGAATAGGTTGGCAGTCAGCGCACCGACCAGCATGAGACCGAGAACGCCGACGATGAGGCCGACACCCGGCACATTGAAGGGAAGATAGGTCTCCGGCAAATAGGTCCTGGGGATCAGCGGTTTGACCCAGGCGTCGACGAGGTTGATGAACCACCACACGACGTAGAGGGTGATGGCCATGGGCCCGACGACGATGAGGCCGGTGAGGAAATAGCCGCGCAAGCGCGGGCCGAGATGCGAGGCGTGCGCGGGCTCGCCGGCAAGAAGCGCGAGCTGGTCTTGCGTCGGCGCCTCGGGGGCACTGGTCTTTCCGGGCGATGGCTTCTCTTCTGTTTTCTTCATGGCTTTCAGAGTGACGCTCCGCGCCCATCGGACCACAGGCTTTCGACACGCCTTAGCACATCCTTTGGTCAGGGAGATAAGACCAAGCTCTGCGCGGAACGCGAAAACAACGCTTACATGCTTTAAGGAGATCTTTCGCCTAAAGCGTCGCGGGCAAGCAATCGATCCCGTTCCGCTTCAACGCATTGCAGACCTTAACGCTTTGCGCCTTGTCCGGGAAGGGACCGATCTTGAGGCTGTAGAAGGTGCCGAAATTGCCGATTTCGATCTTCTCGATTTCGGGAGACACGCCCGAAAGACCTTGGCTCTGCGAAGCCTTCCTCCATAGCGCTTTCGCCTCCTCCTCCGAACGGCTGTTCGCGAGCTGGAGCTGGTAGCCGCCGGAGGCCGAAGTTTGAGCCGCCGCTTGTGCGGGGGGCTCGGCCTCCGCGGTCCGGCCGAAGATGCGCCAGCTGCTCTTTTTTTCACCGCCGCCCGCATCGGCGGATGCGTTCTCCGTGGTGGTGGACCAGCTCGAGCTTGCGGCGGCCGGCGGCTTGCTCGGCTGCGGCGTCGCCGCTGCCGTCTGGGTCGCGGGCGCGGTCGAAGGCGAGGAATCGTTGCGAGAGCCAAACCAGCGGGTGAGGCGGTTCCCGCCGCTGCTTGCGCTGCTCGGTTGCTCGGCGCCGGCGACGGAGGTGCTCCAGGCTCCCGGAGCTTCGGCCACCCCCGGTTTGCTCGTTGTCGTTGACCATTGTGGCGAGGCGCTGGCCGTGCGGGTGGGCGCGGGCTCCGGCTGAGGCGCGGGAGCCGCCGTTTCGCTGCTCCTGCTGCGGCCAAAACTCGGGAACCAACTGCTCCGCTCGTTCGAGGCGCTCGCCTGCCCTTCCGGGCGGACTTGGGTCGAGAAGGCGGCAACGGACGCTGCACTTTCCGTCGAGCCTCCGCCCTCGGCGATGAGCTTGTCAACTTCGCTGTTGCCGCCAATCTTCCTCGCGGACGCGAGCTCCGCCTCGGCCTCTTTGCTCAGCCCCGCGGCACGAAAGGCCAAACCTCGGTTGACGAGCGCCTTGACGCGGTCGGGCTCGGGCAACCCAAGCCAGACGGCGGCGCCGAGATCGGCGGCGGCCTGGGCGGGCTCCCCCAGCTTGCGGTAGGCGATCCCGCGAAGATAGAGCGCCTTGGCGGCATCGCCCGGCGAGGCGCCGTCGGAATTGATCGTGGCGGAGAGCTGGCGGACGGCGTCGTTGTATTTGCCGGCGGCGAGAGAGGCGGCGCCGTTTTTCAGGCCAGCCTCCTGGGCCTGAGCCGGGGCGGCGCAGACGAGGACGATCGCGGCAAGGAGGCACAGAAGAATGCGCCCGCCGAAAGCAAGACGGCGCGCCCGGAAGGACTCCCGCTTATCCGCCATGTCTTGCTCAAGCAAATAAATCAGGCAAATCCGAGGCTCTAGTCTATTCCACGGTCACGGATTTGGCGAGGTTTCGAGGCTGATCGACGTCGGTCCCCATGAAAGTTGCCGTGTGATAGGCGATCAGCTGAACCGGAACGGCATAGACGAGCGGCGTGACGAAGCGGTGCACGGCGGGCACGGCCAAATGCCAGGCGATATTGCAGCCCGTCGTCGCAGGGTCCGCGTCGCTTACGAGCACGATCCCCCCGCCGCGCGCCGCGACCTCCTGCATGTTGGACACGGTCTTCTCGTAGAGGTCGTCGCGCGGGGCGATGACGATGACCGGCATTTTCTCGTCGATCAGCGCGATCGGCCCGTGCTTCAGTTCGCCCGCAGCATAGCCTTCGGCGTGAATATAGGAAATTTCCTTGAGCTTGAGCGCCCCTTCGAGCGCGACAGGAAAGCTCGAGCCGCGCCCGAGATAAAGAACGTCGCGCGCCTTCGACAAATGATGGGCGAGCATCTCGTAAGGCCGCTCGTCGCGAAGGATCGTCGCCATATGGCGAGGCACCTCGCCGAGCGCCTGAACCAGTTCGGTCTCGAGCGCAGGCCCGATCGCGCCGCGCGCTTTTCCCGCCGCGATGGCGAGACAGGCGAGCACCGTAAGCTGACAGGTGAAGGCCTTGGTCGAAGCGACGCCGATCTCGGGCCCCGCAAGCGTCGGCAAGACCGCGTCGGATTCGCGCGCGATCGAGGATTCGCGCACATTGACGACCGAAACGATTTTTTGCGCCTGCGCGCGGCAATAGCGGAGTGTCGCGAGCGTATCGGCGGTTTCGCCCGACTGCGAGACGAAGAGCGCCGCGCCGTTCGGATCGAGCGCGGTTTCGCGGTAGCGAAACTCCGACGCGATATCGATGTCCACGGGAAGTCGCGCCCAGCGCTCAAACCAATACTTGGCGACGAGGCAGGCATAAAACGCCGTGCCGCAGGCCGAGAGCGAGAGCCGGCTCAGATTGGCGAAGTCGAAAGGCAGCGCCGGGATCTCGACGCGGCTCGTGGCGAGATCGACATAAGCCGCAAGCGTATGCCCGATCACCTCGGGCTGCTCGTGAATCTCCTTAGCCATGAAATGGCGATAGTTGCCCTTGTCGATGAGAAGCGACGAGGCGAGCGAACGGGTGACCGGCCGCTCGACCGCCTTGCCATCGCGGTCGCGGATGGCGACGCCGGCCCGCGTGACCACGGCCCAATCGCCGTCGGCGAGATAGGCGATGGCGTCGGTGAAGGGGGCGAGCGCGATCGCATCGGAGCCAACGAACATCTCGCCGTTGCCGAAGCCGAGCGCAAGCGGGCTCCCCTGCCGCGCCACGATCATCAGATCGTTGTAGCCGCGGAAGATCATGGCGAGCGCGAACGCGCCTTCGATGCGCTTCAGACTGTTGTACACGGCGCGCACCGGATCGCTTCCGGCTTTGAGCTCGCGCGTGATGAGATGGGCGATGACTTCGGTGTCGGTGTCGCTGGTGAAGGTCGCGCCCTGGGCGGTGAGTTCTTCCTTCAGTGCGCGAAAATTCTCGATGATGCCGTTATGCACGACGGAGACCAGCTCGGTCATATGCGGATGCGCGTTCGCTTCGATCGGCTTGCCGTGGGTGGCCCAGCGCGTGTGGCCGATCCCGGTGCTGCCGTGAAGCGGCGACCGCTCGATCAGTTCCTCGAGATTGCGCAGCTTGCCTTCAGCGCGCCTTCGCCCGAGCTCGCCGTTCTCGACCGTCGCCACGCCCGCCGAGTCGTAGCCCCGATATTCGAGGCGTTTCAGCGCGTCGACGAGTTGTTCGGCGACCGGGACCTTTGCCGAGGATGCCAACGATGCCGCACATCGGGCCGCTACTCCCCCAGAGCTTCGCTATTAGCTAGTCGGCGCATCATCGTCACGCAATTCACGCTCTATGTTCCTTTGTTTCCCGAATCCTTCGGCTTCCGGTTGCGACGTTCGCGCATCTTTGCGGCCCAACCGGGACGCTCTTCCTGCGGGCTGCGCGACAGCGCGAGCGCATCGGGGGCGACGTCCTTCGAGATCACGCTGCCCGAGCCGATGTAAGCGCCCTCGCCAATCTTGACCGGCGCCACGAGCGAGGAATTCGAGCCGATGAACGCACCCGCGCCGATCTCGGTCCGGTGTTTGGCGAAGCCGTCATAGTTGCAGGTGATCGTGCCGGCGCCAACATTGGCGCGGGGTCCCACGGTGGTGTCGCCGATATAGGTGAGGTGATTGACCTTGGCGCCTTCGCCGATCTCCGATTGCTTGATCTCGACGAAATTGCCGACATGCGCGTCCTTGGCAAGGTCGGCGCCGGGCCGGAGCCGAGCGAAGGGCCCGACCGTCGCGCCCTCGCCGATGCGCGAAAACTGCATGTAACAAAAACTCTTGATGGTGGCGCCGTCCTCGATACGGACGCCTTCGCCGATCACGACATGGGGCTCGATCACGACGTCTCTACCGATCTCAGTGTCGTAGCTGAGAAACACGGTCTCGGGCGCGACGAGCGTCGCGCCATTCGCCATCGCCGCATCGCGCAGGCGAGCTTGCATCAAGGCTTCGGCCGCGGCGAGCTCGGCGCGCGAATTCACGCCGAGTACCTCACCTTCATCGGCCGCGAACATGCGCGCCTCGAGTTCCTCCGGCACGGGCGAGCGCCACGGCGTCGGTGAGATAGAATTCCTTCTTGGCGTTATCGTTGCCGATCCGCCCGAGAAGATCGAGCAGGGTCTTGCTCGAATGGAAGCCCATGATCCCGGAATTGCAAAGCTTGAGCGCCCGCTCGGTCTCGCTTGCATCCTTCTCCTCGCGAATTCCAATGAGCTTGCCCCGCTCATCGAGAAGGAGCCGCCCATAGCCCGTCGGGGTTTCGGTCTCGAAGCCGATGACTGCGAGATCGGCGCCGCCATCGAGCTCGGCGCGGATCCTGCCGATCGTCTCGGCGCGCAGGAGCGGCGTATCGCCGTAAAGGATCAGAACCTGACCGGAAAACGCCTCAATGGCGTCGCGCGCGGTCTTGACCGCGTCGGCGGTGCCGAGTTGCTCCTCCTGAACGAAGACCTCGAGCTCCGGATCGAGATTGACGGCGGTCGCCGCAACGTCATCCATGCCAGGTCCGACAACGACCGCAAGCCGGTCGAGGCCGGCCACCTTCGCCGTCCACAGCGCGTGGAACAGAAGCGGCGCGCCGGCAAGATGGTGCAACACCTTGGGCCGCTCCGATTTCATGCGCGTGCCTTTGCCGGCCGCAAGAACGATGGCGAGAGCCGAGCTGTTCGTCATGCCGTTATTGTCGTTACCGATGGGGCAACCGGGATCGAAGCAAGAACTATGCCCCACAAGGCGGAAACAGAGGGTAACACTTGGGGCCAGCACGTCCTGTCTCTTAAGGGGCACGCAAGGGATGGGACCCCCAAGCCGCTCAATCGTGATCTGTCTAGTCCAAAGCCCAGGCGAGGGCCATAACCCTCATGGGCGAAATCCGCGCTTTCGGACCGTTGCGGAAATTGACCGGAAGGGCGGAGCAAGTCATCCTCAGATTCGCGGCGCAAATCGTGAGCAAAGCCTTATTGGCGTCGCTTTTCCGCCTGAATTTCCGTGGGGGAGGTTTCGGAACAGATGGCCAGGCGTCGCCAGAAGGGCTCGAGTAACTGGGCGCGCGGGGCATTTGCCGCATTCTGGATCCTGCTTGGCTCCGTGTCCGGACTTTACCTCTTCAACGTCCTCACCGATCCCACGCTCGGCAGGCAGCTCGTCAAGCTGACCCCGGAACCATCCGGCGAGACCACCGCGGCTGCGGGCGGCAACGCTTCTCCCGGAGAAAAGCTTGCCGCGATCGAGGAGAATTTGCGCGTCTTGTCGCAACAAGTGGCCAATCTGAGCGGCAGGCTTGGTGGAACGAGCGGCGCAGCCGCCGCCGCCGGAGCCTGCCGAGGCTGAAGGGTCTGCCGCGACATCCGCTCCATCTCCGCTCCGGCCGAAACTGCCGCGCGGGGCAGAACCGTCCTCCCCGCCTGGGGCTCAAGAGCCAGAGCCGGTCCAGGCCGAGGCGCCGCAGCCGCCGAAGCGCCCCAGCCGGACGCGAAGCCCGTCGACCAGGCCGCGCTCGAACCGAAGCAAAGCCCGGCCGCCACCGCGGAACCCGCCGCGCCGCCGAAGCCTGCCGAGCCGCCCGCTGTCGCCGTCGCACCGCTCGAGCATCTGCCGGCCGAGTTGGAAGGGCGGACCAACAATGAGCCTGAAGCCGCGCCTGCGCCCGACGCCGCACAAGCCGAGGCCCCCGCTGCGGCCCAGTCTCCGTCAGAAGCGGCTCCGGCCGCCCCCGGATCGCCGGCGGCCGAGGCCACGGGCGCGGCAGGGCCAGAAGAAGCCGCGCCCAAACCGCAGGAGCCGGCGGCTGCTCCAACGCCGCCTGCAACCGAGACCGCGGCCTTGGACCCGATCGAACTGCCGCCTGCCGCCAATGACGGCTCGACGCGTTACGGCATTGAGATCGGTGTCGTTGCGAAGCAGGATGGGCTTCGGCCGTTGTGGCGCGAGTACCTCACCAATCACGCCGCGCTCGTCGCCGGGCTTCAGCCGCGCCGCGTGCTGGCGCCCGACAAGAAATGGCGGCTGATCGCCGGCCCCTTCACCAGCGCCGAGGAGGCGACGCAGGCCTGCGCCCTCTTCAAGAAGGCCGCGCGGCCTTGCGAGGCAACGGTTTACGCCGGCGACGCGCTTTAGCCTCGCCGCGAAACAGGCGTCATTCCTAAAGATCGTCGGCGTTGAACGTGTCGCAGACTTCGAGCTTGCCGCTTTGGTAGCCACGCGTGAACCAGCGCACGCGCTGCTCCGACGAGCCATGCGTGAAGGCGTCGGGCACGACATAGCCTTGCGTCTGCCGCTGGATGCGATCGTCGCCGATGGCGCTCGCCGCGCGGAGCGCGTCTTCGATGTCGCCCGGCTCGACAATGTCCTTGCTCTGCTGGGCGCGATTGGCCCAGATGCCGGCGAAGCAGTCGGCCTGCAACTCCATGCGGACTTGAAGCGCGTTGGCGTCCTCCTCGCTCATGCGCCGGCGCAAGCGCTTCGACCTGATCGGCGATGCCGAGAAGCTTCTGCACGTGATGGCCGATCTCATGCGCGATGACATAGGCCTGGGCAAAGTCGCCGGGCGCTTTGAACCGGTTCTTGAGGTCCTCGTAGAAATCGAGATCGATATAAACCTTCTCGTCCATCGGGCAGTAGAACGGGCCCATCTGCGCCATGCCCAAGCCGCACGCCGAGCGCACGCCGCCGGAGAACAGCACGAGCTTCGGATCCCTGTAGCCCGCACCGTAGCGCGCGAAGAGATCGCGCCAGACATCCTCGGTATCGGCGAGGACGACGGACACGAAGTTTCTTGAGATCGTCTTCGCTCGTGGTCTGCGGGCGTTCGACGGGCGGGCGTTGCTGCCCGGGTACGGGAAAGTTCGTTGCGTCGGGGCGCTCCTGCGGAAGGCGGATATCGGGGAAGGTCGCCTCGTCACCGCCAGGCCCGCCGCCCTGCATGATGATCCTCGGATCGAGGCCGAAGAAGAACATCAGGCCAAGAAGGATGAGAATGCCGAGAATGCCGATTCCACCGCCCCCGCCTCCGCCGCCGCTTGGGAAGCGGACGCCGCCTGGGAACGGAAAGCCGAAGCCGCCGCCCTCGCCCCGCCGATCTTCTACGTTCTCGCTCTCTCTTTGACCGCGCCAGCGCATCGCCTCAATTCCTCAATCCCGGGTCAAAATCGGCCGCCTTTTTGGCCCATATGTACATGGGGCGTGCCGCCGCACAAGGACGCGGAACAGGACTGAACTCCCGGGGACAATGGCGCGTTTTTTTCTTTGGCGGCGTTTCGCCCGAGCCAGGGTGCTGCGTTGCGCCATGTAAGAGCGTGCCCGCAAATCCTTGTGGTCATTGAAAAGATTGACAAGCAATTGTCAAAAAACTTTCATAGGTCAAAGGCATGCTGGCAATTGCCCGGGTGTGTTCCGTCTGGGCCGGTAGTGCGTTCTGTGTAATGCGTACGAGCCTCGGCACTCCCCGCGCCGGGGCTCTTCTTTTTTGCTCAGCTACTCGGCGGGCTCCAGCGCTCCTTTCGGCGCCGGCAGAGCCGGTTTCGACGGGTCCGGCGTCAACTCGTCGTCGGCTTCAATGAAAACGCGGCGGCTGAGATAGGTGTAGACCACCGGGATCACGAATAGCGTGAACAGCGTGCCGACAAGAAGGCCGCCGACGATGACCCAGCCGATATCCTGGCGGCTCTCGGCGCCCGCACCGGTGGAAAGCGCGAGCGGCACCGCGCCAAGCACCATGGCGCCTGTCGTCATCAGGATCGGGCGGAGCCGGAGCGCCGCCGCCTCCATGACCGCCTCGCGCATGGGCATTCCCTTGGATCTCAGCTGATTTGCGAACTCGACGATGAGGATGCCGTGCTTGGTAATCAGGCCGATCAAGGTCACAAGTCCGACCTGGCTATAGATGTTCAACGTCCCCCCGCTCCACCACAGCGCAAGCAGCGCGCCCGTGATCGAGAGCGGCACCGTCAGCATGATGATGAAGGGATCGGTGAAGCTCTCGAATTGCGCGGCGAGCACGAGATAGATGAAGGCGAGCGCCAGCAGGAACGTGAGGTACATATTCGCGCTGGCCTCACGGAATTCGCGTGTCTGGCCGGCGTAGTCGAGATGCGCCGTGGTGGACAGTTCTTCTTTCGCGATTTTCTCCAGAAACGCCAACCCATCACTGAATGAGTAACCAGGTGCGATCTGCGCGGTGATCGTGGCGGCGCGCAACTGATTGAAGTGGTTCAGCTCCTTCGGCGCCACGGTCTCCTTGATGGTGATGAGGTTGGAAAGCGGGATCATCGCATTGTCGCGTCCGCGCACGTAGATGCGGCGGAGATCGTCGGGGTTCTGGCGGTCGATGTCGGCGATCTTCACCACGACGTCGTATTGCTCGCCCTCGCGCTTGAAGCGTGTGACCTGGCGCCCGCCGAGCATAGTTTCCAGCGTTCGCCCGAGCGCATCGACCTCGACGCCGACCGCAGCCGCCTTGTCGCGATCGACGGCGATGTCGAGCTGCGGAGAGTTCAGCCTGAGGTCGGAATCGAGATCGACAAGCCCGGGATAGGCTTCGGCCTTCTTCATCACGGCGTCGACCATCTTCTGCAGCTCATCGTAAGGCCGCGACGTCTGGATCACGACGTTGATCGGCTTCTCCCGTGCGCCTTGACCGAGCGGCGGAGGATTGCTGGGAAAGGCGACGACGCCGGGCACGGCGACCATCTCGGGGCTGATCGACTTCGCGATCTCCTGCTGGGTGCGATCCCGCTCGCCCCACGGCGTAAGACGCAGAATCACGCGGCCTTGCGACACGGTGGGGTTGCCGGTGACGACAAATACGCGGTCGGCCTCCGGAACCTTCAACGCGATCTCCTCGAGCTTCTTGGCGTAGGCGTCGCTATATTCGATGGTCGCTCCCTCGGGTCCGCGAAATACGGCGAAAATGTTGCCCTGGTCCTCGACCGGTGCCAGCTCGCTCTTCATCACGTTAAAGAGGAAGAAGCTCGTTCCCGCCACGGCAAGGCCAACGAGGAGAACAACTGGTCGCACCACGAGTGCGCCTTGAAGGAGCCGACGATAGCCGGCGGTGATCCCCTTCAGGAAATGTTCGATGACGCGGTAGAATAAATTGTGGTGGCTCTGATGCCGCAGCAATTTCGAGCACATCATCGGCGACAGCGTCAGCGCCACGAAGCCCGAAACGATGACGGCGCCTGCCAGGGTCCAGGCGAATTCGGTGAAGAGCCGTCCAGTCAATCCGGTCATGAAGCCGATCGGCGCATAAACCGCCGCGAGCGTGATCGTCATGGCGATGACGGCAAAGCTGATCTCGCGGCTGCCGAGCAAGGCCGCTTTCACCGGCGGCATGCCCTCCTCCACGTGCCGGTAGATGTTCTCCAAGCATGACGATGGCGTCGTCGACCACGAGGCCGATGGCCAGCACCAGCGCCAGCAGCGTCAGCGTGTTGATGGAGAAGTCGAAGGTATACATCAGCGCGAAGGCGCCGATGAGCGAGACCGGGATGGTAACGAGCGGAATGAGAGTGGCGCGGACCGAGCGCAGAAACAGAAAGATGATCAGCACGACGAGCAGGATCGCCTCGCCAATCGTCTCGTAAACGTTTTTGATCGACTCGGCGATGAACACCGAGCGGTCGTTTGCCATGCGGACCTGCATGCCTTGCGGCAAAGAGGCCCTAATTTCCGGCAGCAGCTTCTGCACGCCATCCGCCACTTCGAGCGGGTTTGCGGTCGCCTGCTTGATGACGCCGAGCGCTATCGCCGGCTGTCCGTTGAACCTCACCACCAAGCGTTCATCGAGCGGGCCGAGCTCGGCATGGCCAACATCTGCGAGCCGCACGAGGTAACCGTTAGCCTCTTTCACAATAAGGTCGTTGAACTGCTCGGGCGTACGCAAATCCGTCTCCGAAAGAACGGTGAATTCACGCTGCAGGCTTTCGACGCGGCCCGACGGCACCTCGACATTTTGGCGCCTGAGCGCCGCTTCCACGTCTTGAGGCGCCAAATTGAAAGCGGCCAAGCGTTCCGGATCGAGCCAGATGCGCATGGAATATTGTCGTTCGCCGAAGAGGCGCACTTCTGCCACGCCCGGAATCGTCTGTAGCTGGTCCTTCACATAGCGGTCGGCATAGTCGGTGATCTCGAGCGCTGTATGGCGATCGCTGAAAAAGGCGAGATGCAGGATCGGCTGGGCGTCGGCCTCGCGCTTCTGAATGATCGGCTCCTCGATTTCGTCGGGAAGCCGTCCGCGCACGCGCCCAACGCGATCGCGCACGTCAGCCGCCGCGTAGTCGGGATCGCGGCTGAGTTGGAAGCGTACCGTGATCTGGCTCGATTCCTGCCGGCTGATCGAAGTGATGAAGTCGATGCCCTCGATGCCGGAGAGCGTGTCTTCCAGCACTTTGGTGACTTGCGTTTCGACGATTGCGGCGCTCGCCCCTGGATAGCGCGTCTCCACGGTGACGACAGGCGGATCGATTGCGGGATATTCACGCACGCTCAAGCGGTCATAGGCGACAAGGCCGACCAGCACGAGAACCAAGCTCAAGACCGTGGCGAAGACCGGCCGCTTGATCGAAAGTTCCGGAAGCGTCACAACTCAGGCCCCGATGGCGTTGACGTGGACACCGGCGTTCCATCGCGGATCTTGAGCTGACCCGCCGTCACCACCTGGTCGCCGGCGGCAAGCCCTTCGACGATCTCCACCCTGCCCTCGCGGCGCGTGCCGATCACGACTTTGGTCAGCTTGACCTTGCCATCGACGATCTTGAACACGAACTGGCTGTCGCCTTGGGGGACGATCGCCTGCTCGGGCACGCTCAAAGCGGCCTCCTTCAGCTCGAGCAGGACCGTCACGCGTGCGAACAGGCCCGGGCGGAGACGCTGGTCGGCGTTGGGAATCACGGCCCGGACCAGGAGGCTCCGCCCAGAGACGTCGAGATGCGGATCGATGGCATAGACTTTGCCCTCGAAGCTCTCCCCGGGAAAGGCATCGACCTTGATGCGAATAGTTTGCCCCACCCTGATGGCTGAGAGAAATCTCTCGGGCACCCTGAAATCGGCCTTCACCGGATCGATCGCCTCGAGATTGACCAGCGCCTGACCGGCGCTGATGTATTCGCCGACGCTCACATTGCGCAAACCCACGATGCCGGCGAAGGGCGCCACGATATGCGCCTTTTCGAGCTGCACGCGGGCGAGCTCGACGGCGGCGGTGCTGACGGCGAGATTGGACGCCGTCTCGTCCGCCGATTGCGCGGTCGCGTATTTGTTGCTGAACAGCTGACTCGTTCGCTTATGGGTCTGCTCGGCGAGCTTGAGCTTGGCATCGGCGTCGGCGAGCTGGGCGCGATAGACCGAATCGTCGAGCGTGAAGAGGGCCGCGCCCTTCTCGACCGGCTGACCCTCCTGGAAATGGATTTCCTTGAGGCGGCCGGGAATCTCGGAACTGATGGTGACAGCTTCGTCGGAAAGGAGCGTGCCGACGGCGGTCACCTGCTCGCTGAGCGGCGCGGCGACCACTTTTGCCGCCTCGACCGGGACGGCGGCGGGCTTGACGTCGTCAGCCGCGGCGGCAGCGCCGGCAAAACCGATGGCGGCGGCCAACAGCCACCAGCTGCCCGCTTTCGCGAAACCTGTCTCCCTCATGCGTCGCCTTCTACTTCGTTGCAAGGGTCATTTTAGCAGCAATCCCGCGTCGAGGAGACGGAGAAGCGGCTCGCCCTGGCTTAACGTTTCGACATGTTTGGCCGGAGCTTGAGGTCAGGCTCCGGCGCACCTTTGCGGCCGCCTCAGGGCTTTGCCTATTGTGGCGGCGCCTCTTCGGCCGGAGCCTCCTCCGCCGGCGCTTCTTCGACCGGCGTCTCTTCTGCTGGCGCTTCCTCGGCGGGAGGCGCTGGCGCCATCTCGGCGGCAGGCGCCTCGGTAGCCGGAGGCGCTGGCGGCGTCTCCGCGGTGGGGGCTGCCGGTGCTTCCGCGGCCGGTGGCGCTGCCGGCGTCTCGGCGGGTTTTTCGGTCATAGGCTGTTCGACCTTCACGCCCGAGTCGCCCTTATGCCCGTACATAAAGAGGGCAGCTACAACGAGGGCGAGCACGATGCCGCCCAGTACGATCGCGAGAAACGTCCTGCTGCCCTGGTTGTCATCTGCCATGGGTTAATCTCCTCCCCGTCCCGGGGGCGTTTAGAATGCGGTTTTCCAACCTACCGAGGAATTCGGCAGAGGTCGAGAGACGCTTCGCCGCTACGTCACCAGGATCAACGCGCGGGCGAGCCTGCCGTTCGCCCGATGCGATCGAAGATCGGCGCAAGAGCGAAAGCGACGAGGAAATTGACCAGCACCGAATAGAGGGCGGCATAGCCGGGTATGGTCACGCCGAGGACCCCAAGCGGGAAGACCGATGAGGTGAAGCCTTGGGTCGCCGCCATGGCGGTTCCGACGATTGTGCCCACCGCCCAGCCGGCGAACAGCGCCATCGCATTGAATTTGCGCGTATAGAGCCCGAGCAGAATCGGGGGCAGAAGCTGAATGATCCAGATGCCGCCGAGAAGCTGCAGCTGGATGGCATAGGATTGCGGGATGGCGAGGATGAACACGACCGCGCCGATCTTCACCACAAGCGAGACGATCTTGGCCATGCGGGCTTCGTCAGCGTCGCTGCAATCGGGGCGGTAGAACTCCTTGTAGAGGTTGCGGGTGAAGAGATTGGCGCAGGCAATCGACATGATGGCGGCCGGGACCAGCGCGCCGATGGCGATGGCGGCAAAGGCGACGCCGACGAACCAGGAGGGAAACGAGTACAGGAACAGCGCGGGCACGGCGAAGTTCGGCCCATATTGGGTAAAGCCAGCTGCGAAGTCCGGATTTTTGTCGACGCCGGCGGCGATGGCCATGTAGCCGAGAAGCGCTATCAACCCGAGAATGAAGGAATAGGCGGCAAGGAAGGCCGCATTCCGCCGGATCACGTTGCCGCTCGATGAGCTCAGGATGCCCGTCATCGCGTGCGGATAGAGAAACAGCGCAAAGGCCGAGCCGAGCGCGAGCGTGGCATAGGCGCTGTAGGCGCCGAAACTATCGCCGGATGGCGACGGGAGGAGCAGCATCTCCTGGGGCACGCTTGCGAAGATCGCACCGTAACCGCCGAGCTTGGCGGGAATGATGACGAGCGCGGCGAACACGGTGACGAAGATCAGCATGTCCTTGACGACGGCGATCAGCGCCGGCGCGCGGAGTCCGCTCGTATAAGTAAAGGCGGCTAGGATGATGAAGGATATGATCAGAGGCAGGTGTCCGACGAAGCCTCCCGCCGGAAAGCCGAGCGCGCCGATCACAACCTCCATGCCGACGATCTGAAGCGCGATATAGGGCATCGTCGCGACAATGCCCGTCAGCGCGAAGGTGAGTGCAAGCAGCCGGCTGCCGAAGCGGTCGCGGACGAAGTCGGCGGCGGTGACATGGCCGCGCGCGCGCGCGACCTGCCACAGACGCGGGAAGACGATATAGAGAATGGGGTAGATGAGGACGGTGTAGGGAACGGCGAAGAAACCCATCGCGCCCTTGCCAAAGACGAGCGCCGGAACGGCGATGAACGTATAGGCCGTGTAGAGGTCGCCGCCGAGCAGAAACCAGGTGACGACGGTGCCGAAGCGGCGCCCGCCGAGACCCCATTCGTGCAGCACGTTGAGATCGGCCTTGCGCCAATGCGCCGCGATGAAGCCGAGCCAGGTGACGAGCAGAAAGAGCGCGACGAAGACGATCGTGGCGGTGAGATCGAGGCTCAAAGAATGTCCCCCGGCACGCCGCTCGGTTCCCCTTCTTCTCGGGCTTCTTCGGTCACGTGCGTGATCTTGCTCTCGATCCAATAGACGATGAGCACGATAGCCGCGCCGGCCAGGATCCAGGCGAGCTGATACCAGTAGAAGAACGGAATGCCGCCGAGCTCGGGCGCAGGCCTGTTGTAGGACGACACCCAGAGCATGGCGACAAAGGGAATGAGGAAAAGGAGGCGCGGCCAGTAGCGCAAGAGGCGCGATTTCTTCCTACCGTCCAGCATTGGCGCTTGTCCCCCCTCGCGACCGGGACGCCGCGGCGCCGCAGGCGCCTCGGTCCCGGATCACGCGGGGATGCCGCATTTTAAGTTGTTTAGCAAGGCGGGGCGCAATATTGCTTTTGCCTCCGCCCGGCCCCCATATGGCCGGCAGGGAGCCCGTAGCTCAGCCGGTAGAGCACTTGACTTTTAATCAAGGGGTCCCGGGTTCGAATCCCGGCGGGCTCACCATCTTTTCAAGAACTTAGCTGCTAGAGCTTACCTATGGGCTAACGTGCGGGCTAACAGAGATCCTCAGTCACTTCCTCTTTTGCTGGCCCGAACAAGCAACCTTTGGCACGGCCTACGCACACGCGATCAGGCCGACATCGCCAAGGTGCTTACCTTCGATGAGGCGCGGCGAATTGCTGCAAACGTAACGAAGCTGCCTGAACTGTTGGGGCATACCGATTGATTGAAACACGGGGAACCGCATGAACCTTTCACCGCCATCCCAAGTAACGTTCATCCTTTCTGTGCTGCTCGCAGTCCTGGCTCTCCTCGTTCGGTACGCAGATGCTGCTATTCCTATCGTGAGCGGACACAGCTTTGAGACGATGCTGGTGGCCTTCTTGCTGCTTCTTGCGGGTGTCCTGTTTCGCGGTTTCTAAAATGCGAGTAGCCGCATCGATCTGATCGACGAGCAAGTGCTCGTTATCAAAGAATGGGCTCACCGCAATCAAGTGGAAGCGGTTCGCCTATTTGGTAGTCGCGCCAAAGGCTGCGCTAAACCTGAAAGCGATGTGGATCTCGCCGTCACGGCGGCAACTATGTCGCGCTAGCCGCTAAATGGGAAGACGAGCTAACGGCAAGGGAATCACGCGGAGCATATTGCGCGCTTGCCCAAGCGCCCTCGGATCATCGAGGCGTGCCCGAGTCTCTAGGCCGTGCACTCATAAATCGAGATTGGTAAGCAGCGGTTGGTGCATGTCCGCTTTGCCCCCCGAAGCGGACATTCGTCAGCGCATTGAGCATGTCTGCTTTGTGCCATTAGCGGACATTCGTCACCGCTGCTCACTTCACCCCCAAATCGACGTTGAAGAAACCTCACCGGCGTGTGGCAAATACCACTGCGGAATTTCCGCGCGGGGCGACACTCTCCTCAGGCTCAGAACGCCGTCAGCGAAAATAGGAGGTTGTCATGTTTTACACTCCGCCAAACTGGAAAGGCCTGCTTGTGGAACGAAAGATTCAGCAGGACCCGTCGCGGGATGAACCACCCGCCGGTTACGAAGATAGCGTGCGGATGCGCGCCATCATAGGCTTGGCACTCGCGGGAATAACTATCTGGGCTGGTTTCGTCGTGTCGTAAAAACTCGCGAGCCGTGCGCGGGCTTGTAACGTAAGCCTCAGAAGACGGCCCGCCCAGCCCTCAGAGTGACTATGGCTCCCGAAAGGCGATGAAGCGGTTCATAGAATAGCTTCCGATTCCGACCTTACGGTTCCCGCTCTTGCCCGAGTGGTTGCCCGAGACCAGGATCACGCGATGGCCCTGGACCTCCTTCACTACGCCCACATGTCCGCTCATCACCCCAATGGCGCCTGCCTTCGGGGCCGTCGCCTTCCCGTAGTCCGCCCAATCCCGCGCGAGGTTCGGACCTTCACCGATCCACATCGCCATCTGCCGTCCGCACCATCGATGCGACCAGCCAGTCGGGTTCCTGCCAATGTCGCGCATCGCGCGATGGAGAAGCGTCGGGGCTTCGTTCTTGCGCAACACGTCGTGGTCGATGTAATAGCGCAAACCCGCGTGAGCAGTAGTCGTTAGTCCAAACGCCACAATGGAGGCGGCGATCATAACGCGCATCGTCGTCTTCCCTTTAATCTTGACTTGAACGGTGATTAGTCCCCCGAGTCGTCGTCAGGGTTGTTCCCAGGTGGGTATCGCCCTGCTCGGCGTCGAAATCCCGATCAGGGTTCGTAGGCGCCACTTCGCGAGCTTCTGGTGAGCTGTTCGCTTCGAGAGCGTGCCAGACTGCCAGAGCTGGATTGTCGCCGCCGCAACAGCGGGCGGCATATCCGCGTCGCTAAAGGTGCTGTTTGGCGTAAGTATGGTCCGAAATGGACAATTTATGCCCAACCGAATCCGCACTGGTGATAGCCGGCCAAATGTCTGCTTTGGGTCATTAGCGGACATACTGACAAGTCCGCGCCATGTCCGCTTTACCCCCAATAACGGACGTTGGGCAGTACATCCAAGTCAGCATTCGGCTGTCAGTTTATGAGTACACGCCCTAGTTCAGCGCGACGCTTATCGAGATCGCGCAGGCCACTCAGGGGAGGAGTGTGACGCATAGTTCTAGGTCTTGCTTTGTGTTTACTCGTCGTCGTTACCGAATTCCCAGGGCAGCTTCGTTGTCGTTCGCAGCCGACCAGCCCCGCGCGCGTCAAGCCGCGAGTGCGGCGTCAATCTCAATCGCGTCGCCAGTGTCGCGATCAATTTTGTGCTCTCAACCCAAGCGCGATGGGAAACGATGAAATCTTCCGCGCTCTCCTCCGCGAGCGCCCTCCCGTAATAGCGATTCAGACAGACGGCCTCGCAAAAGGCGCATAACAGCGGAAGCTCGGCCTTTCTGAATGCGCGCGGGTCGGAAGCGCCAACGACCTCACTGAAAACCTTTTTGGCGGCGTCGCTGAGATATGGCGGCGGCTTCAATCGCTGGTGATCGAGACTGATCACCTTGAGAGGCGTGCTTAGTTCTGCTGCGCTCTTTCTTCCACGCTGCGCCATAAAATCGTTGCTCCTAAGGATCGTTGGCGATTAGCAAAACAAATTCCCTGGCGCGGTCCCCGATGCGAAGGCCAAAAACATTTTTCGACCCCCCCCATCATGGAAAATTTTTGTAGCGTTTGTCGTTACCGGTAACGCATTGGGCGATCAGCAAGCTCAGCGCGACTTCGATGTGTTGACGTGACGCCTCACCAAATCCGGGCAGCAAGCCACGGTCGAGCAACAATTGCTCAAGCCCAACCAAGTCGCAGACAAGGGTCCTGAGCACAACCGCGCCACGTTTACGTCGCTGGCGATAACGGCGTTGTTTGAGAGCAGCTCGGCGCTTGCGCTTCTTAGCCACGGCACAGCCTACCGCTCATCGCGTGTAGCCCCAGGTGACGGCCACGGTGATCATGAATGCTCCTGTCCAGTAGAGCGAATCGGGCCAACTGCCATGAACGGCCCAACGCGCGGCGTTGGCGGCGTAGAGCGTCAGCAAGACGAAGTTGATGAGCCGGGGATCGCTCAGGAGCGCGGAGATCATTTGTGTCAATCTGCCGTCAGGTCCGTCAGTTTTGAGGTTTCATCCGTATTTCCCTCTCCTTTCGGGGGGGGCTACCTGCCGTCACGTTCGTCAGGTTCTCAGGGTCTGCCGTCAGGTTCGCCGCCCTGAAAGCCTGTCGCGCGCTAATTGACGCGGTAGGGATAGCGATCCAATCCTGACCACGGAACTTTTCCAGACGCGGCATCCCGATCACCTATCGACGTCTGCAGACTGTCGGCGCAGCACGATGAGATTGGCGATTTGGACCTGCACCACCTCTTCATTTTGGTTTAACGTCGTTGTCCGCACCTTGATCAATCCTTGGTTTGAACGTGACCTCGACGGTCGCACCTCGAGCACTTCACTTTCGATGTGGAGCTCATCCCAAGGGCGCACGGGCCTCGGCCAACGGAACTCATCGAATCCCGCGCCAATGACGCCCCCGGCAGGTTCGATCTCGCTCTCGACCAGAAGCCGCATGGTGAGAGCCGCCGTATGCCAGCCGCTTGCCGCCAATCCGCCGAAGATTGTGTCCAGCGCCGCCTCTTCGTCGAGATGGAATGGCTGGGGATCGAATTCGGCGGCAAAAGCCTTGATCTGCTCCTTGTCTACCCTAAGTCGCCCGGATCCGAAGGTCTGACCCACCGTGAAGTCTTCGAGATATCGTCTACTCATTTCGCACTGGCCTCGCTCATGCATTGGATTTCGCGCGGCGACTTATACTTGTCGTCGCTGGCTGAAAAATGAGCTTAGCGTAGATCAAGCTCCCGCTCGATACGGCGCCTCGCTCCGTCCTCAGCAGAGGACTTCACTCGGCACCAAAGTCTTGAGGAATGAGCGCCCGACGGCACGCCGAGGCTTTTCTGTCGTGGTTAACATTTTGGGTAACAAGAGGCTGCTGTTTATGGCTCGCGAATCTTGATCCGACCTAACAGCCCATAACCGTCTTGGTTGGAGGTTCGAGCCCTCCCTAATGACCATAGCGGACATCCCAAACCCCCAGCGTTCCTCATGGCTGACGTTGACGGCGCGGATCGCGCTAGGGATGCATTACAATAGATCTCAGCTTGCGAGCGCGAGCAGCGCGAATTGGCGATGTCCCCTTTACCCCCCAAATCAACGAACGCGTCGGACCAGCCCCAAGGAACAGACACATTGAAGTGTGTTACATTAGATGCGTCACACACTCTAATTTCCGGACGCTGTTATGCGTTTCGCTGAGAGCCTTGCTTTAGTATTGCTCGGTGTTGCCACAGTGACGCTCCTCCTCTGGCCGGTTTTATGCCGTCCGGGTCTGACGAGAAGGCGAAGCGTCCGGCTCAGTCTATCCGGCCCCCAATCTCGACCGAGAGGCCACAAGCGGCAAGGTTACCTGAGCATCCCGGTCCAGCGACCTCGGACCGGCCCCTGCTCGCGCGGGAAAAGGCCGAAGCCGATCGGCTCGCCGCATTGCAAAAGAAGGATGAGAACATCGTCGACCACAAGCCCAAGCCAACGACGAAAATCTACTACCGGGTCACGGTGCCCGACAGCGGCACGCTCGAAGCGGGCGGCGTGGTCATCAAGCTGAACGGTATAGTTGCCCGCAAGGCCGACGCTCAATGCCAGGACGAGAAGGGCAAGAGCTGGCCCTGCGGCGCCGCAGCGAAGGCGGCGCTGAGGCGGCTGGTCCGAACTCGCGCCGTTGTCTGCGAGCTGCCCGACGCAGGCGAGCAGAAGTCGTTCACGGCGCGCTGTGCCGTCTCCGGCACCGACCTCTCTACCTGGATGGTGCGGCACGGCTGGGCGAAGCCAAACGACCCACCGGAGCCCGTGCTTGCTGAGGCGGCCAGAGCAACGAAGGCCGAACGTATCGGCTTCTGGCGTGGAGCCGAGTAGCGCTCGATGGAATTTCTTGCGATCAAAGGAAATCAAGTTCCGCTGATACTGATTTCACCGCATCGCGTTGGTGCGAAAGGGGGCGTTGGTAGGCCTCAAATGGTATCGAGCCAGGCTACCAAGGCATTCAACATTTCCGCTCTGACCTCCGAATCCCGGCGCCCAGTCTTTGTGGGTACATGAAGGTTTATCGGAGCTCAAAGGCCGCGGTGAACATAGTGATGCGTAGCCTGGCAATCGATCTGGCTCCCCGCGGTTTTGCTTGCGTCGTCGTCAATCCCGGCTGGGGGGTCCACACGCCACCACGTCTCCGGCTGAAAGCGTGTGGCGCTTAATCGACAGGCTCACCCTGAAGGACTCTGGCAGGTTCTTCAATCACGACAGGCGAGTACGCCCGTAGGCAGATGCGATTGATGCCTAGCAGCGATTTTGCCGATTGATGCCTAGCAGCGATTGCCGAGCGTTACGACGCAGCGAAGTCCTCTGGCGGTTCCCCGCACTGCTGTCCTGGTGCCTCGCACAACACCGACACCTGCTTGGCCCACGCCTTTGGCGATGCCTGTAGCAGCCGTCGCCGTGCCTTGAACTGCGCCCTTGACCGGCCGAGCGGCCTCTGCGGGCAAGGTCATTATGGCAATCAAAAACGCCGCGAGAAGTGATAAGCGCATGTCATTTCCTTTCAGCTTGAAAGAAAGATTGCTTGTCGGAGAAACTCATCAGTCGTGTCAAAAGTTCCTGCTCGCTGGTGACCAGACTTCTGTTTGATCTGACGTTGTCCACAGCAAAATTGGCCCTGCGGCACACCGCTGCTGGAACGTAGGTACGCCGCGTTCGTTTTTAGGAAGGACGGGCGGCACGCTCAGTTGCATCTAACTACGCAGCTAGTCTGCTTGTTGGTCACCAAGACATCGAGAAGCGGGACTACGCACGATTGACTTCAAGCAGACCTGGTCATGCAAAGGCTAACGTGGTCTGGCACTTACCAGACATTGATGCCGACTCTGAGCATGTCCGCTCTTGGGGGTGAAGCGGACATGGCCGGTCCGCGCTCTAATGTCCGCTAATGACCCCAACGCGGACATCCTGCGTCCCGACTGTTGATCTGCTAGAGTGGCGAGAGGTCGTAACGAGTAGGAGGTTGTCATGGCGAATAAGCAGAACTTCGAGCCGGATGAATGGACCAAGATTCTCGAAAGCACAATGTTGGCCGGCATGGCGGTTTCTGCCGCAGAACCAAGCGGCCTTTGGGGCGCGCTTAAGGAGGCTTTTGCCAGCAGCTCTGCGCTCGCCGCAGCGAAATCGAACGCCGGGTCCAACGAACTCATTAAGGCCGTCGTCGCAGAGTTCGAGACAAAGGAAGGAAGAGCCGCGGTTCAGGAAGCACTGCGCCAGCGCCTCGCCGGGGCCGCTAAGCCCGCTGACGCAGTTCAGCGTTCGCTCGCGAATTTGCGGGACGTATCAACTATCCTCGATGCCAAGGCACCGCAAGACGCGGCCGGGTTCAAGGCCTGGTTACAGGCCATCAGCAAGAACGTGGCTGAGGCCTCTTCGGAAGGCGGTTTTCTCGGCATTGGAGGCGTACAGGTCAGCGATGCTGAGAAGGCCACTCTGGCGGATATATCAAAGGCTCTTGGGACGGCCTAAAAAGTCTCAGCGAGATTTACTGGCAGTGTTTGACCAGGAGTAAAGCCATGAGCCGCGGATCCCCCTCTATTGGGGTTGCTCGCCATTGCGGGTTACCAGAATCGAGACAAGATTGCCGAGATGCTGCGTGGAGCTGGGCAGAACAAGCCCGGTGCTAACGAGCAAGGAGGCATCGGTGGCTTGCTTGGCCAACTGGGTCTCGGGGCGCCAGCGCCGGAGGAATTCTCAGTGGTGGGCTGGGCGAACTCTTGGAGCAATTCAAGCAGACCGGTCAGGGCGAAACCGCAGAATCTTGGATCAACACCGGGCCCAACAAACCGTGCACGGGCTGCGGAACTTGAGCGGGCGATTGGTCCCGAAGTGTTGGAAACGTTGTCGAGGCAAACGGGCCTGTCCCGGGACGAATTAGTCTCGAGACTTTCCCCGAACTCCCCGATGCTGTTGATAAGTACACGCCCCAAGGCCGCCTCCCGACGGAAGCTGAAGTTCGCGCGCATAGTGGAGCGCTGGGCCAGGTAGCCATAGGCGGCAGCCCCTTCGTCATTGCTGAAGGAGGTCCGATACTGCGTAATCGTAACGGACGTGAAGCTCGCCCAATAACCGCGCAAGGTATGGCTGTCAGGGGAGACCCAAGATGGCGAGACAGTCGCCAATAAGCAATCCAGACTGGCCACCGAACGTCCGTGTGATTTCGATAGAGGGAATGGACGAATTGGGTGTTGACGACGATGGCCAACTCTATTGGCAAGGCAAGAAAGTTAGAACAGCCTCAACAGTCGAACTGACAACCGAGCTAAGGAATAGGAGCGTGGCTGCTAATTGCGTCGGCCGTTGTCTTGGCCCTGATCGAGGTCGTTCGCGTGCTTGGCTACGGCCGTTAGCAGCTAATTCAGATGACTGAGAAAAAGACAATCCAGAGGCTGTCTGGTGTCGTGAAAGCGGTGTTTCTGCTCTGCCTCGCGGCATTAATCCCGCTCGGGGTGGCAGAGTGGCATTCCGGCCAGGATGCGCCGTCGGAAACCCGCGAGATGTACGACACGCTGGAGAACATACTTGTTTGGGTAATCATCTCCTGCATCTTCGTGTGGCTTGTCGTTGAAGCTTGGCGCGAAATCCGATTTCATTTAAAGGTCGAGTCTGACTAGAGAACGCGGAGAACCTTCACGGGAAAAGTTACATGGCTGGCACGTCTGCGCAATTAAATGGCACGGAATAGCAGGTAACGCTCTCAGGCCGGGGTTACTTATCTTCATGCGAACCCTGTACGAAAAAAGGAGCACAATGACCATGTTCAAGCGCATTGGGATTATCTTACTGGTCGCGATTGGTGGCGCGTCTTGCCTTGAGCTCGGCGAGCAACTCTCAATTCCCGGCATGTATGGGCTCGTTTCTAGTGCCGACGCTAGAGTTGGCCGCCCGCTGACGCCGGTGAGCGTAGCAGGCGTCGCGCGGAGGTCGGCGCGACGCTGTGCAGCGGGTGTTTACAACTGCTAGGGAAGGGGCTGGGAGCTTCGCGGCAACGCCTGAGGAGCAGAGTCGTACGCGAAGCGCTTTACCAGCGACGTGATCATCACCCTGACTGTGCCAGCAGCCACACCGCCAGGGCCAAGCGTCTTGAACCCTAAAAGAGAGTTACATGCTGGACCCGCTCGCCTATGATGCGGCTCCCTCATGTAGGCCGGCTCCTGGCCCCTGCAGGCCTGGAAACCACCCATGCCAGCCCGATTGTTCCGAGTGATTGGCCTGCTGCTGATCTCGGTCCTCGCCGTGCTCTCGATTTGGGCCGGCTGGACCTATCGCACGACCGAGACCTGCGTGCGCGATATCGATTCTCGACTGCCGTCCGAACAGGCGCTCAACGCCTTGTCGCTCGAAGACAGCGTGGAAGCGCTCAAACTCGCCATGGTTCAATGCGACCGCGTGGCAAGCCTCCGGGCGAACCCTTTGGCCCGACTGCTCAGGGGCGATGAGATCAAGTCGCTCGCAGAGCATTGCGAGCTGATCAAGTCCCGCCAAGACGCGCTGCAAGGGCCTTGAGGTCACCCCTCAATTCGTCTGTCATCTGTGGCGATGCAGTAGCGCTCCTCCTGGGGGCCACCACTGCCTTAGCCAGAGGCGACCTGCACGCATATCATCGTTACGGATCTCGCGGCACTCCACCTCGCGCGCTGGAGCGCTTTCTGATGGTCTAGCCCTTGTGTTCACTCTTATAGAAGGACTCGGCCTTCGTCAGATTACTGCTCGGATTCATCATGAATTGGCTCTTAGCGTCCGCGCTGCTGAAGCAGTAGGTCTTGCCCTTGATAGTCGCGTTCACGGAGCAATCCGTTTGCACGTCCTTATGGTTGGCGAGACCCCAGCTGCACATATTTCCGAATTGCCCATTGGCGGCATAGGCCGCGGTGGCAAATCCAATCATGAGCGCGATCGAAAGCGCGGACGTGGTTTGAATCCTAGACATCGTGCGTCTCCTTCAGCAAGGGTGGGAACGGCCCACAAACCGCCCCGTTTGCCGCCTCAACGCACGCTGATTTTTTCCGTTCCTGCGGCGGATTGCCACCCCAGGATCATCCATCCCTGAGCGATCTTGGCCTCTAAGGCCTACTTCCGTTATTGGCACTTAGCGGACATCCTGTCTGGCAGTCTCTATGTCCGCTTTCAGGGGCAAAGCGGACATAGAGTGACGCTGTGAAGAGAGTCCGCTAATGACCCATAGCGGACATCGAGGCCTCCCAAGGCTTGGTGCACGGTGACGCCGTGGCGAGATCAATTCTGCATACGCGCAGATCGGCCCGGCTTCTGGTAATCGGATGCTCACGTCCGCCGAGCACTTTGTCGCTTCTGACCCAACGTGACAATGATGCCGATTACGCGGCTCCGTGATATGACTTTAGCGGTTGCTTCAAAGGAGGCTTCTATGAAGGGGAATGGTAACTGGCGTGTGACCCGTTTTTGGCTTGTTCTCGTCTGCTCTGTGTCCGCCGTGGGGATGCCGATATTCATCTACAATGGAGCTCGCACTCCCACCGAGAACACTCAGATCGCTCAAGGAGCTGCCTCTTGTTGTACGCAGCGGGGCCAATGTCCTCTAAGCCAACCGCAACAAGCCGGAACGAGATGCTACTGCACATCTTCCGATGGGCCAATACCCGGATCTGCCTGTTAGACGATGAACACTCGTCATGACATCTTCAACATCTGTGCTCACACTGGATTTTCTAAAATACGCGTTGACTGCGTGCGTTTCCTTCGGTGCATCGCTGCTCTATACGAACTACAAGCTCGAGCCGGGACACAATGTAACGCTGCTCCCACTCTCCGTTACGCTGCCAAAGTCGAATGACGTATGCGACGTGAACGAAGCAAACCTGAAAGCTGCAATTCAGCGCGCCAAAGACACGAACCCCACAGTTGGCCTCGCGCCACAAACGGACAGCTACGAATTTTACTTAACGCTTCTTTCTGCCTCCCCTTACGTAAGGAAGGAGCTTGTCCCCCCATCGTTTCTTGCCAATCTCGAGAAGGACCAGATCCTAATCTGCGAAAGTCAGATCGACGCCAACGCAGGGGCATCTCTTGAGACTGCCGCATTGCTTGATCAACCAAAGCGGTATCTCATGCGGCGGTCATGTTCGATGATCTATGAAAATGTGAAGATTCCAATTCGTGCATCTGCCCAGAAGAAGTCCACGGAATATGGGGCTATAGAGCCGGACACTCTACTCATAGACGAAACCTCGAACATAATGTTTTCGTATGATCAGAGCAGAAAGAGCGACGTCGCTCAGCGCAAATTTGACAAGCTGATGCAGGAGCTCCGTGAGAAGGAGGTCGCATTGAGTATCAAATGTCATGTGATTGCATCTGACAATGAAGTAGAAGTCGGAGGCCGGGCATATCCGGTCCCCCCTATACGCCCCTCTGAATAGGCTATCGGAGACCAAAACTGGTTGGTGTCCGCTACTGGCACTTAGCAGACATTGATGCAGACACTGAGAATGTCCGCTCTTAGGGGTAAAGCGGACATCCCTGATTGGCGCTCTGATGCTAATGACCCTAAGCGGACATCGTCTCGTGCTGAGCGAGGTATTCGAGACCTTCCCGAGCGACAAGCCTGACGCCGCGGTACGTCAGCTCAATGGGCGTGCTGGCGAAGTCTGGGGCTCTGAGTTCAGGCGCGGATCGTCTAGTGGTGATCCGCACAACAAGCAAAGAAGTAAACCAGTAGAAGCAAGCCAGGGCCAGACGCCAAAGGCTCCGAATCAACCTATAGCTGTACCGGCCGTCACCATTCCCGCTGGCGCCGATTGGGGCCGTTCCTGAGGTTCGGCAATCAGTCTGCCACCGGCTCAATGCACCCTTCCGTGTCGTTCTTGCGCTATTGACCGCCCGGTTGACCGCGTAGGCCTCCATCAAAGCTGGATCGTAAGGCTTGAGTAATGCCTTGAGGTAATCGATGCCGGATGCGGAACCGAGCCACCGATCTGACTAAACGACAACGCGCCATGCAGTACGGCTCCGTACCGTCACGGCCCTGGCCTAGGCGCACCAGTTAGCCCTCCTGCTCCTTTGTAAATGCAGCCGCGAGCTCTCGCACGAGCGGCTTCATGAAGAATGTGTTCGCAGGAGTAACGTTCACCTGCACTCCCATCGCATCGAGCTCGGCTGCAACAATGGGCCCGACCGCCGCAACGACGATGCGTTTTAAGCCTTGCCGCAGCTCCGCTTCTCGACCGAAGGCGCGGGCGACATCGCGGAACCGTCGAACCTGGGGCGCGCTTGTGAAGGCGATCGCATCGATCTGGCCCGCAGCCATTTCGGCAATGACAGCGATCACGCGCGCGTCGTCGACTTCAGAAGCGTAAACATATGGAAGCACGGGATCCGCTTCCGCCCCGGCGCCTTCGAGGAACTTGAGAACTCGCTCGTTGGCATTGCCGGGATATAGCTGCACGGCGACGCGACGCCCGGTGAGATCATGCCGTTCCAGCGCTGTGATGACGCCTTCGGTTGTGGGCTGGTCGGCGGGCAGGTCCGCAGCCAACCCGATCTCTCGCAGCGCGCGGACTGGTTTTGGCCCGCGCGTGATCTTGCGTGTCTCGGCGAGCGCGACTAGGACGGCCGGTTCCAGATCAATTCGGCGGGCGAAGCCAAGGAGCCGTCGCAGACCTTCACCCGTCATCAGGACAATATCGTCACACTTCCCTTTCGCGAAGCGGCGTAGCCACGCGTTTATGGGTGCCGGATCAGGTGCATCGCGGATGGCGATCATTGGACAGGCGACAGTATCGGCACCGTGCTCTTCCAGCATGCGGAGCAATTGGCCAAGTTCGCGCGTTTCCGGTACCACAATTCGTCGTCCGGTAAGTCCTTCCGTCATAGCCTAAGCTCTTTCGTCATGCCCAAACCTTCATTCCACACCGATGGCGACCAAGCGCATGCCCCCCCCGCGCGACGACGCTCTAGTCGCTCATCGATAGGGCGCGTCAAGCGATATATTCCTTGCGATCGCCCGCTCCCAGCGGTCGCCGTTCGCAAGCAGGCGCTCCTTGTTGTAGTAGAGCTCCTCGGGTGTCTCGGTCGCGAACTCGAAGTTCGGTCCCAGGACGATGGCGTCAACAGGGCAGGCCTCCTGACAGAAGCCGCAGTAAATGCATTTCATCATGTCGACGTCGAAACGGGTGGTCCGCCGCGTGCCGTCGTCGCGGCGCGGTCCCGCCTCGATCGTAATGGCCTGCGCCGGGCAGATCGCCTCGCACAGCTTGCAGGCGATGCAGCGCTCCTCTCCGTTCGGATAGCGGCGCAGCGCAAGCTCGCCGCGAAAGCGGGGTGAGAGCGGCCCCTTCTCAAACGGATAGTTCAACGTCGCCTTCGGCTTGAAGAAGTAGCGCATCGCCAGGAAGAACGCGGACACAAACTCAGTCAACAAAATCGACCGGGCCGCTTGGTCAAGCTTCCATGTTCTTGTCCTGTCGGTCTTCACGAGTTTGGCCACACGCTCAAACATCTCGCGCTCGCCGGGTCTGCGACCTGTATACCTCCCTCAGCTTGTACTAGAACTAGACCCCGGGATGTTTTTGCTCACTTTGCTTAGCGCGCCCAACTACATTCGTTGTCCAGCCCTCAATCACCTGTGCCAGGGTTTGGCGATAACAGGTTGACCTTGTCAGGCTTGCCTTCCCAGTCCTTGGCATCTGGCGGCGGCTCGCGCTTTACGGTGATGTTCGGCCAGATCTGAGCATATTGGGTATTGATCTCGAGCCACTTTTCGAGTCCCGGCTCAGTGTCCGGCTTGATCGCATCAACAGGGCATTCCGGCTCGCAGACGCCGCAGTCGATGCATTCGTCCGGGTGGATGACGAGCATGTTCTCACCCTCATAGAAGCAGTCGACCGGACATACCTCGACACAGTCCATGTACTTACACTTGATGCAGCTTCCATTGACGATGTAGGTCAATTAAGCCTCCTTCCAACTCGCCTCGCCAAAGGCGATCTCCGTCGTCAAACTCATGGATAATCATCCACGGTGAACGGCCGCCGTGAGGGTGTGAGCAGGATGACGTGTGTCGCCGCGTTGGTTCGACCGGCGCACATACAGGATTGTGGCCTCAGGCCTCTCAGCTTTGACCTTTAATGCAGCAATGAGCGCGTCTTCAGCGTCAATGACGATGCGGTCCGCCTTCCTTTTGATTCTAAGTCCGACAGTGAACTGCCACGACATTTTTGGCCTTTCTCAATTAGGTTACGAACGACCGCTCAGCGCCATCGACCACCGTGCGTGCGCGCTCGGACTTCTTTTGTGCCGGTGTTTTCGCGTCGCGGTGCATTCAGCGCGCACGCCTATATTCACAAATAGAGAATGGGGCGGACGCTGGTTTAACGGGCATCACATGCGAAATGGTCCGCCCCACGGCGCGCTGCATGTATTGGCATTGGTCAACAATGGCGCGCTTCCCTAAGAGATGGCCATTCGGTCACCCCAGCACAAGTGAGCTCGATCAAGGGGATTGTATTGGCCGGAGACAGGAGCTCCATCCTGGGCGCAGGTGCTTTGCCGCGAGTAGGGTGACTTCTGGGCTTTCCAGCGCGAGATGTCCGCTATTGGCACTTAGCGGACTTTCGGACGCTCGCATCGTGAAGTTCGCTTACCGCCGGACAGCCGACATGCCTAATGAGCGTGTCGAATTTCCGCTAATGACCCACAACCGACGCATCGAGAAATTTGCTCGGCGAGTGGGAACAGAGCTTCTTCTTTCATTCTTTAATCGCCTAGATGGCGCTGGGGGCGCAGATGCGAGCCGCCTCGCGGCTGCCCTGATTACAAGGGAAGGGATCACACGATGAAGGTCACACAGCATCTTTGGTTCGAGAAGGACATGGAATCCGCGATAAGCTTCTACACGTCCCTGATCCCGGGTTCGTCGATCAGCTGGACTGCGCCCATCCCCGCCGACACCCCCAGCGGACCGGCCGGCAGCGTCAAAGTGGCGGCCTTTACGCCATCGAGGCAGGTCCCCTCGATCCGTTCAACCACAGCTTCTCCATTATCGTCGAATGCGAAACCCAGGCTGAGATCGATCGCCTCTGGGAGGCGCTGAAGCAGGGCGGCCGGACTGAGCAATGTGGCTGGCTGAGGGATCGTTGGGGCCTGTGCTGGCAAATCACGCCCTCGGTCGGCGAACTGATGAGGGATCCCGACCCGGCACAAGACCGGCACGCGCGACTTTCCGGCGACTGTGGCCCTGTATGAGCGTGATGCCGGCATTCTCTGGTCGCGCACCGACCCCAGCAACTCTGATCGCGACACCCGCTACGGGCGCGAGCTGGTGGTCACCTGGAATTGCTGGATCGGCAACTACATCTACGGCTTCGACTGGATCTTCAAGCTCGATGGCAGCATCGAGATCCGCGTCGTGCTCACGGGCACCACGCTCAATCGCGGCACCAACGCCATGACCGAAGCCTCGGCGCCCAAAGTCGGCATCGACACCAAGGGGGCGCTCGTGGCCGCACCCAACCATCAACACTTTCTGAACTTCCGCCTGGACCTCGATGTGGACGGTCCGCTCAATCACTTCATGGAGATGGAGGTCAACGCGGCATCTGCCAGACACCGGCCTCAAGAACTCGTTCGCGACCACCATGCAGCACATCGAGCAGGAGGGCTTTCGCGACACAAACCCATTCACGCTGCGCCATTGGCACGTGGAAGGCAGCAGTAAAAACGCATTCGGTAAGCCGACGAGCTATGCACTTGAGCCGGGCGGCGTGGCGGTCGCCTATTCGGCGCCCGATTTCCCGGGGCTCGAGCGTGCTGCCTTTGCTCAGCATCAGCTTTGGGTGACGCAGTATCAGGAAGGCGAACTGTACGCTGCCGGACTCTTTCCCAATCAGGGTAAGACAGTCGCCGGCTTGCCCGAGTTCGTGAAGGACGGAGCCAGCCTGGCGAAGCAAGACGTGGTGGTTTGGTACACCACGGGCTACACGCACGTGGCGCGGCCCGAGGATTTTCCAGTGATGCCCGCTGAGACCATCGGCTTTCGACTGGTGCCGCGCGGGTTCTTCGCGCGCAATCCCGCCCTCGATGTCGCCGATCAGAGCCGCTAGGCGCGCTGGCGAGGGAGGCACGCTGGTCGACACGTAGACCGGCATGTCGGGATGTCCGCTTCTGGCACTTAGCGGACATCCTGTCTGGCAGTCTTTATGTCCGCTTTCAGGGGCAAAGCGGACATAGAGTGACGCTGTGAAGAGAGTACGCTTTTTTGAATTGATTTGTAGACGGATTGAATGGTTGACTTCGAGCCTTCGATCGGCGTGCGCCGTGAATCCCCGGCGAGGAAACAGAACCAAGGCCTTTTCAAGGCCACCACGAGCGCAAAATCCCTGCCGCTCGGCGCCGCCAAGGCTGGCGTCGGAAAACCCGAGGGTATTGTCGAGGAGGCTAGAGTAACTGTTCACGTGCACCCGCGCCGTCGCCATCGCCGTCAAAATAAGCGCTGGCGTTGCTGGTGGCACAGAGGTCGTCGTGTCTGTGGCTGGCGCTGGTAGCCAGAAGAGTGCAGGCCAACAAGTATCACGCCGACACCAGATCCAATGTGAGCGTGTAAGCTTGGGTCAAAAGCGGACATTCGGCCGATCTCGCTTGATGTCCGCTAAGTGCCAGAAGCGGACCTGATCAAGGGATCACTTTATGTGTGCGAAAGCTAACCGTGGCGGTTGGCGATCCTGGCCCCCGCGTCGCTCGTGCAGCCGGCGCTCATCCCAAGAAACCGGGCGGCATCTATGGCGCCGTAAAATCGCCGAGCTGCAGGCGTGGACTTTGCCGTGAACGCTAACCCACCTTATACAGCGTCGAGCGGTGGGCATCTTTCCACGGTTCGATGTAATCGCGCGTCAGCGGCACAGCGTCCATGCGCCGCGCCAGCTGCAGTTGAAAAACGACAAAAGTGTCCTGGCGGAGTGCGGCTTCGGAACTGGCGAGATAAAAATCCCACATCCGGCAGAAATTTTCCCCAAACCGGCCTTTGACCGCTTTCCAATTGGCATGTAGGCGCTGCCGCCAGGCGGCGAGCGTCGGCGGATAGTGCTGGCGCCACACTTCGATGTCGGTGACGAACAGCCGCTGCTTTTCCAGAACGCGCATCACTTCCGACAGTGCCGGCGTATAACCGCCGGGGAAAATATATTTATTCAGCCACGGCGCGTTTTCACTAGGCCGGTCCATGTGGCCGATGAAATGCACGACCGCCACGCCGTCCTCGGTCAGCAGATCGTGAACCTGTTTGAAATAAGCGCGATAGTGCCGCGCGCCCACGTGTTCGAACATGCCCACCGAGATGATGCGGTCGTACTGCCCATGCTCGTGGCGATAATCGCGCAGGGAAAATCGGGTACGGTTCGCCACTCTGTTTTTTCGCGCCAGGCGCTCCGCATCCTCCAGTTGTTCGCTAGACAGAGTCAATCCATGGACGGTGACCGCCTCCAGCCCCGCCAGGAACACCGCAAGATTTCCCCAGCCGCAGCCGATCTCTAGAACCTTCATGCCGGGCTTGAGCAGCAGCTTGGAGGCCAAGTGCAGCATCTTCTCCTCCTGCGCTTCCTCCAACGTTTCGTTGCCCTTGCGAAAATAACCGCAGGTGTATTGCATGTGCTTATCGAGGAACAGGCGATAGAACGCGACATCGAGATCATAGGTATAAGCGGCATTAAGGCGTGCCCTTCTGAGAGAATTGGCAGCAGGCAGCAGGCGCAGCGGCCAGGTGAGAATGCGCTGCAGTTGGCTGAGCGGATTATAACCAGCGCGAAAAATATTGCGGTTGAACAGATCCATCAGCGGATACAGATCGCCGCCCTCCACCGTCAGGGTGCCGTCCATATAAGCCTCGCCCAGCGCCAGCGCCGGCCGCCACAGCAGCCTCCACTGGGTGCGCCGGTTATGGATGCGCATGGTGGCCTCAGGGCCGGACTCACGACCTTTGAGCACGTGCACACGACCGCTCGCGTCCACGATGCGCAACGTGCCGACGGTAACAAACGACCGCAATACCCGAGCGAATAACATGCGAGCTCGCGAGCGATGCACAAGACTGTCAAGGTAATCTGCGAACTACTAAACCCCCCTGGGTCATAAAATGCCTCTTTTTCGTGTGTGTCACATTCCCTTAGCTGCTTGGACCCAGCAAAAGCATCACCCTGCTCGATGTCCGGTTGGGGTCATTAGCGGACATCAGCGGACCGATCAGGGATGTCTGCTTTGTGCTCTAAATCGAACAGGCTCGGCGCAGGAATTGATGTCCGCCAAGTGCCAAAAGGATCGTTGCGTGAGAAATGCCAGAGCACACCCCCAGTCACTGGCCGGCACAGCAACAGGATACTACTTTAGGGCATCATTAGTGCAACGTTTGGCTCAGCGGATGACTGTTCACGATGGGCGCCACTCTGGCGGTCTTACTAAACTCATCGCAAAGCCATACACAAAGCTTGGGGTCATGGACCTCTTGGACAGCAAGTCGGATGCTCGCAGAGAGAATCTGCCTGATACGCTCCTCGGTTGCTCCTTCGGCGCGGTGATGCGCTATGCCCCTGCGGAACTCAGTAAGCACGAGTTCTAGCGATTTCTTGGCTTTGGCGTCCATGGGCGAGCAAGAGCACTGGCTCTTCATAGAAGGGAAGCAAGTTCTGTAATCAGGGCTAATACTTTGAGAGAGCGCAGCCGCCCTCATTTAACCCTGTTCACACTAGCATTGCTGTTGATGTCCGCCATGGTCAAAAGCTGACGTGAGCTTAGGGGAACGAATGTCCGCTTTGTGCCAATAGCGGACAGAGCCGTGGCTGTCAGCCAGCCCTGCACTTCTCGGGCTACCAGACCAGGAGACGGCAGCGTAAAGAGTTGGCTGAAGCCCCAGATTGATGAGTCGCAGGCTGGTAAAGCAGTCTCGTGCAAGGGCGACACACGCGTTTGGCTTCAAGGCCGACCCTGAAGCAAATCTTCGGTTTCAGGAGTTGCGGGACGAGGCGGTGGCGGAGCGGTGCCTGCATCGCGGGTTTCAGCGTAGCCGGCCTGGTCCGCCTTCTTCGGGTCAGCTGCCCCGCTGGCGCATCGGCTGGAAAAGAAGCAACAAATTGATTAAATCAGGTTCATGGGTTCTATCCTCAGGCTACGCATTTAAGGCTCAGGCCTTTTGCCAGAGCTTAGTAATCCATCCCACCCATACCGCCGCCTGGCATGGCCGGAGCGCCCGAATCCTTCTTCGGCATTTCGGCGACCATCGCTTCCGTTGTCACCAGGAGGCCAGCAACCGAACTCGCGTCCTGTAAGGCGACCCTAACGACCTTGGCCGGGTCGATGATGCCTTTCTTGATCAGGTCACCATATTCGTCCGTCTGGGCGTCATAGCCGAAGGACGCGGACTTCTGGTCGGTGACCTTGCCCACCACGATCGATCCCTCGACGCCCGCATTTTCGGCGATCTGGCGGATCGGCGCCTGCAGCGCCCGGCGGACGATATTGATGCCCGCGTCCTGGTCCTCATTGTCACCCTTTGTATTGATCGACCTCGAGGCCCACAGCAGCGCCACGCCGCCGCCAGGCACAATGCCCTCCTCGACCGCAGCACGGGTTGCGTTCAGCGCATCGTCGACGCGGTCTTTTCTCTCCTTGACCTCGATTTCACTTGAACCCCCGACCTTGATCACGGCGACGCCGCCAGCGAGCTTGGCCAGCCGTTCCTGCAGCTTCTCCTTGTCGTAGTCAGAGGTCGTGTCCTCGATCTGCTGCTTGATCTGGGCGATGCGGGCCTCGATATCAGTCTTCTTGCCCGCGCCGTGGATAAGAGTGGTGTCGTCCTTGGTTATAGTCACTCGTTTGGCGTGTCCCAACATCTGCACGGTGACATTCTCGAGCTTAATGCCGAGATCTTCGGAGATCAGTTCGCCGCCGGTCAGCACGGCAATGTCCTGCAGCATGGCTTTGCGGCGGTCGCCGAAGCCTGGCGCCTTCACAGCGGCGACCTTCAGTCCGCCGCGCAACTTGTTGACCACAAGGGTGGCAAGCGCCTCGCCCTCGACGTCCTCGGCGATGATGAGCAGCGGGCAACTCGACTGCACCACCAATTCGAGCAGCGGCAGCATCGCCTGCATGCCGGAGAGCTTCTTCTCGTAGATCAAAATGTAGGGGTTCTCGAGCTCGGCCATCATTTTCTCGGCATTGGTGATGAAATAAGGGGAGATATAGCCGCGGTCGAACTGCATCCCCTCGACCACTTCGAGCTCGCTCTCGAAGCTCTTCGCCTCCTCCACCGTGATCACGCCATCATTGCCGACCTTCTGCATGGCCTTGGCGATCATTTGGCCGATTTCCTTTTCACCATTCGCGGCGACCGTACCGACCTGGGCGATCTCATCCGACGACTTGACCTTCTTGGCCTGCTGCGCAATGTCCTTCACAACCTCGATTACGGCCAGATCAATGCCGCGCTTCAGGTCCATCGGATTCATGCCGGCCGCCACCAGCTTGATCCCCTCCTTCACAATCGATTGAGCCAGCACTGTCGCGGTGGTGGTGCCATCGCCGGCGATGTCGCTGGTCTTCGATGCCACTTCGCGCAGCATCTGCGCGCCCATGTTCTCGAACTTGTCCTCGAGCTCGATCTCCTTGGCGACGGTGACTCCGTCCTTGGTGACGCGCGGCGCGCCGTAGCTCTTGTCGAGGACGACATTGCGGCCTTTGGGCCCGAGCGTCACCCTGACAGCGTTGGCGAGGATTTCGACGCCACGAAGCATCTTGTCGCGCGCGTCGGTGGAGAATTTGACGTCCTTGGCAGCCATTTTGGTTCTCCTAAGTTGAACTGATGGAAGGCTACTTCAAGCTATGCGGCCTTCCTGCTGGCCTTGGCGCCTTCGAGCACCCCCATGACGTCGGATTCCTTCATGATGAGGAGTTCTTCGCCGTCGATCTTCACCTCTGTGCCCGACCACTTGCCGAACAACACTCGGTCGCCCGCCTTGAGATCGATTGGGATGCGTTTGCCGGCTTCGTCGCACCCCCCAGGACCAACGGCGACGACTTCGCCCTCTTGGGGCTTTTCCTGGGCGGTGTCGGGAATGATGATTCCGCCCTTAGTCTTCTCTTCGCCTTCAATGCGGCGAATAACGACGCGGTCGTGTAGAGGTCTGAATTTCATGGGTTTCCCCTTGGGATTGGTGGGGTTCGGAATCGAGCGCTTTTAGCACTCGTAGAAGAAGAGTGCTACTCATTTGGGGGCGAGCGGACGAGATAGCAAGACAGCGCTAGCTACGGGAGCTTTCTTTGACGGCTGATCGGGATGCCAACCTCTTTTTACCCCTGGATCTTCGACGTCGAAACGATCCAAAGGAATTGTGGGACATAGGCTTCACCAATAGGACCTATGTCGGACAGTGGTGGTAGACTACGAGCAGAGCGTGGCCAAGTTCCGAACATCAAGCCAGGGTCCGATGGACCGGCCCATGTTTGTAGCCGTGCTTATTGTAATGTTTTCCGCCGTGATGTCCGGCGTGATGCTTTCCGCCGTGGCCCTTGCTCCTAACTTCTACGACGAGATCGGTTGACGTCGCCTGCGCTGTCCGCGGCGCAGGATAAGCGGCGGCCGCCGTGATGCCAAACAGCGATAAAACGAGACGTCGCGCCGCGTCGCTATTCGGCGGGGCCCGCGGAGCGCCGCAGCCTGCTGAAGACCGTGCGCTTCAGGAAGTAATAGGCGGGGCGCCCCATCAGAGCGATGGCAATGAGCTTTGAGAGGAAGGGTGTGGCG
>CAWFRD010000038.1:0-114940 GCA_963818165.1 uncultured Alphaproteobacteria bacterium
GGAGGTCGCAGGCTCAAGTCCTGCGACCCCGACCAGTATTCCTAAGGCTTTGCGGGGGGTGATCTCGGGGACCAGCAAGCACCTGGCTAATGCGGGGCCAATTAGGACGCCGGCACCAGTCGAACTGCTTCGCCGCCCATGGCAGCGTGCCGGGTGAGCCATGCACGAACAGCCACGGGGGCATGCGGACGTCGAGGCCGAACTCGGCAAGGTCGTCGGTCGTCGAGTATTTGCCGCTGTTCCAGAAGGCCAGCAGCGCCTCGCGGTTCGCTCCCCAGTCCGCACGCATCACGTCGTCGATATAATTTTCGGCTTTGTCGATGCTGTCTTTCCGGTGCGGGTCGCCGTAGCCGGTGTAGTACGTCGCGGGTACATGATCACCCGTCAACAACTCGACCAGCTTGTAGCTGCTAAGTCCACGCCGCTCTAACGTGCTAGACCGCCGGACCATTGCCCCTCCATCCGCCGGCCCGCGTGGTCCGACGCGCCGCCCGAATGTTGGGGTCAATCCCCGCCACATCACCATCGAGGCCCAATTGTGCCACGAGTCGGGCGAAGGCGATCCTCGCATCCCGCTCGATGGCGATGCAGGGGTGGGGCCTCGCCGCTGCTTCTCGACCCCCGATGACAATGCCGTCCTTGGCGAGAATCTCACGCGCGTCGCACGCCCTGTCCCAAGCCTCACGGCCATCGTGAGGAGACGAGAATGATGCTCCTCGAGGCTCCAGCCTGGTGCACAGCAGCCACCAGGCCTTCGTGTCGGGGCGTAGATGATCGGGGGCTTTGGTGATCGGGTTTTTCATCGAGATTGCGACCTTAGCGGAATGCACCCACGCCCTCTGCGGTCTCCCGCTCACATCAGGCCCTATGGGGGATCCCCTGGGGGTCAGTCAGTAGCGAACAGGTAGCCCGCGAACCGTGACAGGGTCCTGATCACGATTGCAGCTGCGGCGAGGTGCATTACTTGCAATAATTCTGCTGAAAAGAGTTCACTTTGTGCATGTTACCTTTGGCTCTAGGGTCATGGCAAGGCATCCAGCTGCCAGCCCGGAGGCCTGAAATGTCCAGCGGCGTCGGTTTCCTCATCTCAACCTCGCGGTGGCCTGAGGGTCTCGACCCACAGGCTGCCGCAATTTCCTCTTTGCCGTGCCACGCCTTGCCAGGCCAACGTCGTGGTGGAGGATTCTTCGTGCTCGGTGACGGTTTCCGTGCAAATCCTGCGGCGCTCGGCTGCCGAGTTGCGCAGTCCGAAGCGGGCGGCGGCCGGCAACCGGTAGTCACCAAATTCGATGTCGAGAAATTGACAGCTGCTCGGCAGACAAGTGTTGTTTTGATGCGCCGCGGAGGTTCGAAGCGAGCTACCAGGGAAATCATGTGATGCGACGCAAGCATAACTATTTTGTGCTTCCGTTAAGGTTCCACCTAACCGTCAGACTCTTTTGAAAGACGATCAACGGCGTCCTGTATTTTTTTTGAGGAAGGGACGATTACAGCAGCTGCTTTGAAATCCTCAAGCGCCTTGTCTCGCTCACCGAGACGCTCGTAAGCGTCAGCTCGCTTTACCAGGACTGCAGCATTTTCGGGCTTAAGCTCCAATGCCTTGGTTAAATCTTCCACGGCCTTCTGATAGTTCGCTTCACCGAAATACAAATCGCCGCGCGCGACGAAGCATAGGGGGAGCTGTGGATCGATTTTGATCCCCTCGTCTAAATCCGTCCGAGCCTTCGCATAGTCGCTCTTCCCCATATATCCGAGGGCTCGATTACAATACGCCCGTGCGAAACGAGGGTCTCGGTTTATAACCTCCGTCAAATCCGCTATCCCAGGGTCGTACTGCTTGACGGCAATAAAGGCAGTACCTCGGTTGTACCAAGCCTGAATGAAGTCAGGCCGTATTCTGATTATATGGCTGAAATCGGCTAACCCAAGCTCGATCTGTCGGCTTTGGATGTACGCGCTGCCCCTGTTTGAGTAGGCGTCGACGTTTCCCGGGTCTAGACCTATTACTTCGCTAAAGGTAGCAATCGTTTGCGGCAAGTTGCCCTGTCGAATACAATCAGCCCCTCGTTGGAACAACACTTTAATCCGCTCTTCTTTCGATGTACCTTCGTCTAGGATTGGATACCCACACTTTTGCGCTGCAACCAACGACTGAGCGGGCGCAATTGCCAGCATCAGCGCCGCGAATGCAATTCTTAACTGCATGCTTCGGACTCCCTTTGCCTAGGCCTATTCAGCCGCAGAAATTTCGGGAAGTTCTCGGCGCTCCATTGCCTTTGCGCGCAAATGTCCCGGCACGAACCAGCGATAGAGAGCCGGGAGAACCAGCAGCGTGAGTACGGTTGAGGTGACAAGGCCACCGATCACAACGGTCGCCAGAGGCCTCTGCACCTCGCTCCCCGTGCCTATCGCATAGAGCAGAGGAATTAGACCCAAAGCCGCGCAGGTTGCCGTCATCAACACCGGTCGCAAGCGAACGCAAGCACCCTCAATGCTGGCCCTATCTATCGGGAGTCCCTCTTCAACAAGATCGTCTATATAGGTCACCAACACCATGCCGTTCGCGAGCGCGATGCCAAAGAGAGCGATGAATCCCACAGAAGCAGGCACGGAGAGATTGAGGCCCGCCAGCCAGAGCGCCACCACTCCGCCTACAAGAGCGAGCGGTATGTTCAGCATGATGAGCGTCGAGGTCTTGAGCGAATCGAAATTCATGAAGAGCAGAAAGAAGGCGAGCAAGAGCGTGACCGGCACGACGATCACCAGCCTTTGGTTGGCCTGCTGTTGCAACTCGAACTGACCGCCCCATTCAACGAAATAACCAGGCGGCAAGGTTACTTTGTCCGCGATCAGTCGCTGGCCTTCAGCGACGAAGGAGCCTATGTCGCGTCCACGAATGTTCGTTTGAATGGTTATGAACCGCTGGTTGCTCTCGCGGGTGATCTGGCGGGGGCCGACGATCTCCTCGACCGCGGCGATCTGTTCAAGTGGGATCAGAGCTCCCTCAGAGTTTCGCACAACGATAGCGCGGATTCCCTCAGCGGTGGCACGCGCGGCTTCCGTGAACCTGACCACGATATCGAAGCGTTTTACACCTTCGAAAATCTGCCCTGCCGCCTCGCCTCCAACTGCCGTGCGAATAACGGATTGTACGTCGTCGATGTTGATGCCGTAGCGACTAATAGCATCGCGATTGACAATGATCCGCAGCTGGGGAGTGCCGCTCACCTGGTCCATCTGCACGTCGGCGGCACCCTGCATACCTCGCACCAATCGATCGATCTCGGCTGCCTTCGACTTAAGAACCTCAGTGTCTGGTCCAAATAGCTTGATGGCGAGCTCGGCCTTGGTGCCGGTCAGCAATTCGTCAACCGCAGCCGCTATGGGCTGGGTGAAATTGAATTGTGCGCCTGGAAAGTCTTCAAAGGTTTCGCTCATTGCGACATAAAGCTCGGCCGGCGTGCGCTTGACGGGCCATGCCTCTTGAGGCTTGAGCGCGACGAACGACTCTGCGTTGTTAACGGGATCGGCATGAGCGCCGACCTCGCCTCGACCAACGCGGCTTACCACCCGCTCAACTTCGGGGAACTCGGCTAGCATTTTGCGCTCGAAGCGCAGAACCGTGTCGCGCGATTCATCAAGCGAGATTGACGGAGCCATGGTGACCCGCACCAGTAGATCGCCTTCGTTGAGACGCGGCACAAATTCTGACCCGAGCAAGGGAAAGATCATTCCACCGATGGCGAGCATGCCAACAGCGAAACCGACCGCGACACGGGGGCGACGGACGAAAAACCCGACCAGAGGTCGATACCCCCACAAGAGAGCATTGACGATACGTTGGGCGAAGTCTTTGTGCCCTTCACCCCCAGTCTTGTGCTTCAGAAGCAACTCGGAGAGGACCGGAGCAACAAGAATAGCGAACACCAGTGAGCCCAGCATGGCAAGGGAAGTCGTGATCGCGAGAGGTCGAAATGTCTTCCCCTCGACGCCCTGCAACGTAAAAAGCGGCAAGAACACGACAACAATTATTATGATCGCGAAGGAGATTGGCCGAGCGACTTCCGCACAGGCTGCAACAATAAGATCTCCCTTGCTCTGGCCCCGCTTATCCTGATGTAGCCAACGGTCGACGTTCTCAACCATCACGATCGCACCGTCCACCAAAAGACCAATGGCGATGGCTATGCCCCCGAGCGACATCAGGTTTGCTGAAAGTCCTAGTGCGCGCATAAGGATGAATGTGGCAGCTATCGAGAAAGGAATAGCTAGCACTACGACGATACTGGGGCGCAGACCGCCCATGAATACTAAGATCACAAGCGCCACAAGCCCGATGCCCTCGAACAAGGCCTTTGTGACCGTGTGCACGCTGGCGGCAACGATTTTGGATTGGTCGTAGTAGGGTACGATGCGAACTCCGGGCGGAAGTGTCTCGCTGATTTTGGCGAGCCGTACCTTGGTAGCATCGATAACTTGGGACGTGTTGGTGCCGATCAACTTGAGCACAAGTCCGACGACGGCCTCGCCCTTACCATTAAGTGTCGCCAAGCCCTGACGAACTTCGCCTCCAATTCGCACCTGTGCTACATCGCGCACGCGTACGGGAACACCATCATGAACCTTGAGGACAACATCCTCGAGATCCTGGATGTCCTGGGCCAGTCCAACAGATCGCACGAGATACTGTTCGGAATTTTTCACAATGTACTGGGCTCCGACATTGCCATTGTTGACCTCAACAGCCTTGACGACATCGCCGATTGATAGGCCAAATCGCAGCAGCGCCGTAGGCTCGACCTGAATTTGGAACTGCTTGACCTCCCCGCCTAACGAGAGCACCTCGGTCACTCCCGGGACGGTCTGAAGATTGAACTTAATGGTCCAATCCTGGATTTCGCGCATCTCTTCCGCGCTGCGCTGGCCCGTCTCATCCTCGACGAAATAGAAGAGAATCTGCCCCAGCCCTGTGCTGATTGGGCCCATCTCCGGTTCGCCGAAGCCTGCGGGGATTTGGTCGCGTGCAAGCTGCAGACGTTCATTGACGAGGTTTCGGGCAAAATAAATGTCAGTGCCATCCTCGAAATAAATGTTTACGACCGACAGCCCAAAATTGGAGACTGAGCGAATCTCCTTGAGGTTGGGTAACCCATTCATCGCGACCTCGATGGGATAGGTCACATAGCGCTCGACCTCTTCGGGAGCCAGCCCTTGGGTTTCGGTGAAAACCTGCACAAGGACCGGCGTGACGTCCGGAAATGCGTCGACGGGTAGGGTCCGGTAGCTATAAGCTCCAGCGGCAAGTACACCGATTGCGAGAACCAGAATAATAAGACGATGGCGTAGCGCGACTTTGATAAGGGAGCGCATTAGTGGTTATGTCCGTCGCCGAAACTGGCCTTCTCAAGCTCGGCCTTGAGGGTGAACGAACCCTGGGTGACGTATGTCTCGCCGGCAGTGAGACCCGACACGACCTCGGCATACTGCGCGTTCTCACGCCCAAGTTTGACGGGTCGAGGTTCGAATTTCTCGCCTTCTTGCACAAACACGACCGGGGCGTTTTCGTAGTTTTGGACGGCGCTTTTCGGAATCCGGACTCCTGCCCTCTCTTGCCCGATTTCAATTCTCACCTTTACAAACATGCCTGGCTTGAGCCGCCCATCCATGCTGCCGTTGATCACCCGCGCGACGGCCGTACGCGTCTCCTCGCTCACGTGCACCGTCACGAACGCAATCTTGCCTCTGATGGGGTCGCCCTCACCGAGGTCTATGCTCACGTTCTGTCCCGCCCGAACGAGAGACATGTCTCTTGGGTAGACCGTCACGTCCACCCAAACGGCCGAGGTGTCGGCAACAAGGAAGGTTTCCTTTTCGACTGAGACGGCCTCACCCAAACTGATGTGGCGTTCGATCACTGTTCCGCTAATCGGAGCTCGGATTTCATACCTGGTAAGGTCAGCGTCCTCGGTGGCAGTCAGTGATTCAACATACGATTGCGAGAAGCCGAGTGCCCTGAGCTTCTGCCCGGAAGCACGGAGCGCAATCTCCGCCTCGGCCAGACCCGATTTCGCATCGAGATAGTCCTTTTCGGAAGAAATCTTCTTTCCCCAGAGACGCTTCTCACGCTCGAAGGTATCGCGAGCCAGGTTTCGGCGCTCAAAATCCGCAAGATACGCGGCCTTTAGTTCGGCAAGCTCCCGACTGTTAAGGACAGCCATTACGTCGTCCTCTGCGACGTGCTGCCCTTGCGAGACGGCGACTTCACTGACAATTCCTCCCACTCGCGGTACGACGTGGACCTGCCGGTCACCGCTGAACTTGATCTCAGCGGGACGATCAAGATGCACGGCAATCGGACCTTCATCAGCGACAGAGACTTCAATCCCGAATTCACGCATTTGGCTTGGGTCGAGCTGCACCAATTCTTCGTGGTGCTCTCCATCTTCACCCTCGGCACCTGGTGTAACCGGCTTCGACCCATCCGCGTCCCGCTCGTCATCCGTTCCATTGGAATGCTCATGTTTTTCCTCTCCGGAGCTGGTAGCATTCGCCTGCGTTATGCCTATCGCACCGGGCGCCCCAAACTCTCGCGCGGTCAGATTTTCGCGCTTGCGGTCAAACAGGTGCATTGCCTTATCGAGCAAGAGCGAACTCCAACTTTGATTCGTGTCTGTGGCTCGAAACTGCCAAAAGCCAACCGCAAAAGCAGCGGCGAGAATCATCAGGGCTGTGAACAAAGTCGCTCGTCGCATCGTATCGTTCTCACAGATCGTAGAGGCCTCGCCCAATCAGAGCTTCGATCTGCACTTTCGCCTTTTGGAACTCGGCACGTGCATTGACGATTTCGAGCCGCGTCGAAAACAGCGTCCGCTGCGCATCCAGCACGTTAAGGAGATCGAACTTCCCGGCGGTATAACCTTCGAGGGTCGCGTTGTAGACTTGCTGCGCCGCGGGCAGGATCTCTTTCTCCAGCGCCTTGAGCCTCTCCACAGATACGACCAGCCGGCCATACACCTCCAAAAAGACTGCATTCACGTCTATTCTTGCTGAGAACTCTCGCGCCTCCCCTTAAAGAGACGGGTCTCGGCGGCAGCGATATTGCCCTGGTTCCGATTGAAGAGCGGCAGAGGGATCGACAGACTTACAACTGCACCAGTCTCATCAGCGTCTTCGAGACGCCTGGCGCCAGCACCAAGCTCGAGATCCGGAATCGCGGTCGCCCGCGCCAAGCTCAAGACCGCTTCTCGTCTCGTCATCTCTGCGACCCAACGAGCAACATCCGGGTTCGAATCGAGGTAAACACTGAGTTGGTCGGGCGACGGAATATGGTTGGTCGTGGCGAGCTCACCCCGGGCCTGACTGAAATCGATACCCTGCGCTCCCCAAAGGTTTGCAAGCCGTCGCTTGGTGACGGTGAGAAGCGCCCGCTCCTCGTTCAACTGCGCTTTTGCCCGCGTCACCTCGATTTGGGTGCGCTGCGCTTCGACCGGACTTGCGATCCCTTCCTTTACACGTTCTCCTACTGCGCTGCTAAGTTTTTCTGCGACAGTCTGAAGATCGACCAGAATCGTGATCCTGTCTTGGCTGGCAAGCACGTCGACGAATGCTTGCGCCGCGTTGCTGACAACGCGCAGACGAGCGGCCTCGTAATCCCACGCCGCTACGCCCACATCGAGCTCGGCCGCACGAATCCGCTTCAGCCTTTTTCCGCCTAGCTCGAAAACTTTCGACAACTCGAGCGTCAATTCCTGCACATTCTGCCCCACATTTTGCACATCTCCATCGAGAACTGGGTTGGGTCTCAGCCCAGCCTGCAAAGTCTCCGCGCGTCTTGCATCGATCTCGATCGTCGCTGCCTGAATAGCAGGACTAAAACGGAGGGCCCGCCGAATCGCCTCACGCAGAGTAAGCCCGCCCGCATACGGAGCCGGGCCGTCTTGATAGGGCGCGGAGCCCTGAGGCACTGGCGTAACTGAGTAGGGCTCGGACGCCTCAGCCAACATAGGTCTATCTGGGCCCACGGTAGCCACGTGAGCATCCATCAAGGTCTGCGGCTGCCGGTAGCAAGCGGTCAGCGAAAGCGCCAAAAGCATAATTGCGATCCGTCGTGCGGTTGTTGTCGCCATAGTCGTCGCCCCCCAAGGCACGGCACTATTGCTCGAGCGCCAATGCGCTCAAGGTTGAGGCACTAAGTGGGGGGAACTAGATCAACAGAACGACGGTTCGAAGCTGCGCGAGCTGATTTGTGGTCAGGCACGGCGCGCTGCCAAATCTTGTTAGCCCAGTCTCGCAGGCTAGCTCGGCAGATTTAAAAGAGAGTCCTGGGGCAACCGGGTCCGGTGACCAGGACGCAAGCAGCGATGATTTTTTTGGAGCTTGGGCAGTCTGCGACAAACTCAAGTCTGTGCAGTTGCGGTGCTCACCTCCCGATTTCAATAGGGATGTGTTGGGCGCACTCGAAAGGCCTAACACCAGGGGTGTGTTTTCGTGACAACTACCGGCCCATGTCTCGATCGCGCTGTGGCCATTGGGCCCTATACACCAGACAAGGGGCACGGCAGCTGCGGCTGAGCACGCCGGCGTAAACAGCGCGAGCAGCGCAAAAGCGATTAGTTTGCGACACCGTCGCAGTGACCGCATGGTTCAGAATTCCGTGCTTTTGCCCAACCGATCCGAACCTACTGGGCCCCAAACGCCATATCAAGACGTTCGGTAGCACTTAGCCGGGGGGTCTTGAGGGCACCGTGCGCCCTGGAGAGTTAATTAACAACGACTCTTAGCACAAAGACCCAGCCAAGAAGGCTGCAAGGCTAAAATTGGAGAAAACCATTAAGCCTATAAACAATGTCGGAGGTAACGTCAGTCATTCCAAAGAGCACTCCGGCAGAGAGCGAGAGTTCCGTGCGTCGACCTTCGTGCTTTATACCATCGTCTTTTTCACCAGCCTCATCTTCGGCTTCATCGCCATTACCCCCGAAATAGAGCATAGGACCGGCATAGTGCTCTTGATCCTCGAAAGATCCTGCGTTTGAGAGGTCTTCGATCTCGCCGAAAGCTTCCACACCAAGGCCTAGGGAAGCAGCCAAATTTCGCTTGAATTGCAAAGCGTACTCGAACCCTGGGGCATCGGTCTCCACCGCGTCCCCCGCTTGGCCGGTAAGAAATAGATTAGATGTCATGCGATACGGCCCAAACCAATTCTCAATAAGAGGTCCGTAAGAGAATTCGTCTGGTGTGTTGCCGATCGTTGCAATCTCGTACTCAAACTGGAACGACATTGCCCAGTTCTGTCGCGCAAAAAGCTCGTACTGCGCCTCCACCTCAAAAACAGACAAGCGGAAATCGTCATCGACCGGCTGCTCGAAGGCCCCGGTGAAAGAGAGCATAAAGCGATCGGTCAAACCGAGCTGAAGTTCGACGTCATGGGCGTGGTCGAGGGGGGCTTCATCCTCTTCCTCTTCGCCCTCTTCGGCCGATAAGCGCGGCTGTCCGTCGAAAACCGAGCCCCGGTACTCAAGCTCGATCTCACCCTTCTCAACGGTGGCTTCCTGAATTTCGAAGTCGACGGCCAGGGCCGGGCTAGAAGCGCAAGCAACCGCGCCGATCGCAAACACTAAAGTAAAAGGAAGTTTCGTCAGGCTCCACAACAGTACGCGCGCGGCCGTCGTCCATCGTGGATCCGATTGTTCAACTCTCTTAGTTGTTTGGTTGGTCGCAGATTTTGTCCCCACCACAGTGTCCCCCCTTCGGCAGTGATTAATGACCGCCCTTCAACCCCCGGGAGATGATGGCTGACCAACGAGTTAAAGTCCAAGCCTAGGCTTGCAAACCTCACGGGATAATTTGGCACTAATCGCCAGCCGTTGGAAATGCGACCACTCGGTTCCCCCCCGGGAAATGCGACCACTCGGTTCCCCCCGAAAGAGCTGGGGTCCAAATCAAGCAATTCCATGACCCGGGGAGGAACACGAACTCAGTAGTTGACCACGGTTCGCACGCCCAGGACGAAAGCATCCTCAATTCGCTGATGGGGCCTGTCATTGGAAACGTCAGGCACCGAGCCACCCGGATTGTGAATATACTGCATCACCGGCTGCACGGCCCAGCCAGGCACGATCTCGGCGATGTAGTTCAGCTCCAAAATGAGTTCATAACTGCGGATGACCGACAGTCCAGAGGCTCGGTCAAACTCAGAGGCGTCCTCCGATATCCCCGTATAGGCAACACCGAGGGCAACACCGTCGTTTGGGCGACCCGGCACGAGGCCGTCGAAGACGACCCCGGCATCGGCATAAATATTGACCTGATTGCGGTCTGCGGGGCTGACGATTGCGCGACCGAACACGGAGACGCCCTTAGAGCTGCAGTGCCCGTCGAAGTGATAGATCGCCTGATCGATCACAACATAAACAGCCCCATTTCCTTTGTGACGAATTTGGTGGTCATCCGCGAGGAAGCCTCCGCCGGGCGGATGCCTCTGATCGTCGAATTCGCCGAAGTCATACCAACCGCCGAGCTTGATTGTGCCGGACGGACACAGGTCGTTTCGACGGTAGGAGTAGGCACTCTCGACGAGCAGCAACGGATCGTTTAAGCGAAAATCAAGACCATGCTCATTGCATTGCCCGGGATCGAGCCCCTCGGCGCAGGGCCCGGCTGGATCGCTGTCATAAATCCCGAACTTGAGCCCGAGTTGGTCCTGAAACTCAACAGCGAGGCGCACACCGGGTGTCGCAAACGGATAGATGGGGCCGCCGTAAGGAAGGTTGTCGGAGCTCAGAGTGGTCCAACCGAACGTGGAGGCGATAAATCTTGTGGCCACCTCGGAAATGAGAAAATCGCTGTCAGCGGCTAACTGGCCGAAACGGATCGAAGCATGGCCATTGTAGAGTGCCTGCTGAAGCCAAAGTTCGTGTAAGCGCGTTGAAGGAAATGCCTCGATATTGCTAACGCTGACAATGCTGCCAATATTTTCCGCGGTGATACTGGTGCCGTGGATTTGATAGAAGTCCACGTGGAACTCAGCCCCCCGGGCGCCGGCGAGCTTCCCGAAATCGGCATCCACGTATCCTTCAAGCAGTCCCGCGTAATGAGCGCTTTGCCTTACTCCTCCGGAGTTTCCCAGCACGTCCCCGGTATAGTCGAGGCCGTAGGTAATCCCCCGGCGAGCAAGAGCGCGTCGCATACCTCCAGGATCGCCGTAATTCGGCAAGTTTGTCGCGAGCGAAGGGTTCGGCAGGCCGGGCGGCACATTGATTTCGCGGAGTCGGGCATGGGGATGGTGTAGTTGATCAGCCCATGAGGAGTGAGCAAAGAGAAATGAGCCTGTGGATAAAATCCAGACGAGGCAGACGGCTGTGTTGCGATTCACAGGAGAGCTCCATTCGTCAGGGCGCGCGGTAGATGAACTGCAGAACACTCAGGATAACACACGGCACACTCCCTCGCGGCTGGGGGAGGGGAGGCGTACAGAACCTGCCTCGCGTGTGCCTACGTCCCTTCGGCTTGTGGCAGAATTCCACTGCGCGTTAGCGAGCCGTCACACGTTAGTTAACGGAGGGCGATATCAATCCGCGAGGCATATCTGACTAGCTCCCAACCGGTTGCACATCAGTCGCCACTACGGTGTCCGCTCGACCGTGCGCCCCGCACGGAGGATGGGCGACTCGTGCCGGCAGGTCTCCTGGCTCGCGGCTCATGCGCCTTTCTCCGACCTTCCCAGCGATCTAATGGTCGCCAGTGGCACATCCGGAGAAAACTCACCGCTTTACAGTTGCGGGGGCAGCCGCGGCCTTGACACGATTGTGGCTCACCGCGTTCCCTTTTTACCCGTCGGGCAAAATGCCCGACAGGAACCGTCACCCAATCATGAAAGCCCCGGCCATTACCGGATGTCAATAGCCAGTCAGGGAGCAAATCTAATTATTGATACAGTGATGTACCTCTGTCACGAATAAGGTTAGTTGAGCGGATTCAGTAGACGAAATGCCTTGGGACTCAAAATCATGACGGGCGAAATAAAAAGCAAGGACGTTATTCAATGGTTTTGGATCGGGCTTTTTGCCGCAGCGACCGCAATACTAAGCTTTGCCTTCGCCTGCGCAACGCCCTTCGCCGCGCTCGCGACCTTCGCTGCGCTCGTAATGCCACGGCGCGATGGCCTCTACCTCATGGCGGCGGTGTGGTTATCCAATCAGATCGTTGGGTTCGGCTTTCTCAACTATCCATACACACTTGAGAGCTACGGCTGGGGGCTGGCGATTGGCATCGCGGCGCTGGCAGCGTACCTCGCCGCGCGCGCGACTGTCGACGGCAGCGCAAGCGTAGCGCTAGTCATCAGCATAGTTACGGCTTTCGCCTCAGCGTTTGTGGCCTACCAGGCGGCGCTTTATGGGGCCACTTTTCTGTTCGGCGGCGAAGGCGCCTTTTCGATCGAGATAGTTGAGCGCATCGCGGTCATCAATGCCGCGGCTCTGGTTGTTCTGCTCGCCGTACATAGACTGGCCGTTAGGCTCGGTCTTGCTCGTGACAAGGTAGACTGCCTTCAGGCAGTCACCGCCACATCACGCATCGGCTACCCCGATAGCTGGAAGTATCTGAGCTAGTGAGGCGTAGGAACTAGGGTAAGGATAAGCCATGGCGGTTAGTTGCCCATTTTAGACGAACGAGCTGGGTATATGGTGTCCCGAAGACAACCGAGAGGACTTGCGCGTTCCGCAGTCGTTGCAATTGGCTTCTTACTTGCCGCGCCTTCGGCTGCCTTTTCACACCATCCATCGGGAGTCGCTTCGTCTAGTGCCAGCGGACCCATCATAACAATCCCCGGAACGACCCTAGCACAGGGCTCGAGCGCTCTATTTGTTACAACTCAGCACACTGCTTTCGACGAACTGAGCGACCCGATCTTAGAAGCGGCAGCGCTGCGAGAAGAGGACGTCCACAGTTTGCGTCAGCTCGACAGACCGTTGTTGGGATTTGCTTATGGGCTTACTGAGCGGCTGATGTTTTCCCTTCAAATGCCATACGTGGTACAAACTGGCATTCGCGAGGGCGCACACCACGACGAGACTGGCGAGCTGGAGAATGGGGTCGTGGACCTTGGGAATGCGGAAGGTATCGGTGACCTCACTTTGCTTGCGCAGTACCGCTTCTTCGGGAATGGCTCGGATCCACAGGCTTCGTTGCTGGCGGGAGTGAAGACCCCTACAGGAAAGACCGACGAGCGTGACAGCGAGGGCGAGCTCTTTGATGCCGAGTTTCAACCCGGCTCTGGATCCTGGGACGGCTTGATCGGTGTGGCCATTTCAAAGCCGTTGGGAAGATGGTCACTAGACGGCAATATCCTCTACACGGTTGCCACCGAAGGCACGCAGCAAACTGACCTCGGAGACCGTTTTCAGTACAACGGATCGCTTTCTTACAGGGTCATTGACACAGCGGGGGACGGAGATACGAGCGCACACATGCATAACGGGACGTCCCATAGGCATCAATCGGACAGGCTAGCCGTGGACCTAGCGCTCGAACTCAACGGGGAGTGGCAAGCAAAGGAGACCATCGGCCACGAGACCGACCCCAACTCTGGCGGGGACGTCCTTTACTTTTCTCCAGGGCTAAGACTGACCTCAAACCGCCTGTCAGGGTTCATTTCCGTCGGCCTACCACTTATGACCGACCTGAACGGTTTGCAGTCGGAACCGACTTACCGATTAGTTGGCGGACTCGTGGCTGGCTTCTGATTGATCGCCCTCCATTCTTGCGTTCAGGTTGAGCTCATGAGCTCGGTCCATCGTCGAACCCTACTCTGTCTACCAGCTCGCTCGCCTTCTTTCTAAGCGCCGCAATCTCGTTGAGCGAAATCGGGTCGGGTTTGAACGCTCCCCAAGACTGAACGAGCTCCGACCAGGCCACGCTTTGCTTCACTGGATATTCGTGATTGACCTCGGCATACATCTGTTGGCCCTTGTCTGAGGCCAGGAATTCGACAAATTTGAGCGCGTTCTCCTGATGCGGTGCGTATTTCGCAAGGACGGCGCCAGAGACATTCACATGCGTGCCGCGGTCGTTGGTGTTGGGGAAAATAATCTTGACCGAGTTCGCCCATTCTTTCTGCTTTGGCTCTTTCGTGTCGGTGAGCATAGCACCCATGTAGTAGGTATTGCCGATGGCAAGATCGCATTCGCCCGAATAGACGCCCTTGATTTGCTCACGGTCATTTCCGGAAGGTTTGCGCGCGAGATTGGCTTTGACTCCCTTGAGCCACTCTGTGGTCCATGCCTCGCCATGATGTGCGATTATCGATGCGATCAGAGCGACGTTGTAGACATGCTGTCCTGAACGGATGCAGATCTTGCCCCGCCATTTCGGGTCGGCGAGCTCCTCATAAGTGATCTCGTCCTGCTTCACCCGCTCCTTCGAGGCATAGACCACGCGGGCGCGGCGGGTCAGTCCGATCCACTGCCTATCTTCTGCGCGATAGGTGGAGGGGATTTCGTCATCGAGGGTCGCCGAAGCGATCGGTTGCGCGATGCCGGCAGCCGTCGCCTGGGTCAGATTGCCAATATCGGTGGTGAGCAGCACGTCGGCCGGGCTGTTACGTCCCTCGGCCTGAACGCGCTCGATCAACCCCTTCTCCGCAAAGATGACATTGACCTTGATGCCGGTCTTTTCGGTGAACTCTTTCAGCAGCGGCTCGATCAGATAAGGCTGTCGGTAGGAGTAGACATTGACCTTCCCCGGGCTCTGCGGCGTCTACGACCGGAGTGGCGAAGACAGGGAAGAGTAGCGCGAGCGCAAGCCGGCGCGCGAGAGTAAGCCGCATTGGTGGCCTCCACTGCGTTAGAACTCAACCTCAATATCGAACTTGTAGGTAAAATCCGAAACCGCATCACTCAGTCCGAACAGGACGCCGCCAGCGGCCTTCCATTCGGGCCTTCCTTCAGCGTGGGGAAATTCGTAGTAGGCGACCGGGCCAAGTCGATGCTCCTGCTCGTCGAAAGACCCGGCATTGGCCAGATCCTCGATTTCGCTGTAGCTCTCGACGCCAAGTCCCCACCTCTCGCTCAGCTCACGCTTTAGTCGCCAGTTCAATTTGAGTTCGAGGCTGTCGATTTCCACGTCCTCGCCAACCTGGCCGACAAAGAACGTATTGATCGTCGCGGAATTTGGTCCACTAACTACTTTGGCAAGGGGGCCGAAAAGGATCTCATCAGGCCCGCCGAGTAGCGAAATCTCGTAGAGAGTGCGGAAGGCGAGCCCAAACCCGTTACCATGGCGCTCAATAATCTCGTACTGACCGCCGAGTTCGATTTCTTCCGCGACAAAGTCCTCGCCGATCTCGTCCTCAAACACGCCTTCCAGGATCACCTCAAAACGTTCCGTTATGCCGTATTTGCCCTCCAGCTCATGCGTCTGGTTTAGGTGCTCGTCTTCGCCTGCGCCTGAATAAAAGGCGCCGTGCTCCTCGATCTCGAGTTCTCCCTTACTCACCTCTGGCGAGCGGACATAGAACTGGGCTTGCGCGGGGACAGACATAATGAATGTGATGATGAATGTGAGGCAGCCAGCAGTTGGCGCATAGAGGAAACGACGGTGCATCAATTTAGCCCCCCAAAACAAAAGCCAGTGTTTCTTACTGATCGGCGTTACGGCCAACAGTACATGCGGGAACATGATGCGCAAAATGAATGGTGCTAATCCCAATAGATGCACAGCCTGCACTTGCCGCGCGCTTCGATTTTGCGAGGGGCTTAGGATAAAATCCGGATGAACGAGCGCCGCCTTCGGGCGCGGGCGCTCGAAGGCCCCAGCGCCCGCACAAACGCCGGGAAGCGTGAAAGTCGAGCGGCGGGACCGCCTTTTTGTGGCAGGAAAGGGCCCCGAAGGGGCTGGTTTTCCCAGCAGGTTGGTGTGGCAAAAAGGTCGCCACCATGATCGACCTCGAACGCCTCGACCTTGTCGATATCGACGCACCTCAACGCCAATGGGCAGCTGACGCCCTAGGAGGAAATCCCGGTGGGCCGCGTCCTGATCGGGCGAGGCGTAGTCAACGAGGTCGGTCGCGACCACATGGTGACCGTGGGCGCGTAGAACCCGCACGATGGCGCCGGGACCACAAGCGGGCTCCCATAGGACGCGGGGCAGATTCTCGACCTTCAGCAGAGCCTCGACCGCGACCTCGGGGGTCTCGTACAGATCGTGGCCGCGATCGGCGAGCCGGTGCGCGATCGCTGTCATTGCCGCACGGATCCGAAAGTCACGGCCAGGGTGATGATCAACGCCCCAAACCAGTAGGCTGCGTCTGGCCAGCTTCCGTGGACGGCCCAGCGCACCGCGTTGGCCGCGTAGAGAATCAGCAAGACGAAATTGATCACCCGGGGATCAAGGAGGAGGGCGATCATCGTCGTCACCCTCCTTCTCTTCGCTGGAACACTGGAACACGCCCTTAGGGGGTGTTCCATGTTCCACGTCCTTGCCGCCGTCGATTACGGTGAATTTATGCCTGCGCCAATCCGGTTGACCGTGGAATGGCTGACGCCAAGTTCCTTGGCGATCTCCCGCGACGACAAGCCTTCCTTAGTGGCCTCGATCACCCTGTCCGCGTTGGCGTCTTCGAGGCTCTTGACGTGCCAATAGTCGGCGCCGTCCTTGGTTTCGAGCCTGGCCTCGAACGGCCTGGCATCGTCACCAAATACTCCGCGGGCCTTCTCAAGATGGACCTCGAATCTGGCACCTTCGTCCGGCTCGTAATCGCTCGGGCGCTTCAGGTGAATAATCGTGTCGAGTACGTCCTCGCGCTTGGAAGTGCCGCGGGCTGCAATGCCGCCGCGGCCGGCATGGTCGACAAGCAGCACGGTCCTACCGAGACGCCTTAGCCTCAGTAGCCATGCCTGCACGGTGTCCCAGGACTCGGCGTCATTCTCCCGGCCGCCGTGAACTAGAGTCGATCGGTTGTCGAGAAAGATGACCTCGGCGTCGATCGCCTCGACCAAGGCTTGATCTAGCTCCGACGCCAGATTAAGCATGGCGTGGGATTCTTGCTGATCCATGGACAAATCTTGAGGGAATCGGGGTAGGCGTTGCCGTGGGCGGCAAGTAGCCGGCGCATGCGCTCTTGCATTTCAGATGCCGGCATTTCGCCATCGACATAAAGTACCGATCGCGGTGCCGGCGCCGACCAGCGCAGGAACTTGCCAGCCGTGGCGGCCGCATAAGCCATTGCTAACGCCACGTAGGTCTTGCCGACCCCACGAGGCGCGAATAGCTGCACGAGGCCTTTCTCCGGTAGGACCGGCCTAAGCACGTGGCGCCGCGGCGGAATGTCCAGCGTGGTGAATTCGTGCATAGAATGGACAACAAGGCCGCGAGTGTCGGGGGCGTCGTCGAGCTCGGTGATCCGCTTCCTAGCCTCGGCCTTGAAGATGGAGTCGAACGTCCGGCCGATCTCCGGACCCACGAGCGGCGGGCGGCATCGATGCCGGCACCACCACTTGGCCGCCGCGTCGCCGCTGGTCTGGGCGTGCCCGCCGCGGCCATGAGGCCGACCCCGCGGGCTAGCGCGTTATTGCGGCCCCCCTCGTGCACCTCGGTTTCGAACCATGCGGCCAGAGCAGTCTTGCGCGGCTGACCACTGCTAAGGGGGTGTTCCAGCCGGCCGGGCGCCTCGTTGGTGGATTCCCGGGAATTATTGCCTGGAACACTGGAACACTCTCTAGGGGTGTGTTCCATGTTCCAGCTTGGCCCGTTGCCCTTGCCGTTGCCCTTCATCGGTGTGCCGGCTACGTAGGCCCGGACATATGCCGGCAGAACGGTGCGCGTGACCTTGTTCGGGTGGAGCTCGGGGTCCCAGCGGTAGACGCCATGCGGCGTGGTAGACCCGGCCAGGAGAGCGTAGCCGGATGTGCCCTTGATCTCGAGCCCGGCGTCGTCGCGCTTAAGGTTCCGGACCTTGTCTTCGGGCTGGCCGAAATAGTAGTGCAAACCATTTTGTGGCGTATGCATACACCACGTTTTGATCCTGCCATGCTCAAGCTCGATCTCGGCTAGAGCGGCGTGGCCGTCCGGGCTGTTCGGGTGCCGGTCAACATCGAGCACTGCGATCAAGTCGCAGACTAGGCCCCAGTTGCAGCCGGGGTGATGTTGATGCCACCCCATCACGACGTCGACGTCGTTTGATGCCTGCTTGACCCAGTCCTTGAGAAGCGCCCGCTTGGTGTTGCGGGCGACAGGCAGCACGCGGCCGCCCATCTGCACCATGAACAAGGCGCCGGCTAGGGCCTCGTCACGAGGCGGCTTTGTGGTATTCTCCATTTGCAATTTGTCCTTACGAAAAAAGACCGAGGCGCGTTTGTGGCGCGCCCCGGGTCAAGCTGGGATCTACCAGCTAAATTCAGAGTCGTCGGGAATGTCGTCGCCTATGATCTCGGCCGTGGTCTGCTTGGCCGCGGCCTTCTCTTTCACCCCGGCCCGCTTCGGCAGCTTCATCCTGATGCCGCCGACGCGCTGCCCGCCGTATCTAACGTCGGGATCGACGTACAGGATCACCTGGCCGCCGATGGCGTCGCCACTGTCCTCGCCGAAGTTCGTCTCGATGAACTCCAAGTTCGTGTCGTTCAGGACCAGGCCTTTTGCCTTGCCCTCGAATCGCATGACCAGCTTGCGCTCCTCGCCGATCTCCTCCTCGCCGACCGATGCGACTTGAGCGGGGTGCTCCTTCTGTCCGAGGTCGGCGCACTTGAGCGTCGCGCCGCCTCGGTATTTAGACAACTTCACCATGAGCGTTACTTTCTTCTTTCGCGCGTGAACGGGGCGCAGACGGGGGCGCGAAAATTGCCGCCGGCGCAGAGATCAGGGTCGGCGCCCGCGTGACGCCATCACTTCGGGGATGACGCAAATCCGGGAGATGGTGCAGAGGACCTGGTCCAGCCTGTCCGCTACCTCGGGGGCGCCGGCGTCCTCGGCATGCTGCGTGATGTCGACCACATCGAATTCGAGGGCACGCAGCTGCGCCGTGAGCAGTTCGATCAGGGCCAGGTCTGATTCCAGGTCGGGCGTCATGGCGCGCACCTCGCCCGATCCGCTTGCAGCTGATCTCCGGGGGTGCAACCTCGCGCCGAATCTAATCCGTCAATAAAATCAGTGCCTTGCGCCGTGGCCGCGGCCTTAGGTAACCCGTTGTTGTGCCAGAGGTTTTCAGAAAAACGGCCATTGTGGGCTTGCCCGCGCCACAGCGAGCAAAAGGTGCGCGGCATCGAGATCGAATAGGCCGGACCGCGCCAGCAATTCGCATACGTCGCTGTGGGAAAACCGGCCGTCACCACGGCCGTTGCACTTGAAATGTTCGGGCGTCTCGCTTGTTGAGCGGGTGTTGCGCCGGCGGCTCGAGATCGATATATGTGTCACTGCTAAAAGTGCCTTCTATACGGGCTACGCCAACGGCCCAGATTCAGATTTAAAAGGAAGCGGCGGCCCCCTCACTGGCCGCCGTTTTCATTTCCCCCGTTACTTGACGCACCTCCTACCGCTTGTTAGTGGGTGGTGGAGCGGCCGGGGATTGCACCCGGAGACATACGACTGACACCAGCAAGGACGCGTTGTCCCGGCACTGGCCGCCGCCCCGAAAAGCATCGCGGACACGCGGCCCATGTCATTCGGCCGCCTGGAGCCCGCCGCCCGTGCGCCTTACGCGCTTGAGCAGCCACTCACGTGCTTCGGCGTTGGGGCCGATCCAAACCTCACCGTTCCACAGGACCCAGGGCAACCCTAGGGCGCGGTAGCGCGAGACGGTGCGGACCGTCGTCTCGTGCTCACGGGCGAAGTCGTCTTGCGGGGTGAAGTCGTATAAGAGATTCTGCTCTTCGTCGGACATGACTGCACCGTTCCTTGTCGTTGAACGTGTGCAATCGTGACAAAGGCGCTATGGCATAACAACGGCCTTAAGTAACATCGCTCCCGGCGTACCCGCGCAGCTGGTTAAGGTGCGCGTTATAGGAGGTGAGCGTGTCCCGTGACTGCCTGCCGCGCTGCAGGTTCTGACGAAAAGTTTTTAATTTGGTCCCGTCTACGCCCTTGATCTTGGCTACGGCGGCATATGCGGTCGGAAGGAGGGATGCCCGCCTCCACGAACCACGTGGCTATGGCTGCGGCCTTGACCAGCGGAACAACCTCTACAACGGACCGCGCAGCTGGGCCGATGCGGATTTTCCGTTGGGCGTCCATTGCCTCGACCAGCAATTGTGTGACCGTCGGCGACGTGCCCTGCAGCGCATACCGAAATCTCGCGTAAGAACCAGAATCCTGCGCCGGAGGGGATCTGGCTCTTTGTCGTGCTCCCTAAGTCTCGCACCTAGCTCCTCCAGGGTAGACGCCGGCGGGAAGTCGCCCACCCCCCAAGGCGAGTCGCTCGTCAGTCATTTGGCGCGCCTCATCGACACCACCTTGCCGACGCTCTGCGCCGCCTGCGCGCACGGTGTCGTCGGCCAGGTGCGCGTATCGCGCGGTGGTGCTCGGCGTCTTGTGCCCCAACGCCGCGCCGATGACCGGCAAGCTAGAAGCCGGCATTGACGAGAAAGCTGGCGTGGCTGTGACGCAGGTCGTGGATGCGCATGTCGCCGAGATCGGCGGCCTTGCGGATGCGATCCCACGCGTGGCGGATTGAGCGCCGGGGCTTAAAGGGCGTGTCGCCGGGGAACACATACTTGCTTGGCGGGCGCCGTCTCCTTGAGCTTGGACAGCAGCTCCACCGCCTCGTCCGACAACGGCAGGCGATGCTCCTCGGCCTGCTTGGTCATACGTATGGGGCTTTGATCCAAACGCCTTCGGCGAGATCGAACTGATCCCATTCGGCATTGAGCGCTTCGGCGCTGCGCGCGCCGGTGAGCAGCAGCAGGCGGATGATGTCGGCGGCTTGAGCGTCATCCTCGGCGGCAAGGGCATCGAGCAGGCGATCGAGCTCGGGCCGGGACAGGAACCGCTCACGCTTCGGCTCAGGGTTTCGCTCGACGCCAATGACGGGGTTGTCGGGGCGCATGCGCCACTTGACCGCGAGCGAGAACATCTTGCGAGAGCAGAGCCAGCACGCGGTTGGCGCGGAACGGCCCGCGCTCCTTGGTGACCGTGCGGTGCAGCGCGTCGATGTCGGTATAGATGACGTCGGCCACCTTCCTGCGCCCGAGCGCGGCGCGGATGATCGGCAGCAGGCGCTCGTCCTCGATGCGGGACCGCGGGCGCTTGCGCGGCAGGTGCTCCTCGACGTAGCGGTCAGCGAGCTCGTTGATGGTCGGTGCCGCACGCTGCTGCTCGAGATCGCCCAGCGGATCGTCGCCAGCGTCGACCTCGCGTTTGAGCTTGCGCGCACGCTCCCGCGCGCTCGTCGCCGACCAGGTTTCGATTCTGCCGATAGTGAGGCGGCGCTCGCGTCGATCAGTGCGCGCGCGGTATTGCAGAACGAAGGACGCGCGCATCGTTCGCGGTGACACGCAGGCCGAAACCCGCGAGCAGCGTGTCGAAGTAGATGCGATTGCCCTTCTCGGGCGCGGCAAGGCGCGGATGGTCGTGTCAGTAAGGCGATGTCTCATGGCGACAGACCCCTCTCTGTTGCCGCCGTGTCAGCACTGTGTCAGCACGATTACCGTCCGGTTGCTGACAGGTGGCAGGTAAGCAGTGTCTTACGAGCGACAGCTTTGTCAATGTAGGCCATTGAGAATGTGGGGAAAACTTGCGGACATGGCGCCAAAACGCGTTGGTGCCCCAGGCCGGACTCGAACCAGCACATCCTTGCGGACAACAGATTTTGAGTCTGCCGCGTCTACCAATTCCGCCACTGGGGCCGGGCCGGAACATGGGGTAAGCGCGGGGCGCGGTCAACCGGGGCCGAGCGGCCGGGTATTGAACGCGGCATTGGCGCCCTGGACCTAAGGGTATTAGCATGCATGCAGGGCGGCCTCGCTAGAATAGGGAGGGTTGGACCATGCTCGAAGGGAGAACGGCGGACTGCTTGGCGATCGCCAATACCGCGATCCTCATGCGGCTGGTCGAAGAGCTCATAACCTGCGGCGTCATCACCAGGCCGGTGGCCAAGACAGTGCTGAAGGATGCCGTGGGCGGCCTGGAAAACTGTCCGAACGGAGATCACAGCAATTTCGTGGATGCCGTGACCATCATTCGCAAGGAATTGATGCCGAAACTTGCCGAGTCGCCGCGGGCTGCTTGAGCGGTCGCCCCTGTCGCCAACATGGCCTGGACGCTCATGCGGGAGGCGATGGACAAGATTAAGCCGCCCCGCTAAGCAAGCGGGATGCTGCGCAACCTCTACGACAAGGTGATCGCTCTTTCCGAGAGCCGCCACGCGTTGCCGACGCTCGCCGCGGTTTCTTTCGCCGAAAGCTCGTTCTTCCCGATTCCGCCCGACGTGGTCCTGGTGCCCATGGCGCTGGCCAGGCCGGAAAAGGCGAGGCTTTACGCGCTGGTCTGCACCATCGCTTCGGTTGCCGGCGGCATGCTCGGCTATGCCATCGGCGCCTTCCTCTACGACACGGTCGGCAAATGGCTGATCTCGATCTACGGCTACGGCGAGGGCGTCGAGGCCTTTCGCGCGGCCTACGCCGAATGGGGCGCGTGGATCATTCTCATCAAGGGGATGACGCCGATCCCCTATAAGATCGTGACCATCGCCTCGGGCTTCGCGGGCTACGACTTCTTCATGTTCGTGATTCTGTCCATCATCACAAGGGGCGCCCGCTTCTTTCTCGAAGCCGAGCTTCTTCGCATCTACGGCGAGCCGATCCGCGGCTTCATCGAGAAGAGGCTCACGCTCGTCACCACCGCCTTTTTTGCGGCTATTGTCGGCGGCTTCCTGATCGCCAAATATGCTTTCTAGGATGGATGCGACTGCAAGCCCGAGCCTGGCCAAGAGGCGGAAGCCGGCCATGAGCGCAAGCGCGCTCGTGTTGGTTGGCGCCGCGGCAACGATTCTCGCCGCGCTCGCTTTCGAGCATCTCGGCGGCTATGCGCCGTGCCCGCTCTGCCTCGAGGAGCGTTACGCCTATTATTTCGCCGTGCCGGCGAGCGCTCTTGCGCTTCTCGCCGCGCGCCGCGACGCGACCTTCGTCGCGCGCATCCTGCTCGCTCTTGTCGCCGCCGCCTTCATCGCCAATACGATCGCCGGCATCTACCACGCGGGCGTCGAATGGAAATGGTGGGAGGGTCCCGGCGAATGCGCGGGCGGCTTCGATCTGAAATGGGGCGAGGGCGGGGTCGCCGAGACGCCCGTCATTCGTTGCGACGAAGCCTCATGGCGCTTTCTTTGGCTCTCGTTCGCGGGCTGGAACGCCGTCATCTCCGCGATGCTTGCCGGCATTGCCGCCTATGGCGCGGCGAAGCGGCGCTAGCTCAAGCAGACTTCAAGCGATGGTGATTGGCGGGCACCCGTCCGCCGCTGCTATAGCGGCAGGGTCCCGGGATATCACTGAAAGGTCTGACGGATGGCTCGCTTGCGCTCTCTTCTTCTCGTCATTGTTGCCGCTGCCGCTCTTTTCGGCGCGTTTCCCGCCGCGGCCGAAGAGTGGAAGCCGTTCGATGCGGCCGCCTTCGCCGAGGCGCAGAAAGAGGGCAAGCCGATCCTGATCGATGTCTTCGCCGTGTGGTGTCCCGTCTGCCGGGCGCAGAACCCGATCCTGGTCCAGTTGACGCGGGAGCCCAAATACAAGGACCTCGTCGTCTTCAAGGTCGATTTCGATACGCAGAAGGATGCGCTCCGCGCCTTGAACGCGCAGTCGCAGAGCACGCTGATCGTGTTCAAGGGCGGGACGGAGCAGGGGCGCTCGGTCGGCGACACCGATCAGGACTTGATCACCGCATTGCTCGACAAGTCGCTTTAAGGCAAGCCGATGACGGCCGGAACGCTCGGGCTCGCATTTCTTGCCGGCGTGCTTTCTGTACTGTCCCCTTGCGTCTTGCCGCTGCTCCCGATCGTTCTCGGCACGGCCGCGAGCCAGCACCGGCTTGGGCCTTTGGCGCTTGCGGCGGGGCTTGCGCTCTCCTTCACCGCTGATCGGCGTCTTCGTCGCAACGATCGGCTTCGCCATGGGCCTCGATACGGGCGTTTTCCGCACCGTCTCGGCCGTTCTCTTGATCGGCGTCGGCCTCGTGCTGCTCGTGCCGCGCCTGCAGGAGCAGTTCGCGCTCGCGGCGGCGCCGGTCAGCAACTGGGCCGGCGCCTATGCCGACAATTTCACGCCGGCAGGCTTGGCCGGCCAGTTCGGGCTCGGGCTCCTTCTCGGGGCGGTGTGGAGCCCCTGCGTCGGCCCCACGCTCGGCGCCGCATCGGTGCTTGCCGCCAAGGGGGAAGATCTTCCCGAGGTTGCGCTCACCATGCTCGCGTTCGGCATCGGCGCCGCGCTCCCGCTGCTCTTGCTCGGGATTCTCTCGCGCGAAGCGATGGATGCGCTGGCGCGGCCGGCTGATGGAAGCGGCAAAACGGGGAAGACGGTGCTCGGTCTCGTTCTCGTCGCCGTCGGGCTTCTCGTCGCGACCAATCTCGACAAGCGCCTGGAGGCGATCCTGGTCGACGCCTCGCCTGACTGGCTGACGCAGCTGACGACGAGGTTCTGAGGGCGAAGCGCATCGATTCGTCATGCCCGTGAAGACGGGCATCCAGTAACCACTCGCGCTCGTAATAGCGAAGATAGGGGTTACTGGCGTCCGCCTTCGCGGACGATGACAAGGCCGGCCTCGGGAACGGATTACGGCTCGAGTTCAGTATCCCAGTAGAGATAGTCGAGCCAGCTCTCATGCAGATAGTTCGGCGGGAACAGCCGGCCGTTGCGGTGAAGCTCGAACACCGTGGGCCGATAGGGCTTCTGCGACGGATACATCTTCGCCTCATTAGGGAGCTTGCCGCCTTTGAGGAGATTGCAAGGGCGCGCACGCCGTGGTGACGTTCTCCCAGCGCGTCATGCCGCCCCGCGAGCGCGGCACGAGATGATCGAAGGTCAGGTCCTGATCGTCGCCGCAATATTGGCAGGTGAACCTGTCGCGCAAGAACACGTTGAACCGGGTGAAGGCGGGGTAGCGCGCGGGCCGCACGTAAGTCTTGAGCGAGACGACGCTCGGCAGCTTCATCTCGAGGGAGGGGGAGCGGACGGCGCGGTCGTATTCGGAAACGATATTGACGCGATCGAGGAACACGGCCTTGACCGCGTCCTGCCAGCCCCACAACGAGAGCGGATAATAGGAGAGAGGCCGGAAATCGGCGTTCAGCACGAGCGCCGGGAACGTACCGGGGGCGGCCGATGCGGTGGCGACGTTCAAGGGAGAGAATCCTTACCGTTACCCGTCGCACCCGGGACCCTTCTTGCCGGGCCAGATACTATCGGGGCATGTCAGGAATGTGAAGAGGCTCCGGGAGCGCGCCGGTTACGGGGCGGCTTGAGCCGCGGCAAAGGCCTGGCGGAGAAAAGCGCCGCCGAGTTGGAGGCCGTAGGGGTCGATGCCGTGCCCGATCCCTTCCGCCACGTGCCACTCGACGGCGAGCCCCGCCTGCGCCAGCGCCTCGCGCGCCATGAACATGGCATCGACGGGGATGACCGTGTCCGCATCGCCATGAACGAGAAGTATCGCGGGTGCTGCTGACGGACCGCTCGGCAGCATCTCGACATTTGCGAGCGCGCCGGAATAGCCGACGATCGCGGCGGGCGCGGGCCTGCGCGCGAGCCCGACGCCAAGCGCCATCATCGTGCCTTGGCTGAAACCGACGAGCGCGAGCGCGCGCGGTCCGAGACCATGCCGTTTTAATTCCGCGTCGAGAAAGGCATCGAGCGCGGGCCCGGACTGCGAAACCCCGCTCGAGAGCTCGCCCGCATCGCGAAAGGTGAGGTTGAACCACTGCCGGCCCGTCGGCGCCATGCCGCAAGGCTCCGGCGCATGCGGCGAGACGAAGGCCGCATGGGGAAGCGCTTGCGCCCATTCGCGGCCCAGGCCGATCAGGTCGTTACCGTCGGCGCCAAAGCCATGCAGGAACATGACGAGCTGGCGCGGCTGCCCGCCCGCCGCCGGCGGAAGCCGGGGTCCGTCGAGCAACGCCAAGCTCAAGCTCCCTCTTCGGGCAAGTCATCGGCGGAATGCGCGTTGAGCTGACCGTAGTTCTCCTTGCCGATGTCCTTGAGCAGATTGAGCTGCGTCTCGATGAAATTGATGTGTCCTTCCTCGTCCTCAAGCAGCTCCTCGAACAAATCCATCGACACGTAGTCTTCTTCTTTGCGGCATGCGGCGCGCGCTTCCATGTAGAGCGCGCGGGCCGAGTATTCGGCCTTGAGGTCGCATTCCAGCACCTCCTTGACGTTCTGGCCGATCATCAAGGGATCGATATGCTGCATGTTGGGAAAGCCTTCGAGGAAGATGATGCGCGTCACGAGCTTGTCGGCGTGATGCATCTCCTCGATCGATTCCTCCCGCTCCTTCTTCGCGAGCTTGGTGTAGCCCCAATCGTCGAGCAGCCGGTAATGCAGCCAGTATTGATTGACGGCGGTGAGCTCGTGCGTCAGCGCCTTGTTGAGATATTCGATGACCCGCTTATTGCCCTTCATGCGTACGTCCTCCTCTCAACCGGTTCGGCCGGATCATGGCCTGTTCTTTGCCCGCAAGCTAGGTGTCCTTGTTCGATGCACCGACGAGGCCGCCGAGCCGGGCCCATCCTCGTCATAAGCGACCATGAGCTCGGTGACGAGCGGCAGACAGTTTCCGCAGGAGGGCCTTTTGCCGAGCCGGCGATAGATGAGGCCCGGGGTCAGCACAACCAGAGGGTCCTCGGTGCGGAGCTCCGCCACCGCTTTGGCAATGTCATCGGATGTGATCATGGTGCACGAACAGACGATCATGCCCCTCTCTAAGCCATGAGAGGCAGTCTTGTCGCCATGTCAGCTTCTATTTGGTTGACCGTGGGGCCGTGGCGCGCCCGCCGTCACGCGCCTAGAGATTGTCCATCAGCACGCCCGCAAGCAGGATCAGATAGGCGATCAGCAAGAGGCCCATGCCGTAGCCGGTAAAGAACGGCAGCGGCACGATCATGCCGATGACGACGAGAGCGGCGATGATGGCGGAGACGAGAAAGGTCTCGCGCCGCGGCGTGCTCAAACGAATATTCATTGGTCCCCCTTCTCGAAAAGTCTAGCGGTAAAGCGCCGTCCCTTCCATGCCCACATGCCTGTCAGCGGCAGGATCCGCGATCCGGCCGATTACCCCGAGCAGGGGACAACGAGCACGCCCCGCCGTGGGCCGGGCAGGACTGACAATACATCCTGCCGTTGTCGTCCACGCAGGTTCCCCAATTGGTGCCATCGGGCTGCGGCGCCCAGGCGCAATTATCGGCCAAGGCCGCGGTGCTTGCGCAAAGGCGGCACGGGAACGCCCTGCTCGACGAGCGCGGCCGCCTTCGCTTCGACCAGCTCCACGATGCCGGCCATGATCTCGTTCAGCTGGAAATCCTTGGGCGTGTAGACGGCGGAAGCGCCGCACTGTTTGAGAATGTTAACGTCATCGGGGGGAATGATGCCGCCGACCACGACGGGAACGTCGCCAAGTCCCGCCTCGCGCAGGCGCTGCGCCACCTCGCGCACGAGCGACACATGCGAGCCCGAAAGGATCGAGAGCCCGACGACATGCGCGCGCGCTTCCTTCGCCTGGGCGACGATCTCTGCCGGCGTGAGCCTGATGCCGTCATAGACGACCTCCATGCCGACATCCGAAGCGCGCACGGCGATCTGCTCGGCTCCGTTGGAATGGCCGTCGAGGCCCGGCTTGCCGACGACGAAGGTCAGCGTCCGGCCGAGGCGGCCCGAGACTTCCTCGACCTTGCGGCGCACGTCCCCGAGCCTTGCCGTATCGATGACGTGCTTGGCATGGATGCCGGTCGGCGCGCGATATTCGCCGAACACTTCGCGCAGGACCTGTCCCCATTCGCCGGTGGTGACGCCGGCCTTTGCCGCCGCAATCGAAGGCGGCATGATATTGCGGCCCTCTGCCGCCGCCGATTTGAGATCGACGAGCGTCTGACGGACCTCCTTGTCGTCGCGCCGCTGCCGCCAGGCCTGCAAGGAAGCGACCTGCTCGATCTCGACCGATTCCGGCACGGTGAGGATGCCCTCGATGCCGGTTGACGCAAGCGGCGACGCTTCTGTCTCGGTATATGCATTGACCCCGACCAGAACCTGCTCGCCCTTCTCGATGGCCGCGACCCGCGCCGCGTTCGAGGCGATCAGCGCCTCCTTCATATAGTCGATGGCTGCAACCGCTCCGCCCATCGCCTGGATCTTGGCGAGCTCGGCGCGCGCTTGCTCCTTCAGCTCCTCGACCTTGCGGTCGATCTCGGCCGATCCGTCGAAGATGTCGCCGTACTCGAGCAGGTCGGTCTCCAGCGCGACGATCTGCTGGAGCCTGAGGGACCATTGCTGATCCCAGGGCGTGGGCAAGCCGAGCGCCTCGTTCCAGGCGGGAAGTTGCACCGCGCGGGCGCGCGCCTTCTTCGACAGCGTGACCGCCAGCATCGACAACAGAATGCGATAGACGTTGTTCTCGGGCTGCTGCTCGGTGAGCCCAAGCGAGTTCACCTGCACGCCGTAACGGAAACGGCGAAGCGCGGGGTCCTTAACCCCGTAACGCTTCGCCGTGATCTCGTCCCAGAGATCGACGAAGGCGCGCATCTTCGCAACTTCGGTGATGAAGCGCACGCCCGCATTGACGAAGAAGCTGATGCGGCCGACGAGTTCGGGAAAATCGGCCGGAGGCACTTCGCCCGAGTTCTTCACCGCATCGAGCACCGCCTCGGCGTTGGCGAGAGCGAAGGCAAGTTCCTGTGCCGGCGTCGCGCCCGCTTCCTGCAAATGATAGGAGCAGACATTGGTCGGGTTCCATTTCGGCATCTCGCGCGCGGTATAGACGATCACGTCCTTGACCAGCCGCAAGGACGGCACGGGCGGGAACACATAGGTGCCGCGCGACAGGTACTCCTTCAAAATGTCGTTCTGCACGGTGCCGGTGAGCTTGGCCTTCGGCGCGTCCTGCTCTTCGGCGAGCGCGGCATAGAGGGCGAGCAGCCAGGCCGCCGTGGCGTTGATCGTCATCGAGGTGTTCATCTCGGCAAGCGGGATGCCTTCGAACAGCACCCGCATGTCGCCGAGATGGGTGATCGGCACCCCGACCTTACCGACCTCGCCGCGGGCGAGCGGGTGGTCGGGGTCGTAGCCGGTCTGCGTCGGCAGGTCGAAGGCGACCGAAAGCCCGGTCTGACCCTTGGCGAGGTTCTTCCGGTAAAGCGCGTTCGAGGCCTTGGCCGTGGAATGGCCGGCATATGTGCGGAACAGCCAGGGCTTGTCCCGCTTTGACAATTTTCCGCTCATAGTCCTGCTCGATGGAGTGAACGGCTTGCATCGAAGCATGCCGGCCGCGCAAGGGCAACATAGCCACGGCCGCTCAAAAAATAATGAAATGGCGGGCGGCGGCGCGAATCCGGAGCGATCGGGCGAGCCTCCGGCGGTGGGGCGAGCGCACCGGGAGGTCGCGATCGCTCTGTTGGCGGCGCTCGGGAGTTGCTGGAATTTTGGCCTGGGCAGGGGCACAGGTTTTTGCTACCGCTCCTGCCGGCCCGGCCGGCCGAGGCCGGAACGTGGGGAATTTTGGGGCAAGAGAAGGCGCCTTTGGGGCGCTTTTGCGCATTAGGGGTAGCGTGCGCAAATTTGTTGCAGACGCGAGATGAATAGAACAGAATTGCGGCAGTGCAACAGAATGCCGCCCGTCAGGTCTGGGGGACATAAACCGGATGAATGAGATGTCTTTAGCGGCAGTGTCTCCAGCAACGACTGCGAGCGCGCTCAAAGATCTTTACGAGATCGGCGAGATCCCGCCCCTCGGTCACGTGCCGAAGAATATGTATGCCTGGACCGTCCGGCGCGACCGGGAAGGGCCGCCAGAGGCGGCCATGAAGGTCGAGGTGGTCCCGACCTGGGAACTCGATTCGCACGAAGTGCTGGTTTTGGTGATGGCCGCCGGCGTCAACTATAACGGCGTATGGGCCTCGCTCGGCAAGCCGGTTTCCATGTTCGACGTCCACAAGCAGGCCTATCACATCGCAGGCTCTGATGCGTCCGGCATCGTCTGGGCGGTGGGCTCCAGGGTCAAGCGCTGGAAGGTCGGCGACGAGGTCGTCGTCCACTGCAATCAAGACGACGGCGACGACGAGGAATGCAACGGCGGCGATCCGATGTTCTCGGTCTCGCAGCGCATCTGGGGCTACGAGACGCCCGACGGCTCCTTCGCTCAATTCTGCCGCGTGCAGGATCGTCAGCTTCTCGAGCGGCCGAAGCATCTCACCTGGGAAGAGGCCGCCTGCTACACGCTTTGCCTTGCAACCTCATACCGCATGCTGTTCGGGCATCGGCCGCATACTCTGAAGCCCGGCCATAACATTCTGGTGTGGGGCGCTTCCGGCGGCCTCGGTTCCATGGCCGTTCAGCTCTGCGCCACCGCCGGCGCCAATGCGATCGGCGTCGTCTCCGACGGAGACAAACGCGAATTCGTCATGTCGCTCGGCGCCAAGGGGGTGATCAACCGCAAGGATTTCAACTGCTGGGGCCAGCTGCCGAAAGTGGGCACGCCCGAATTCGATGCCTGGCTGAAAGAGACGCGGAAATTCGGCAAGGCGATCTGGGACGTCACCGGCAAGGGCGTGAACGTCGATTGCGTGTTCGAGCACCCGGGCGAGTCGACCTTCCCCGTATCCTGCTTCGTGGTGAAGCGCGGCGGCATGGTCGTCATCTGCGCCGGCACCACCGGCTACAATCTCACCATGGACGCCCGCTATGTGTGGATGCATCAGAAGCGCATCCAGGGCTCTCATTTCGCCAATCTCCTCCAGGCGAGCCAGGCCAACAGGCTCGTTGTGGAGCGGCGCATCGATCCCTGCATGAGCGAAGTCTTCCCCTGGGAGCAGATTCCCAAGGCGCATATGCGCATGTGGAAGAACGAGCATCGGCCGGGCAACATGGCCGTTCTCGTAAGTTCTCCCTGCACCGGTTTGCGGACCTTCGAGGACGTGGTGGAAACGAGCCGCCAGATGCACGGCGGCTAGGCGAGCCCCCCAATTGCCGTTTGACTCCTGATACGGAGCAGGCTTCGGTGTGCCCCGAATTTGCAACGTTTGAGCCAGGAGTTTGATCCGTGACTGTCGCCGACACCGTGGCCGGCCGGGGGGCGCGGGCCGCGTCAGACCTCATTCCCCTTCTTGCCGGGGCCGCCGAAGCCGTCACGACGTTGCGCGCGGGCGCCGTCGAAGCCATCGCCGCCAAGGTCTCAACAGGCGGCAAGATCGACGCCGAGGCACTCGAGCGCGAGCAGCACGCGGCCCACGGGCTTGCCTGGATCGCGACCTACGTCGAAGCCCTGCAGCAGCTTGCGAACTATGCGAAGCGCCTCGATGGCGAGGGCCGTTTCGGCGAGATGGAACGGCTGCTCGCCGGGATCGGCGCCGCTGAATATCTCTCCCAGCTCGCGGGCGGCGTCGTCATGAGCCAGGGCGAGACGGCGCGGCTGCACGAGCTTGGCGTGGGCGACGGCGCCCAGGCTTCTTTCCTCACGTCTTCGGTCCGCGCCCTGATCGCGGCGGCGACGCCCGAGGCGCGGGCCCGCGTGGTCGAGCTGATCAAAGAGAGCCAGGGCACCGCGACTTACGGCGATACGGGCCTCGACGAGACGCTGCAGGCCATTCGCGACGAGATGCGCCGCTTCTCCGACGCAGAAGTCGTGCCTCACGCGCAAGACTGGCACTTGAAGGACGAATATGTACCGTTGCCGCTCATCGCCCAGATGAGCGAGCTAGGCGTGTTCTCGCTCACGCTCCCCGAGGAATATGGCGGGCTCGGGCTCGGCAAGGAGGCGATGTGCGTCGTCTCGGAAGAGCTCTCGCGCGGCTATATCGGTGTCGGTTCGCTCGGCACCCGCTCCGAGATCGCCGAGGAGTTGATCCTGAACGGCGGCACCGACGCGCAAAAGGAGGAGTGGCTGCCGAAGGTCGCTTCGGGCGAGATCTTGCCGACAGCCGTGTTCACCGAGCCGAATATCGGCTCTGACCTTGCTTCGCTCTCGACCCGCGCCGTCCGCGACGGCGACGTCTATCGTTTGACCGGGCAGAAGACGTGGATCACGCACGCCGCCCGCGCCGATCTCATGACGGTGCTCGCGCGTACCGATCCCAAGGAGAAGGGTTATCGCGGGCTGTCGATGTTTCTTGCCGCGAAGCCGCGCGGCACTGACGACAATCCCTTCCCGGCCGAGGGCATGACCGGCGGCGAGATCGAGGTGCTCGGCTATCGCGGCATGAAAGAGTTCGATGTCTCCTTCGACGGCTTCGCCGTTCCGGCCGCCAATCTCCTCGGCGGCGTCGAGGGCCAGGGCTTCAAGCAGCTGATGCAGACCTTCGAGGCGGCGCGCATCCAGACGGCGGCGCGTGCGATCGGCGTGGCGCAGTCGGCGCTCGATCTGGGCCTCCGCTACGGCATGGAGCGCATCCAGTTCGGCAAGCCGATCGTTCAGTTCCCGCGCGTGTCGGACAAGCTCGCGATGATGGCGGCGGAAATCCTCATGGCGCGTCAGCTCACCTATTTCGCCGCGCGCGAGAAGGACGCAGGCCGCCGCTGCGATCTCGAGGCCGGCATGGCGAAGCTCCTCGCCGCGCGCGTCGCCTGGGCCGCCGCCGACAACGCGCTCCAGATTCATGGCGGCAACGGCTTTGCGCTCGAATATCCGGTGAGCCGGGTCCTGTGCGACGCTCGCATCCTCTCGATCTTCGAGGGCGCGGCCGAAATCCAGGCTCACGTCATCGCCCGCCGCTTGCTCGAAGGGTAAGCGGCGCATCAGTTCAACGGATCGGCATGGCGGTATCGGTCGAGACCAGACAGAATTTGATCGCGCTCTTCGCGGCTCTCGCGATTTGCTTTGCGGTATCGGCGATCGGCGACCTTCTCACCAGGCCCAATCTCGCCTGGTACGCGACGCTCGAGCGGCCGGGCTTCACCCCGCCGAATAGTGTCTTCCCCGTGGTCTGGACCGTCCTCTACGCCATGATGGCGATCTCGGTGTGGCTCGTCTGGCGCGCCAAGGGCAAGGAAGAGGACCGCAAGCTTGGCCTTGTCTCGTTCGGCATTCAACTCGGGCTGAACGTCGCCTGGTCATTCGCCTTTTTCTGGCTCAGGAACCCGGGCGGCGGCCTCTTCGTTGTTCTCCTGCTCCTTGCGGCCATCGCCGTCACTATCGTTCTGTTCGACCGATTGAGCCGGGGCGCCGCGCTCCTGCTCTTGCCGTACCTGTTGTGGGTGTGTTTCGCCACGGCGCTCAATTTCGCCTTTTGGTTTTTCAATCGCTGATGGGATGAAGGCCGCCGTAGATAAGTTTCTCGGAAAGTGCAAATCTCTGTCGCAATAGAGCATCGTGGCGTAAATTCGCGACTGAAGCCCCATGGACATCCTTACCAAATACATCATTCCGTTTGCGCTTTTGGCCGTCGGCACGGTGCTCCTTCTCGGGCTCTGGAACATGTTGCGTGGCGGGAGCCCCAATACGAGCCAGCTTCTGATGCGCTGGCGCGTGGTGTTGCAGCTCATTGCGCTGTGCCTCGTCATGGCGGCCATCTATTTGTCGGGGAGGTAGGTGTCCGTTGAAAGGCGCCCCGTGATGGTGGTCCTCAATAAGATCTACACGCGCACCGGCGACGACGGCACGACCGCGCTCGGTTCGGGAAGGCGCGTGGCGAAATACGATCTCCGAGTTGAGGCCTACGGCACGCTCGACGAGACCAATGCCGCAATCGGCCTTGCGCGGCTCCATACGAAGGGTAGCCATCCTCCGCTTGATGCCATGCTCGCGCGCATTCAGAACGATCTTTTCGATCTCGGCGCTGACCTCTGTTACCCCGATGAGAGCAAGGACGCGCGCGGGCGCTTGCAAGTCACCGACGCCCAGGTCGAGCGGCTGGAGCGAGAGATCGATAGGCTCAACGGCGATCTTGAGCCCTTGCGCTCGTTCGTGTTGCCGGGCGGCTCATCCGCCGCGAGCTTCCTGCATCTCGCCCGCACCATCTCGCGCCGGGCCGAGCGCCTGATGGTGGCGCTTTCCGCCCGCAAGGGCGAGACCGTCGGCGCGCCCGCCCTGCGCTATATCAATCGCCTGTCGGATTTCCTGTTCGTGGCGGCGCGCTTCGCCAATGACAAAGGGAAGTCCGACGTCACTTGGATACCAGGCCAAAACCGCTGACGGGGAGCGAGCGGAGTAACCGTGTTTATACCGCTTCATGACACGAACCCTCTGAAGCGCATTCACTATCAATACGTGACGGTGGCGCTGATCGTATTGAACGTCGCCATCTACGTGATTTTCATATCGGGTTGGGTGCTCGCGCCCAATGAGGAGGACGCGGTGTCCTTCGCCGTCATCCCGGCGAAGCTGATGACTGCCGGCACGAGCGGAGAAACGGTGCTTGCGACCGGCGCCGTCATGCCCGAGCGCTTCACCCTCATCACTTACATGTTCATCCACGGGAGTTGGATCCATCTCCTCGGCAACATGCTGTTCCTGTGGGTGTTCGGCGACAATATCGAAGACGCCATGGGGCATATGCGCTTCATCATGTTCTATTTGATGTGCGGGATCTTCGCGGCGCTGCTCCATTCCTGGATGAACCCCCACTCGCAAATACCGCTGGTCGGGGCCTCCGGCGCCGTCGCCGGCGTGATCGCGGCCTACCTCATTCTGCACCCCAAGGTGAAGGTCTGGGTGCTCGCGCTGTGGCGTATTCCGATCAGGATCACGGCGTCGTGGGCGCTCGGCATTTGGGTCGCTTGGCAGTTCGCAAGTCTCCTATTCGAGGGCGAGGAGAACACGGCCTGGTGGGCCCATGTCGGCGGGCTGGTGGCCGGGGCGACCCTCATTATTTTCATGCGGCGGCGCGGCGTAGTGCTGTTCGACCGGACCCGTGGCGGGGCCTAGCGCCCCCGTCCAAACCCCCGGAACCATTGACTTGCCGCCCCCTCGGCAGTACGGTCGCGGCCATTTCGCAGTTGCGAGATAGCTGGGCTCGAGGCCCGTAAACGTGCGGGGACCAGTGGCCGCATGAAAATTCTCGTTCCCGTCAAGCGGGTCGTCGATTTCAACGTCAAGATCCGGGTGAAATCGGATGGAAGCGGCGTCGATCTCGCCAATATCAAGATGTCGATGAACCCATTCGACGAGATCGCCGTCGAGGAAGCCGTCCGCATCAAGGAACGCGGCGAGGCGGATGAGGTCGTTGCCGTCTCGATCGGCAGCGTCAAGTCGCAAGACACGTTGCGCACGGCGCTTGCCATGGGCGCCGATCGCGCGATCCTGGTCAAGACCGAGAAGAACGTCGAGCCGCTTGCCGTGGCCAAACTCTTGAAGCGCGTGGCCGAGAACGAGAAGCCCGGCCTCATCATCCTCGGCAAGCAGGCGATCGACGACGATTGCAATCAGGCGGGTCAGATGCTCGCCGGGCTGCTCGGCTGGCCGCAAGGCACGTTCGCCTCCAAGATCGAGCTCAACGGCGCCAAGGTGAAAGTGGTGCGCGAGATCGACGGCGGCCTTGAGACCGTCATGCTGATGAAGCCCGCTGTGGTCACCACCGATCTCAGAACTCAATGAGCCGCGCTATGCCTCGCTTCCCAACATCATGAAGGCGAAGAAGAAGCCGATCGACGAAACCACGCCCGAGGCGCTCGGCGTCGATATCGCGCCGCGCCTGAAAGTGCTGTCCGTCGCCGAGCCCAAGGGCCGCGAGGCCGGCATCAAGGTCGATAGCGTTGCCATGCTCGTCGACAAGCTGAAAAACGAGGCAGGGGTTCTCTAGTATGGCGGTCCTCCTTTTCGCCGAGCATGACAATAAGAGTTTGGCGCCCGCCACCGCGAAGGCCCTGACCGCGGCGCGGGCCTTCGGCGGCGATGTCGATCTTCTTGTCGCCGGCGATAACTGCCGGGACGTTGCCGAGGCGGCGGCGAAGCTCGAAGGGGTGCGCAAGGTCTTGCTGGCGGAGGCGCCGCATCTTTCGCAGCGCCTCGCCGAAGAGACGTCGGGCACGATCGTTCCGCTGATGAAAAACTATTCGGTTCTGCTCGCGGCCGCGACGACGGCGGGCAAGAACGTTCTGCCGCGCGTCGCCGCGTTGCTCGATGTCGCTCAGGTCTCCGACATTGTCGAAGTCAAGGCGCCGAATGTCTTCGTGCGGCCGATCTATGCCGGCAACGCGCTCGAAACGGTCGAAACGACCGACAAGATCGTGGTTGCGACGGTGCGCACCACGGCCTTCGCAAGCGCCGGGGAAGGCGCCGCCGCCCCCGTCGAGACGATCGCACCGGCTCCGGCCGTTTCGCTGTCGCGCTACGAGGGGTCCGAGATCAGCGTGAGCGAACGGCCCGAGCTGACCGCGGCCCGCATCGTGATCTCAGGCGGCCGCGGCATGCAGTCGGGCGAGAATTTCAAGACCTTGATCGAACCCGTGGCCGACCGCCTCGGCGCCGCGGTCGGCGCGAGCCGGGCCGCCGTCGATGCCGGCTACATGCCGAACGACCACCAGGTCGGCCAGACCGGGAAAGTGGTGGCGCCCGAGCTCTATATCGCCGTCGGCATTTCCGGCGCCATTCAGCATCTCGCCGGCATGAAGGATTTCCAAGGTGATCGTCGCCATCAACAAGGATGCCGACGCGCCCATTTTCCAGATTGCCGACTATGGCCTCGTCGGCGACCTTTTTACCGTCCTGCCCGAGCTCGATGCCGAGCTCAAGAAGGCGGGGTACTCATAGAGCGGACTTAGAGGAATGACCATGGACGACATAGTTCAAGGCACAGCGCTCCGCGCCGATCCGGCGTCTCGGGGCGATTCCGACGGCGACCCCATCCACAACGTCGGCATTGTCGGCGCCGGGCAAATGGGAAGCGGCATCGCCCATGTCATCGCGCTCTCCGGCTATGACGTCGCCCTGCACGACATCGCCAAGGACAAGGTCGATGCGGCGCTCGGGATCATCGACAGGAACCTCGCTCGCCAAGTCGCCTCCGGCAAGATCACCGAGGACGACAAGCACAAGGCGCTCTCACGCATCACTTACGCCGAGACCATGGCGAAGTTGGGCAACGCCGACCTCGTGATCGAGGCCGCGACCGAGGACGAGACGGTCAAGCGCAAGATCTTCGTGGCGCTTTGTCCCTTCCTCAAACCGAACGCGATCGTTTCCACCAATACCTCGTCGATCTCGATCACCCGGCTTGCGGCCGCCACCGACAGGCCTGAACGATTCATCGGCCTGCACTTTATGAATCCGGCGCCGGTGATGGAGCTCGTGGAGATGATCCGCGGCATTGCCACGGAGGATGCCACCTTCGGCCGCACCAGGGATTTCGTCGAGACCCTCGGCAAGACGGTCGCCGTGTCGGAAGATTTTCCGGCCTTCATGGTCAACCGCATCCTTTTGCCGATGATCAACGAGGCGGTCTACACGCTCTATGAGGGCGTGGGCACGGTCGACGCCATCGACACCGCCATGCGGCTCGGCGCCCATCATCCCATGGGGCCGCTGCAGCTTGCCGATTTCATCGGGCTCGATACCTGTCTCTCGATCATGCAAGTGCTGTATGAAGGTCTCGCCGATTCGAAGTACCGCCCCTGTCCGCTGCTCGTGAAATATGTCGAGGCGGGTTGGCTCGGACGGAAGGCGAAGCGCGGCTTCTACGATTATCGCGGCGAAAAGCCGATGCCCACCCGCTAGGGATTGGGGACCACGCAAGCGCATTGCGGGCGCCCTGGCTGCAGGCGCCAATTGCGATCATTCGCATTTACGCCCCCAATCGGAGGCCGGAAGCGCCTGGTCTTTTCACGCGCCGCGATCGATCTCATCGACGATTAAAATCCGAAACGAATTCGTCTCATTCCACAGGCATTCCGTCATCCATGCGGTAGGCATGCATCGAGCCTGTCCTACCGCTCTCTCCGGCATCGGACGTACAAGGAAAACTGGGTGGACAACGACGAGTCTGAGTTGGTCCCCGCGACGGCCGTCTGGTTGGTCTATCGTCCACTTCTAAAAGAGGTAAGCGTAAAGTAATGGCTTCTCGCGTATGAAACGAACTCCCCTCGCCCTGCCGGGCGGGGGAGTTAACCACTTCTGAGCACGGGTGTTGGAAGCGTCGAGTCCCGAAGCTCCCCGTTCCGTCCCGAGGCTCTCGAATTCCAGAAGCAATATCGCGAGTTCGGCCAGGTGGGCCGGCTTCAGTCCTCGTCGGCGAAGATGCTCGCTTGGCTCCTGACGATTGCTGTCGGCTCTCTCATCGTCTTCATCTGCCTCGCGGGATGTTACGTCCCCTTACGCGGTTCGCATACGGTCAGAACGTCAGAAAGTAATGATAACGTAGAAAATTTTAGGAAAAATGTTGCACACAACTTTAGCCGTAACAGCACAAAACACTCTGGCTGCCGCACGCGGCGCGCTAGGATTTCCTGTTTCCCATCCGGGCCTCACTGTTTCTCATGGCTCAACTTGAACGCAGCCCTCATTTCGGTGGCAATCTCCGCTGGCTGACGCGGATCATCGGTGCGGCAATCGCATTCTTCGGGATCTTGCTCCTTGCCATCATCGCCTATGCGGGATGGTCGGCTAATCAGACTGCGACCGACACTGAACGTACCCTGGTCGAGAACGCTCTCAATCACCGCATTGCTCGTGTGCAGAGCGAACAAAAGTCCGTCGCCTGGTGGGACGACGCCGTCACCAACATTGCCGATAAGGCCGTCAACTTCGACTTCACCGATACGGAGTTTGGCATATTTCTGACCGAGACCTATGACCATGACGAGGTCCATATCCTCAATGGTGAGGATCAACCGATCTACTCATATTTCGATGGCAAACGACAAGGAGCTTCCGATTTCGAATCCCGCCGGCCAGCCCTAGCAGGACTGATCGCTGAAGCGCGGGGCCGCGCGGCCGAATCGAGCTTGCGAGCACGTCCCGACACGTTCAGCAGTTTGCAAAGCAATTACCGCATCCTGGCTGGCGGAGGGAGCGCCGCACGCTGGGCCGGGCACATTGTGACCATTGAAGGTCGCCCTGCCGTCGTCTCAGCCATGACGATCGTGCCCAATATCGAAATGAGCCTCCTCAAGGGAACGCCCAATCTTCTTGTCGATATCGAGTATATCGACGAGTCTCTTATTTCCGAGATTGGCCGCTCGCTGCTTCTAAGTGACTTCAAGTTGACTCCGGAACCGGCGCGGGGTGACGCGCTCGTGTCCGAACCTTTCACGGGCGATGACAACATCCTGATCGGATATCTGGACTGGGCGACACGGCGTCCCGGACAGGTCTTGTTGACGATCATCCTGCCGCTCGTGGCGTTCGGCGTTCTCGCCGCCGGCGTATTGGCAGCCACGATGCTCAGGCGTCTTAGACGCACCTCCGACGAATTGGCCGAGCGCGAGGCGGAAGCGCGGCACGAGGCCAAGCACGACGCGCTGTCAGGCCTGCCGAACCGCGTGCATATGGTGGAAAGGATCGATGGCTTCCTTCATGGCCGTCTGCTTGAGACCCACGATAACCGCGCCGTTGCCGCCTATATCGACATCGATCGCTTCAAGGACATCAACGACACGCTCGGCCATCAGGCCGGCGACCAGCTGATCAAGCTCGTGGCGGAGCGCCTGAAGAGTTGCCTGCGCCGGAACGATTTTCTCGCGCGTTTCGGCGGTGATGAGTTCGTTATTCTCTGCGCGCCCGCCGGTCACGAGGCGAGCGCGTCGCTTGCGGAACGTGTCGCCCACGCCTTCGCCGCCCCGTTTGTGGTGTATGGCCAGAGCATCCGCGTCACAGCCTCCCTCGGCATTGCGCTCGCGCCGGATAACGGGGAGACGGCCGACGTCTTGATGCGTCATGCCGACATCGCGCTCTACGAGGCGAAGGATCGCGGCCGCGACTGCGCGGTGCTGTTCTCCGAGGAGATGGCGGAGCAGGTCGAGCGCCGTCGCGCCATCGAATTGGATCTTCGCTCGGCGATCGAAACCGACATGCTTTGCCTGCACTACCAGCCGATCATCGCCTGCGACTCCGGCAAGATCGTGGGCCTCGAGGCGCTGCTCCGCTGGCGCCATCCCGTGCATGGCGATATGTCGCCCGCAGATTTCATTCCCATCGCCGAGAACGCCGGACTGCTCCCCTCGCTCGGCGAATGGGTGCTCAATCACGCGATGAAGGACGCATCCCGCTGGCCCGATCTCGAAGTCTCGATCAATCTCTCGCCCGCGCAGTTTCGCCATGTCGATCTTGAATCGGCGCTGCGCCAGCTCGTTTCCGAATATGGCGTCGACCCCAGCCGCTTCGTGCTCGAACTGACCGAAGGCGTTCTCTTGGAGACGACCGACCACACCAACTCGATCGTCGATATGATTCGTTCCATCGGCTTCAAGACCGTTTTGGACGATTTCGGCACCGGCTATTCGAGCTTGGCGTATCTTTGCAATTTCAAATTCGACAAGATCAAGATCGATCGCTCGTTTGTCAGCCGCACTTCCCGCGTCGATATTTCGCGGACGATCGTTCAGTCGGTGGTCTCGATCGGGCGTGGGCTCGGCATGGACATCGTTGCCGAGGGCGTAGAGACCGAGTTTGAGGCGGTAACGATGGCGAAGTTCGGCTGCACCGAGTTGCAAGGCTATTACTTTTCGAAGCCGCTCGCGGCCGACGACGTGGTGGCGTTCTTGCGGACGTTCCAGCCGAAACGCATCCTGCCCCCGGTGAGCCAGCTGCATCCGGCTTCGCCGCGCGGCGTCGCGTGATAGCGGCGGCATTTCACCCTTCCGTGTCTCCGGCGCGGTCTCTATGATCGCTGGGTTTTAGGGAGCTGGGAACATGCCTGCGGATAACTCGCCTAAAAATGAACCCGCGCCACGCGGCAATGCCGAACATCTGTGGGGCAGAGTTCAATCCGGAGGCCTTTAGTTCCTCAGCCTCGATGGTCCGGATCAGCTTCGGATGGGCTGGATCTAGATGACAGGGATCTGGCGCTGTACGAAGTTGGATTCTTCTGACGAAGTCACTCTGAAGTGAGGTCCGCTCTTGGCACAAAGCAGACATGCTCAATGCGCTGACGAATGTCCGCTTCTAGGGGCAAAGCGGACATGCACCAACCGCTGCTTACCAAACTCGATTTATGAGTACACGGCCTAAGCCCAACTCCTCGCGGATTATGGGAAGTGAGCCACCCCCTGTCCGGTCCCCCCTCTAAGAAAGAACCCAGGGGGGGACCCCCTCTATGTGGATAAACTCGAAATCATGGCAGATAGCCGAAGATGGAGCTCATACGGCAGTTTCCAGCCACGGTCACACGCACGTCCGCTTATGGCACAAGGCGGACTCCTCGTTCACGCCGGCAACCCGCCGCGCTCGGCGATCAGCGCCTCATACTCAGAATCGGTCTTGGGTCCGTAGGTCTCGAAGGTTGGATCGGCCATTTGCCGATAAGCCTGCTTGCGCGTGCCGATCGGATCGGCCTCGGTTTTTCGGAGTCGCTCCGTGACATCGACGCCATAGACGCGGGCGCCATTGAGGCCGAACACTTTCTGTTTAAGGGAGGATGTAAGCTCAGGGTAGCCGTGCCCTTCAATTAGCGCCGGCGCGATTTGAAAGCTGCGGAAGGCTTGGATCTGGTCCTGAGGTGAACCATACCAAATCGAGTCCGTACCCCAGAGCACATTGTCCTCGCCAATGTGCTTCAACAGCTTGCCAAGAAGGTGCGCAGCGGTGGTCGGATCGCGCATGACGAAGCGCCAGGTCGAACCGAGTTCGGCATAGACATTGGCATTCCAGCCGATGCCGTTGGCTTCAACCGACTTGATCAGCGTATCGACGCCGCGGGTGGCATTCTCCGGGTCGTATGGACCCTCGGTTGTTCCTGCCTCATAGCCGGAGTGGTAAATGATGAAGTTCATGTCCGGATATAGCGCTGCGGCGCGCCCAACATCGGCACAGCGGCCAAGCTCTTCGGGGAATCCCGGGAAAAGCAAACCCTTGTGAATGCAGATATTGCGTACGCCGAGTTCGCGCGCTCGTTCAATGAACGGTAAGCCGACATCGGGGCTGTCAAGTTCAAAGCCGATGCCTGCAGGCCCCCATTGCGTGTAACACTTCCAGGCCGCGATCGGATAGCGTTCGACCGCATCCTTCATGAGCTGGAGCGGGGCCACTTCTGGGCCAGCATTCGGCACCACCATCGCGTGGAGAAAGAGCCGGTTGGCACCCTTCATCCGGTCAACCAGAACCCGAACCCGGTTTGCCTCTTCGAGCGAAAGCGGGTTATTTCCGGGCAATTCGGGCACGAAGGAGAGCACGGCCGTGTCGGTATCGCTATCCATGAACACGTGCTTGATGAACTTCTCGGCGGAAAAGCAGTCGACCGGGTCCTCGTCGCCGCAAGAGCCTTGGGGGAAGTTGGCGAGGATCTGCTCCCAATACTTGCCGGCGGAACCGCGCCAAGCGCCGGCTGGGTCGACCATATGGGTCTGTACATCGAAGATGAACTCGTCGCCGGCTAACGCCTCGGCGGCAGCTGCGGTCTCGAATGCACCCTCCTCAGGCACACGAAACACACCGCCGGTGTTGCCTATAGCAGCGAAGGCATCCTTCAACGTGAGCAACGTCGTCGCCGCACCGCAGAGTGATTGTAAGAACGCCCGGCGTCCAAGTCCTACGCGCTTGGCGTGGTCGCCAATCCGCCGCTCGGCTTCGCTGTTGGCGCGCGCCAGCGGCTCCGTCAGCGGCACGGGGCGAAACTCGCCATTGGACGTCGCATCGACCTTGACCGGCAGCGGCCCCCTCATCACAGTTCCCATGGCGTCCTGTCTCTCTGTCGCTGAACCCTTAGCGCGTGGCGCGACCTTTTGAGCTTAGCCTATGCAGGCACGTAAGAAAATTTTCGCAGGGCACATTCTAATGTCCGGTTTTGGCACATAGCGGACGTGCCGCTCGAGCTGACGAATGTCTGCTTTGAGGGGAAGAACGGACATGACGCAGGCGCGATACCATGTCCGCTAATGACCCAAAGCGGACCTCGAGACGACAGACCGCCAGCCTGCCCTAGGGGCGCGTGCCTAGGACCCAATGCGCCCCCCGGCGGATTGCCGAGCAAGGGCCCAAATCTGAAAATCGGCGAACTCGTCATTGGGCGAGAGCGCGGGATGGGTCTCTGACTGTCCCTTGGTCTGCTTGATTTCGATCAGCGGCTAGGTTGCGCATCCGGTCTTCGGCATAGGCCCTGTCGATCGGCTGCCCAAGGAGATCGACCTCGGTCGGATACATGCGCCCGTCGGAAAGATTGGCGTTGTGTGAGATCGCCAGAAGCTCGTTGCTCGCCTTGCGCTGGCCGTCCATCCACTTCCACAGATCCGTGGGGTCCTCCGAATCGAGGGCGCTGAATGGAGCCGGCGGTCCTTGAAGAAGATATGCGGTGGAGGTTCATGTTGTTGGGCATGGACGTCCACTCGTAGCTCGGCTTCCTCCGCAAATCCGCCCGCTCCCAGGGTGCCTGTCCGTGCGCCAATAACGGCTGAACCAAATCGTCGGCTCGCACTGTGGCGTTACACTGACAGTATTACCAGAGGTTACACCCGTGCGGGACAGCGCGACAAGCCTTGCCGCCTTGAACGGTCCATGTCCGCTTTTGGCACAAAGCAGACATTGATGCTGCCTGATCCGCGCTCCAGATGTCCGCTAATGACCCATAGCGGACGTGGGACAAACGGCTCGGAAACAGAGTCGAGCCTTGGACCCAGCGCTCACCGTAGGGAACTGCAGCCGCCAGTCGGATGGATTTTCAACGGAGGTCGGGCAAGCTCACGTCTTTGCCGTCGTAGCAGAAAACGCTTTCATGCCGGGACTTGACGCAGTGCAGCATTGGCGTAGGTATGGCTTCCGGAAGAAAGGCTGCTGGCCATGGATAAGAAGAAAGTCCTCGTGCTCGGCGGCGGCTTCGGCGGCGTGTTCGCTGCTAAGGCACTCGAGCGGCAGGGCGCCGGCAAGGTCGAGGTCGAACTCGTCAACGCCAATAACTATTTCGTCTTCCAGCCACTCCTTCCCGAGGTCGCGGCGGCGAGCATCCATTCCTCCGACGCCGTCGTGCCTTTGCGCCAGCTTTTGCGCCGGCTCCAGGTACGCCAAGCCGAAGTCAGAGGCATCGACTTCGAAACGAAGACGGTGATCGTGGTGCAAGGCTCGCGCCTCACTCCTATCGAACTGAAATATGACGAGCTCGTCATCGCGCTAGGCACCAGCGTCGATCTGAAACGGTTCCCAGGACTGCGCGAACATGCGCTGACTATGAAGAACCTCGCCGACGCGCACCGCCTGCGCAACCACGTCATTGGGTGCCTCGAAACCGCCGACGTGACCGCCGAACCGGACGTGAAGCAGCAGCTGCTCACTTTCGTGGTGGTGGGTGCCGGGTTCTCCGGGGTCGAGACAGTGGCCGAGGTGAGGGAGCTCATACGCCACGCTCTCAAGTATTATCTGAACATCTGCCCAGACGAGGTTCGCGTATACTTGATCGAATATGCTGACCGGATCCTGCCGACCTTCCCGGCCGACCTCGCCGAATACGCGACCCGCCGCCTCCGCATCAACGGCATTCAGGTGCTGACCAGCGTTGGCACCAAATCGGCGACCGGCACCTCCGTCGAGCTCAACGATGGTACCGTCATTCCGACCAACACCATTGTCGCTACCATCGGTAATGGGCCGCATGTGCTGGTGGAGGTGCTGGACCTCGATTTGCATTGGGGCCGCATCAAGACCGACCGTTTCATGCGGGTGCACGGGCACGATAGCGTCTGGGCGCTGGGGGACGCAGCGCTGATTCCGCTGGTGGAGCAACCGGCAGAGGATCCCTCCCACTATGCGCCCCAAACCGCGCAGTTCGCCGTGCGCGAAGGCCGTCAGTTGGCCCAAAACATTCTCAGTAAGATCGAAAAGACTGAACTCAAGCCCTTCGCCTACACCTCGAAGGGATCGCTCGCCTCACTCGGCATGAGTAAGGCGGTCGCGGAGGTGTATGGCGTGAAGTTGTCAGGCACGCTTGCCTGGTTACTCTGGCGAGGCTTCTATCTGCAGTTCTTTCCCGGCTTCGCAGGCAAGCTCCGCGTACTCGTGAACTGGCTTTTGAACGTGGTCACGCCGCCCAACATCGTGCAGGTGCTGTCCACCTCGCCGGCGACCCGCTACATCCATTACCGCAAGGGCGACAAGGTGCTCGAGCCTGGTATGGTGATCGACGGCTTCTATACGGTGATCAAAGGCTCACTGAGGCTTACCATCGACAATTCCGCGACGGGTGAGCATTTCAAGAAGCTATTCGGCCCGGGCGGCCATTTCGGCGAGCGTGTGCTCCTAAAATCTGCGCTCCGCACCGGCCTCGTCGTCGCGCTCGAGGATACGACCGTGTTATGGATCTCACAAAAGGACTTCACCAGGTTTGTCCGGGCCTTCCCCTTCCTTGAGAATTATTTCAAGGAGTATATCGACGAGACCTTTGGCGGCCCGGAGGAGGCGTTCGCGCCGGGCAGCGTTAACCACAAGCACGAGCTCGAGTTTGACCGCTGATCAAGCAGCGCTGGCGCCCGCGCCCCAATTTTCGCGCGCTCATCAACATCTGCGCCCTCATACCCATTGGCTGCTAAAGCAAAAATGTCCGGCCTAGGTGTGTTTCAGTGAGATGCCATTCTTTGTGACGCACCAATAGCGACCGGTTCACTTGAGTCCCCAGGGCCTGCTATTGGCACTTAGCAGACATCGCCGACTCTGAACATGTCCGCTATTGGTGGTATAGCGGACATCCCTGATGCGCGCTCAAATGTCTGCTAATGACCCAAAGCAGACATCTCCGTTTGGTGCTAGAGCCCCAATTCGTGGACGCGGCTCCACAGTCGGGACGCGACAGGCAAGCCCTGACGATGGCGCTCAGCGCTTCGCGCCTTTTCGCTGAGCCATTCTTTTTTGAGTGACTGCTTTCGCCGCTTTGTTCTTCGGGATTTTATAAGCAACCTGGGGCTTTCTTGTAGGCAATGGAACCGCTTCGAGCTGCGTTCCTGAGACGGGAACCGGTTCAAAAATAGGTCCCTGCGCCAGTTCCGGAGATATGCGGACGGTGGCCCGCGTGATGAGATCCAGTGATGCCAGAAGAACGAGCACGATCAGAAGACCCGCCGCGACTCTAAGAGACTGTATGCGGTGCAGAAGGCTGCTTAAATCGGGCGCGAACTTCAATACGCGCCGATACTGATTGTGTGAGCCTGTGCGGTGAACAAGAAAGCGCTGGGCCTGTGGCACGAGCCACCTGGCGCAAGCGAATAGCCGGTGAGCGCAGGCCTTGCAGGAGCCTCTCAGCGCCCAACCTAAAGCAATGGCCTGATTGGCCAGAAAGATTCGCAACTGGCGCCCTGAGACTTCTATGCTCTGATTCACTGGCATACCAAAGCCTGGTCTCAAACTCTTGCAGAGCGGTTAAGGACCGAGGACGACGCCCCTGGATTGAGTCGCGCACCGCGCGAACGAGACATCGATGTAGGCCGCCGAGCATGTCTGCTCTTAGGGCTGAAGCGGACATCTGCAGAGCTACGCCTTGCCGTCCGCTAATGACTCAAAGCAGACATTAGCCTCAGGCTTTCGGCGTCAACAAATCATGGCGTAGCCTCGGCTCGCTCTCTGCGAGCCGCAACGTATACCTCCCGAGCGGCGTCCAAGTTCATGAAGAAGATGCCGAGCCCGACGATCAAGTCGGGCCACGCGGATGCGATGTAAGCGGTGAGAAGCCCGGCGCCGATAATCGCGACATTGGCTAAAACATCGTTCCTCGCAGACAGGAACGCGGCCCGGGTCAAGCTGCCCCCATGAGTACGATAACGCGCAAGCATGAGGGCACAGGTGAGGTTCACAGCCAGGGCTCCAGCCCCGGTCAGAGAAAGTGGGAGTGGTGCCGGTGGCACTGGAAGCAGCAACTTGTCCCAAGCCGTCCAGAGTGTCGCCAACCCTGGAATGAGCAGGATGCCTGCGAGCACCGTGCCAACACGCGAGCGGTTGCGAGCGCCCCAACCCAAGGCGATGAGGATCAGGAAATTGATCGAGGTATCCTCTAGGAAGTCGATGCTATCGGCGAAAAGAGAAACCGAACCGATTGCGAGCGCCACGCTGAACTCAAGCCCGAAATAGGTGAGGTTCAGAACAGCCACGCGGGCGACGACCCGGCGTAACCCCTCATCCAATCTGCGGTAGTTGCCCATGCCTCCAATCCTGTTCGACTAATTAGGTGGCGGAAACGGCCCGAACGAAGCAGGCTAGTCTGGGTCTGTCCGCATACCGGAAGTCGTCGCGCTGAAGGCGCTTGAGCGCAACTCGGTGTGTCAGTATCTAGAAGACGCTCCGGTCTCATGCCACATTACGTGCATGGCAAAGCCCAAGCTCCAATCGACTCTGACTTGCCCGAAATGCGGCCATCAAGCGACCGAAACCATGCCGACGGACGCCTGCGTGTTCCTCTATGACTGCAAGGGTTGCGGAGAGAGTTTGAAGCCGCTCCCAGGCAGCTGCTGCGTTTTCTGTTCATATGGCTCGGTGCCGTGTCCACCAATACAAGAGGGCGTAGAACCATGCTGCACCCCGAAGTCCGACGAAAGCTCTAAAGATGCCGTGGGCCTTCCCCCGCAAACGTTGGATTCCCCTCTAGCCGGGGAATGGAATGAAGCACGTCGCGCGCGGGCGGGTTCAGGTGAACAGCCTTCCGTCCCGTCTTGGAGTTGGGAAGCATGAGGCAGCTGTGTTCCTCGCTGACATGCTCCCACAAATTCCTCATTCTTTATTCCTCGGGAATTTTCGGGGGTTTTGATCGCGCTTCGAGGAGAGCTTACGCGATTGCCACATGGTCGCGTTGACATTCAGAGGGAAGGCATTTTTGCAGTTCACCGACGAACTGAACGAATGGATGGTCGAACAGGACTGATCGAGCCAACACGACTCGAGCTTAGCGCGACAAGGTGCTAACAGCCGACATCATGGGGCAGCCAAGCGTCTTCTCGAACGCCTCCACCAGATCCTGCCGGTTCTCGGCCGTGATGTAGAGGCCGCCCGTTTCCTCGGCGAGACATTTCACATCGAGGAAGCTCTGCGCGCCAGTCCACCGGAAAGCCTTCAGCTGATAGCCGACGACATGAACGGTTAGGCGGTCGCTCGCTTTGAGAAATTTGCCGAGCTCACAGGGTGCGCCGCCGCAGGTTTCCTCACCGTCAGTCAGCAAGACGACGACACCCCGCGTCGACCGGTAGTCCAGGACCTCCGCGGCCAGCTCCACCGCTTTCACAAGCGGCGTCTTCCCGGCAGGATTGAGCGCGTTCACCACGCTCATGATTTGCTGGGCCGCGTTCGGCATCGGCCGGAAGTCGAGCGCGACATTGCATTGCAGGTAGGGCCCGGGGCCGTAAGTGATGAGCCCAACCTTGCGAAACTTTGTTGCCGCCGGCAACACCTGCGCCAGAGCCTTGCGGACCTCGTCAATGCGCGTCACATCGCTGAAGAGGCCTTGGACAGTATTGCCGGCCATGGACCCTGACGCATCGAAGACGATCATCGCGTCCTCGGTGCAGGGCGTCCGCGTTTCATCCGGCGCCTGCGCAGCTGCCGTTCCTGTGAGGAGCGTGATAAACGCGAGCGCGGTAGGAAACGGGTAGTGTGACGGCATGCTCATTCCCTGACTTTAACCTAGAGCGCGAATTTTACGGAGGCGGCTCAATCAGGGCAAAAGCGTGTGGCGATGCGCTTACTACGGCAATGAAACCATACAGGCACGGCCCTTGGGGCTGTGGCCCGCCCCTGGCACGGTCACAGCGGAGCTTACAGGCGATTGTAGTTGTTTTTATTACTTCTTCATGGCCATCGTCGTCATCAGGTACGAAACCAAGACCGCCGCACGTCGGGCATTGACGTTCATTGTCCGTATCTTTGTCAACGACACCATCGCCATTACAGTCTGGACAAGTTTTTATTTTCATGCCTGCTCCTGCTCACCCCTGGTACGGACTGACAGAGCTATCCAGGGGGTCCCATAGAGCCAGATTGCTTGTTCATAGACATAGGATGCCTTCACGCAGGCTACCACGCTGAATAGGTGATGGTTGATGTCCGCTAATTGGCACTTAGCTGACATAGGGGCCGATGTGGATCATGTCCACTCTTAGGGCCAAATAGAAAATTTCCGCGGTAACCACTTTGACTGTGGGTAACAACGGGGTGACCAAAGTCAGAGCCAATTCAGTTGGGGCCGCTGGCCACCGCTGATTGGGACGTGCTCGGCTCCACCACCTTGCGGTATAGGTGCCAAGTGGCGTGCCCAAGCATGGGCAAGACGAAAACAAGACCAAGGAACGCGGGGATTGATCCGATCAAAAGGCCACCCGCCACGATCAAACCCCAAAGCAGCATCGGTCCCGGGTTTACAGCCACAACACGGATCGATGTCCATACCGCTACGTCGAGGCCGACGTCCCGGTCGAGCAATAGCGGAAACGATGCCACACTGATCGTCAGGACCAGGAAGGCGAAAAGGACTCCGACGCCAAGTCCGACCGTGATCATCCTCCATCCCGCGCTCGTGGTGAACACGTCGCGGATGAACGTGCCGATCGAGACTGGCGGCTCAGGGCCAAGAGTGATCTGATAGATCCAATTGGCCGCGAACAGCCAGAGTAGGAAGATCATCAGCAGCACCAATCCCAGGACCAGAATGGCGCCAAATCCGGGCGAGCGGATCGCCCCGAAAGCGTCAGCCCAGCTCGTGGGAATGCCTTGCTCGCGCCGTCGGCTCATTTCATAAAGGCCGACAGCCGCAACCGGACCGACGAGCGCGAACCCGAACGCGAGTGGAAACACCAGCGGTAGCATTTCGTAACCGAAGGTCAGCCACACCAACGCGATGCCGATTATTGGGTAAATGAGGCAGAGAAACATAACGTCGCTTCGATATGCCTCAAAATCACTGAGACCCCGCGCAAGGACGTCATTCAGGTCGGCGACGTTGATGCGGCGGATAGCGGGGAGTGGGGCACTCCAGCTCGCCTCGCTGCCCCGCAAGGAATGACCCAGTGATCCCGCGGCCAAGGCCGCAAGCCTAATTTGATCAAATCCCCACTCGATGGGGTTTCGGATGTGGTCTGGGCGGTCCATCTGCGCTCCTCCCGAACTGGCCGTTCAAGGGGCCGCGAATCACCCGTGGCTTGACGCTATTTAGCCGCCAGTCGCGAGCCAGCCGCGACCATTTAACGAGCATAATACTCCGATCCGGCCGCCACGTCCCCCCATTCTGCGGGGCGTCAGGTATGGGTCTGAGCGGTTGGGCCTTACACGAAAGGGACAGAGGTCCGAATGTCCGCTTATGGCACTTAGCAGACATCGATGCTGACTTGACCATGTCTGCTCTTTGGGGTGAAGCGGACATTACCGGGTCCGCGCGAATGGTGTAAAATGCGGCCGCAACACAACCTGAACTTCAATGATGGATTCAATTGGCCGGGCGGGATGGGGAGGCAAAAATGACGCCGGGACGGTTGGTCCTAAGAGTTCAAATGCTGGCGGTCATCGTCGGCGTCGTTTCCTGTCTCTGCCTTGACGATGTCCGGGCCGCCGAGGATGGAAAGGCGGATGTGGTGCTCCGGAATGGCAAGATCTACACCGCCGACAAGGAGCGCTCGATCAAACAGGCGGTCGCCTTCAAACGCAACACCATCGTCGCCGTCGGCGACGACAAGGACATGACGCCGCTGATCGGAAGCGGGACCAAGGTCATCGATCTCGGCGGGAAGCTGGTGCTTCCGGGGCTCATCGATACCCACATCCACCCGATCATCGGTGCCCTCAACGGCGCCAAATGCAGCCTTGCCGGCGTGAAGGCGACGATCGACGCGCTGAAGCCGGTCGTCCAGGATTGCCTCGGGAAGGATCAGGGCGGCACCGACGACTGGTTTGAAGCAGCGCAGCTCGACAATTACGGCTTCTCGGCGACCGCCAACGATCTCGACGGCATCGAGACGAAAAGGCCGGTCGCGCTCTGGGGAAATGACGGGCATACGGTCTGGGTCAACAGCCGGGGCCTCGCATTGCTTGGCGTCACGGCTGAAACCCCGGACATACCGGGAGGCAAGATCGCCCGCGACGCCATGGGCGCGCCGACCGGCTACTTCGCCGACCGCGCCTCAATCTTTGTCGATGAGAAGATTCCGTCGCCGGCGCTCGAGGAAAAGGTGGCACTGACCGCGGCCGAGCTAAAGAAGATATCGGCCTCCGGCATTACCGCGTTGATGGATGCCTTTGTGACGCCGGCAGAGGCCGCGGTGTGGCGGACTCTGTACGACACCGGTAGGCTCCCCATGCGCGTTCGCACGGCGATTTACGTCGCCGACCCGAGCGACGACAGCGACGAGGCAGTGTCGCGTCTTGTGAAGGCCAGTAAGGATGGCGACGTCGATCTGGACTTCCTCCGCTCTGGCCTGGTCAAGGTGTTCGCCGACGGTGTGATGGAATATCCGGCGCAGACGGCGGCGATGCTCTCCCCCTACCTCGATGCCGACGGCAAACCGACCAAGCATGAAGGCGAGCTCTATTTCGATCCGCAGCGTTTCGCGGGGCTGGTCCAGAAGCTCGACGCCGCCGGCCTCACTGTGCACATCCACGCCATCGGCGACCGCGCCGTGCGTGCGAGCCTCGACGCCTTTGCTGCTGCGCGCGCCGCAAATGGAAAGAGGGACAACCGCCACCAGATCGCCCATATGCAGCTCGTCGATCCCGCAGACTTCCCGCGCTTCGAGGAGCTCGGCGTGCTCGCCGACTTTCAACTCGAATGGGCCAAACGCGAGCCCGCGACCGAAGGGCCGCTCGAGCCCTATCTCGGGCCGGATCGCTACCGCTACGTCTATCCTGCCGGCAGTCTGCAAAAGGCCGGCGCGACCATCATCGGCGGCAGCGACTGGGATGTCTCCTCATACAACCCATTCCGCGCCTTTCAGACCGCCGTTACACGACGTGGCGGCAAGGGACAAAAGCCGCTCAATATCGAAGAGCGCATCCCGCTTGAGACGGCGATTGACGCCTACACCATCAACGCCGCCTATGCCATGAAGCAGGATAAGACCACAGGCAGCCTGGAAGTCGGCAAGCGCGCAGACTTGGTCGTGCTTGACCGCGACATCTTCTCTGTCGATCCGGATACTATTGGCGATACGAAGGTACTTGCGACTTATCTGGATGGGCGGCTTGTTGATCCAGCGAAATGAGCGTCTTCGAAGCGACCGCCATCCTGCGAACTGATTGAAGACGCGATGGCTTGTTCGGCGTGACACTACGCACAGCGTTCTGAAATAGCGCATTGGTATGCTTAGCTCGGCTGTCTCGTATGTCTGCTATTGGCACTTAGCGGACATTGATTTCGACGCTGGGCATGTCCGCGTTCGGGGCAAAGCGGAGATCGCGGATGACCGCGATAATGTCCGCTACTGACCCAAAAGCGGACTCAACGCGTGCCCTTCACTATGGGGCTCCTTCAGGCAAGCTCACGGCAATCGAGGCGCTCGCGAAGGATCTTCAACTCCTCGTGCCTGGGCGGAACGCCAAATCGCACGGGATGTTTATGCGGTAAGACCGCAGTCAACGATCTGGTCGACCCGATTTGGAACATGTTCGACCTTGCGGCGGAGGGGCGGGGCGATTCCAACCCAAGCTCGACTACACGTCGGGTGCGGCAGATGATGCGAAAGGAAGCGAAAGGATAAGCAATGGCCAAGAACACGATTTGTCTATGGTACGACAAGGAGGCCGAGGCGGCTGCCCGCTTCTACGCCGAGACCTTTCCCGGCAGAGCGGTGGGTGCCGTCCACCGCGCACCCAGTGACTACCCGTCCGGCAAGAAGGGCGACGTGCTGACGGTCGAATTCACAGTCGCCGGCGTCCCCTGTATCGGCCTCAACGGTGGTCCCGCGTTCAAGCATAACGAAGCCTTCTCGTTCCAGATCACCACTGATGATCAGCAAGAGACCGACCGCTACTGGAACGCCATCGTCGGCAATGGCGGGCAGGAGAGCCAGTGCGGCTGGTGCAAAGACAAGTGGGGCCTCTCCTGGCAAATCACGCCGCGCGTGCTGACCGAGGCGCTGGCGGCCGGCGGCGATTTGAAGCAAAGCGCGCGTTTGATGCGATGATGGGCATGAAGAAGATCGACATCGCCGCGATCAAGGCGGCGCGGCTGACATTCCCCACGAGAACTTCCAGGTGTCGCGGAGACCAAACAAATCCCGAAATACCCGCATTGCCGAGCACAAATCAGGCTAAAAGCCTGAATGTTTAACCGAGGCCAGTGCGCCGGGCTCGCTAAAATGCAACGGGCGATACACTTGTGAGCGAAACTTTGAGCGTAAAAGAGATCTCAGGCGGTGTGGTCCACGATCTGCCCACGGACCTGAAAAAGGCACTGACCTCCGACGCCAAAGCGTTGGAGACGTGGGAGGACATTACGCCGCTCGCGCGAAATGAATGGATCTGCTGGATCGAGTTGGCTAAGAAACCAGAAACAAGAACTCGCCGGATTGAATGGGGCTGTTCCAGCCTCAAAGACGGAAAGCGGAGACCCTGTTGTTGGCCTGGCTGTCCGCATCGTTGAAGTTGTTTGTGGGCCGGCTCCTGGCTCTTGTCGGGCTGATGGCACTTAGCGGACTTAGCAGGGGCGCGTCGAGAGGTCGGGTGTCGGGCGGAAAGCGGACATGCCCAATGGAGTGGGGGATGTCCGCTAATGACCCTTAGCGGACGCGCCACGCGGAGCTGAAATTTCGGAAAGGCTACTTCGCCGCCTTCCCTCGGGCAGATGTCGCCAAATGGCAGCATCGAATGGCGCCCGAAGGAGGTATAGTGCGCGTGGGGCTTTCATTGGGGGGACACCAATGTCGGCTTAGTTCATGCAAACTACGACAAGAAAACTCGTCGGGCCTACATAGAGCTTCGGGACGACGACGCTGATGGCGATGAGATGATTATTGCTACCATTTTTTCCTATCGACGGTCGAACATCACAACGAAGCGAGCGCTCGAACAGGATCTCGCGACGAAGGCTCGCCACCTCATGCGGCGAGCTTCTGCGGGGCTCGATGCGCCCTGGGAGCTGAAGCTTAGCAATTTAGCTTGAGATCCTTCGGCGAGGCCGCTCGATTGAGATTCAGTGTCAGGAGACGTAGCCATGGGCACAATTACGACAAAGGACGGCACGGAGATTTATTACAAGGATTGGGGAGACGGGCAGCCGGTGGTGTTCAGCCATGGGTGGCCGCTGAGCGCTGACGCGTTCGAGGACCAAATGTTCTTCCTGGCTTCACACGGATATCGCTGCATTGCCCATGACCGTCGAGGCCACGGCCGTTCCAGTCAGCCCTGGGACGGCAATGATATGAATACCTACGCCGACGATCTAGCGGCTCTCGTCAAAGCATTAGGATTGAAGAAGGTGATTCATGTAGGTCACTCCACTGGAGGCGGCGAGGTGGCACGATACATTGGCCGTCACGGAACGAAGCGGGTCGCGAAAGCCGTACTGATTGGCGCGGTGCCACCACTGATGCTGAAAACGGATGCGAACCCGGCTGGCACTCCGCTCAAGGTGTTCGACGACCTGCGCGCAATGGTTCAGAAGGATCGCTCACAATTCTGGAAGGATTTGAGTATGCCGTTTTATGGTTACAACAGGCCTGGCGCGAAGGTGTCAGAAGCCGTGCGGGAGTCATTCTGGCTACAGGGAATGATGGCGGGGTTTCCGGCTTCTTATTTCTGCATAAAGGCTTTTTCTGAGACGGACCTTACCAAAGATCTCAAGAAATTCGATGTTCCGACGCTGATCCTACATGGCGACGATGATCAGATCGTCCCCATCCAAGCATCCGCTCTTCTATCTTCCGAAATTATCAAGGGCGCGAAGTTGAAGATTTATAAGGGTGCGCCGCACGGCATGTGCACGACTCGTAAAGACGAGGTCAACGCGGACCTGCTCGCATTCATCGACGCCTAGAGCACGTTCATCCCATCCCCTGTCCTCCCAAAGGGGGGCCGAGAATGAGGCCGGGGTATAGCTGAAGAAGGCGCCGCCAAACAAATGAAGGTTCGATAGCGACCCGGCATTGGCCCAAATGGTTTCGAATATCTCGTTCGGCTCCCGAGACCGCGTAAAAGGCGACCGGCTGCGGCGCCACTATAACCGAGAGACCCTCGGATGCCCCATGAACGGCGGCGGCGAGCCCCGCCGGCCCCGCGCCCACGACTGCCACGTCGAAGACCGTTTTCGGATCAAGCTCCGGCGTGATGCCGAGAATGACGCCGGCCTCAGCATTCGTGGGCCGCTTCAATATCGTCCCGTTCGGACAGACCATTAGGGGAAGCTCCTCGGGGAGCACGCCCGAGCGCTCTACTATGGCGCGGCCCTCTGCGTCGTCGGAGGCATCTAGGACCGTGTAGGGATAGCCATTGCGACCGAGAAACCCTTGAAGTCGAACGAGTTCCGGCGTGCCCGGTGTCTCGACGAGCACGGATCCGACGCCGCCTTCCTCGATCAGCCCGACGCGACGTAAGATGAACGCTCTCATCATAATCTCGCCTACCTCGGCAGAGCCGATCATCAGGGCGCGCACATAGGCGGCGTCAAGTGGCAGCGCCGAACATCCACCGCGTGCAACCCGCCCCAGGTCGCAGTTCACAACAACGCCCTATTCCGCTGCGATAGGGATGGGTATTGGGCCCCGGCCAATCTGAGCCGTCAGTCGCAGACGTTCGACGGAGATATCTGAGGACTCGTCTGCGCGCACGCGGAACCACAGCGCGTAGAGCGCGGGCACCACCAGGAGCGTCAATAAGGTCGCCACGAACAGGCCGCCCATGATGGTGATCGCCATTGGGCCCCAAAAGATGCTGCGAGCCAGCGGAACCATGCCGAGGATGGCGGCCAGCGCAGTGAGCAACACTGGCCGGGCCCGCCGCACCGTGGCGTCGATGATGGCGCGATGCCGGGCGTGGCCAGAGGCGATGTCGTGGTCGATCTGATCGACCAGGATAATGGTGTTACGCATGATCATCCCGGCAAGCGCGATAAGACCGAGCAGCGCCACGAAACCGAACGGCTGGTTGGACAGGAGCAGCGCCCCTGTGGCGCCGATTATCCCGAGCGGCGCCGTTACGAATACCAAGGCCAACCGCGAGAAGCTCTGGAGTTGGATCATCAGCAGCGCCAGCATCGTTACCGCCATAGCGGGGAACACAGCCGCCAGAGCGACATTTGCCTTGGCGCTTTCCTCGATCGAGCCACCGGTCTCGATGCGGTAACCATAGGGCAGCGCATCCTCGATCCCGCCGAGCTTTGCCAGAATCTCGGTGCTGACGTCGGGCGCCTGCACGCCGTCCACGATGTCGCCACGCGCGGTGAGCACGAGGTCACGATTGCGGCGCCACAGGATTGGCTCCTCGAATTCGTAATGGAGGCGTGCGATCTGAGACAGCGGCACCGGGACGCCGTTTCGGGTTGTTATGGTCAGCGCCGGTAGACGGCCAAGCTCAAGGCGTTCATTCGGCACGGCACGCGCCACCACGTCGATGTGCTCAATACCTTCACGATATTGGGTGATGTTCAGTCCCGAGAGCAGGGTCTGTAACGTCTGCGCCACGTCCTGCGGCGTCAGCCCAAGCGCGCGGGCGCGGTCCTGGTCGACCTCGAGGCGGATCGACTTGACCTGCTCGCTCCAGTCGAGGTGCGGATCAACGATCTTAGGATTTGCCGCCATGACTTGGCGGACCTGCTCGGCAATCTCGCGCACCATCATCGGATCGGGACCGATTACGCGAAACTGCACGGGAAAGCCGACCGGTGGACCGAACACGAAACGGTCCACCCGAGTCCGAGCTTCCGGCAGGGCGCCATCGGCAAGAGCTTTTTCGAGCCGATCCTTGACGCGCTCGCGGGCCTCCAGGTCCTTGGTGACGATGACGATCTGAGCGAAATTCGGGTTTGGCAGCACTGGGTTCAGCCCGAGCCAAAAGCGCGGGGAGCCCTGGCCGACATAGGTGGTGTAGGTGACAATGTCGGGATCGCCCGCAAGGAAGCCCTCGGCCTTCTTCGCCGCCGCGTCGGTAACGCCGATCGCCGTGCCTTCCGGGAGCCGCATCTCAAAGAACAATTCGGACCGGGTCGAGGTCGGGAAGAACTGCTGCTGCACCAAACCGAAACCTGCGACGGCAGCCACGAACATCACGACCGTGGTGCCAATGACCGTTTTGCGCCAGCGCAAGGCACGTTCGATCAAGCGTCGCAGCGCGCGGTAGACGCGGGTGTCGTAGATTGCATCGGGATTATCGTGAACGTGGTGCTTGGCGAAATCCGGCAAGAGCTTCACGCCGAGATAGGGCGTGAATACCACTGCGACGATCCAAGAGGCGATCAGTGCGAGGCCGACGACCCAGAAAATGCCGCCGGCGTATTCTCCAGAGCTCGACTTGGCGAAACCGACGGGCAAGAAGCCCGCAGCGGTGACCAGCGTGCCGGTCAGCATCGGGAACGCGGTCGAGGTCCAGGCGTAAGTGGCGGCCCGCACGCGATCCCATCCCTGCTCCATCTTCACCACCATCATCTCAACAGCGATGATCGCGTCGTCGACGAGCAGCCCGAGAGCAATGATGAGTGCACCGAGCGTAATCCGGTGCAGGTCGAACCCGGTGCTGTACATAACGAGAAGCACGATGGCCAACACGAGCGGCACGGACAGCGCAACGACGATGCCGGTGCGCCAGCCGAGCGACAGAAAGCCCACGACCAAGACGATGGCGAGCGCCTCGCCAAAGCTCTTGACGAATTCCGATACCAATTCGTCAACGATATGGGGTTGATCGGCGATCTGGGTCACCTCAATGCCGACCGGCAGCTCCGCCGTGACGGACTTCATCGCCTGCTTCAGGTTCTCGCCGAGCGTGATGATGTTCGCGCCGTCCGCCATCGAAAGGCCGAGCCCCAGGGCTGGTTTGCCGCCTTCGCGAACGATGAAAGTCGGCGGGTCCTCGTAGCCGCGCTTGACCGAGGCGATATCGCCGAGCCGGAACACACGCCCCTCTGCCTGCACCGGGACTGCGGCAATGGCCTCGGTGCCGGAGAACGCGCCAGTGACCCGCACATTGATGCGGTCTGCCGCTGTATCAACCGATCCGCCGGAGACGACGGCGTTCTGCTTGGCGACGCTGTCGAAGATCTGCTGAGGGGTTATGCCGAGGGTGGCGAGCTTTGCGTGACTGAACTCGATGAAGATCTTCTGCGGGCGCTCGCCGATGATATCCACCTTGTTGACGTCGGGAACGCGCAGCAGGGTTTGGCGAATGTCCTCGGCCCGCGTCTTGAGCTCGGCGAGGCTCAAGCCGTCAGCCGTTAACATATAAATGACCGAATAGACGTCTCCGTATTCGTCATTGAAGTTCGGACCGATGATGCCGGCAGGCAAATCGCCCCTGATGTCGCCCACCTTCTTGCGCACCTGGTACCAAAGGTCCTTGACCTTGGCGGGCGGGGTTCTGTCCGTAAGAAAAACCTGGATGAAGGAAACTCCCGGCTGCGAATAGCTTTGCACCCGGTCGAGGTACGGTAGGTCCTGCAGCTTCTTCTCGATCTTGTCGGCGACCTGCGTCTGCATTTCCGCGGCTGTCGCGCCGGGCCAGGCGACGTTCACGATCATGGTCTTGATCGTGAAGGAAGGATCCTCAGCACGGCCGAGGTTGAAGTAGGAATAGGCCCCGGCCGCGCCCAGCAGCAAGATCATGAACAGGACGAGCGGCTGATGCGTGATCGCCCATTCCGAAAGATTGAAGCGTCTCATGACCATTCCTCCTGGCCGCGGCTCATGCAAAGAGCCCGGTCATCCTTTAGCGCTCATCGACAGCGCGGACTCTTTCACCAGCGTCGAGCTTCTGGACGCCAAGCTTGACGATGCGGTCGCCATCGCTGACGCCGGAGGTGACAAGCGCCGTGTCCTCGGTGAAAGAAGCTACCTTAACCGGTCGCAGCTCGAGCGCACCGGACTTGTCGACCACATAGACCGACGGGCCGGTCCCACGGTTGAGGATCGCCGCGAGCGGCAGCTTCGCCACGGGGACATCGGCGGAGTGCGACAGCGTCACCGTTGCGGTCATGCCGAGCGCGACCGAGTCATCGGGATTGTCGATGGTAAAGCGCGCAGCGTAGGTGCGGGTCGCGGCGTCGGCCTGCGGCGACAACTCGCGCAGCCTGGCGGTGAAATTGCGACCCGGCCCCGACCACAACTGGACCATGGCTTTCGAACTCTGCGCTTCTGTCAGCCACGTCTCCGGCAGCGCAACAACGGCTTCCTTTTCGCCGCGGTGGGCAAGCCGCACCACCGGTTGGCCGATGGCGACGACTTGGCCCGGCTCCGCCAGCGTTGCAGTGATCACGCCGTCGGCATCAGCCTTAAGATCGGAATAGTCGAGCTGGTTGTGCGCGAGGTCGAGAGCGCGCTTGGCACGCTCGAGGCGCCCTTCGGCCTCGTCCTTCGCCGCCTTCTTGCGATCGAAGTCGGCGATCGAGGCCCAGCCGCGCGTCTTCAGCGCGGTATAGCGATCGAAGTCCGACGCGGCTTGTTGAAGGCTTGAGGTCGCCGCGGCGAATTCGGCCTCGGCGCTCTCAACCTGCAACTTCAGGTCCTGCGGGTCGAGCTGCGCCACCATGTCGCCGACCTGCACCCGATCGCCGACATTGACGACGCGGCTGACGATCTTGCCGGCGACCCTGAAGCCGAGATCCGTCTCGTAGCGAGCGCGCACCACGCCCACGAATTCGCGCGTTGCATTCTCGTTTTCGAAGGCGACGCGCTGAACCTGCACCGGGCGCTCAGGCTTGGCGGTTGCGGAAGCCGCGTGATCGTCGCACGCCGCGAGCAGAGGGAGGAGGGCGATGACGGCCACGGCGCGCAGCAGTGAGATTGACGACGATTGCATGGCAGCTGCTCCTTCACTCAGGTCGGTGACGAATGACGAAACGCGTATATCGTCACTTCGCGGGCACGGTTCGGCTTTGGTTGAGCGCGACATCGGGTCTACCTACAGGGTGTGATGGCTTGGAGTAGAAAGCGCACGGATGCGCGGGCTTCGGTCTCGAGATCATCCCCATCCTGCAGGCATTGGCCGATAAGCACTGGATGGGTGAAGACCACTACGGATCGCAAGATCAGCTCCGCCGTTGTGCGCGGGTCGGCCGCCTCGAATTCGCCGGCCCCAATCCCGTCGCGCAAGATCAGCTCCACGACGTTGCGCAGCGCGTCCTTGTGCGCCCGAATGTGGTCCCAGTTGTGCTCGATCGCGACCAGCACGATGTCGTTGACTCGCTGCTCGGTGAGCAGATTTTCCTTGTGATAGGCCAGGATTTCGAGGATCAACCGCTCAATACGCTGCGCTGCTGGTGCCTTGGAGCGCGCAATCGCCCAGGCAGCTTCCTCGACCTCTGACAGGCAGCGCTGGCAGATTGCCTGGACGATCGCCGTCTTGGATCGGAAAAAGCGGTAGACATTAGCCGGCGACATTCCAAGCTCTGCCGCAATGTCAGCCACTGCCGTCTTGGCAAATCCCAATCTGCGGAACAGCGCATCTGCGGTGTCCACAATCCGCGCGCGGGTGTCGTCAGGTTTAATTCTGGCCTGCGGTCTCATTTGGGTGGCTCGCGGGTCTCGTGAATAGTGATGAATTAAGTAATTCGTCACTAAACGAGTGTCAAGGGGGCGCCCCCATCAGCAGCTATTACGTTTCCGTGTGCGCGGATCTTAAGGCCATGGATAATCGGCGGCGACAGGAGAGTTCGCGGAGGCTTTTACCGTCGCCGTTCGAAGGCAGACGTGATTTTCCGCTATTGGCACTTAACGGACATCAATGCTGACGCTAACCATGTCCGAGTAAAGCGGACATATGACGCCGTGAAGAGAGTGCGGTTTTTTTGACCCCAGTGCCGGGGGTGTGACCGGTTAACCGGTCCGCCTCCTGGACTCTGGCTCCTCTAACGTATCGCGTAGGGCCTGAAGATCGCCAGCTAGCTTTAGCCACGTCTTGCCGAGGTTGGCGAACTGTTCTCGTACGTGCGGCGATGGTGAGTTTTGCGCAAGGCGTAGACACGCTAGCGCGTGTTTTCGGCACTGTTTGGTACACCGATAGCTGACTTGCTGATATCGACCCCCCTTCTATTACGAAGCCGTGTGCCGCCGTTAAACGCCGGAGTGGGGACCTCGGCTTCGGCCGGGCGCTACTTTTTCTCAAGCGCCGTTGTGAATGATCGATCTTCTAATCGGCGCTGTGTGATGAGCAGGGCAAGCGCTCGCTCCAGATCGGAACCATTGGCTAGCTCGACGCCCCGAGCCTCCTCCTGTCGAACAAAATCCTCTAATCGGTCGGAGGCCAGCGCCTCACGCAAGGTTAAGCGCCTATATCCCATGTCCCTCACACGTGTAGGCTTAACGCAGGACCCATGTAGGCTTTACGCAGCACCAATTTAGGTTTTAACGAAGCACCCGTGTAGGTTTAACGCAGCGAGACCGCGCAAGGTTTCAACGAGATTTGACCGTTCTGGCTTGGAGAGAAACTCAGAGGGGCGTCGGCTTCGGCCGCGCCGCAGAACTAAACTCATGCCAAAAGAATCAGCGGGACCGGCTGCCTGAGCACGCAACGAGGAATAGCTCGCCGATCCGCTGACAGCGCAACGCATATTCAGACCTACTCGAATCCCAGCCAATTACTTTAGGCGTGAGAGAAATCGGTCGATATTCTTCTTGGCTTCGGTCACCGCATCAGTAAAGCCCGACCGGTCGTAAATGAGACCTACCGAGCGGACTCCGCGTTGATAGTGGAAGGTTCGTGGCGAGAAGCCTCCGCGCAAGGACCGTTAGAGTCGAAGGGTAACTTGAGTTGCCGCAAATAGACTTGGGGGAAGTGCGGGCAATCCTGAATGCCGATATCGCCAGTACCTGGCCTCCACCCTGAGGGAAGCCGGAACGTTCCGAGCAGCCGGTCCCAGACGGTGAAGAAGAGCCCGAAATTCACATCACCTTCACCCGCCCAATTCACATGATGAAGTCGATGCACCGGGCCAATCGCGAGAAGTTTCTGTAGGGGTCCGAGGGCGTAATCCACGTTTGAGTGTTGCACGATGAGTTGCATCGCAATCGCGAAGCCGAGCAGCACGGCGACAGGGACTGGCAAGCCTATGAGCACCAAAGGGAGCGTGCCGACCACGATGTCGAGCACCTGGTGCAACGGATGTCGGATAAAGCCATTAAAGCCGTAGAGCCGATGCACACCGTGATGGACGGCATGCAGTCTCCACAGCCAGTTCACACGATGACTCCAATAATGGATTATCGTCATCGTGCAATCGACGATGAGGATCGCGAGCAGCAATTGGACCACGATAGGTAGCGCCTGCGGCCAGAGGCTCCACTCGGGCAGAAGCATCGAGCTGATCAGAATGAAGACGAAGAGGGTGATGAGATTGACGATCTCGTAAACGATGCCATGAGCGATGTCCTTACCGGCATCATCATGCGCCTGGTTCCAGATCTCCTCATAAGGAAGCACTTGCTCCATCAGGAAGGACAATCCGATCACCGCAAACGCAAGAAGAAGAACCCACACATAGCGATAGCCTTGGCCTACCAGATAAACGGCGAACCCATTCAGCCCGAGGAGTAGGGTGGGCGCATAGAGATAACGGGCGAAAAAGCGCGCGGTTGCCATGCGCACCTCCGTTGCAGAGCTCGTGCTTATAAACGCTTTTGTCGGGTTTTGGTTTTGCGGCCGACCGCACAGAACTCACGTACGTAAGCGTACCGAGACGGCTCTTGAACGGTTCCGAATCTCCCAAGGCGTGAGGCGGCACTACGTGTCCGGAGGAGGAGGAAGGGCACGTTAGTTTTCGTATGTCCGGCGACCGGTCACGAGGTTTCGACGGGCATCGAGATGAGACCCGAGACCTTGGAAGGTCTGCACTCGGAAACGGTGCGCTGCCCCTATTGCTTGCAGGTGCATCGACTAGGGGGCATTCGAGCTTGGCTTATGCATCCGACGGATGCCGAGCTTCCCCCGAACAAAGCAGCCTGAATAGTTGCGAATAAACGCTTGACGGTGCCCTGTTGTTTCAAGGCCCGTTGCATGCGCTCAACAGTGGCCCGGCACCCTCGATCCGAGTCCTTCACAGGGAGAGATAAGAGTACCGGGCCTAGCCAGCAACCCAAGAACGGCTTCCAGGAAGCTGGCTGTTCGTGAGTTTAGCGTTCGATCATGGAGAACTTGGAGCTACCCGTAAGGCAAGCCCCCTTATCGAGACCGCTGCTTCGCTTTCGACCGTTGAGCCGCCTTGGCTTTCGGTCCGCCTTCCATATGTCTGAGTTGCTGTTCGCTCAGTGCTTCGTTCTTGGCTTCCCGCTGACCGAGATCAGCACTCGTTCCGGAAGGGGTAGCTTGTTCCGTCCTCGCCGGCTCGCATCGACCAGGAAAGAGGCGGCATAAGAAACTGAAGATGGTCATGATTGCTAAACGCGGGCCGAAAACATTTGTTTCCCAAAAAAGGACCCTGCACCGCTGCTACGCCATGCACAAGGAACAGCGACGGCACTGGGCCTGGCCGTCGCAGGGTGGAAGTGGAAAACGCCCACTGTTTCGGCCGCGAGTAGTTTAGCACCAAAGAGTGGCCTTAAGGAGCTTGTCTAAAGAAGAAGCCCGGCCCGCGACTGGGAATGAGCCGAGCTTCCAGCCGTCCGGATATGTTGTGTGATGCTCTACAAGCAGAGGCCGCCACGAAGCGTGTGGCTCGATTTGGGCGCAGTCAAGAGATCGCCGTTTTGTTTCGCTATGCTACTAGGGAGACGAGGGGTACTACCGCGATCGGCATGGAGTACCCTCAATGTGTGACTATAGCTTAGAGCTCGTCGCGTCCCGCCCTGCAAATGTAGGCGACAAGCTGATATCGACGGGTTTTCACCACACGATCACGCGCGGTTTTACCTCGGTGGACGATACGAAGGTAGCGGTTTGTTTGCTTCCTGGCACTGAGCTTGCCTTTGAAGACGAGGTAAAATGCGAAACCGGGTCCTTCTTTTCCCGCACGCTCGGCCACAAGGTGGCCAGTTTCCGCCAGATCAACAGGGGTCGGCCGAACCGTCCTCACGACGCGCTTGAGTTCCCTGACGGAAAGATCGTCCTGCTGACACTTCTCTGCATAGGTCAGAGAGCGACGGTGCTGCAAGTACCGGCAGGCGCATCCGCCAAAGTCGAGGGTGCTGAAGGCTACGCTTCACTCGTTGTGTCGCGCTTTTCGACGAGTTTTGACGCCTATCGGAAGGCAGGATTGTCGCCGTGCAGGGACCGAAGCAGTTTGCGCGGAACTAGACCCCTGCTGATCGGAACTCGAATATCAGCCGGTTGGGATTGAGGGGTCAGATCATTTTTGTCTAGAGGAACCTTTGCGCGGAGGCAGGCTTACTAGGATTTACGAAGTCCCTGCGATGAAACATAACGTGTTCGAGCGTTTGAAAGACTTCCAGATCGGCGAGCCGATTTGGCAGCCCGTGATCTTCGCCGTCCTGATCATCCTGATCTCAGTCACCCTTTATTTCATTCAGCAGATGTGACTTTGGGTACATGTGAAAGGGCGCCCGCCGAAGCGAGTAGGCGCTCATTGCTTGCGTAGCAGTTCGGGCAGCTTGGCGATGTTGCTCGCGATCCGGCGCGCCTCGTCCTCTGTCAGAACTTTGGCCGGTGTGGGCGTCATTCTCGTTCTCGCGCGAATAGACATAGGCGCCTGTCACGCAGCCAAGCACCCAAGCACCGGCAACCGGCGAAACTAAAACACCATAACTGGACGAGCGAGCGCCTAACGCCTTACGCTGCTCGGAGGTTTAGCGCCCTCATAGCTAATAAAGCCCCTGACCGTTCCGTGTCGGTTTCGTCCCGGCGAGATGGTGCAGAGTAGGCATCCGCGCAAAGAAGAAGCCCCTGAGACGGGGGGAACTCGGGGCTTCTTCGGGTTCCTTGGGGGGAACCGGTGATGGGAGGGAAGACCCATCACAAATCATATTCTATTGCGGCCTCATGGCTTTTTTGCAACAGCATGGGTTTTATCCCCTTGCGGTTTATCGTCGCCCCACTCCTGCCACGCTTATCCCGTCCAGTGGACGGTGAGATTCGCGCGAAGAATTTCGGGGGAACGGTAGAAAGCCCGGCAGGAGCAGCCGGGCTTCTCTTTTGGAAAGCTCTGCGAGGGAAAGGGGAGCGAGAGCGCGACGCGATAATAACTACGAGACACTAATGGCGCTCCCGCCACATGCCCTTTGGGGGGCTTAGATCATGTAGTTGGGCGGAGACCAGAATCAAGGGCCGCTAACGACAGTTGCAGCGCGGGGTTCTCCGCTATTCAGCGTCAGTACGACACCAACCAAGAACTCCGGCGCCGCGTTGATACAGCCGCGCTCAACCTGTCCTGCCCAGGATCACGGTCGATCCACCCCCCTCCATCGAGGCAGAGCATCGCATCGCGTCGAGGCGGGGGCCCCACCCGACGAATCCACCAACAAGCCACTGGCATGCCCCCCTTGGCATTGCCGAAATGGAGGCGACTACAATGACCCCCGACACAGAACTCTCTGAGAATGTCCGTTCGTGGGGGTAAACCGGACATCCCCGATCCGCGCTGCAATGTCCGCTAGTGACCCATAGCGGACATCTCAGACTTGTTGCGCGGGGCGAGCCTAATGGCGCCGTCCGACGTCAGCTCGGTGGGCCAGCATTAGGGAAGAAAAGCTGCTGGCCGTCGATCTTGTAGCTCGCGATCGCAGCTTGCCCTTCGGGTCCGGTCAACCAATCAATGAAAACCTGCCCCTCTTTCGCCTTGACGTTGGGATGCTTGGCCGGATTGACCAGGATCACGCCGTATTGGTTGAACAGCTTGGGATCGCTCTCGACCAAGACTTTGAAGTCATCCTTGTTGGCAAAACTGAGCCAGGTGCCGCGATCGGTCAACGCGTAGGCGTGTTTGCCGACCGCCGTGTTGAGGGTCGCGCCCATGCCGGAGCCGGTCTCGAGGTACCATTTGCCGCTCGCGGGCTTGGGGTCGATGCCGGCATCCTGCCACAGCTTGAGCTCGGCCTTGTGGGTGCCGGAGTCGTCGCCGCGTGAGGCAAACGTCGCTTCATTTTCGGCGATCTTTTTGAAGCCCTCAACGGCGTCTTTAAGTCCACCGATTTTAGCGGAATCGGCGGTTGGCCCGACAATGACGAAGTCATTATACATCACGTCACTGCGCTTCACTCCCCAGCCCTCGGCCACAAATTTCTCCTCGTCGGGCTTGGAATGGACCAGAACTACGTCGCCGTCGCCGTTCTCGGCGTTCTTCAGAGCTTGGCCGGTACCGACCGCCACAACGCGAACATCGATCCCGGTCTTCTTGGTGAAGTTCGGCAGGATGTGCTCAAATAGGCCGGAGTTCTGCGTCGAGGTCGTCGATTGCACGATGATGAACTTGTCTTCGGCCTGCGCGGGAGGCGGCGCTGCAGTACCTAGGAGAAGCGCCGCAAGGGCAACGCGCGCCACGGTCCTTCTATCGAGGTTCAATGTCATGGACCCTCTCCTTTACTCAAAGCACCAGGCCGCCAGCAAGGAACGCGCGGGCCTTGTCGCTTTGCGGCTGATCGAAAAAGCATTTGGCCGCCTGATGTTCGACGATGCGGCCGTGGTGCAGAAAGATAATTTCGCGCGCGAGCCGACGAGCCTGGCCAACATCGTGGGTAACGACGATCATCTTGATGCCGCGGCGCTGCGCATCGATCAGCAACTCCTCGATGGCGAGCGTCGAAGCTGGATCGAGACTCGCGGTCGGCTCGTCGAGCAGCAAGATGTCGGGCTCCAGACTCAGCGCCCGCGCGAGACACAGCCGCTGTTGCTCTCCGCCGGAGAGCACCCGTGCCGGCGTTGCCGCGCGGGTCTCCAGACCCGCGAGCTTGAGGGCATCGCTGACGCGGATGGCCCGGTCTCCACGGGCGATGCCGCGCAGGCCCAGCGCATGCCAGATATTAGCAGCGGCCGAGCGGCGCAGCAGCACCGGCTTTTGAAATACCATCGCCTGCCGGCGCGCGAGCTCGCGGTCCAGCCGCTTGCCGCCCCACAGCACCTCGCCGCAGGTCGGCGCGATCAGCCCGTGCATCAAGCGCAGCAGTACGCTCTTGCCCGCGCCGTTCGGCCCCATGATGACTGTGATGCCGGGTTCCTCGACGGTCAGATCGAGCCCGTGGATGACGCGCTTGCCGTTCGCGCAGTAGGACAGCCGGCGCAGCTCCAGCGGCAGCAAAGGGCCATGCCCATTGAATGAGGTCTTGGAGCTGTCGGGCGGGGTTTGATCAAGCATAGGCGAGACGTGTAGCGAAGCGCCGCACACCCATGAGAGCCGCATTGACGGCGAAGGCAATGAGCAGAAGGACGATGCCGAGCGCAAGCGCCAGCGCAATTTCGCCTTTCGAGGTCTCGAGCGCTATTGCAGTGGTCATGGTGCGGGTCACATGGTCGATATTGCCGCCCACGATCATCACGGCGCCGACCTCGGCGATGGCCCGCCCGAAGCCCGCGAGCACGGCGGTGGTCAGCCGGTAACGGCCGTCCCACAACAGCGTGGCCACGATGGCACTCGATGAAGCGCCGAGCGAGCGGAGCTGCTCGTCATATTCCTCAAGCAAGTCTTCGCAGGCCTGGCGGGTAAGAGCCGCGATAATCGGGACAACCAGGAGCACCTGGGCGATGATCATCGCGGTCGGCGTATAAAGCAGTTGGAGCACGCCTAATGGACCGGCATTCGAGAGCAACAGATAGACGAATAGGCCGACCACAACCGGCGGCAGGCCCATGAGCGCACTCAGCAGCGTGGCTACCGCGCCCCGGCCCGGAAAGCGGTAGACGGCGAGTACGCCGCCAAGCGCGAAGCCGATCGCGCTGGCGACCGCCACAGCAAGCAGGCTGACCTTGAGCGACAGCAGCACGATCTCGACCAGGCGCGGATCGAGCGTGAAGATAAGCCTCACAGCCGTGTGAAATGCTTGGAGAAAATCGGCCATGGGACGGGTCTGGTCGAATATACCTATGTGCCAAGGGAAATCGCCCCTTGGAGTGACCGGACGTTATCTAAACCGTTTGGCCGAGAAAAGCTCTAGGAGGCAGCATGCAGGCGCTGGCCTTGACTTGCCGACCTAGGTCAGCCGCTGTATCACCAAACACCCTTTGTGACGCTCTTTTCCCGCATGGCTGGGCAAATGCCGGGCGGGGTCTCAACGAAAGGGAGTAGGAGTGGAGCAAAAGACCCCAGATGGCAGCGGCGGGCCCGACCGGCCGGCACGACATGTCGGTTCGCGCAAGCGGGCCCGAGCCTTCCCCAAGGGGCGCCAGCTCGAGACCGACGCGCTTCAGGAGATAAGGGAGCTGCTCGGTGACAGGCCGCGACGCCCCGATCTCTTGATCGAATATCTGCACCTGATCCAGGACCGATATCACTGTATCTCGGCGCACCATCTCCGGGCCCTATGCGAGGAAATGCGTCTGCCGCAGGCGGCCGCCTACGAGGTCGCGACTTTCTATGCCCATTTCGACGTGGTGAAAGAGGGCGAGACTCCTCCCCCTCCAACCACCATCAGGGTGTGCGATTCGATCACATGCGCGATCAAAGGCGCCGTGGCCTTATACGAGGCGCTCAAGTCAGGCACCGACCCGGCCGAGGTTCGCGTGCTGCGCGCGCCATGCATGGGGCGCTGCGACACCGCGCCGGTCGCCGAGGTAGGACATCATTTCGTCGACCACGCGACGCCGAAGGCCGTCGAGACGGCGGTGGACAGCGGCAAGCGTGAGACGGACATTCCGCGCTATGAGACACTGGGCGAGTACCGGACCAAAGGCGGCTATTCGGTGCTTGAGCAATGCCGAGCTGGCAAGCTGCAGTTCGACACCATCATCAAGGAGATGGCCGACGCCAGCTTGCGCGGGCTGGGCGGCGCAGGCTTCCCCGCCGGTCGCAAATGGCAGATCGTGCGCTCCTATCCCGGACCCCGGCTGATGACCATCAACGGTGACGAGGGCGAGCCCGGCACGTTCAAGGATCGCTATTACCTCGAGCGCAATCCGCAACAGATGTTCGAGGGCGCACTGATCGCCGCCTGGGCGGTCGAGGCCGAACGCATCTATCTGTATATGCGCGATGAATATCCGGCGGTGCTGCATATTCTCGCGCACGAGATCGCAGCGCTTGAGAAGGCCGGCATCATCGACAAAGGATTCATCGAGCTTCGCCGCGGCGCAGGCGCCTATATCTGCGGCGAAGAGTCGGCGATGATCGAATCGATCGAGGGCAAACGCGGCTATCCACGCAATCGTCCGCCCTATATTGCCGAGGTCGGCCTGTTCGGACGCCCGACCCTCAATCACAATGTCGAAACGCTCTATTGGGTGCCGGAGATCCTCAAGAAGGGCGCCAAATGGTTTGCCGATCACGGCGTGAATGGCGCCAAGGGCCTGCGCTCCTGGTCGGTGTCGGGCCGGGTAAAGAGGCCCGGCGTGATCGTGGCGCCGGCCGGTATCAGCGCGCGCGAGCTGATCAAGTTGGCCGGAGGCATGGAGGAGGGCGAGACCTTCAAGGCCTACCTGCCGGGCGGCGCGTCCGGCGGCATCCTGCCGGCGAGTCTGGCCGACCTGCCGCTGGATTTTGGCACGCTCGACAAGTACGGGTCGTTCGTCGGCAGCCACGCCATCGTGGTGTTTTCCGAGCGCGACGATGTGGCCGACATCGTGATCAACCTACTGCGCTTCTTCAAAGACGAATCGTGCGGCCAATGTACGCCTTGCCGGGTCGGCTGCGACAAGGCAGTGGCGCTGCTCGAACGGCGGCAATGGGATAAGGAGCTCTTGACCGAGCTTGCCCAGACCATGCGCGACGCGTCGATCTGCGGACTTGGACAGGCCGCACCCAATGCCTTTATCTCGGCCATGCAGTTCTTCCTCGATGAGCGGCTGGGAATCGAAGTGGCCGGGCGAGCTTAGGGAAATCAGGCGATGACAGATCAACTGCTGTTCACTCTCGACGGAAAAGTGGTCTCGGCGCGGCCGGGCGAGACCATTTGGCAGGTCGCGCAGCGCGAAGGCATCGATATTCCGCATCTCTGCTGGCTGCCGCAGCCTGGCTATCGCGCCGACGGCAATTGCCGCGCGTGCATGGTCGAGATCGAAGGCGAGCGCGTGCTGGCCGCCTCCTGTATCCGGAGGCCGTCGCCCGACATGGTGGTGAAGACCGCCACCGACCGGGCCGTTAAGGCGCGCCGCATGGTGATGGAGCTGTTGCTTGCCGACCAGCCGCCGCACGAGGATTCGCCCGACCGGGTCTCGCCGTTCTGGCATTGGGCCGAAGTTCAGAAGATCGAGACCTCGCGCTTTCCCGCCCACGACATCATCAAGCCCGACCTGTCGCATCCGGCCATGGCGGTCAATCTCGACGCCTGCATCGATTGCGGGCTATGCGTGCGCGCCTGCCGCGAAGTCCAGGTCAACGACGTGATCGGCATGGCGTTCCGTGGCATCGGCGCAAGGCCAGTGTTCGATTTCGATGATCCGATGGGACGCTCGACCTGCGTCGCTTGCGGCGAATGCGTGCAGGCGTGCCCAACCGGCGCGCTGATGCCGAAATCCATCGTCGACCCGATCACCCAGCACGGCACGCGCGAGGTCGACCGCGAAGTCCACTCAGTTTGTCCCTATTGCGGCGTGGGCTGCCAGCTCAGCTATCAGATCAAAGACGACAAGATCGCGTTCGTGCAGGGCCGCAACGGCTATTCAAACGAGAACCGGCTGTGCGTGAAGGGCCGGTTCGGCTTCGACTATGTCACCAATCCGCAGCGGCTGATGAGGCCGTTGATCAGGAAGCCCGGCCTGCCCAAGGGCGTGAATGTGGATCCCGCCAATCCCTATACCCATTTCCGCAAGGCAAGCTGGCAAGAGGCGCTCGACGTTGCCGCCAAGGGCCTCGCCAAGGTCGCCGAGCAACACGGCAATGGCGCCATCGCCGGATTTGGCTCGGCGAAATGCACCAACGAGGAAGCCTATCTGTTCCAGAAGCTGATCCGCACGCGCTTCCGCAACAATAATGTCGATCATTGCACCAGGCTGTGCCACGCCTCGTCGGTGGCGGCGTTGATCGAGGGTATCGGCTCCGGCGCGGTGACCGCGACCTTCAATGAGGTCGAGCATGCAGATGTGGTGATGATCATCGGCGCCAACCCAACCGAGAATCATCCCGTGGCCGCGACCTTTTTCAAGCAGGCGGCCAAACGCGGCGCCAAGCTCATCGTCATCGACCCGCGCGGCCAGGCGATGCGCGAATACGCCAGTTATATGTTGCAGTTCAAGCCGGCGAGCGACGTCGCCCTGCTCAACGCCATCATGCATGTGATCGTCGAGGAGGAGCTATACGACGTTCAGTATCTCCAGGCCTTCACCGAGAATTTCGAGAGCCTGAAGGAACATCTCGCCAGCTACAGCCCGGAATTGGTGGCGGAGACCACTGGTATCGACGCCAAGACCATCCGCGAGGTCGCCCGCACCTTCGGCCGCGCCGAGCGGGCCATGATCTTCTGGGGCATGGGCATCTCGCAGCACGTGCACGGCACAGACAATGCCCGCTGCTTGATTGCGCTGTCCTTGATGTGCGGCCAGGTCGGCCGACCGGGCACCGGGCTTCATCCCTTGCGCGGCCAGAACAATGTGCAGGGCGCGTCCGACGCCGGCCTGATTCCGATGTTCTATCCCGACTATGCCGACGTAAAGAATTCATCGGTGCACCAGAAGTTCGAGCAGCTGTGGAAGACGCCGCTGTCGGAAAAGCCCGGCCTCACCGTGGTCGAGATCATCAATGCGGCGTACAATGGCGAGATCAGGGGCATGTATATCCAGGGCGAGAACCCGGCGATGTCTGATCCTGACCTCGATCATGCGCGCGCCGGCATCGCCAAGCTCGAGCATCTCGTTATGCAGGACATCTTCCTCACCGAGACGGCGATGATGGCCGACGTGATCCTGCCGTCTTCGGCTTGGCCGGAGAAGTCGGGCACTGTGACCAATACCAACCGCCAGGTGCAGATGGGCCGCATGGCGCTGCCGCTGCCCCGCGATACGCGTGACGATTTGTGGATCCTGGTCGAGATCGCAAAGCGACTCGGCCTGCCGTGGACCTACAGCCATCCGTCAGAAGTGTTTGCTGAGATGAAGCTCGCCATGCCGTCGCTCGACAACATCACCTGGGAGCAACTCGAGCGGGAGTCCTCGGTGATCTATCCGTGTCCCAAGCCGGATCATCCGGGCGAGGTGGTGGTGTTCGGCGATGGGTTCCCGACCCAGACCGGCCGAGCGCTGCTGGTTCCCGCCGATGTCCTGCCACCGGCCGAGGTGCCGGACGACGAATATCCGCTGGTGCTGATGACTGGTCGGCAACTGGAGCATTGGCATACCGGCGCCATGACGCGCCGCGCCGATGTGCTCGATGCGCTCGAGCCGGGTCCCACCGCGAGCCTCCATCCCAAGGAGCTTGCCCGTCACGGCATCAAACCCGGCGAGCAGCTTCGCGTCACCACGCGCCGAGGTTCGATCGAGTTAACCGCGCGTGCCGACCAGGGCGTGCGGGAGGGGATAATCTTCATTCCGTTCGCCTATGTCGAGGCCGCGGCCAACATTCTCACCAACCCGCAGCTCGATCCGATCGGCAAGATTCCCGAATACAAATATTGCGCGGTGAAGATCGGACGGGCGCATGGGGATGAGCCGCATGTGCCCGAACCGAGCATCAACGTGACGGCTTCAGGTCTCTAGCGATGGCAGCCCCTCTATTCGGGGTAGTGGGCTGGAAGAATTCAGGCAAGACCGCGCTCATGGTCGGTCTCGTAGGCGAGCTGACTAGGCGCGGCTTTGCCGTCTCCGTCATCAAGCACGCGCATGCCAGGTTCGAGATCGATCACGAAGGGCGCGACTCATACAAGATGCGCGAGGCCGGCGCGTGCCAGGTCGCGCTGTCGTCGCCCAGACGCTTCGCTTTGATGCGCGAGCTTAACGATGCGCTGGAAATGTCGTTCGCGGACATTCTTCGCTTTGCCGGTCCCTGCGATCTCGTGCTGGTCGAGGGCTATAAACGCGAGGCATTTCCGAAGATCGAGATTCGCCGGGACGGCGCCGCGTCGCGTGAACCGTTGGTGGGCACGTTTCCGCAGGTCGTGGCGATCGCCTCTGACCGCCCAGATAGCGAAGACACCGCGCTGCCGGTGTTCGACCTCAACGACATCAAAGCCATCGCCGACTTTGTGGTCGCCACAACTGGGCTGAACCAGACATGACGGCCAAGCTGATCGACGATTGCTTCGTGCTCGACAAGGACCGGCTGCCTCACGACGAGGCCATCGCCACACTCAAGTCGCGGGTGCGCCCGGTGGTCGGCATGGAGCAGGCGATGTTGGCAGAAGCGGCGGGACGATTTCTAGCTGAGAACGTCGTCGCGCCGCGTGCCATACCGGCCCACGACAACGCGGCGGTCGACGGCTACGCCTTCGCCCATGCCGCTTACGACCAGGCGAACGGGGCCAAGTTCAAAGTGACCGGTCAGGCGGCGGCGGGCCATCCCTTTAGGGGCGCGGTCGCGCCGGAGAGCGCGGTGCGCATCTTCACCGGCGCGGTGATGCCTGCCGGCCTCGACACGGTGGCAATGCAGGAAGACGTACGTTTGGAGCAGAGCGGCGACGAGCTTTGGACGTTCATTCCCGGCGGACTGAAGCACGGTGCCAATCGGCGTCTCGCCGGGGAGGACGTGCCAGCCGGCGGCATTCTGCTCTTAGTCGGTACGAGGCTAAGGCCGCAAGACGTGGCGAGTGCGGCCTCGACCGGGCGCGAGCGGCTCGCCTGTTACGAGAAGCTCAAAGTCGCCATCCTATCCACCGGCGACGAACTCCTGCGGCCGGGGGAGACGTTTTCGCCCGGTAGGGTCTACGACGCCAACGCGGCGATGCTGGAAGGGCTGATCGGCGCGGCTGGCGCCGAGGCGGTTGATCTCGGCGTATTGCCCGACCAGGCCGAGAAGGTAAAGGCTTCGCTCGCCGACACCGCGCGTGCTTACGACTGCATCATTATTTCGGGCGGCGCAAGCCAGGGCGCCGAGGATCACGTGGTGAAGAGCCTCGATATGCTCGGTAAGCGCCATCTCTGGCAGATCGCCATCAAGCCCGGCCGGCCGATGAGTTTCGGCCAGATCGGCGAGTGCGTCGTGCTAGGGCTGCCAGGCAACCCGGTGGCGGTGTTTGTGTGCTTCCTGATCTATGTGAGGCCCGTGCTCACGCGGCTCGGGGGGGGAACGTGGCCCGAACCGCATCGCTTTCCGCTGCCGGCCGCTTTCTCGCAAAAGAAAAAGGTTGGCCGGCGCGAATTTTGGCGTGCCAAGCTAATCAGTGAGAGACGCAAGGGACTTCAGGTTGCCAAATTCCCGCGTGACGGGTCAGGACTAATTTCGTCGTTGCGGGAAGCTGATGGCCTAATCGAGGTCGTTGAGAATGTCGGCGAGGTCAGAGAGGGTGAACTCGTGAACTTCATACCGTTTAGCGAATTTGGCCTAGCGGTTTAGGGTCCGCTATTGGCACTAAGCGGACATCGATGTCGACGCTAGGCACGTCCGCTCCTGGCCGAATAACGGACATGCCTGATCCGCTCGGTGGTGTCGGCTAATGACCCATAGCGGACTTGCTTACAGGCCGGCCGCGAGTTTGAGAAAAGCTACAAAAAGGGCCGTAAGGACCAGCACAATGAGTATGGCAGCAATCTTACCCGACCTCGCCTCCGGCTCGGGATGGTCCGGTTTCTCTTCATATCCCAAGCGCATGATATCGACACCAGGTCCAAGGTCGTAATGCCACTGAAGAATTTCGTCTAATTGGTCGACTTAGGCTGATAGATCTGATCGAAAATGCCGCCGTCCTCAAAGTGCTTCGGCTGCGCCTTGGCCCACCCCCCGAACAGTGGATCGTCGATGGACACGAGCTTGATGTCAGGGAAGCGAGCGAGATCGTTGGGATCGGCCGACTTCGGGTCTGATGGACGATAATAGTTATGGGCGATGAGCTTCTGCACCTGCGGCGTATAGAGGAAGTTTAGATAAGCCTCGGCCACTTTGCGCGTGCCCTTGGCATCGACCACCTTATCGACCAGGGCAACCGGCGGCCGAAGGGCAATGGAGTTAGAGGAGAATATGCCGTGGTGGCTTGGCCGCTGGCGTTTCGTGTTATGGCCACCGGGTAAAGTTCAGGGGACTGGCTGGCCATACGCTCGCTGAGCCGGGTGGATACCTAACGTGAGTCCGCTTTGTGACCTATAGCGGACGTCATGGGCGAAGGCGCCTGACTTCCGCTAGGTGCCAATAGCAGACGTTGACGCACTGCCGAAAGTTTTCCGACTGGTCATGTAGTGCCAGCGCAAAGTCTTCTGTTCACGGACTTTCAAATCGGCACTATTTTATCAATGTGATGGGGACTTCGGCCAAGTGGATGACCTTCTTAGCGACTGAACCCAAAAGCAGGCCTTGAATACTACCGAGGCCTCGGGTTCCCATCACGATGTGCTTAATGTCTTCCTCGCGAGCCACCCCGGCGATCGCTTCCGCCGGCTGTCCGGTTCTGACGAGGGTCTTAAAGACGATGCCGGCCGCTTCAGATTTTCCCACGGCCTCCTTAAGAGCCTTGGCCGATGCTTGCGAAGCTGTCTCCTCCCAGTCGCTTCCCATTGCCGCGCCGGCTAGCTCCAAGGCGCTGATGTTTTGTACATTGAGAAGCACAAACGCGGTGCCTGGATTTTGACTGGCCATTTCGAGCGCGAAGTCGAGCGCGCGAAGCGACGCCGGAGAACCGTCGACGGGAATCAAAACCTTTGACGGAAACATGGAAGCACCTCCTGTTCTAGCCTTCGCCGTTAAGGCAGCACCGACAGAGGGGTCTTTCCCACCCAATCAGGGCCGAGGGCTCAGCCGCGAGCATCACGCAAGACATGCCAACACAAAACGCCCTCCCGACAAAGGGGAGGGCGTTGCAAAGGCAAAAGCCGTAAGTCGGCAAGGACCGGCTCGACGGCTAATCCTTCTCTGCCGCGCGAGCCACGATCAGCTCTGCGGAAGCGGTAGCGGTAAGACTTAAGGCGTCCGCCCCGCACAAGAGTCCCATTGCGTGGGGTTGCGCGCCATCGATTTGTATGATCTGGCCGGGCTTCAAGGTAATGCGCACTCGCGCCGAAGCGTAAGGCGCATCAGGCCCTGCATCCTTCCAAGTGACCGCGTTCACGGCGCACCCACCACGCTCAGGGACAAAGAACGCGACGATGCGCTGATCGCCGAGGTTGACGAGAATCGGCTCATGCGGGCCGACAGGTCCGAAATTGCTCACCCGCTCGCTGGCGAAAGTGGGAGGAGCTCCCGCTGTTAGCGCAAGATGTGCGCTCGCCGCAACGAAGGTTGAGAGAATCGTGCGAGAGAAGTGGACCATTAAGTAGGTTCCTTTTGTTGTCGAACACAGAATCACTCCGTGCTGCACTGCACACGTTCTATAGTGCAGTGCGATGACAGAACTATGTTGCAAATGCGATGCGAAAAATCTGCCGCAGTCGTAACGCGAGCAGATCCGCACCTCGCTCGTGCACGAATCGTGCGCAGTGCATTCGCTCTCGCTCATTCTTTGTGCAGTTCACGCCCGCAAAGTGCCATGTGCCCGCTTCGGTCTACCTTAAACAGTCCGCGCAAGATGTCCGGTTTCGTGCGAAGTATGGAAATGGCATCGAAAATGCGACACTCGAGCGTGCAAACTTATGCCGAGTATGCTCTTAGGAGGATGCCATGGGCATGATGATCATCCGCCATAAAGTCAGGGACTACGGCAGCTGGCGCCCAATCTTCGATGGCCACTCCAAAATGCAGGAGGCGGCAGGCCTTACCAATCCGCGCGTCTTCCACTCGGCTGATAGCAATAAGAGCGAAATCGTGGTGGTCTTCGATACGAAGGACACGCAGAAGGCCAAAGCCTTCGCTGCCTCGCCCGACCTCAAGGAGGCGATGTCAAAAGCCGGTGTCGTGGACACGCCAACAATCTATTTCCTTGAATCAATAGATTGAGCGGGACCAACGCGCGCAAAGGGTCCTCGTTTGATGGATGAGACATGCAGGCAATTCGTTTTGCAACTCATGCAACCAATGCTTGGCGAATTCAACAAAACTCTCAACGAGATGCGTGACCAAGGGCACACCGACGCCGAGATTGCCGCCATGCTCGATAGAATAGAGTTGGATAGCCGCGGCAAGTTGGAAAAGGAGATTCTTGACGCAATGATGAGCGAGCTTAGGCTCGCAGCAAGAATCCCGCCAAAGCCAACCCTACACGAATGAGGAGGCGTTAGATGGGTAAGAAAGGGAAGGGTTCGAAGAAGAAGGACGACGAAAAGAAAAAGAAGAAGAAAAAGAAAAAAGACGACACTCACACCTCAAAAGAGCCTTCCGTGACGGTATCCAATCAACCCACGGCTGTTCCGATGAAAAAATTCATGGTGCTGTATATGGCTTCTGGGCCTGAGTTCGAAAGGATGAGGCAAAACTCCACGCCTGAGCAGCGGAAGAAAGGGATGGATTCCTGGATCAAGTGGATGAATGCCAATAAGACGTCCATGGTCGAGGGCGGAGCGCCCTTAGGAAAGACCAAGCGCGTTGACTTCGAATGGAGCCTCAAACACAAGAAATGAGATCGGAGGCTATTCGGTTGTGCTGGCCGAATCGCATGATGCAGCCACAAAGATATTCGGCAAAGACCATCCTCATCTGCAAATGCCGGGCGCATGGATAGAAATCCTTGAGATCATGCCGCTGCCTGGGATGTAGTGACCAACGCCAGTTACATCGCCGCAGTGCGGTGTCTCGTGAATGTGGCTAACACGTCCGCTTTGGGTCATTAGCGGAAGTGGCGCGTCATGTCCGCTTACTCGTCCAGCCGGACATACGTATGAAATTCATCTTGGGCGTCAGCCATCTTTGCGTGTTTATCCACGTTGGGGCGGGGGATTCCCCCCTTGCCCTAGAGAGGGGGCCGGACCGAAACGGGGGTGGCTGACTTCCCATAATCCGCGAGGAGTTGGGGCTTAGCGACTAGGGTGTGTACTCATAAAATCATTGTTGGGAAATGTCTGCTTTACGCCCAATTGTGGACGTGCGGCGAGCCCGCTCAAAGAGTCCGCTAAGTGCCATTAGGGACATCGCCGCTTCAAATTGATCCCCGGATAGCGATTACCCTGGCAAGCCCGCGCAGCTCCGACTCCCGGACAGCGAAGAGGCTTTCGCCAGCTTGCAACCAACGTGTTAAAATCTCGACCAAATGCGATACCTCAGGCAACGCTCGCGGTTTGTATGGCTTGGGTTGCTCGCGCTTGCCGGGCAAATGGTCCTGACGTTCGGACACGTGGTTCAGCATTTCATGTTTGGTGCCGACTGGGAGGAAGGCTGCATCGGCTGCTCCTTTGCGGCCGGAGCTGGCTGCGCTCCTCGAACAGCTCAGCGAGCGTCTTTTCGTCCCGCGTATCGAAGACGTATGTCTTCTCCCTTGACCCAGGGTAGTTCGCGCCGCTCAGCTTGTCGCGGAGGCGGGTAAGCTCCTTTTCCTTCGCAAGGTGCGCCTTGCGGGCAGCAAGCCACTCGTCATGAGATGCGATCCTGTGTTGCATGTTGCACTCCTTACGGACGCTTGTCAGTCGGCCTTCAGTCGGTCACGGGCGCTGTCCCGCCGATGCCTACGGCGCGTGCGAGTATGAAAGAAGGGCTGGACACTCGCGCAACTGTTGCGGGGGGAACAACGGCGACCCGTGTCCAGCCCAAAGCCCTCGGACCTCTTACGCAGGGCGGGTCCATTTGGCGGGCTTATTCACTCTTTCTCCTTTCGCGAGGCAGCAGCGCCGCCTAGTACATCTCTGGTTTTTCACTCATCCACGATGACTTCGAATCCACCGTAGATCAGACGCTTTCCATCAGAAGGGCATGGGGTTCGCCTCCGGCTGGAGGCGTGGGTCGGCCATAACCTTCTTCATGCCCTCATCACGCACTTTGCGAGAAGGCCAAGTGATCCACGAAAAAACGACCGTCTCATCGTCCTTGCGTTTGACGGCCATGGGGAACGATGTCAGCTCACCGTCAGGTACATCGTCGCCCCAGCACTCGACCAGCTTCAGCGCCCCATGCTCCTTGAACACAACGGCCGCGTCTCGAGCATGCTTCCGATATTTTTCGCGATTGGCGGTGGGCACCGCAGCGACAAATCCGTCTACATAGAACATTGTTTTTCCTCTGTTTTTATTTGATTAGTTAAGCAATCGTTATATATAATGCCGCGAACAAATTGGTTGTCAACCTAATTTTTTAGCGAGGGTTTGGAAAATCCATGCAAAGGGGACGGCCAAGAAACTTCGACAAGGCGGAAGCCTTGGATACGGCGTTAGAGTTGTTCTGGAGGCATGGTTATGAAGGCACATCCATGGCCATGCTGACACAAGCGACTGGGGTGAACGTCGCAAGCCTTTATGCCGCGTTTGGCAACAAGGAAAGCTTGTTCCTCCAATGTGTCGAACGATACAGCGAGCTGAATGGCGACCTGTATCACGAGTCATTCAAGAAAAAGACGACACGCGACGTAGTCCGCAGCATTTTGGAAGGCGAAGTGGAACTGGTCACGCGGCGCGGCACACCCGATGGGTGCCTGATGGTTCAAGGGGCGCTGAGCACTAGCCCGCATGCGGAAAAGATCCGGCAGATGATGGCCCAGATGCGGGCCATGGCGGAGAAGTGGATGGCCGATCGGTTTCGAAAGGCCATTGATGAAGGCGATTTGCCCTCAGGCGCAGACCCGGCAGCGTTGGCTTGTTACCTCATGACAATCAATTCCGGTCTGGCCGTACAGGCCAAAAGCGGCGTCGGTAAGAAGCAACTCCTTAAAGTGATCGAAATCGCCATGAGCGGCTGGCCTCCACCTCGGACCGTCGGTGTCAAACGCACCGAAACGTCCCCGCGATGAGTATTCGCAATGCCCGATCTAGAACGCAATAAGCAGAATGTGATCGACTTTTACGACCTCATGTTCAATCAGAACCAACCGCGCGAGGCCATCGAGCGATATGTTGGGGGCGAGTACATTCAGCATAATCCTGGTGTTGCGAACGGTAAGGAAGGGTTCATCACCTATTTCGAGGAAGCCGCCCGCAGCTACCCCGGTAAACACGTCGAGTGCAAGCGCGTGATTGCAGAGGGCAATTACGTTGTTCTGCACTGCCGGCAGGAATGGCCCGGCGATCATACGTGGGCAGGGATCGACGTTTTCCGCCTCGATGATCAAGGCAAGATCGTCGAGCATTGGGATGTTTTGCAAATTGTGCCCGACACGGGCGCCAACGCCAACGGAATGTTCTGATGTGAGCAATCGATCTGCGAGCTTCGGTGACTTATGGCCGGCTAGCCCAGGGTCGTCGGCTAATCTAGGGCCACGATAAACAGCGCGGCCGCGGCAAGAGAGGCGGCCGTCCGTACGTGATTCCAGACCGTCCAAGACGACAAGTAGTGCGTCCACACGCTCGCACCGTCGGCGCTTCCTGGCTTGACGGACGCGAGTTTGTTGTTGAGCGGTACGTTGAAGGCCATCGTCACGAAAATACAACCGAGGAGATAGAGTAGGCTCCCAGCCAATAAATAGAACGCGCCGGGTTCGGACCATCCGAGCAGCGCTGCAATCGCCAAAACGAGCGATAGGACGGCAGTCCCGAAGAAGACCGTGAAAAACAGCGGATTCAAGACTGTGACGTTGATGGACTGCATGGCTGCAATACCGCATTGTGCTGCCACCCGGCCGAGCGCGGACATGACGAAGGCCGAGAAAGCGAAAAAGATTCCTGCGACCAGGCCGGATCCAAGCGCGGCGAGAAGCGTCAGTATGAAAAGCTGCAAAGCGATCTGCCGAATCCTCGTCTCATAGCCGCGAATCACGCGAAGCATGTTGCGCGCCTGGGGGAGCGCCAACGGGTCATCGAGACGCGCACGGTTTCGAGTTCGTGCGTCTCGTCTGCAAGCATATCCTGCCAGCGTGGAAGCCCCACCCTCGCCATGCCCGCGATCCTGAGAGAAGCGAGCGCGAGGCTAAGGCATGACCAACGAGCGCGCAAGAAGTCGAGGCCACTACATGGCCATCCTCCCCCGAGCCGAAAAAATGTGCTGCGTGTGGCTTAAGGCTACCGACGAGGACGCTGCTCGTGCCGAGAGGTGACCATGCCCTGGGAACAAAAGCAGTACCCTTAGGGGAAACATGTATCCGGGTTTCGCGTTATCCTTCCGGAAGGAAAAGACGATGAGCGACCCTATTGGATGGTTGTGGGCTATTCTTGTCGTGTTAGGTGTAGGCGGATTAGGCTTCACCATCGACGCCTATGACAGCGCCAAAATATTGAGCCGACGCCGAAAGAACCGGCGGCAGGCGCAGGAGGCCACACGCGAGCTTTATCGAGAAGAAGAACTTAGTTGGAGACGCCCTGAGGCCTTTCCTTAGCTAGTGAAATCCTCTCACGGTCGCGCCTAATGTGTTCGGGGCAAGCCGCGTAGCCACAGCCCGCCCGCCCGTTGCGCCACGGGTTGAAACGATGAAAGACCCAGGCAGCAATCGCCGGAGAGGGGATCGAGGCCCCGGCAAAACGTCACACATCCCTACCCAAAATTGTCCACTACCCTCACCCAAATTGAACGTAAAACTCTCAGCAATTGCCCTCGGACGGTCCTCAAGCCGCGCGAAAAAAACATTTTCATGCCCCCCCGGGGAGGTCGCGCTCGGTTGCATCCCATTGATGCCGACTCTGAGCATGTCCGCTCTTGGGGGTGAAGCGGACATGGCCGGTCCGCGCTCTAATGTCCGCTAATGACCCAAAGCGGACATGTTGGGTGGCCCTTGTGCCCTTACCGGGGGTCCTCTTCGGCCTCTTGCATCTCGGAGCGTAAGGAATGCGTAACCCAAAAGGGTCTCGCACTACGCCGGCCGATATGAGTGTCAGTGAGAGGACGGACCAGGAGCGTTGTCTGGTTTAAGTTCCGCCGCGATGAGACCGTTTGGTCCCCTGCCATGACGCACGAGCACGGTCTGGTCAGGCCTGAGCTCGGTGAAGCCACAGCGGCGCAGCGTCTCCATATGCACGAAGATGTCGAGGCTCTGCTCGCCGCGGGTAAGAAAGCCGAAGCCGCGCAGGCGGTTGAACCATTTGACGGTCGCCTGTTCCCAATCGCTCTCCGGCACGACAATGACATGGGTCCGCTGCGGCAATTGCGACGGGTGGATTGCCGCCGAATCGTCCATCGAGCGGATGCTGGATGCTTGCAGACCCTTCGGACTCCTCACGACTTCGCAGACCACGCGTGCACCTTCACGGACGGTCTGGAAGCCGCCGCGTCGGAGGCAGGTCACATGCAGGAGAACGTCGGGGAAGTCGTCATCCGGAACGATAAACCCGTAGCCCTTTGACGGATCGAACCACTTGACCGACCCTGATACTTCGAAGACATCGGGTGTGGCTTCCTCCTGGCGTCGGACGTTGTCCTCCAGACGTGGCGGATCTTTCGCCCCCATCGTTACGCCCCCTGCACCTTCAGCCCTGGTCGATGTCGCCAACACAAATGACTGGCGTTGTGCCAGTGCGATCACTCGCTACAAAGAAGGCATCAAGCGCATCCCCGCAATACGTCTCGAAGGATTTTGCAGGCTTGTGGCAATTTCGCCACCAATTGCGGATCACGATGTGATCCTCTTCCTTGACAGTAGGCAAGGGACAGTCCGACTAGAGTTGGGGGGCCTAGTAACGCGTACCGTCGTCTCTGGCGCGGCATCGCCGTGCCGTTTGCAGCCATGTCAAAGCACGACCTACGAGGATCCCGAAATTATTATCTGTCGCGGTCGCGCTGAGTGCGATGGGGCCGACACCTGGCCATGCCCATTTTGCTTCTGCATAAGCGTTGGCGACAGTTGGCTGGTCGAAGATGTCCTGTCCACTCTTCAGCGAAGTTACCGAGAGTCGCCGAAGTAGCTCTCTTTGCAAGTCCGCGCTTCTGCTCGGTTCGATAGGGAAAGCCCCGCCGCCCGAAGCCAACGCCATGCAACGAGTGACGGCATTTCGACCCATTTCCCCCTATTATCGTCAAGCCCCCTTACATTAGGGGTCGGGACATTTCCCTCCCGGGAGGCCGTCCTCCCGTTAATGTATCGTGTAAGGGAGGACGGCCTCCAAACGGGCCCATGCCGCCCGCCCCAATGTCTGCTAATGGCACAAAGCAGACATGCTCAATGCGCTGACGAATGTCCGCTTTTGGGGACAAAGCGGACATGGCCGGTCCGCGCTCTAATATTCCGCTAATGACCCAAAGCAGTCATAACAGGCGCTAGGCTACGCCTACGATGTTCCTATTCGAGAGACTCAGAAGTGATGATGTCTGCGCAATAGGCGGTGAGTTTGGAGTTGGCCCCTTCCGCAGGCTGGTGTTCGCAGAGCGCGCGTGCGTTTATCCAGGAGGCTCGCGGAATAAGGGTGACACTCCGACCTCACCTCCAAATGACAAAATGACGCCAGAAGTCGCCTCAAACCATCTTGTCGAGGATCCGCTTCATCTCATCGAATGAAAACGCTCGCAGGGTATCGGATCGTACCTTGCCGCGTGAGCCGACGCTCAAGGCGAGCGCTGATGCGCTCTCGTCATGGCCTCACAGATCGCAACCACATCATAGCTGCCGAGCGTCCAGTAGATGTCTTTGACGCTAACGCCGATCTTCTTCGCCATCTCCTTGAAGGCCTCCGCACGGCCTATCGTGTCCTTGACCTCGTGGATGCCCTGGTCGGTGAAGCTGGCGAGTACAATAAACGTAGCCATGCGAACCTCCATTGTTGGCCGTCCGTCCAACCGTCGCGGCCGTCTGAGTGAAGGTTGCCACCTCACCCGATCTTTTTTGTGACAGATGCACTACAAAGCTGAGCCAAGAACTGCGATCCGCGAAAAGCATGATGGCTGAAGCCCGAATTGACTTTGAAGGTCCGACACTTCGCCTTTGCTCGCGGGCTTTTGCGCCAAGCGACATTGGGTTAGCCAATCCAACTAAAGCGTTTGCAGGTCCGTAGCCAGCGCAGGAGCCCTTGAGCCGATTGTCGGAGTGGGCCTGATCAGGTCATGATGTGTTCTCGATAACGACCTGACCTGCTTTTAGCCTAAACGGTTGGAGACAATAGATGGACGACAAGAATAGTTCGAACGTTCAGCACCCCCTCCACGCGGCCTTAATGATCTTCCATGCGACGGTGCGAACGGCATTCGAGACTGCCGCCGCCTTTTGGCGTCCATGGTTCCGTGAATCCGAAAAAAAAGATGTTGCCGCAAGACAGCACTCAAAAGCAGCGTCTGATGAAGCCCCTCAGCCGACAAAGCACGAGCAGGAAGCGACGGAGAAAAAGCCCAAGGCGCCGATACAGCGCGCGCAACGGCCAAAGACATTAACGCAAGAAGCGACGATGGAGAAAAAGCCCAAGGCGCCGACAAAGCGTTCGTTGAAAGATGAGCAGGAACTGGAGCGAGAAGACCGAGCCCAAAAAACAGAACGCTTACGCAAGCTTCGACTGGCGAAAGAAGCAGCCGACCGGGAAAAAAATTGAGCACCGCATGAAAGGCACTTCCTCCGCATTCAAATCCTCCAAAAGAAAAGGCCCCGAGAGGGGCCGTGACGCGTCGTTGGATGGCCGCCCAAGTCATTGCACCCTCGGGGCAGTGGACATATCGGCATTGGGGTCGAACGCCGTCACCGCGAGTCGACCAAGATGTCGAACAAGCACATCGCGGCCATACACACTGTCGATAAGGACTACGCCTGCCGCCATCACCACGTCAGCAATAAGCTCGTTCGGGTAACCGTCATCGGCGAGGACCTTGAGGAAGTAGTCGAGTCGCTCATTTGCCGCTTCCGAGTTCTCGCGATTAAAAGCCCTCATGACAGCACCTCCGTTCCTGCTGAGTGAGTGGCTCATTGGCTGGGCGCTCTAGCCCATCCAGGCGTTTGGAAATATTACTACCATTGACCGTCTTGAGCTGGATTAGCTTTCCTTGGCCTAGTTTCTCTAGCAGTGCCTCGAGTTCGGCTATTCGCTTCTCCGCGTTCTCGTACGTGGCCTTAAGGAGCTTGTCTAAAGAAGAAGCCCGGCCCCGCTTGGGATTGAGCCGAGCTTCTTCCTACGCACCTCCCTAGCGCGAAGATAAGAGGGACGCGGCGCTACGCTGAACAAGGGCCTGGTGCGTAGCGCCCGATGCCGTTAGGCATGCGCCCTGAACAAGTCAATCCGGTAAAAGAAGAAGAAGCAGCGCCACAACAAGCATGAGCGCGATGAAGATGCCCGAGGTAGTCCAGTCATAGACTTTAGTATTGGCGTCTCAGCGCGTCATAGGCTTCGTCACGCTGTCTGATGTCGTATTCCATGATTGCTAAACGCGGGCCGCAAACATTCGTTTCCCAAAACAAGGACCCAGCACCGCTGCTACGCAATACATAAGACTGCGGCGGCACTGGGCCTGGCCGTCTCAGGGTGGAAGGGGAAAAGCCCGCTGTTTCGGCGCGAGTAGTTTAGCGCGAATGAGTGGCCCTTAAGGGGCAAGCCCAATGCCGTAACGCAACAGTGGCCCGGCACCCTCAGTCCAGTTCCTTGCAGGGCAGAGGCGAGAGTACCGGGCCTAGCCAGCATCAACTCTAGGGTTTGCCTCACCGAGGAGCTGGCTGTTCGTGAGTCTAGCGTTCGATCATGGAAAACTTGGGGCTGCCCAAAGAAAAGGACCAGCACCGCTGCCTACGCCCAGCAACAGCGGCGGCGCCGATCGGCCCATCAGAACTCGAAGGGCAGTCTTTGCTTACCAGAATCCGAACCCAATACCGACACGCGGACCCCACCAGCCCCGACGACGGTAGGGATAGCCGTATCCGTAGTAGGGATAGCCGCCGTACCGACGGTAGTAGGGGTAGCCTCCGTAGCCGCCTCTGCGCCAACGACGACCACGCCAACGCCGCCGGGCTTCAGCCGGAGTGCTTGTTGCAGCATTGATAGCAGTGGCGAGGGTGGTCACGCCGACGGCGGTGCCGACGGTCGTTCCCACGGCACTGATGCACCAAAACACTGCGATGGCCGCAGCCGCGACAGTTTGGGCTAATAGTTTAGGTTGGCGTTTCATTCCGCTCACCCTCCTTCTACTGGGCTGCAAACTGCAGCAACTGTCATGATTTCTAAACGCGGCTCGAAATTATTCGTTTCCCAAAACAAGGACCCAGCACCGCTGCTACGCCGTGCACAAGGAACAGCGACGGCACTGGGCCTGGCCGTCGCAGGGTGAAAGTGGCGAACACGCTGTTTCGGCCGCGAGTATTTTAGCGCGGATGAGTGGCCCGGTGCTACAGGCAAGCGCCCAACAGTGGCCCGGCACCCTCTATCCGATCACCTGCCACAGAGAGAGTACCGGGCCTAGCCAGCATCAACTCAGGGGATCGCAGAGGGTTTCAGGGAAGCTCGTTGTTCTTTGCAGAGCGGAAGCTGAGCACCCCACTCGAGACTGGCCTTGAGATCGGCGTAGTCATCGTCGCCGACCCACCCCCCTGTTTTTTGCTGGTCGGCGCGTGATCAATTAAATCGAAGCCCTCTCGATGGGGCGAGCCCGCGAATGAATCCCCTTGTTGTGGCCTAAACAGTCGCTCCCGAAGGATCTCCTTTAGCTGCAGGCGGTCTCCATCTCGCGAATCTGCTCGGCGATCTGTACGGTGCGCTCAGCCATGCCGAGATGAAGCCGCTCGACCATGCGGCCCTCGACCACGATTACGCCTTTCTTCGCGTTCCCGGGCTGCTTGAACGCAGCGATGATCTTGCGCGACCAGGAGACCTCCTCCTCGGTCGGGGAGAAGATTTCGTTGCAGGGCACGACCTGGCTTGGATGGATCAGGGTCTTGCCGTCCATGCCAAGGGTGCGGCCCTGCTCGCACTCCTCGCGCAAGCCAATCTCATCCTTGAAGTCGTTATAGACGCCGTCGAGGATGTCGAGACGATAGGCCCGGGCCGAAGCGACGGCCATGGCAAGCCACGGCACCACGGCAAAGCGGTTGTGGAGCGCCCGGGCGCGCGACTCCTTGAGCAGGTCGTTCGTGCCCATGACCAGGCAGGAGAGCCGGTGCTCTGCGTAGACGGCAGTGGCGGCGATCGTCCGCGCGTTGAGGATGGCCATGGGCGTTTCCAGCATGGCCCACAGCCTGATCCTCTCAGGCGCGTGCACTCCTTGCAGGATCTTGGCCACACTGATGACGTCGCCCGGGTGGACTACCTTCGGCACGAGGATGGCGTCGGGGCCGGCCGAAATGGCTGCCATCAGATCTTCGGTGCCCCACGGCGTCTCGAGCGCATTGACGCGGATGACGATCTCGCGCCCTCCATAGCCGCCGTTTCTCACAGCGGCGCATACCTGGTCCCGGGCAAGCAGTTTGGCATCGGGCGCCACCGCGTCTTCGAGATCGAAGATCAGAGCGTCGGAGGGGATGGCTTTCGCTTTTTGGAGGGCCCGCTCGTTTGAGCCGGGCATATAGAGTACGCTGCGGCGTGGCCGGCCTTGCATGACAAAAACTCCCGGTTTTTTATGGCGGCGCCGACGACCCCTTGGGCCACGCGAGCGCCGATAAGCGAACTATACCGCCAAGCTTCTCCAGGGCATATACGTGCTCTCTGGGAAGATCGACCGCGTCGGCATGATTGCATATGCATCATCGACACGCGCCCACTCAACCGCCGGCGGCACCTAGAGGGCCGGTTCCGGGTATGTTGATGATCGAGCCGACGGGATCGCTAGTTTTCACTGATTGGGCCGCCCGCACAAGGAGGGCGTTTTGGTGCTTCCAAAGCATAGGATTCTCGTTGCTGACCCTATTAACGAGCAGGCGCAAAGCCTTGTGGCCTCGCGACCTGGATTTGACGTGGTTGTCGCGACGGACTTGAGCGAAGAGCAGCTCACTGAGTGCATCGGGGAATATGATGGCATCATTGTACGCTCCAAGACTCGCATCACCGCTTCTGTTGTTTCGGCGGGTCGACGGCTGAAAGTCATCGGCCGCGCAGGTATCGGCGTCGACAACATCGATGTGGCCGCTGCCACCGAGCGCGGCATCGTGGTCTTGAATACGCCCGATGCGAATGCCACCACGACCGCCGAACTTGCGCTTGCCCATCTCCTTTCCCTAAGCCGCCACCTTCCTCAGGCTGATCGCTCGGTGCGTAGCGGCGAGTGGCATCCAGCCAAGTTCGTTGGCACCGAACTCTTGGGCAAAAGCATCGGCGTGATTGGCTTTGGCACAATTGGTCGCACCTTCGCCCGGCGATGCCTCGCGCTCAAAATGCAAGTACTCGCACACGACCCATTCGTGACCCCGGAAATCATCGAAGAGATGGGTGCCGAACCCGTCACGCTTGATACACTGTTGGCGCGGGCCGACTACGTGAGCCTGCACTGTCCTCTGACCGAAGCGACACGCAACATGATTAACGCCCAGCGCCTCGCGCAAATGAAGCCAGGCGCCCGCTTGATCAATTGTGCGCGCGGCGACCTCATCGACGAGGCAGCACTTCACGAAGCTCTGCAAAGCGGTCATCTCGCGGGCGCGGCGCTTGACGTTTACGCGCACGAGCCGCCCAAAGATTCGCCCCTGCTAGAACTCGATAGTGTGGTCCTGACGCCGCATCTCGGAGCATCGACCAGAGAGGCGCAGCAGGCAGTGAGCGTTAAAATTGCCGAAGATGTGGTGGCATTTCTCACGACGGGGGAGGCCTCAGGTGCCGTCAACCTGCCACGCCTCTCCAGCGAACAACTCAGCCGCACTCGACCCTACCGGCATCTCGCTCATGCGCTGGGACGTTTCATCGCCGCGATCACCCCCGAGCCCATCACTGACCTGGAAATAGGATTGTTCGGACGGGCCACCGAGCTCGATCCTAGACCAATCATCTCGCAAGCCCTCGTTGGGCTGCTCGATAAGAGGCTTGCAATCCCTGTCAACCAAGTGAATGCCGCCCAGCTCGCGCAACGGCAAGGTATCGCTGTGCGTGAAGCACGGTCAGAGGTCACCCACGATTACCTCGCCCTTGTCGAAATACGCGCGACCACCGCCTCGCGGGCCACGACGAGTGTGGCAGGAACATTGCTGGGCGAGCGTCTGCCGCGGCTCGTTCGCGTCGATGACTACGAAGTGGAAGCGGTGCCCGAAGGCCACATGCTGTTCACTCGCCACGACGACCGCCCGGGCGTCGTTGGCGCACTCGGTAGCATTCTTGGGCGAGAGAATATCAATATCTCGCGCATGCAGGTCGGAATCGCTAACGGGAAGGATGAGGCAATTGCGGTCATTGGCATCTCGGCATCCTTGTCCGGAAAAACGCTCGCGGAGATTGAGGCGCTGCCGCCCATCCGACAGGTCGTCCAGATGGAACTATGATGTCAAAGCGGCCCCGATTTGACGCAGTATGTTTCGACTGTGACAGCACCCTCACCCGAATTGAGGGCATAGACGAGTTGGCAGACCGCGCCGGCTGTGGGCTTGAAATTGCAAAGCTTACGGAGGCCGCGATGAGTGGCCTCGTTCCACTCGAAGAGGTCTACGCCAAACGCCTCGAGATTGTGCGTCCCGACCGGTCGGCTCTTGCTTGGCTCGCCGAACGTTACGCAGAGGAAATGGTCAGCGGGGCGGCCGAGACCATCGCGACCTTGAAGCGGCACGGCAAAGCCGTTTACGTGATTACCGGTGGCTTGCTACAGGCTGTTGCCGAATTCACCTTGTCGCTGGGCTTCGCATCGGAGCAGGTTTACGCGGTGAAGGTGTATTTTGACGGCACGGGCACTTACCAGGGTTTTGACACGAGCTCCCCACTGTGTCGAAGCAATGGCAAGGCGGAGATCTGCCGGAAGCTTGCCGCGAAGCATGGAAACATCGCCATGATCGGTGATGGACTAACCGATTTGGCCGCCCGCGCTGCCGGAGCCTATGTGGTTGGCTATGGCGGGGTCGCCCATCGAGAGGTGATGCGGCAAAAGGCCGACTGCTATGTCGCTGCGCCCTCGCTCACCGCCACGCTTCCTGCCTTGCTGACAGAGGAAGAACTAGCCCGCTCCTGAGCATTTAGAGCTCGCAGCGGCAAATCAGGCGACGGGGAGTGACCTAGAGCGCCCTCTTCGCCACTGCTTTCCAGAGCTGCCACTCTCAACGGCCTGAATCGCTTCCCAAGTCTCGTCATCGAATGGAACGCGCTTGCTGGGCATGAGGCTTCACTAGCGTGGCTCTGCCACCCGGAGGATCGACATTACGCGGCGAGGTCTCTCGTTTTCTAAGCGCTCAACGAAAAGTTCCCCTGCACGGCTCCGTGAGCCGCGAAGAGCAGGTGTGCGAGCCGATCTCATCGGTGTCAGTCCTCAAGGACGCCCTGAAGCTGTCCGTGTGCAGTCGCGGTCGGCTCGCTGCCTCCTTTACGGTTCATCAGTGGTTTGCGGACTAACCTCTGGGCCTTCGCCCAGAGGCAAACCAATGAAGTTCATCCTCTCCACCCTCTCGCTGTTTGTTCTCGTCTTTATGACCGGCTCGATAATATTTGCTGTGACTGAGGCATTGGTCCCCCAGGTGTTGTCAACCGAAGCCAAGGCAGGGGTGCTGTGGGACTAAAATGCAGACTGCACTCGACGTTGCGCCAGGAGCCGCGAAGAGCGCCTTTGATGGGTCAAGGTGAGGGAGGAAGCTGAAGCTTCCTGCGGTCTCGATCGTGCATTGATCGAAGGCAAGGCCGATGCCGGTGATGGTTGCGTGGCGCGGCGGATCGATCCGCCAGCAGAGGCCGCAATCGTACACCGATGGGGTCCCCCGACTATGGGGGTGTCTGTAAGTCAAGCGTGGTGGTGGGTGCCAAGACACCATGTGCTGCAGAGCCTATGGGAGGTGCCCCTCGACGGACGCCGTGGAGAATGGCATGACCGAAAAGTTCCGGGCCTTGCTCGTGACTAAAGATGGCGACCGGCAAAGCGCCGCGGTCACTGAGCTAACGGATGCTGATCTGATGGAAGGCGATGTCACCGTAGCAGTCGAGCACTCAACGATGAACTATAAGGATGGCCTCGCGATAACGGGCAAAGCGCCCATCATCCGCAAATTCCCTCTCATCCCCGGCATCGACTTGGCCGGCAGGGTGTTGCGCTCGAACGATTCCCGGTTCCAGGCCGGTGATCGAGTCGTGCTGAACGGCTATGGTCTCGGCGAAGTGCATCACGGCGGCTATGCTGAGCGGGCCCGTGTCAAAGGCGACTGGCTTATCAGACTCCCAGACAATATTTCGACGGCGCAAGCCATGGCGATTGGGACCGCCGGCTATACCGCCATGCTTTGCGTGTTGGCACTAGAAAAAGAGGGAATTACACCGGATAAAGGCGATGTGCTCGTTACCGGTGCTGCCGGTGGGGTGGGTTCGGTCGCGATCGCGCTCCTCGACAAGCTTGGCTATCGCGTCGTTGCCTCCTCCCGCCGGGCCAAGCAGGAAGGTGACTACCTACAGGGACTTGGCGCCGATGAGATCATCGATGCTCGTGAGCTTTCCGGAGCCGGAAACCCGTTGGGCAAGGAGCGCTGGGCGGGCGCCATCGACTTACTGGCAGCCGGACGCTGGCCAACGTGCTGTCGCAGATCAAATATGACGGCGCAGTGGCCGCCTGCGGCTTGGCGCAGGGCCCCGACCTGCCCGCGACCGTAATGCCCTTCATCCTACGCGACGTGACGCTTGCGGGCGTGAACTCGGTGCTAACCCCGCGAGAGAAGCGCGAAGAGGCTTGGGATCGACTGGCAAAGGACCTCGACCTCGCCAAGCTCAACGCCATGACGTCACGGGCAAGGCTTGAGGACGTGCCCTTTCTGGCGACCGAAATCCTCGATGGCAAAACGCGAGGGCGCGTGGTCATCGATCTGTGAGACCGATCAGCGAGGCCCTGGTGCTCGGGGGCCGATATAGGTTGGTATTACCTCCTCCACTGTCTTTGGTTGAATACCGAGCTCTTGGACATTTGGCAGCGCCCCGCTCACCACATTGTCCGTCTTGAGAAGGTCAACCTGGCCGGTGGTGAGCGGTGGGTTAGGCAGGAACTCGAATAGTCGCGCCTGGACCTCGGCTACTGCAAAGGGAATTGGCACGAGCAGTCGCCGTTTGCCCATGAGCTGGAGCGTCATGTTAACCAGCTCGTGCAGCGTGTACACTTTGGGACCAGCAAGCTCGTAGGTCCGGCCGACGGTCCCGGGGTCGCTGAGGATGCTACTGATAGCCTCAGCCACGTCTTCCACAAAGATTGGCTGCAATCGGGTGGAGCCGCCGCCGATAAGCGGCAGTGCTGGCAGCAGCCGAGCAAGCGCGGCGAGCGTGCCGAACAATGCATCGCCGGGACCGAACATGGCCCCCGGACGGACGATCGTAGCCCCTGGGAACGCCTGCCGAACGATCACTTCGCCGCGTCCTCGAGCCCGGATGTATGGCGAGCTTGAATCGGGATCGGCGCCAATTCCGGATACAAGCACGAGCCGCGCAACCCCGGCCGCAGCTGCCTCCCGCGCTACATTCTCGGCCCCTCGTACATGCACGGCCTCGAAGGTCACCCCACCCTTCTCGATATAGGCCGAGACCGCGTTGACCACGGCGTCGGCCCCGGCAATGGCGGCGGCAACCGAGGCTTGATCGCGCACATCGGCAGGGACGACCGTGACCCGCTCGAAACCCATCGATCGCAGCTCAATCCGGGCCGGGTCCGGATGCCGCACGGCGACGCGTACAGTCATCCCCTCGGCGGTCAGGCGGTCTACCAGTCGCCGACCAAGGAAACCCCCACCGCCAAACACGACAACCGTCGCCATCCTTTGCTCCGATAGGCAGGGCGCGTAAGTTCCAGCGCTGTGATCGGCTAACCGCTACTCCAATGTCAGCGCTGTGAGTTATACTAACGCGAGTATCGGATTAAACGACATGCAGGTCAGTCTAGAAGGCAAAGTCGCCGTAGTGACGGGCGTGAGCGGCGACGGACAGGTGGGACAGGCCGTCGCCAAGGCGCTGGCAGATGCCGGCGCCGCGCTGGCGATTTGCGCGCGCACACAAAGCAACGTCGAAGTGCGGGCCAAAGAGCTGCGAGATGCAAGCGCCCGCAGTCATTTTGCTTGATACCGATGGATGCGGATCGGTACCGTTCTGACTGGAAAAGACCGTCACGCGCCGCAGTGCCGTCGCGGCTCCATCGCAGTTCGGCCATGCCAGGCAATATGTGGAGGCCTTTCACGAGAGCAAGAACCCGATGGCCGGGTGACCTCTGGCGCCTGGTGGCCGTGCTGGCCTTCGTGAACACACTCTGCGATACGGCCCCGGCGCAACAGGACCCCTGGACCGCGTCCCGCGCGGCGATGGTGCGCACGATCGAGGCCCATGCGACTCTGCTCCCCGAGGCGATTGGCACCGACGGTATATCGGCGAAGGTCCTCGATGTCATGGGCAAGGTGCCCCGGCACGAGTTTGTGCCGGATGGGGTCGAGCGCCAAGCCTATGCGGACGCGCCGCTGCCCATCGGTTACGGGCAGACGATCTCTCAGCCGTTCATTGTCGCGCTGATGACCCACCTCTTACGGGGGGGCCCGGATTCAACGGTGCTCGAGATTGGCACAGGGTCTGGCTACCAGGCCGCGGTGCTCTCGCCGCTGGCAAAGACCGTCTGCACCATCGAGATCATACCCGGACTCGGCGAGACCGCCACGCGGCGTCTCAAGGCCCTCGGCTATGACAACGTCCAGACCAAGATCGGCGATGGCTATTTCGGATGGCCGGAGTGTGGCCCCTTCGACGGGATTCTGGTGACCGCCGCCGCTGGCCACGTCCCGCCGCCCCTTGTGAAGCAGCTCAAGTCAGGCGGTCGCATGGTGGTCCCCATCGGTAGCGTCTTTGGGCCTCAATTCCTGACCCTGGTCGAGAAGACGAGTGGTGGGGAGATCACGACCCGCCAGCTCTTGCCCGTCAGTTTCGTGCCGCTGACGCGAGACACTCAATGATCACTTACCTCGCCCTAGCTGTCATCTCGGCGGCGATATTGGCCTACGAGGTCCTTCTGGTCCGGCTCTTCGCGATCGTTCAGTGGCACCATTTCGCCTTCATGGCGATCAGCATCGCCTTGCTCGGCTTTGGCGCCAGTGGGACATGGCTGGCTCTCTGGCAACACTGGGTCGGATCGCGCTTCACGGCGAGCTTCGCAGTGAGCGCCGGATTGTTCGCGCTTTCCGCTCCGGCGAGCTTCCTCGCGGCGCAGGCCTTGCCGTTCAACGCTCTGGCGGTTGTCTGGGACCCGGGTCAACTCCTGTACCTGCTGGCTATGTATCTGCTGCTGGTTATTCCGTTCTTTTGCGGCGCCACCTGCGTAGGTCTCGCCTTTGTCTGTTGCGGCGACAAGGTTGGCCGCATTTATGCGGCCAACCTGATCGGATCGGCCCTGGGCGCCCTTGGTGTCGTCGCAGCGCTCTTCGTGTTGCCCCCGTCGGACACTCTTCGACTGGTTGCCGCCATGGGGTTTAGCTCAACGGCACTGGTTGGGTTGAACCGAAGGCTGGTTTTTTGGCCTGCTGTGTCGGTGGGCGCTCTGATGCTGGCCATCACGGTCTGGGTGCTGCCCGATGGGTGGTTCGCCCTGCGGATCTCCGACTATAAGGGCCTTCCCGGCGCGCTCAAGGTCTTAGGCACGAGAGTGCTGAGCGAGCACTCGGGACCGCTGAGCCTTCTTTCGGTCGTCGAGAGCCCAAACGTTCCTTTTCGCTATGTGCCGGGACTTAGCCTGAACGCGCCGGCGGTGCCGCCAGATCAGCTCGGCGTTTTCGTCGACGGCGGTTCGATGACGCCGATCACCCGCTTCGACGGCCGGCGCGAACGGCTGGCCTATCTCGACTACACCCCCGACGCGCTGGCCTATCATCTCGTGGAACGGCCTTCGGTGCTGGTGCTTGGCGCCGGCGGCGGGAGCAGCGTCCTGCAAGCCCTCTACCATTGGGCCACACGAATCGATGTAGTGGAACTCGACCCCAACATCGTACGCCTGGTCGGGGAAGCTCATGCGGAGTATGCGGGCAGAATTTACAGCCGGCCCGAGATTCGGGTGCATGTGGCCGACGCGCGCGGATTTGTCACCGCGAGCAAGCATGAGTGGGACCTCGTGCAGCTTCCCCTGTTGGACGCCTCGGGCGCCGGGGCGTCGGGGGTGCACGGACTCAGCGAGACCTACATCTATACGGTCGAGGCCTTCGAGCATTACCTTCGACGTCTACGCCCCGGCGGCTGGCTCAGCATCACACGCTGGCTCACCCTACCGCCGCGCGACACGCTGAAGCTGTTCGCCACCGCGGTCGAGGCCTTGCATGGGTTGGGCATCGAGAGCCCTGAGCAACGCCTCGTTCTGCTTCGTGGTCTCAACACCACCACACTGCTGGTCAAGAATGGCGTCGTAACGGAAACGGAGATCGCCAAAGCCAAGGCCTTCTCGAAGGAGCGCTCGTTCGATCTCTGCTACTATCCCGGGATCAGAGCCGATGAAGCCAACCGCTTCAACGTTCTGGATGAGCCTTACTTCTTCATGGGCGCCATGGCTCTGATCGGAGCGGAGCGCGACGCCTTCATTGCCCGCTACAAGTTCGACATCACGCCGGCCACAGACGAGCGGCCCTATTTTTTCGACTTCTTGAAATGGCGCACGTTGCCGGAGCTAATGGCGATCCGGAGGGCCGGCGGCGCTGGCCTTCTGGAGCTCGGCAGCGTGATCCTGGTCGCTACCCTAATGCAGGCCATAGCGCTAAGCGCCGTGCTCATTATAGCGCCGCTTTGGGCGAGACGGCGGGTTCTTGCTCCATCTTTTCAGATCTGGCGCATCGCGGCCTACTTCCTTGCTCTTGGTCTGGCCTTCCTCTTCGTCGAGATTGCCTTCATCCAGAAGTTCATCCTGTTTCTGAGCCATCCTCTATATGCGGTTGCCGTTGTCTTGACGGGCTTCCTCCTGTTCGCCGGCGTCGGGAGCGGCGTGTCATCGTGGTTTGCCGAGCGCGTCGACGCGTGGCATAGGGCCAGTCCTGGTCGGGGCCCGCAGGTTTCCGCGATCCAGCTTTCCGTAGTCAGCATCATCGCGCTGTCGCTGCTCTACGTCTTGATTTTGCCCCGCGTATTCGATTCGCTCCTGTCCCTCACCGACGTCGCCAAGATCTTGGTCTCGCTTGGGCTGATCGCTCCACTGGCCTTCTTCATGGGCATGCCGTTTCCGCTTGGACTTGCGCGAGTGTGGACGGCAGCACGGGACCTCGTACCCTGGGCCTGGGGCATGAACGGCTGCGCCTCGGTCCTAAGCGCCATCCTCGCCACCTTGATCGCCATGAAGTTCGGTTTTTCGACGGTCGTGCTGGCCGCAACTCTCCTCTACGCTAGTGCGGCAGCAGTGTTTCTTCGACCTTTGAAGGCCGAAGAAGTATAATTCGCCTTCGCGCTGGTGAACATGAGGTGAAGTCGTACGGTCCCCGCCATCGCCCACGCTAAGGATTTGGTCTATGTTTGGCGCGGCTGCTGTGGGTTATGGGCGGGATCAGTATCGTATTTGAACATCTTCGCGACGATGGGACCTCCGACTAGAGGCTTCAGCTCGGCCTCTAGCGCGTCCGCTTTGTCCTTTTCGTAGACCTCGTCGCCCCCGACATAAAGCGCGAAAGACTTGGTGTATTTTGACTTCTTGGCAGGGTCGTCGATAGTTTTTTTCGTCCATTCATAAAGATGAAAATTCTCGATGCCGTTGGCTTCGGCCTCGCTGACATAATCTGCGAAAGCATCGAACTGGCATTTCATGACAGCATCATGCCTGTTCAATATATCCGTCAGCGCAGAAATCGACGGGTCTCCCGGAACGTTCCGCGCCACTTGCGCGAATTCGTCGCTCAACGTCAAGCGCAACTGAAATTTCAGATCATCGCTCATAGTGTTGTGGCCTTGCTTCAGGCCGCGTGCCTCGCATTGCCGCGAGTTCTTGCGGCGCGTCATAACTTCGCATGTGGTGAGCCGACTTGGCGCATACTCTCGAACTTTCTCCCGGAATACATTTCATTACCTCCGATAATTTCTCCTTCTAGCACCGAGAACCGACCCTAACGCCGCGCCTGCACCTGCACCGATCGCGAGAGCCCCAAAATCGGCATCATCTGTTAACACGGGCATCACAAACCAGGATCATCGCATCAGAAGTGCCAAACTAAAGCACGCTTAGCCACTGGACGGCACGGGCCAACATACGAATTAGAACTCGAAAGCCGTCCCACAAGTCCGCGCTTCGCGTATCAGATAGCGGCGCTCAAGGCAGCTGTAGTCTTCTTGGATTCCGTTCAGGACGAGGTGGATTGTTCAGGCCAGGCCCTGCACCCACGAAGCAGGAGGTATCGAGGAACATTTGAACCTCCACATAGTACCACTGATTGCCATGTCTCCAGCCGGCGACACCGACGCCAATCTCTGTCGAGGCCGACCTTAGAGCGCGCTCATGCCCCGGCGATTTTTTCCAGAACCGCATGGCCTTCGCCACTGCTGCGCCCGCAGGGGCTGGTTTGGGTCTGGTCCAGGAACGGTGCCAGTTCTCGCCGCGGAACTTGCAGAATTTGACGCCTGCGGCACGCAGTCGCTCTGCCGGGTTCCGGCCATCGGCGCCATGACCTGTCTTCCTGGTCCGTGCGAGATACGTAGCGTAGGCCTGCGCCACCTGGCTCGCAGGTGGGCTTTGCCGCAAGGGCGCGAGGCCCTTCTGCTGCCGGTAATCATTGGTCGCGCTGACGATTGCCGACCTCGCGACGGTGGGCACTTCGAACTCCTGTGCTCGTGCAGCCGCCGCAGGGCCAAGGAGTCCAATGGCTAGACTCAGGAGCGCGACCTGTCGCGTGTCGGGCATGCGAGTGGAAACGTTGACGCTGCTCCCAGACGGGGTACCGCCCCGTCGAGGCGCTGCCAAGAAGCTATGCCGTAAGCGCCCGCCCTGAGGCCAGGTGGCACAGAAGCCGCTCCTTTGGGAACGGAAAGGGCTCCCGTGTCTGTTTCTGGCTAACCTTGTCCTAGGATTCAAGCTCCAAAAGGTGATTCTCGAGGATTTGACTCTTGTAATCCCAAGGACCGTTTATTCCCTCAAGTTTCAGATACCACTCCGCGGTCTGAACAAGCACCTCCGCTCCAATGGTCCCGCAGATTTGCCCTGCGAGAACGTTAACTCCATACCGAGCGGCCTCGTCTTTGAGGAGATTATAGACGCGGTGTATGGGGGTCTTCAGGGGGTTGCTAATTTCGCATGACACCGCCACGCAAGACTTGCCAGTTCGACGGTGAGTTTGAGGGAGACCGATTACGCCCTGAATGTTGGTGAAACCACCGGTCTTGCCGCGCACATAACTGGCCAGTTTCTTGGCAATCGCCAAATCCGTTGTGTCCAGCACCACGTTGAAATATGCGTCGTGCTCTTCAACGGCGCCCACAATCGTGGCACCCGCCGTCGGGTGCAACTTCGCTGGCCCGAGGTCTGGAGCCCGCTCGGGATCCTTGAGGACCGCCTCTTTAAGTCCCTCGTAATTGCCCTTGCGAATGGCGGTCAGACCTTCGCGATCAAGGCGACGGGCATTCTTGCCGGTGAAATAAATGGGGACGTCGTACCGCTTGAACAGTTCCCGACCAAGCTCTTCCGCGAATTCCCGGCACTCGTCGATCGTAATGTCTCTGGCGGGATAAATCTCGATAGTGTCGACGGCTCCGATACGTGGATGATGACCGTGCTGTTTCTCCATATCGATGAGCTGGTATGCCTTACCAGCTGCGTCGAGCAGCGCTTCTCTCATCGCCTCGGGACGACCTAGCAACTCTGCAGGGAGGCGATCAAAATCAGGATCGGGTTCGTACCCGATGAGCTTCAGACCAGATCGACCGCGAAACTGGTCAATGATTTTTTCTATAACCTCTGGGTGAGTCCCGTCGCTGAAGTTGGGATCTGAAAGAATATAGCTCGACATAAGAACGCCTCCTTCCGCTATAGGTGAGGATTTTCAGAGGTGCCACTACCCGACGCGCGGCAATATTCCTGCCCCACTGTTAGTGACGGAGTCCCCGGTGATCTACCGCCTATCTCGCGGCTTGTGATCCCGCAAACGGCCTCGCACCGGCGCTCGATGTTCCCCAAAGCGAAGCTCTTGTCCGGCGCAAGCGCATGCGCACCCGTCCGCTCAGCAGGTCACGTGAAAGAGTCCGATCTTCTTTGCATTCGACCTGTTGAACTCCTGGATCGCCTCGGGCGTGGGTTGCAATAGTACCTTGCAGCGCATCTTCGCAAAATACGCCTCAGCTTCCGGCGATAGATGCACATTGCCCACCTGGCCCGAGCCGAGAATGAGCTGCTCGCACCCCCTCTCGAAGACGAACTTCGCTTCGTCCTTTGAGAGCACGTGCGAGGTGCCGTAGTACTTCTTTGACAGCTTCTTCTTCCGCTTCACCACTTCGCCGGAGAGGCGAATGATCACGTCGTGCCCATAAGTCTTTCCGTCAATCGTGATGGTACCGAATGTGGTGCCTTCGATCTTCATGGCCTGATCCTTGTTCCTAGTCTCACCTAGGGGAATTGATAAAACTGATCGTTCAAGTACTTGAGGAGGTTCTGCAGTTCGCTCACGGAGAATTCTTTTTTTGCCGCATGACTGCAGCTGACCAACTGCTTTTTCAGCGCATCCAAAGACTGAACGACTCGGTCCTTGCGCGTGAAAACGCTGGTATCGTGGCATCCCATGCAGTTAGCGTCATACAAGCGCTTCCCGTCGGCGCTGTCGCCCGGCAATGAGGCGGCGTAAGCGCTCGGCATCAATAGGATCAATAGCGATAGGCACAGAACGCTTTTGATGGTTTGCCTCCGACGTTTGGTCATCGTGTGGCATATCTCCTATTCTTCTTTCGGGCCTTGGCGAGCCGTTGTTTGTGTTCCTCCACTTCTCGGCACCCTCTATCGCCACAGCGGATGTGCGGGTCGAGGAAAGTGAGCGGCTTGAAAGTGCTGTTCGCTGTTGTCGCAATCGGTTTCGTCGCCGCGCTCGCGCTCCCCGTTCAGTTCACGGCGGCTGAAGCTGCGACGACGTGCAAGGATGCCGCCAAGATGGATTTCCCAAACGACAGGAAGTCCCGGCGCGCCTTGCTTAGAAACGGATTTCGAGACGAAGGAGAGCCGCGCCGCGCTGGCGCGACCAAAACTGCCGACGCCGTTAAACGCTCGCTCGACAAAAAGATCGGCATTTTCCGGGCTTTTTTGACGCGGGCTAACGGTGCTCGGGACGACTAGTGACCTTGAGACCGTTTTAGGGCGCCTGCTTGGTAACAGCCTGCTCGACGGGCTTGTACGCGTTACGCGCCAGGTTGACATACATCTCGCCAAGCTTCGACACCTCGGCCATGTGGTCGTCATAAGCCTTCTTGGCGTACTGGGACTGGATCTCAAGTACCCGATCAAACGACTTCGCGCCGACCAACTGCTCCCAAGCGCGGCAACCGTCGTCGAATACCTTCTTCGAATAGCCAGTCATCTCGTCCGTGAGGGCCTGGAAGCTCTTGTTCACCTCGGCGAACGAGTGGACAGCTGCATCAAAGCCGTTCTTACTCAGCCGTTGATACTCCTCGCCGATGTTGATCCGTTTTTCTTGCATAGGACGGGTTCTCCTTCTCAATAGCATTGTTGCGAACGCGACGTTCCTTACCGTCCCCCAAAGCACTATGAGACATCGCTCGGGCAGCATGCAGAGCGCATCGCTTAAGTTTGGCCAGATCGGTCTCGCCAATAGCGGTCAGGGCGACGATCGTCCCTGCCAACTTCCGGCGGCCTAGGGCGACATCGGCAGGATCGTCACTCTTGAGTTCCTGCCAAGCTTGCTCCAGGGCAGACTCGATCAGACTGCGCGTCTCCGGATGTATGTATTTGGGGATTTCGAGCGACACGAGGCACTCTCCCCGTAAGGAGACGCAAACATCATTGCCCCGTCATGCCAATTGTTAACTATACCCGATAACGCTCTAAGACGCAAGTTCGCGGGGCGACAGATCATGGCCCGCTGCAGTGGGGCTCAGCTCCCTGTTCCCGTGTCGAAGTTCCCTGTTTCGCTGTAAAAATTCCCTGCTCCTGCAAGTAGGCAATTTGCTCAACTTCACCAGCAAAAACAGAGGCGTATTGGCAGCAGGACGGCCCGACCGGCTCGGAACCGCTGAGAATTCCCTGTATTTTCCCGCGAAACAGGGAATTCCGAGAGGGAGACGGGTTCGCCGATGACTGCCTCCACCACCAGCAACCTCGCCAGCCTGAGATAAGCCTGAGATAGGAGGACACCTCTGGCGCAAAGACCGGTGCTTTAACAAAGACCGTCCGGGCGAATTCGAATACTGCCAAGGATTTCGCATGCCGCGGGTCAAGTCACAGCGTCGCAATCTTTCGGGATTCGAAACGCTATTGAGTTGGGATTTGCGTGTTCATGATTGGCGTGTTCACGCCATTCACATGATATTTGTGGCACAGCAGGCAGTCTTGACGCGCCGTACTGCTGTTGTGACAGGTCTGGCAGAGATCCTTTTTCACCGCACCGAAATTGGACACGAAATTTTGCGGATTGCCCTGCTCGTAGCTCTTCAGATAGGGCGGACCTTTTTCAAGGACATGGCAGGTGAGACAACCGCGATTCTCGAGGATGCCAATGCGCTGACCGATCCCGACCGCCTGGAAATGCGGCGTATGGATGAAATTGGTGAAGCGTCCCCGTTTGCTCTCGACCGAAAGGGGAGAGAAATTGACGACCCGCCCTCCGCCGTCCATAGCGTCAACGCTGTGGCATTTCGTGCATGACCCCTGAGCGTCCTTGTGCGTGAGAAAATCGAAGACCGCCGCCGCCGGGCTCCTATCGCCTTTCGGCGCTTGGGGACCGGTCAAAGAGAGCCACGAGTAGATGAATTTGTCCTTATGGCCGGTGGGACGGTAGAAGATCGCGTAATCCTGCCGGTACCAGCCGCCATATTCGGCCCAGCTCTCCGGATCCACGTCGCTTTCGATGCTGGCCGCGGGCGCAGTCCCTGTTTGAAGCTCAGCCGCCGCCGCATCCGAGACCGCCGGGGCGTTGCCGGCCGCTCCTTTAGCCCGGGTTGCGTTCTCGGCGTGCTTGTTATGAGCTTCAATCGCGCGACGCTCTTCCTCAGTGGGAAAGAGCAGATCGTCGGTTTGGTCCGCTGCCTTGCCCTGAGGTTGTTCGTCAGCCGAGGGCGTTGCCTTGCCGTCACCGGGCTCGGCATTCGCGACATCGGTATTTCCGGTCGCTGCTTCAGGCTCGGTTGCGTTCTCGGCGTCCTCGGCCGCCGCAGCGGTGTCTGAGTTCGCCGGGGCATCGGCTGGCGCATCTGCTTCCGCCTCGGAGGCAGAATCCGCAGATGCGGAGTCATCCGGCTCGGCGTTCGCGCTATCGTTTTCTTCGGCTTCTCCTTCAGGCTCGGCTGCTTTGGTTTTGGCCGCTTCGGCCTTGTCCTTCTGTTGCTTGAACACCAGACACTGACCAAGGATACTCGCGGTGCAAACTGGCGGATCGAGTTTGGCTATGCTGGCGGTTTCGCTGATTTCGGCTTCTGAGTTCGGGTCTGCCTCAGGCGCATCCGCATCAGACGGCTCCTCGGGCGAGGCCGTTTCGGCCGCTGTAATCGCCGTGCTCCAACCACCTTGTTCCGGAGCGCTCGCGTTCGGGCCATTGGCCATTTCAATGGCGAGATTGGGTAGCCACTGCTGTTGCGCGCTGATGACGACATCGCGCGGGATGCTCGCAGACAGATCGGCAACGAGATTCGCGCTCAGCTTCACCCCGCTGCCGATATTGAGGTCGGCCAAGACGTCCGACGCTTTTCCCGAGATCAGAGCGTAGAACAGCCGCTTGATCTCCCAGACAAGACTGGTCACCGCCTTGATCTGGTCGTCGCTTGCATCACTCAGTTCCTGGAGATTTAGGCTGTCCACGGTCTTGATCAGAGCGCGGCCTCGCTCGTCCCGGCCGATCATCACCTTCATGAACGGTGAGAGCTCGGCTTCGGAGGCCTCAGGCCATTCGCCGATCGCGGCGTTCTTTTCCTTCAGCGTCTTCAGGTCGAGGCCGGGCAGGGTCAGGAAAGCAATGCCTTTCGGGCCGGTGGCGCGCTCCTTGCCGACGATCTGGTCGAGATGGCAGGTGGTGCAGGTCTGATCGAACGGGGCGACCGCCATGACTCGCTCGTCGTCGCGGCTGTCGTGACAGGTCGAGCACGTATCTGGAATGCGCCTCGCCGGATACTTCTTCGCCACTTCCGGGAAGTGCTTGTCGAAATGGCCGGCATGGTCGTAGACGATCCGCGTGCGCCGCTTGAACGGGTAGTTCTCGAATTTCGGGTGATGGCTGTCGAAGCTGTCGAACTTCACCGCGTGGCAGGAGCGGCATTGCTCGTTGGCGATCTTGGTCAGATTGAAATGGACGCCCTGATGCTCCTGGTGGCACGTCGCGCAATAGAGACCTCGTGCGACCACGTCATGGGTCGGGAAGACGCTGCTCTGCGCTCGGGCCGATAGCGGCGCGGGCGTCGTCGCGGCGATTTTCGTCAGCCGGTTCGTGCTTTCTTTCAACACTTCGGCTGACGCGCTGTGCGCGTTGAAGGCCGTCTTCGGCATCTTGTGGCAGGTGAGACAGGCCTTGCTGTCGGCGCGCGGATCGCCGGCGACGAGGCCGTGAATCCAGCTCAATTTGCTGCTGCCGCTCTTGGTGTGGCAGGCGCTGCAATTCTCGATCGCACCGTGAACGCTCGCCAGCGGCCCCGGCATCAGGAATTGCGTGTCCCGGGAGAGTAGGAAGGCCGTGCCCAGGCAAACGACAGTCGCGAGCCCCAGCATCGCCGCCAGACGGTCGCGCCGCGAACCCGGGTTCGCCGGCCTCTTGGCCTTCGGCGGCCGAACCGATCTGGTCCGTACCGGCCGCCGCATCACCACGCCCCCGATGAAAAGGCATAGACGATAAGGATGTGCACCACCACGAGCACCGTCAGCGCATAGGTGACGGGCACATGCACGAACAGCCAGCCCTTGGTGAGCCCGAGATAGACGCGCGCGAAATCGAGGCGGTCCTTCTCCACCACCAGGTTCTTGATGGCCGCAAGCTTCTCCTTGCTCTGCTGGTCGACATAGCTTGACAGGGTGTCGATCTCGTCGGTCAACCGCTTGAGCGGGCGCTGCGAGCCGATGAGATGGGCGGTGAAATTGCGCTGACCCTGGAAAAAGTCCCGCAGGTGGTTGGTGTAGAGGTCGGTGATCCAGGCGTGATAGGGCGGCGCCGGCAACGCGATCGCAGCTTCGAGCTGATCGGTCTTGGCGACGGCGGCGTGGACCTCCCGCGCGAGCTCGGCGCGGCGGGCTGGGATGCGATTATAGCTGACGCGCTCGTCGATCCCGCGCTTGGCTTGCAGCGACCAGGCGAGGTAGGTGCCGAAAATGCCGCTCAGCGTCACCAGCACGAAGCTCGCCCACAACGCCCATTCGAGACTGGTGTCCGGCAGAGAGAAATCCGAATGCGAGATGAAGGCTGCGATCAGGAGGTAGCCGATAAAAATATGGACCTTCCGCCAGCGCAGGGCCGATCGCGTCGATAGGCGGGCCGTCTTCATGGCCGTGTGGAAAAAGAGCTGCAAGCCGACGCCCGCGGCCAGCACCCAGCCATCGAGATAGCGCGGGTCGCGGAGCCCGTTGCCATAGATCCAGACGAGCGAGAACAGGCCGATGGAAATAGCCGCGATCAGAAGACCCTGAATTGTCTGGCTGCCGGGACCGCGTCCGCCGATCAAGCCGTTAGACTGCCGCCCCACCGATCTCACGGCAGCCCCCCGAAATCGTCAATCGCGGTGGTTGTTTCCCCATCGAGCCCTCACGTTTCCAGCCGGCTCGGATCAATTGACCGCGCTGGCTTCTCTCGCCTTGCCCTTGAACTTGTCCGGTCCGGGAATCAGGCTGTCGAGCCCGGCCATCGTGCTGCCGTCATACTTCTCGGTGATTTCCGCGAGCAGCTTGGCGATGCCGTCTGCGGCAGCCGTCAGAGGCCGTTCATTGTTGAGCTTCAGTCCGGCCGAATGGCCAAGTTCGACCATCTTGGTGATTTCCGGCACGTTCGACGCCGCTTTCGCCGCGGCGGCGAGTTGCTCGCGCGCCCGATCAGCGCGCTTGGCCATCTCGAACGCATAAACATTTCTCACCGTCGCCTTTCCGACCGCGCGCAACGACGTCTCAAGCTCGACGCCGAGGCCGACGAGATAGAGCATCCGCTTGCGCGCCGCGTTGGCCGGCACGTTGTCCTTGCCCTTGGAATACCAGGTGTTGTGCAGCACCTCGCCCTGCGACCAGGACACCAGCTCGAAGGCGCTGCCGGCCCGATGGCCGCCTTTGTTCACGAGATCCTCTTCCGGCACGACATGGCAGCCGTAGCAGTTCTTCGCGAGTTGGTAGAGCGCGTGCAACCTGATCATTCCCTTGGATTCGGAGAGCTTCCAGCGCGCTTCCTCCTCGGCCTCGGTCTCGGTCTTCTCCTTCTTGCCGCTGAACCCGCTATGGACCTTGATCCAATCCTTCCCGGCGCCGTGGCAGGATTCGCAGGAGATGCCCGCGACCGGCTCTTCCTTGTCGTTCTTCTGCTGCACCGTGAAATGGCAATTCAGGCACAAGCTCTCCGACTTGATGCGACGCACGCCCATTTTTTCCGCGATTTCGTCCGCCGCGGCATTGCGCGGCATTTCACGGAAGGTCTTGAAATGATGCGTGCTCTTCCAGGCCTCGACCTCCTGCTTGTGACATTCGGCACAGGCATTCGGACCGACGATCTTAGCCGTATCGAACGCAACAGCGCCATCCGCGGCAATGCCGAAGATCATCAGCAAGCCGCAGAGACAAAGCACGGATGACCGAAGAGGGTTTTTGGGCCCGAAACCGATCGACCGAAAGCTATGCGCTCTGAGAACGATAGTGACTCACCCCTGCTGCAGCCATCCCATACGCCTCGTCCTGCTGTTCCCGTGGGGCGCAGGGGCGATCGATAGCGAGCCGGCTCATCCGCCAGCTGGTCCGCACAGCAAGCCATCCCATCGCGCGGGCCAGAACGCTTTCCTCGACCGTGTGGTCGGTGCTCGGCAGGAACGGATCCGAATAGCAGGCCGCACCGATATGCGCCGCGATCGATTTGACCGAATCGACCATCGCCAGCGAGCCGCAGGCGTAGAGCACATCGGTCGGCAACAGGGGCGGCAGATAGTCGGTCGGCCGGCCAGGCTTCACCGCCGTAGCCAACGTCTGCGGCGTGCTGCAGCAAGCCACGACGAGGACATTGGGGAAGCGGGACAGCCGCGCGAGCGCCGGCCCCATGTAGAGCGACTCGATGGTTCGGCCTCCAGCGATGATCATCAATTTGCGCACCGGGTTCTCGCGCTGCGCGGCGACGGCGATCGACCAGATCGGCGCAAAGCCGGTGCTGGTCGCGACAAGAATGAGCCGGTCCAGATTGGAGCGGAAATGCGCCGAGCCGTAGGGTCCGGTCAGCTTCACCCGATGGCCCGGCGTGATGCGCTTGCCGAGCGATGAGCTGACACGCCCATCCGTCATGCGCCGGACATGGAACCAGACAGAGCTGTTGTTCGGATCGCTGCGCAAGGGATGCGTCATGCTGTAGGGACGGCTCGGATAGCCGCTGAAGCGCACGCGCGCATATTGCCCGGCACGATAGGGCAGTGCGCGCTCGGTGCTGATGCCGACTTCCATCACGTCGGGCGACAGCGGGCGCAATGAGCTCAGCACGCCTTCGACGGTGCGAACGCCCGACGGCTCGCCCCTTTCGATCACCACATCGCCGACGACCCGGCACTGACAGGCATGAACGATACCCGGCTCGGCGCCCTCGCCGCCTCGCACTTCGCCGGATATGAGCCGCACGCAGCAGGTGCCGCAATGGCCGGCGCGGCAGTCATAGGGCAGATCGATGCCGTTGCTCAGGGCAGCGTCCAACAGCAACTCGCCGTGGCGCGCCAGAAAGCGATTGCCATTGATCGAAACTTGGTGACGTCCCGCCATTGTCCGATTTCGGAAGACTTCAAGTTCCCCATCTACGGGTGGCGCAATTGAACCCGCAGTCGCCGGGCCTGTGATGCTCGGCAAACCAAGCGTTCTGAATTTGAAACAGCTTCCCTTCTTGGTTCGGCAGTTGGGGCGCCGACTTATTTTATCGTCCGTCAGCATCATGGTCAGACAATGACCATTTGATGGTCACTGGCGGCAAGCGGACACATTTCACGATTTTGTCCAAGAGCCCAATGCGGCCTCCCAGGCGCGATTCGATGTTGGGGATCTTGTCATCGTCGCGTGGAACAGGATCGTCGTCCAGCCGACTCGCTCACCTCCGACGCCGAACTCAGACACAAGGACCTCGCGCTTGACGGCGGGTCACAGCAGCTTCTTGCGCATCGCGGCGTCGCGCACGGCGCCGGAGTCAAAATTCAACTTGAATTCGACGAGGACCCAAATTGCCTTAGTTGTGACAGCATGCCGCCAATTCGTCGTGATAGGACCCCCACATAACGGTCGAGCGCTTCTGCGCGTAGGGAACTCGATCAAGTACCGCCCTAAAAAACATAAGGGGGAGGCGGTGAAGTTATCCGGTATTTCGATGCTGTGCTGCGCTTTCGCGAGCGCCGTGCTGATAAACGCAGCATCGAGCCAGAATACTATCGCGCAGAATGACGGAGCGGGCGCAGTAACCAATCCGCACACCGCGCTCGAAGCTCTTGTCAAAGAGGACCAAGAGAGAAGAGCGAAAGCAAAGGCCGCGAAGGACGAAGAAAGCTCCGAGCCCCGCGGTCGACGAAGAGACTCTCTCCCTCTATCCCACAGCGGCGCAATGTGGCGAATGCCATAAGCAAATCTACGAAGAATGGTCGTCGTCGCAGCATGCCTATGCGTCGATCTCGCCGATGTTCCACAAGTTCGAGCAGAAATTCCAGGAACTGACCCAAGGTACGGTCGGCACCTTCTGCGTACGCTGCCACCAGCAGGTCGGCACGCAGCTCGGCGAGCCGCGCGACACGCCGCTCTGGGCGCGTAGCCCGATCTCGCGCGAGGGCGTGAGCTGCATCACCTGCCACCGGGTCAAAGAGGCCTACGGCAAGGTCAACGGCGAGCGCCGGGTCGAGCCGGGCAAGATCTACGAGCCGGTCTACGGCAGCGGCGAAAAGAGCGTGATCAAGGACGTCATCGCCAACAAGGATACCTACTCGGTCAAAACCAGCAATGACGGGCGCGGCAATGACATTCACGAGGGCATGATCACGAACGACCAGATCACCAAGTCGGAGTTCTGCGTCAGCTGCCACCAGGTCGCCGTTAACCTCGGCATCAAGCTGGAGATCGTCTGGGATCAGTATCGCGACAGCCCGGCACGCAAAGCCGGCGTCACGTGCCAGGACTGCCACATGGGCAAGGTGCCCGGACAGCCAAAGGGCTATGCGACCGCGCCTTCCGCCGTGGTCGGCGGCAAGGAGATCAATCCGGGACGCAAGCACGCCAATCACCGCTTCGTCGGCCCGGGCTATTCGATCGCCCACCCCGGCATCTTTCCTCACAACACCAAGGCCCAGGCCTTTAGCGTCAAGGATTGGCTGCAGTTCGACTGGCGCTCCGGCTGGGGCACCACCGCGTTCGAAGACAAGGTCGCGGACGGCAAGATCAAGGCCGACTTTCCCAAGCGCTGGGCCGATCCGCTCGACCGTGAAGATGCCCGGCAGATCATCGAGGAGAATCTCGCCAAGCTCGACGAGCGCGACAAGCTCAGGAAGCAGGTCATGGAGAACAGTAGCGACGTCAAGGGTCCTTACGTCGAGGGCGCCCCGCAGGTCGGCAAGACCCTGGCGTTCTCCTACAAGATCAAGAACACCAATACGGGGCACAACCTGCCATCCGGTTCACTGGGCGCGCAGCCGCAGCTCTGGGTGAACGTCGCCCTCCTCGATCCCGACGACAAGAATGTCTGGGAGTCGGGCTATGTCGACAGCAACGGCGACATGGCCAACCTGCACAGCCTGGATGTCGCGGCCGGCCGCATCAAGACGGACCAACAGTTGGTGCACTTCCAGACCATGTTTCTGACGACCAACGTCAAGGGCACTGACCGCGAGATGTACCTGCCGGTGAATGTCGACATCGATCCGCTGCCGCATTTGCGTCCGCCGGGGGTTCCGACCTCTGTTCTCAACCATCCGCCTCTGGTGCGGATGGAGAACCGCTCGCTGACGCCGCTGGGTGAGAAGGTGGTCAAGTACCAAGTGCCGGGCAACCTGATCAAGAAGCCGGGCAAGTATCGCCTCGCCTTCCGCATGAGGAGCCGTGCGGAGCCGATCTACTTCATGCGCTTCGTCGGTTCCACCAAGGAGATGGAGCGGAGCATGAACGAGCGGATCATGAACTTTCACGATTTCGCGGTGGAGGTTGAAGTGAAGCGCTAGTACCGAGAAGCAAAAAGTTTCGCATGAATACCCGCACGGGGCGCGGGGGTACTGCTGGGGGCGGTCAGAACCACGACGTGGGGCTTCCGCCGTGCCTTTTGCCAGGTCAACGATTACCCCTATCGCACTGGTCGCCGGTGTTTGCCTCGCGACGTCCGGCACGATCGTAGAGCCTGCGGCGGCAAAAAGCAGCAGCCAGTCCCGCAAGCAAGACAAATTGGCCCTGGCCACTTTCCGATCCGATCCGAAATACGACGCCGAATACAACGCCGAAGGACAGGTCGAAATCTACGGCGGGAAAAGTCCGGTCGAGCCACCGCGGCCGCCGGTTGAGCTAGGCCGCCAGCAATACACCTCCGGTTTATACGACGAGAGCAGCACCCTTTTCGGTCGATTGAATCCGCTGCTGCCGGGTCTCGCCATCTACGGCGACTGGCGGACGGCGGTCGCCTACAACAGCAACAACGGCATCGATATTGCCCAGATCGCGACCCGGGTGAATATCGACGTTGACCTCAAGATCACCGGCACTGAACGAATCCATGCCTTCTTCACCCCGCTTCAGGACGACAACGTCGCATTCACCCGCTTCGAGTTCGGCGGCGGCGACGGCGACGATAAGTTCACCGAGGAGTTCGACACCGACCCGCAAACGCTGTTTTTCGAGGGCGACGCCGGCTCGATCTATTCCGGTATCGCGGGCAAGGACGCCAGTTTCGACCTGCCCTTCACCGTCGGTCTCTTCCCGCTGTTCCTGCAGAACGGGATCTGGGCGAACGACGCGATCCTCGGCGGCGCTTTGACCCTCCCGGCGAGGAACTCGGCGGCGCTCGGCCTTGCCAATTTCGACATCACCTTCTTCGCGGCGTTCGACAATGTCGACAACGCGGGAAACATCGCAGCGAACGAGGACGAGAACCCACTCTATGGCGTAACCGCCTTCATCGACGCCCTCGACGGCTATATCGAAGCAGGCTATGGCCTGATCGAGGGCCGCGACGAACTCGACGGTCTACTGACGAACTTCCTGACAGTCGCTTACTCCCGGCGCTACTACAATACCTTGTCGAACTCGACGCGCTTGTTCGCGAACTTTGCCGACGACATCGGATGTGGACGACCTGAAGGACGACGGCTTTGCCATCATTTCGGAGAACAGCCTGATCTCGGGCTTGCCGAGCACGCTGATCCCGTACGCCAACTTCTTCATCGGCTTCGGCAACCCACAGCCACTGGTCGATGGCAATAATGCGGGGATACTGAAGAACGTTGGGATCAATTTCGAGACCGATGCCCTGACGGGCTACCCGAAACTCGACGACACTGCCTCAAACGCTTTCGGCGGCGCGATCGGCTTGCAGTATCTCTTCAATCTGGATCGGCAGATCGTCTTCGAGGTGGCGATGGTGGAGCCCTTCGAGGACGACGGCATTGGCGCCCAGGACACGCAATTCGGCTTCGGTGTTCGCTATCAGGTCCCGATCAACCGGGCCTGGCTGTTCCGCGCCGATACGACCTATCAGATCCTCGCGAACGCCAACGAAGACATCGACACTTCGAGGGCGCTTCGAAGACACTTCGAAGACAATTTCGGCATCGTCGGGCCGAGCTCCGCAGGAAGTTCTAACGTTCGCCAATGACGGCTCCGGTTTGGTAAGGAGAAAGCAAGTGTTCGTTTCTATCGCCCTATCGGTGAAGCATATCCGGTGCCAATAGGAGCATTGGGCGCCGTACGCAGACGATAGCCATAGTAGACATAGCCCGGAGCGATGTGGGTCGGATAATGACCGCGGCTGTAATAGTAGGGATAGTCATAGGCGAGATAGCTCGGAGCTATAGGCAGGTAAAACCATGGGCCGCGGCTACGATGCTTGATCTCGACCACATCGTTCCTTGCGCTTTCGCCGGGCTTCAGCACGACCTGCCCGGCCGACGCGGCATTTGGGCCAACGCCTCCCAAACCGACCGTCAGCAAGCAAGCCGTCACAACAGAGGGGAGCAACTTCCGACTACTCATAAGATCACTCCATAGTGACGATACGAAAAGTGATTCTAGCCGCAGCATCAGTGCAGTGAACACAATGTCGGGTATGCAGCCTCGCCGCTTGCCATTTTCTGCGCCGGAACCGATCGCAGCGTAACGGAATCGCCGAACGGCGAGGAGATAATATCACCAGATGACCGCTTCCTCAAATCAAGATCGTCGAGCTACTGCCGGGGCATGGATTGTGGCCGCCGCGGTCTTTCTCCTCGTTGCAGGCATTGGCGCTGCTATCTCTTATATGAGGGATCCTCCCGAGGCGACCGGCGCGGGGGACACGATCTCACTCTTGCTGTCGCGTTCAGAGTCGAATGAGGAAATGCTTCAGCGTCTCGCGGACTACGCGGGTTCCACCGCGACCGGCGACCCGGCGTCTGTGGCGGCAGCCAACAAACTGCTGCCTGACGTGAACACAATGATCGAACGGCTGGCGGCTCGCCTGAAGACCTCGCCGGAGGACATCGAAGGCTGGCGGATGCTCGGCTGGTCCTATTTCCAAACCGGGGGCTATCAACAGGCAGCGACCGCGTACGCGAGAGCGGTAGAGCTTGAACCGAGTTCCGCCGAGTTCAAGCTCGCCTACGACGAAGCCAAGGCGAAGGCGGCCGAAAGCGACAATATAGAGACAGCTTCGTCTTTGCAGACCGAGACTGCCGGCAAAGGTGACGGACGAAGCGTCGATAAGGTTGCCACGTCCGAAGCCATGCCTGCGAACGAGCGCGATGCTGCAATCCGATCGATGGTCGAGGGCCTGGCAAATCGGCTGGAGAGTTCTCCGCGAGACGTGGAAGGCTGGACCCTTCTCATGCGCTCGCGCGTTGTGCTTGGCGAGAAAGAGGTCGCGGCGACAACGTTCCGCAAGGCGCTCGAGGTCTTCAAGGACGATACGGCAGCATCCGGCAAGATTGCCGCCGCGGCGACTGAGCTCGGCCTGAAGGCTGAATGACTGTTGTGAATTTGCCGCGAGACGGGAGTAGCACCATGACATTTGCGAAATCCAGCCAACGGCCGAAACGGTGGTCGGCCATTTTGTCACTGCCTATTCTGGCCTTGGCAGTCACGTCGGCTTCGCCGAGCTACGGCTTCGATTTTTGGAACTGGGGCAAGTCGAAAAAATGCCCGAGCGGCACCGCCTGGAGCAAACAAGAGCGGAAATGCGTAGCGCAAAAATCGGGACTGCTGTCAGACGAGGACTTGGCGCGTGCAGGCCGGCAACTGGCGCTCGACGGCCATTACCAAGACGCCATCAAAGTTTTGGAATTGGCGGCGAATGATAACGATCCCGCCGTCTTGACCTATCTCGGCTATAGCCACCGCAAGCTCGGCAACATCGACCTCGGCATTTCACTTTACAAGAAGGCCTTGGACATCGATCCCGACAATGTCGACACGCGCGAATATCTCGGCGAGGGATATGTCAGCAAGGGCGAGCTCGACCTGGCTTGGCTCGAGCTTGTGGAAATCGAGAAACGCTGCGGCACGCCCTGCGTGGAATATCAGGCTCTCGAGAAAGCCATGCGATCAGCCAAGTCGCAATATTAGCGATAGATGCCGGCCACCGCCGCTCAATGAAGGCGAAGGCCCTGCAGATCGAGATGGTTGCGGGGGTAGGATTTGAACCTACGACCTTCAGGTTATGAGCCTGACGAGCTACCGGGCTGCTCCACCCCGCGCCAACGTCTTTGCCCCCCAAGAGGACGGGGCCGGAACCTATAGCAGGTTCAAGAGAGATGTGAAGGGCTTGCGCGGCCGTTCGGCTCAAGCCCTTGGCCTCAATATAGGGATTGCGGAGGCCTTTTGCACAGGCTTCCTAGTTTGGGCGGCTTGCAGCTTCGAGCGCGGCTGCCCTATCCGCGGCCAGCCGAGCCAGCGCTGGGTCCTGAGTCCCCGGAGCCTGTAGCCGCCTTGAGGGGTTCGCTCGAACAGCCAGCGCCGCGCGGCGAAGCGGTCGCGCACCCAATAGGAAAGACCGTGCCCAGGATCGCGCCGATCACGACATCGGCCGTTCCCGGCGGCAACGCCGGAGCCAATCCTCTACGTGTTGCTCCGGCGCTGCCCCGCGACACTGGCGGATGAGTTTGCTGCCTTCCGCCGGCTCTCGGTGGAACGCGTCAAGCTCGAGGAGAAGAAAACGCGGCTCCTGCATTTCTGGAGGCTTTCCGGCTATCGCGGCACGGCTGCCGGAAATGGCTAGGGCGTGACGGCGCGGGCCTGCTGCGCCACGACCGCGTCCTGCGGATCGTCGGGCGCGCCGAAGGTTGCATCGCGCCCGTAGATGTCGGGCCTGAACTGCGCGACCCCATTGCCGCTCGCGAAGGCCGTCACATAGACGAAATGCACCGGCACGGGCTGATCGAGCTTCACGTCGAGCTTCTTGCCGCTGTCGATTTGCGCCTCGACCTTGGCCAAGGTCCATCCGCCCTGCGCGCCGAGCAGCCAGGCAACGAGCTCGGTGACCTTTTGCACCCGCACGCATCCCGATGAGAAGGCGCGCGCGCTCTGGCTGAAGAGCTGCTTCAAAGGCGTATCGTGCATATAGACGGAATGCCTGTTCGGCATGTTGATGCGCACGACCCCGAGCGCGTTGAACGGCCCCGGCTCCTGGCGGAACTTGTAGCTCGCGACTTGCGGCGATTCCCAATTGACCGTGGCGGGATCGAGCGGCGGCGACTTCCAGTCGGTCATGACGGTGAAGTGTTCGGCGGTGAAGTACTCCGGATCTTTCCGGATCTTCGGAATGAGATCTTGCTGGGCCACGATTTCTGGCACGCTCCACGTCGGATAGAAGTTGACCTCGACGATCGAGGCCGAGATTTGCGGCGTCGCGCGCGCGGGCTTGCCCGTGATGACATTGCTCTCGAGTGCGAGCGTTCCACGCTCGACCGCCTGGGCGAAGAAGGCCGGGACATTGACGAGCACGTAGCGCGGCGCCTTGTTGATTTTCAT
>CAWFRD010000039.1:0-16023 GCA_963818165.1 uncultured Alphaproteobacteria bacterium
TCGCGCTGTGGACCACGCTCATCACCTTCGCGCTGTCGCTCATCCTCCTGCGCGACTTCGATCCGCTGACCGCCCAGTTCCAATTCGTCGAGCTGAGGCCCTGGCTCGGGCCGATCAGCTTTCACATGGGGGTCGACGGCATTTCGCTCCCGTTCGTGCTGCTTACGACCTTCCTCATGCCGCTCTGCATCCTTGCGAGCTGGGTTGCGATCACCGAGCGCGTGAAGGAGTACATGATCGCCTTCCTCGTGCTCGAGACGCTGATGATCGGCGTCTTTACCTCGCTCGATCTCGTGCTGTTTTATCTCTTCTTCGAGGGCGGCCTGATCCCGATGTTCCTCATCATCGGGGTCTGGGGCGGCAAGCGCCGCGTCTATGCGAGCTTCAAGTTCTTCCTTTATACGCTCGCGGGCTCGCTGCTGATGCTGCTCGCCATCATGGCGATCTATTGGGAGGCGGGCACGACCGACATTCCGGTGCTGCTGACGCATGGCTTCTCGCCGGAAATGCAGAAATGGCTCTGGTTCGCCTTCCTCGCCTCCTTCGCCGTGAAGCTCCCGATGTGGCCGGTACACACCTGGCTTCCCGACGCCCATGTCGAGGCGCCGACGGCCGGCTCCGTCATCCTCGCCGGCATTCTCTTGAAGATGGGCGGCTACGGCTTCCTCCGCTTCTCGATCCCGATGTTCCCGCTAGCTTCCGCCGAGTTCGCGCCGCTCATCTTCGCGCTCTCTGTCGTCGCCATCATCTACACCTCGCTCGTGGCGCTCGCGCAGGAAGACGTGAAGAAGCTGATCGCCTATTCCTCCGTCGCCCATATGGGCTTCGTGACCATCGGCGTGTTCACGCTCACGATGCAGGGTCTGCAGGGCGGCATCTTCCAGATGCTCTCGCACGGCATCGTCTCGGCCGCGCTCTTCCTCTGTGTCGGGGTGATCTACGACCGCATGCATACGCGTGAGATCGCGGCGTTCGGCGGGCTTGCCGACCGCATGCCGATCTATGCCTTCTGCTTCATGGTCTTCACGCTCGCCAATGTCGGGCTTCCCGGCACGAGCGGCTTCGTCGGAGAGTTCTTGAGCTTGACCGGCGCCTTCCGCGTCAACACTTGGGTCGCGTTCCTCGCCACGACCGGCGTCATCCTGTCTGCGGCCTACGCGCTCTGGCTCTATCGCCGCATCATCTTCGGCAAGCTCGAGAAGGCGAGCCTGAAAGCGATCGCCGACCTCACCTGGCGCGAGGCCGCGGTGATGGCGCCGCTCGTCGTGCTCACGATCCTTTTCGGCTTCTACCCGGCGCCCGTTCTCGACGTGTCGGCCGTTTCGGTCGAAGCCCTGATCAAGGGCTTCAACGCAAGCCTTGCCGCAGCCGAGCAGGCGCGGCTCGCTCTGGTGCCATAGGAGCGCGGGCCCGTGTCCCACCTCGACGACATAGCCGCGTTGCTTCCCGAAATCACCTTGGCGAGCGGCGCCATGGCGCTCCTGATGCTCGGCGTCTTCACGCGCAAGGCGTCGGGCGAGCTTATCCTCTGGCTTGCGGTGCTGCTCTTGGCGGTTGCCTGCTTCTTCGTTGCGAGCAGCTCAGGCACGGCGACCGTATTTGACGGCAGCTTCATCGTCGATCCCTTCGCCCGGATGCTGAAGCTGCTCACGCTCACGGGCGCCGCCGTGGCGCTTCTCATGTCGGCCGACTATTGGCGCGAGGCGGGCGGCCTCAAATTCGAATATCCGGTGCTCGTTCTCTTCGCCACGACCGGCATGATGATGATGATCTCGGCGAACGACCTGATCGCGCTTTATGTCGGTCTCGAATTGCAGAGCCTCTCGCTCTACGTGGTCGCAGCCTTCAAGCGCAACTCGGCGCGCTCGGCCGAAGCGGGTCTCAAATATTTCGTCCTCGGCGCGCTCTCCTCAGGCATGCTGCTCTATGGCGCATCGCTCGTTTACGGCTTCACCGGCTCGACGAACTTCGCGGTTATCGCCGCGGCCGTGCAGCCCTCAGGCGCCAATATCGGGCTCATCTTCGGCCTCGTGTTCTTGATGGCGGGCTTCGCCTTCAAGATCTCGGCCGTGCCGTTCCATATGTGGACGCCCGACGTCTATGAGGGCGCGCCGACGCCGGTCACGGCTTTCTTCGCCGCCGCCCCGAAGCTCGCCGCCATGGCGCTCACGGTCCGCGTGCTCGTCACCGCCTTTCCGGCGGTGACGGCGGAGTGGCGGCAGATCGTGGTGTTCCTCGCCATCGCCTCGATGGCGCTCGGCGCGTTTGCCGCCATCGGCCAGACCAACATCAAGCGCCTGATGGCCTATAGCTCGATCGGGCATATGGGTTACGCGCTGGTCGGACTTGCCGCGGGAAGCGCCGAAGGCGTCGCCGGCGTCGTGTTCTATCTTGCGATCTATCTCGCCATGACGCTCGGGACCTTCGCCTGCATCCTCGCCATGCGCCGCAATGGCCGCATGGTCGAAAACATCGACGCTTTGTCTGGTCTCTCCCGCACCAATCCGGCGATGGCTTTCCTATTGGCGATGCTGCTCTTTTCGCTCGCGGGCATTCCGCCTCTTGCGGGATTCTTCGCCAAGTTCTACGTGTTTCTCGCCGCCATCCATGCCGGCCTCTACGCGCTTGCGGTGATCGGCGTGCTCTTGAGCGTGGTGGGGGCCTACTACTATCTCCGCATCATCAAGATTATGTATTTCGATGCTCCCGCTGAGGCTTTCGAGCCGATGCCGGCGACACTCGCCGCAGCGCTTGGGTTGAGCGGGATCTTTGTCCTCGTCTATTCGGTTTATCCGGCACCCTTGGTGGACGCGGCCGGGCTTGCAGCTAAGTCACTGTTTTAAATGGCATCTTTTACATCCTCATTGCCAAAATTGCCGAGCGGCTACCGGCTGCTCAGGATCGAAGCGGTCGACTCGACCAATGCCGAGGCGCGGCGGCGCGCAAAGGTGGGCGAGCCCGGACCGCTCTGGATTTGGTCCGCGCGGCAGTCGCAAGGCCGCGGCCGCGGCGGGCGCGAATGGATCTCGCGTCCCGGCAATCTGTTCGCGAGCCTCCTGATCGGTGTGAATGTTGCGCCTCGCGTCGCGGGCCAGCTCGCGCTCCTCGCCGGCATCGTCGCCTACGATACGATCGCCAAGCTGATCGCTTACGAGGGCCGGTCGGAGCTCTTGCTCAAATGGCCGAACGACATCTTGCTCGCCGGCGAGAAGCTCGCGGGCGTCCTCCTCGAAAATGTCGGAAGCACGATCGAGAACCGCTCGATCATCGTGATCGGCACCGGGGTCAATCTCGCAAGCCACCCCGAGGATTTGCCGCAACCGGCGATCAGTCTCGGCGCCTACGACATCATGGTGACGCCGGCCGAGGCGCTCGAAGTGCTGGCCGCGACGACGCATGAGTGGCTCGCGCGCTGGGGAGAGGGGTCTTGCTTCCCGACCGTCCGACGCGCCTGGCTCGATCGCGCAGGTCCCGCCGGCAGGCCCTTGCGCGTCAAGGTCCATGGCGAGGAGACCGAGGGCGTGTATGGCGGCCTCGATGCCGACGGCGCGCTCCGGCTGATGACGCCCGACGGCGAGTATCGTATCGCCGCCGGCGACGTCTTCTTCTTGAGCAACTAGGTCTCGCCCGCGGGAATGTCGCGCAAATCGCACGCACCGAACGCCGATTTCGTCTTCCTGCCGCTCGGCGGCGTGGGCGAGATCGGCATGAATCTCTATCTCTACGGCTACGGCAGCGAGGGCGCCCGCGAATGGCTCATCGTCGATATGGGCGTCACCTTCGGCGGCGAGGCCGAGCCCGGTATCGATGTGATCCTTCCCGACATTCGGTTCATCGAGGAAGAGCGGCACAATATCGCCGGGCTCCTGCTCACCCACGCACATGAAGATCATTTCGGCGCCGTGGCCGATCTGTGGCCCGCGCTCGCCGGAATCCCGGTCTACGCCACGCCCTTCACCGCCGAGATGCTCAAATCGAAGCTCGCCGAGATCGGCCTCGTCAACGGCTTCCCCTTGCAGGTCATCCCGATGGGGGATCGCCGCAAGATCGGCCCGTTCGATGTCGAGCTGATCAGCATGTCCCATTCGATCCCCGAGCCCTCCGCCGTGGTGATCCGGACGCCGCTTGGCGCCGCTCTCCACACCGGCGACTGGAAGCTCGACGACAACCCGCTCACGAGCGCTCCGACCGACATGGCAAGGCTGAAAGCGCTCGGAGACGATGGCATCGCGGCGCTCATCTGCGATTCCACCAATGCGATCCGCGACGGAGTTTCGCCCTCCGAGGCCGACGTGGCTTTGGTACTGGCGCGGTTGATCCGCGAGGCGCCGAACCGGGTCGCAGTCACCACCTTCGCTTCGAACGTCGCCCGTCTCGGCTCTGTCGCCAAGGCCGCTCGCGCCGCCGGCCGCGAGCTTGTCGTCGTCGGCCGGGCAATGCTCCGCGTGATCGAGGCGGCGCAGGCGACCGGCTATCTCGACCCCAATCTCCATTTCCACGATGAGACCGTCTTCGCCAAATTCCCGCGGCGCAAGGTCGTTGCCTTGTGCACGGGAAGCCAGGGCGAGCCTCGCGCGGCGCTCGCGCGCATCGCGCAAGGCGAACACCCCAATGTCGAGATCGAAAAGGGCGATCAGGTGATTTTTTCCTCGCGCACCATTCCCGGCAACGAAAAGGCCGTGTCGCGCGTACAGAACGGATTGGCGGATATGGGCGTGGAGGTGATTACCGACCAGGATGCGCCGGTCCACGTCTCGGGTCACCCACGCCGCGGCGAACTCGAGCAGCTCTACGCCTGGGTGAAGCCCGGCATCGCCATTCCGATGCATGGCGAGGGCCGGCATCTGGAAGCCCATGCGAGGCTCGCCGAGAAGTCTCGGCGTCGAGCATGTCGTCAGGGCGCGCAATGGCTCCATGGTGCGGCTCCTGCCCGGGCCGGCGCAGATCATCGACGACGTTCCGGTGGGAAGGCTCTACCGCGACGGCACGATCCTCACCCGCGCCGACGACGGCCAGGTGCGCGAGCGCCGCAAGCTGAGTTTCGCGGGTTACGTCGCCGTGTCGCTGGTGCTGTCGTCGAAGGGCGTCCTGCTTGCAGAACCGGAGATCGCGCTCACCGGGCTGCCTGCCGCCGAGGCGCAAGGAACGCCGTTCTCCGAGATTGTCCGTCAGGCGGTGATCGGCACGATCGAGAGCATTCCGCGCCCGAAGCGAAAAGACCAGGCGCTTGTGAGCGATGCCGTGCGCCGCAGCGTCCGCGCCGCCGTGAACCAAGCCTGGGGCAAGAAGCCCATGTGCTCGGTCCTTCTGACGGTGTTATAGACTTCCCGGGCCATGACGCCGCCGAACGGAGAGTTGGACCAATGATCGGCCGCTTGAACCACGTCGCCATCGCCGTGCCTGACCTCGCAGCGGCTACGCAAGTCTATCGCAATACGCTTGGCGCGCGCGTGTCCGAGGCGGTGGATCAGCCAGAGCACGGCGTGACCACCGTATTCATCGAGCTTCCCAACACCAAGATCGAGCTTCTCGGCGTGCTTGGCGAGGGCTCGCCGATCGCGGGTTTTCTCGAGCGGAACCCCAATGGCGGAATTCATCATCTCTGCTACGAGGTCCCCGATATCATCGCGGCGCGCGACCGCTTGGTGGCGCAAGGCGCGCGCGTGCTTGGGCAGGGCGAACCCAAGATTGGCGCGCACGGCAAGCCGGTGCTGTTCCTGCACCCCAAGGATTTTTGCGGGACGCTGGTTGAGCTCGAGGAGGCGTAGGCGATGACGCTCGCTTTCGCGCTCGCGATCTACTTCATCATCTGGTGGATCGTGCTGTTCGCCATGCTGCCGATCGGCGTCCGCACCTCCGAGGAGGCGGGCGAGAAGGTCTCGCCGGGCACAGCCGAAAGCGCACCGCATTTGCCGAATCTGCTGCCGAAAATGGTCGCGACGACCGTCGTCTCAAGCATCATCTTCGCCGCGCTCTACGCCATTATCGTGCATCACGTGATCACGCTCGACGACATTCCGTTCTTTCCACGCTACGAGCGCGTGCAGTAACCCGGCGGTCGTGGAGGGCGCATGCTGGCGCAAAAAAAAAGCAAGGCCGGCTGGCCTTGCTTGAGTAACTCACTCCTTATCTCCCAAACCATCAAGGCTCGTTCGTCGTGACGACAATCAAGATCTGCTGGCTAGAAGCGGCTGCGCCCCTGCGTGAAGAAGATCGGCGCGCCTGGAGTTACTTCCTCCCAAGACTTGGACCTTGCCCAATCTCAACGCCGACTTCGAGATCGCGACTGGTCCCGAACTCTTCGCGTTGTGCGCGGCACCCTACTCCGCCCGCGCCAAATTGTCACCACGATTGTGACAAGGGGCGGCGCATTTGCGCCCCACCTCAGCGGCATCCGTGCCAAGCCCTAAGCTCAAGAAACTTTGGGAATTTTTAGCGCGTCCGCGCGGCGTCCTCCGTTCCGTCGGGACACAATGAAGACGCGCGAGTCCGTCGGGGTGGGCAAAGCCGTCACCGCGGCCTTCCAGTGACCCACTCCTGATTCCCGCCGCCACCTTCCCAGGATTGCTTACGCGCGCGAAAGTAAGCTATTAGCCGCGACTGGGGCCGGCGGGGAGGGGAGCCCCCTCCACGTAAGGCAGGGTTGCTTCCACTGGGCGGCCGCGATAGCGCGACCCGCCCTAAACCGCCAATAAATGGTGCCCATGCGCCTCAGCCGGTACTTCCTCCCGCTCCTCCGCGACGATCCGAAGGAAGCCGAGATCGCCTCGCACCGGCTCATGCTTCGGGCGGGGCTCATCCGCCAGGCGAGCGCCGGCATCTATTCGTGGCTTCCCTTGGGTTTTCGCGTTCTCCAGAAGATCGAGCAGATCGTGCGCGAGGAGCAGGACCGCGCCGGAGCGCTCGAGCTTCTGATGCCGACCATCCAGCCGGCCGAGCTCTGGCAGGAGAGCGGCCGCTACGAAGTTTACGGCAAGGAGATGCTCCGCATCAGCGACCGCCACGAGCGCGAAATGCTGTACGGGCCCACCAACGAGGAGCTGATCACGGCCATTTTCCGCGACACGGTGAAGTCCTACAAGGACCTGCCGCGCATCCTCTATCACATCCAGTGGAAGTTCCGCGACGAGATCAGGCCGCGCTTCGGCGTGATGCGAGGGCGCGAGTTCCTGATGAAGGACTCCTATTCCTTCGACCTCACCGTCGAGGATTCGCGCAAATCCTACAACAAGATGTTCGTCTCCTATTTGCGGGCCTTCGCTCGCATGGGGCTGAAATCGGTGCCGATGGTGGCCGAGACCGGGCCGATCGGCGGAAACTTGAGCCACGAATTCATTATTCTCGCCGACACCGGTGAAACCAAGGTCTTCTGCCATCGCGATCTCGCGCGGCTCGATTCGCCGGGCGCCGATATCGACTATGACGGCGATTTGTCAGGGGTGGTTGAAGCCTTCACCTGCAAGTACGCCGCGACTTCCGAGAAGCACGACGCCGCGCGCTTCGCCCGCGACGTGCCTGAGAAGGATCGCGTCACCGCGCGCGGCATCGAGGTCGGACACATCTTCTTCTTCGGCACCAAATATTCCGACGCGATGGGCTGCAAGGTGCAGGGGCCCGGCGGCGAACTCGTCACCGTGCAAATGGGCTCTTACGGGATCGGCGTGTCGCGGCTCGTCGGCGCCATCATCGAGGCCTCGCACGACGATGCCGGCATCATCTGGCCGCAGGCTGTGGCGCCGTTCGATATCGGCCTCATCAACGTCAATGCGGGCGACGCCGCGACCGATGCGGCGTGCGAGGACCTTTACGGGAAGCTCGAGGGGGCGGGATTGAGCGTGCTTTATGACGATCGCGACGATCGGGCGGGGGCCAAATTCGCCGCCATGGACTTGATCGGTCTGCCCTGGCAGGTCATCGTCGGGCCGAAGGGTGTGGCCTCGGGCGAAGTGGAGCTGAAGGAACGCGCGACCGGCGCCCGCCATAGTCTCACCTTCGAATCCGCCTTAAATCGCCTTGTCCAATCCGCGAGCGAAAAGAGCAAGGTAGCCGCATGAGCGCAGAAACCGGGACGCGAGCTTTCGCCCCCTTCGAGTGGATGGTGGCGCTGCGCTACTTGCGGGCGCGCCGCAAGGAGGGCTTCATCTCGGTCATCGCCGGCTTCTCCTTCATCGGCATCATGCTTGGCGTCGCCACGCTCATCATCGTGATGGCGGTGATGAACGGCTTCCGCCAGGAGCTCTTCCACAAGATGCTCGGACTGAACGGCCATGTCGTCGTGCACAGCCTCGCGAACTTCACCGACTACGACGAGGTGGCGGACCGGGTCCGCACCGTGCCCGGCGTCAAATTCGCGCTTCCCCTCGTCGAAGGGCAGGTGATGATCTCGACGCCTTCGACGTCGAGCGGAGCGCTGGTGCGGGGCTTGCGCGAATCCGACCTCAAGCAGCTCAAGGCCATCGCCAACAATATCCGCTTCGGCACGCTCGACGGTCTCGACCAAGTTCCAGGCGTCGCGCTCGGCACACGACTCGCCAACGAGCTGAACGTCAAGGTCGGCGATCAGGTCTCGCTACTGACCCCGCGCGGCGCCTCGACCGCGCTCGGCACCGCGCCTCGCGTCAAACGCTATCCCGTCGCCGCGATCTTCGAGATCGGCATGTCGGAATACGATGCGAGCATTCTGTTCATGCCGCTCAACGAGGCGCAGCTCTATTTCAACCAGCCCAACATGGTGACCGTGCTGGAGGTCGTGCTCGATTTGCCCGACGATGTCGCCAAGCTCGCGCCGGAGATCGTCAGCGCCGGCGGTTCGAGCATCTATGTCACGGATTGGCGCCAGCGGAACGCGACCTTCTTCACCGCGCTCCAGGTCGAGCGCAACGTGATGTTCCTGATCCTCACGCTGATCGTGCTCGTTGCAGCGCTCAACATCATTTCAGGCCTGATCATGCTCGTGAAGGACAAGGGCCACGATATCGCCATCCTGCGCACCATGGGTGCGAGCCGCGCCGCCGTCATGCGCATCTTCTTCATCACCGGCGCAAGCATCGGCATCGTCGGTACGTTGGCGGGACTTCTGCTCGGCGTGCTTGTCTGCCTCAACATCGATCGCTTGCGCGAGTTCATCGGCTGGCTAACGGCCACCGAGCTCTTCGCGCCCGAGCTCTATTACCTGTCGCAGCTGCCGGCCGAGATGGACAAAGGCGAAACGGCGTCGGTCGTCATCATGGCGCTCGTCCTGTCGATCCTTGCCACGCTCTATCCTTCCTGGCGGGCCTCGCGTCTCGATCCGGTCGAAGCGTTGCGTTACGAGTAGGGCCCGAAAGTGGACAGCAAGATGTCGCCAGTGCTTCGACTTGAGCGGCTTGAGCGGGCCTACATCCAAGGCAATCGCCGCATCGACGTCTTGAAGGGCGCCTCAGCCTCCTTCTTCCCCGGCGAAGCGGTCGCGCTGCTCGGGCCTTCGGGCGCAGGCAAATCGACGCTGCTCCATATCGCGGGACTTCTCGAGCGCGCCGACGGAGGGCAGGTCCTCATCAACGGCATCGATTGCGGCCAGCTCTCCGACAACGAGCAGACCCGCATGCGCCGCATGGAGGTTGGCTTCGTGTATCAGTTCCATCATCTATTGCCAGAGTTCTCGGCGCTCGAGAATGTGGTGCTGCCTCAGCTCATTCTTGGCTCGAGCCGCGACAAGGCAAAGGCGCGGGCGAAGGAGCTGCTCGGCTCGCTCGGTCTCGAAGAGCGGTGGGATCACCGTCCGGCCCAGCTCTCGGGCGGCGAGCAGCAGCGCGTGGCAATCTCCCGCGCCGTTGCCAACGACCCCAAGGTGGTTCTCGCCGACGAGCCCACCGGCAATCTCGATCCGCATACCGCCGAGCGCGTGTTCGAGCAGCTGCTGAAGCTCGTGCGCCAGTCGGGCGTGGCAGCGGTCGTGGCGACCCACAATCTCGATCTTGCCGCGCGCATGGATCGCGTCCTTCGCCTCATGGACGGGCGCCTCGTGGAGGAAGAGGTGGCGGTGGCCAAGATTGCGCGCTGCTAGCGGCCCTGTCTTGATTAGAACAAAATAAGAACATAGACTACCTGGATCTCGGCGAATGCGCGGAAACGCGGGGATAAGGCGAGGCCGGCGCCGGCCAGCCCTTCGGCCGGGAACCCGAATCCTCCAGGCTGAGCGCGGCAGGCGGCGAGAGGCGGGACGGTGAGGCATGGCGAGCGAGCACAAGCCCTTCGTGCATCTTCGGGTGCATTCGGCATACTCGCTCCTTGAGGGCGCGCTCACGGTCGAGAAACTGGCGGCGCTAGCGCGCGCCGATGGCGCGCCCGCGCTGGCCCTGACCGATACCAACAGTCTCTTCGGTGCGCTCGAATTCTCCGAAGCGCTTGCCAAGGCGGGTGTGCAGCCGATCATCGGCATGACGCTCTCGCTCACCTTTACGGGTGCGCCCGCAAGCCCGCTCCCGGGGGGCGATCATCACAGGCCGCGGGCTGATGGGCGCATCGCGCTGCTCGCCAAGAACGCTCAAGGCTATGCCAATCTCATGCACCTCTCGACCGAGGCCTATTTCGCCGCGAGCGAAACGGGGGAGACGGTCACGGCCATCGCCGATCTTGCCGCGCGCGCCGAAGGTCTCATCGCGCTGAGCGGCGGCGTTGAGGGACCGATCGATCGAAGCCTCGCCGACGGCAATGCCGAGCTTGCCCGCGCTCGAGCCGAGGAGCTAAAGCGCATTTTCGGCGACCGTTTCTATATCGAGCTCCAGCGCCACGGGCTCACCCAGGAGCGGACGGTCGAGCCCCGTCTGCTTTCGCTCGCCTATGACTTCGACATCCCCATTGTCGCGACCAACGAGCCCTATTTCGCGAGTGCCGACGACTTTGAGGCGCACGACGCGCTGCTCTGCATCGCCGAAGGAAGCTATGTCGCCGTCGACGACCGGCGCCGCTTGAGCCCTGAGCATTACTTCAAGACGGGCGAGGCGATGCGCAAACTCTTCGCCGATCTGCCCGAAGCGCTCAACAATACGATCGAGATCGCACGCCGCTGCGCCTACCGGCCTCTCCAGCGCCAGCCGATCCTCCCGCCGTTCGTGACGGGGGCCGCGGCGCCGGAGCAACGCGCCGAGACCGAAGCGGCGGAGCTCAGGCGCCAGTCCGAACAGGGCCTGAGGGACCGGATCGCCCAGCATGGTCTGGCGCAGGGTTACGACGAGGGCGCCTATTCGAAACGCCTCGCCTTCGAGCTCGATGTCATCACCAGCATGAACTATCAGGGTTACTTTCTGATCGTCGCCGATTTCATCAAATGGGCGAAGGCGGAAGACATTCCGGTCGGGCCCGGCCGCGGCTCGGGCGCGGGCTCGCTCGTCGCCTATGCGCTGACCATCACCGATCTCGATCCGATCCGCTTCGGCCTCCTGTTCGAGCGCTTCTTGAATCCGGAGCGCGTGTCGATGCCCGATTTCGACATCGATTTCTGTCAGGACCGGCGCGACGAAGTGATTGCCTATGTGCGCGAGCGCTATGGCGCACACCGCGTCGCCCACATCATCACCTTCGGCAAGCTCCAGGCCCGCGCCGTGCTTCGCGACGTGGGCCGCGTGTTGCAGATGCCCTACGGGCAGGTCGACCGGCTGTGCAAGCTCGTGCCGATGAATCCCGCAAATCCGGTCACGCTGGCGCAGGCCATCGCCGGCGAGCCGCGCCTCCAGGAGGCGCGCGACGCCGAGCCGATCGTGGCCAAGTTGCTCGATATCGGCCAGCGCCTCGAGGGCCTCTATCGCCATGCCTCCACCCATGCCGCGGGCGTGGTCATCGCCGACCGTCCCTTGATCGACCTCGTGCCCCTCTATCGCGACGCCCGCGCACAGCTGCCCGCGACCCAGTTCAGCATGAAATGGGCCGAGGCCGCGGGTTTGGTGAAGTTCGATTTCCTCGGCCTCAAGACGCTCACCGTGATCGAAACCGCGCGGAAGCTGATCGCGCGGCAGGGAATCGCAATCGATCCGGCAGTATTCCCGCTCGACGATGCGGCGACCTACACGCTTCTGCAAAAAGGCGACACGATCGGCGTGTTCCAGCTCGAAGGTCAGGGCATGCGCGATGCGCTCCGCAAGCTCAAGCCCGACCGCTTCGAGGACATCATCGCGATCGTGGCGCTCTACCGGCCGGGACCGATGGACAACATCGATTCCTACGTGAACCGGAAGCACGGACGCGAAAGCATCGAGACGCTCCACTCCACGATCGAGCCGATCCTGAAGGAGACCTACGGCGTCATCATCTACCAGGAACAGGTGATGCAGATCGCGCAGGTGCTGTCGGGCTTCTCGCTCGGCGAGGCCGATCTTTTGCGCCGCGCCATGGGCAAGAAGATCAAGAAGGAGATGGCGGCGCAGAAATCCCGCTTCATCGAGGGGGCGGTGGCGAACGGCGTCGATCGCGCCCGCGCCGAATACATCTTCGAACTTGTGGCGAAATTCGCGGGCTACGGCTTCAACAAGTCCCACGCCGCGGCCTACGCCTTGATCGCGTACCAGACGGCGTATCTCAAGGCCAACTACCCGAGCGAGTTCCTCGCGGCCTCGATGACCCTCGATATGAGCAATGCTGACAAGCTAAGCGGCTTCGCGCAGGAGGCGCGGCGTCTCGGCATGACGATCGAGCCGCCCTCGATCAACCGTTCGGACGTGGATTTCCTGCCGAGCGAGAGCGCGATCCGCTATTCGCTCGCGGCGCTGAAGAATGTCGGCCGGCAGGCGATCATGCAACTCGCCGAGGAGCGCGCGACGCACGGACCTTTCCGCGACGTCTCGGATTTTGCCCGGCGCATCAACCCGCGCCTCATCAACAAGCGGGCCTTGGAGACGCTCGCCGCTTCCGGCGCCCTCGATGAACTCGGGATCGATCGCGCCACGGCCTTCGCTAATGTCGATCGCATCATCGCCGAGGGCAACCGGTCGCTGGAAACGACCGCCGAAGGCCAGAACGACCTTTTTTCGGGCGCGGCGCACCTTCCGTCTCCCATCGACCTCCGCGCCGCAAATCCGTGGGTGCCGACCGACAAGCTCTCGCGCGAGTTCGAGGCCGTCGGCTTCTTCCTCACCGGCCATCCCCTCGACGACTACAAGGAAGTGCTCGAAGCGCTCGGCGCCGAGACATGGGTCGAGTTTGCCGCCAAGGCACGTTTACGCCGCGTCGTCGGAACGCTCGCTGGCACCGTGCTTCAGGCGCGGGAGCGCAAGGGCAAGACCGGCAACGCCTACGCCTTCGTTGCCTTCTCCGACCCGACCGGCCAGTTCGAGGCGGTGGTGTTCTCAGACGCGCTCTCCGCCTCCCGGCCTCTCCTTGAGCCCGGGACCCCGGTTCTTCTCGATGTCGAAGCGGAGGCCGACGGCGAAACCGTCAAGGTGCGCGTCCAGCGCCTCACCTCGCTCGACCGTGCGGCCGAAGCGCGCCATGACGGCATGAAGATCTATGTCGAGGACATTCGGGCGTTGAAGCCTCTTGCCGAGCAGGTGGGGCCGGGAGGCGGGCAGGGGCAGTTCCGCCTCGTGGTTCGCCTCGACGATCTGAGACGCGAGGTCGAGTTCGTGCTTCCGCAAGGGATCGACTCGACCCCGAAGCAGAGAAGCGCGCTGAAACTCGTGGCCGGAGTGGCCGCGATCAGTGTCTTTTGAGGCCGCTTGCGGGCCTCAACCGGCGCGAGCGCGGGGCCTTGCCAAGGCGGAATGCGCTCCCTATAAACCGCACCATCTCACACGCGGGATGCGTCGCTTGGGCTCTTGGAGCCCTTGCGCTCGCTCCGGTGACTTTGGGCCTAAAGAGCCCCGGTCTTCCTATCCCGCGGCGGCAGAACCGGAAAAAGGAGTTCGCAGTCCAATGGCACTGCCCAATATCACTATGCGCCAGCTGCTCGAAGCGGGCGTTCATTTCGGTCATCAGACCCATCGCTGGAACCCGAAGATGGCGCCGTTCATCTACGGTTCCCGCAACAACATTCACATCATCGACCTCACGCAAACCGTGCCGCTTCTGCATCAGGCGCTGCTTACCGTCTCCGACGTCGTGTCCAAAGGCGGCCGTGTTCTCTTCGTCGGCACCAAGCGCCAGGCCTCGGAGGCCGTGGCCGATGCCGCCAAATCCTGCGCGCAGTATTTCGTCAATCACCGCTGGCTCGGCGGCACGCTGACCAATTGGCGGACCATCTCCAACTCGATCAAGCGGCTCAAGTCGCTCGAGGAACTGCTGCAAGGCGAGACTCACGGTCTCACCAAGAAGGAACTGCTGCAGCTTACCCGCGAGAAGGATAAGCTCGAGCGGTCGCTCGGCGGCATCAAGGATATGGGGGCGCTTCCCGATCTCATGTTCGTCATCGACACAAACAAGGAAGCGATCGCAATCGCCGAGGCGCGCAAGCTGAATACGCCGGTGGTCGCGGTGGTCGACTTAAATTGCGATCCCGAAGGCATCAGCCATCCCATCCCCGGCAATGACGATGCCGGTCGCGCCATCACGCTCTATTGCGACCTGATCTCGCGCGCGGCGATCGACGGGATCGAGCGGGCGCAGGGCGCGATCGGCACCGATCTTGGCGCCGCCGAGGATCCTCTGGCCGAGCAAGCGCTCGACGCCGAAGGCGAGGGCGAGGCGCCGGCCCGGAAGCCCGATGCGCGTCCGCGCAAGAGACAAGGGCGTGGCGATGCCAGGGGCGCTCCGAGGGGCAAGTCCGACGGCAGGAAGCCAGGCCGAAAGCCAAGGGTGGCGGCTCCGAAAGCGGCTCGGGAAGACTAAGCGGCGCAGCCTCCCGCGTTCACGGCGCGAGGCAAGAACGACTGAGGCGAGGAATGGCGAATATTACCGCGACCATGGTGAAGTACCTGCGCGACAAGACCGGCGCAGGCATGATGGATTGCAAGGCGGCGCTCGCCGAGACGGGCGGCGATATGGAGGCCGCGGTCGACTGGCTCAGAGCCAAGGGCCTCGCCAAGGCCGCCAAGAAAGCCGGTCGCGTCGCCGCCGAGGGGTTGATCGGGCTTGCCGCCGACGCGCACGAGGCGGCGCTCGTTGAAGTCAATTCGGAAACCGATTTCGTGGCGCGCAACGCCACCTTCCAGGACATGGCGTCCGGAATTGCCAAAACCGCAATCGGCGCCAAGGGCAACGTCGACAAGTTGATGAACGCGAAGTTCCCGGGTGGCAAGGCGACGGTGGCCGACACCATCAAGGAGATGATCGGCACGATCGGCGAGAACATGACGCTCCGGCGCACGGCCTTCCTCTCCGTCAAGAACGGTAGGGTGGCGGGCTACATGCACAACACCATGGCGCCGGGGCTCGGCAAGATCGGCGTCATCGTGGCGCTCGAATCGAAGGGCGACGCAAAACAGCTTGCGGCGTTCGGCAAGCAGCTTGCCATGCATATCGCCGCGGCCAATCCGCAAGCCGTCGACGTCGAGAGCCTCGGCAAGGACGTGATCGCGCGGGAGCGGGCCGTGCTGACCGAGCAGGCCAAGGAATTGGGCAAGCCCGCGCCGGTCATCGAGAAGATGGTCGAAGGCCGCTTGCGCAAATTCTACGAGGACGTGGTTCTGCTTGCGCAGGCTTTCGTGCACGATCCGGAGACGAAGGTTGCAAACGCCGTGGCCGACGCCGAGAAGGCGGCCGGCGCCCCGATCAAGATCACGCGCTTCCACCGCTTCGCGCTCGGCGAAGGGATCGAGCGCGCGGGCGACGAGGCTGCCTAGGATGGGCAAGCGCTGCTCGCTCTTGACGTGAGACGAGACACTCCGCGCAAGGCGGGAGGAAGGTTGATGGCAGGGAAGGGAGCGGCCAAGAACCTTCGCTATCGCCGGGTGCTGTTGAAGCTTTCGGGCGAGGCGCTTGCCGGCGACAGGGGCTACGGCATCGATCTCGACGTGCTTTTCCCGATTACGCGGGATATTGCCGCGGCCGCCGCTTCCGGCGCGGAGATCTGCCTCGTCGTCGGCGCCGGCAATATCTATCGCGGGTTGATGGCGT
>CAWFRD010000040.1:0-46132 GCA_963818165.1 uncultured Alphaproteobacteria bacterium
CGACCTCGCGGGACTCAAGCACCACGAGCAGATGATAGAGCAGATCGGCGCTCTCTCCGATCAGGGCCTTCTTGCCCTGGGAAAGCGCGGCAATGGCAACCTCGACGGCCTCTTCGCCCAGCTTCTTGGCCGGCTTGATCGGCCCCTCGTCGAGCAGCCGCCGTGTATGGGAGTCTTCCGGCCGCGCGTGCCGGCGCGACTTGATAATGGCGGCAAGGCGAGAGAGGACGTCTTTGCTCATGACTTGGCTCATACACCCCCGGCGCTGTCATGAAAATAGGAAGCTCCGGAGATACTCACCAAAAGGTGGCATGACCGGGGTCGGTCGCGCTTCAGCGGTCAAGGGTCAAGCCGCATGGGCAGGCCCGAGGCGGCCATATGGCGCTTGGCCTCGCCGATCGAGTGTTCGCCGTAGTGGAAGATCGAGGCCGCGAGCACGGCCGAGGCGTGGCCCTGGCGGACGCCCTCGACCAGGTGATCGAGCGTGCCCACCCCGCCGCTCGCTATCACGGGCACAGTCACGGCATCGGCAATGGCGCGGGTGAGTTCGAGATCGAAGCCCTTGCGCGTGCCGTCGCGATCCATGGAGGTGAGCAGGATCTCGCCTGCGCCGAGCGCGGTCACCTCGCGCGCGTAAGCGACCGCTTCGATGCCGGTCGCCTCGCGCCCCCCGTGGGTGAAAATTTCGAAGCGTGGCGCCCCGCCATTGCCGGAGACGCGTTTCGCGTCCATGGCGACGACGATGCATTGCGCGCCGAACTTCTCCGAGGCGGCGCGCACCAGGCTCCTGTCCTTCACCGCCGCCGTGTTGATGGAGACCTTGTCGGCGCCGGCTTCGAGCAGAGCGCGCACGTCCTCGATCGAGCGAACGCCGCCGCCGACCGTGAGCGGCATGAAGCAGCGTTCGGCGGTGCGGCACACGACGTCGAGAATGGTGCCGCGCTTCTCGTGGCTCGCCGTGATGTCGAGAAAGCAAAGCTCGTCCGCGCCGGCCGCGTCGTAGGCGGCGGCGGCCTCGACCGGATCGCCGGCGTCGCGCAGGTCGACGAATTTGACGCCTTTGACGACGCGCCCCTCTTTCACGTCGAGGCAGGGGATAAGGCGAATCTTCAACATGGTCAGAACGGGCGCTGCCGGCCGATGAGCGCGAGCGCTTCGCGCGGGTCGAGCCGCCCGTCGTAGAGCGCGCGCCCGGCGACCGCGCCTTCGAGCATGGCGTAGCGCGGCTCGAGCAGCCTCTTCACGTCATCGATCCCGGCAAGCCCGCCGCTCGTGATCACCGGAATGGCGACGGCGCCCGCGATCGCGGCCGATGCGTCGAGGTTGAGCCCCTCGAGCACGCCGTCGCGGGCAATGTCGGTGTGGATGATGGCGGCGACCCCGGCATCCTCGAATCTTCGGGCAAGATCGAGCGCGGTCATCTCGCTCGTCTCCGCCCAACCCTCGATCGCGACCTTGCCGTCGCGCGCATCGATCCCGACGGCAATGCAGCCCGGGAAATCGCGGGCAGCCTCGCGCACGAGAGCGGGGTTCCGCACCGCCACCGTGCCGAGAATGACACGATCGACGCCCCTCTCGAGCCAGGCGACGATCGTGTCGAGGTCGCGGATACCGCCGCCGAGCTGGAGCGAGATATGCACGGCGTCGAAGATCGCCTCGACAGCCTTGTCATTGACGGGGCGGCCTTCGAACGCGCCGTTGAGATCGACCACGTGCAGCCACTCGAAGCCTTGTTCCTCGAATATGCGCGCCTGCGCAGCGGGGTCGGTGTTGAACACGGTCGCTTCCGTCATCTCGCCCTGGCGGAGACGCACGCAGTGTCCGTCCTTGAGGTCTATGGCCGGGAACAGGATCATCGGCGAAGCTTACGGCTTCCACTTGAGGAAATTGGCGATCAGAGCGAGCCCGAGCTTCTGGCTTTTCTCGGGGTGGAACTGGCTACCCGCGAGATTGTCCTTGGCGACGAAGGCGGTGATGGGACCGCCGTAATCGGTGCTGGCGACAAGCGCTTCCTGCCGCTCCGGTACGAGGTGGTAGGAGTGCACGAAATAGGCGTTGAGCCCGGTCTCACCAGTGGGAATGCCTTCGAAAAGCGCGTGTTTGCGCCGAAGCGCGAGCGTGTTCCAGCCCATATGCGGGATCTTGAGCGAAGCATCGCCTGGCGCGATCGCCCGGACCTCGCCCTCGATCCAGCCGAGCCCGGGCGTGAGCCCGTGTTCGAGCCCGCGCTCGGCCATGAGCTGAAGCCCGACGCAGATGCCGAGAAAGGGCTTGCCGCGCTTTTGCACGGACTTCGTCGAGGGCCTCGATCATGCCGGGGATGCGCGCAAGACCCTGCCGGCAATCGGCGAAGGCGCCGACGCCCGGCAGCACGATGCGTTCCGCCCCACGGACCTCCTCGGGCCTCGACGTCACTTTGACGGCGAGCGTGGAGGCGCCCTCCCGCGCCGCCCGCTCGAAGGCCTTAGCGGCGGAGTGCAGGTTTCCCGAACCGTAATCAATGATGGCGACGCGCATGATAGCTCACGGCTGCGGGAAGAGCCCGATGACCTCCTCGCCCTCTTCACGCGGTAGCGGCGTCCGCGCTGCGGTCTCGCGCCGCGGCGGCGGGGTGATCGACGCGGCCCGCTCCTGCTCCGGCAGCCACTTGACGAAGAACGAGCGTTCGGCGTCGACGCGATCGCGGCCGCTCGCCACGCCCGCCAATCGATAGCCGCGCCGCTCGAGCGAGGCCGTGCGCAGATCGTTGGCCTCGAAGGCGAACAGGACGGAGATGGCGAGGCCTGCCCAGGCCGTTAGCGCCTGCCCTTGCGCATCGCTGCCGAAGGCGAGCTGCAATCCGATATAGACGAGAAGAAGCACCACGAACTCGATCCACATGCGGTGATAGACCAGCCACAGCAGGGGCACGAGAAGGGCGACCCAGGAGAAGCCCTCTCTGACGAAGGCGAGCCGGTCCGCGCGCGCGATCACGTCCGTTGCGGGAACGGGCGGCTCATATACGGAATAGACGGTCACGGCCAAACACGCATGTTGCGCCGGCGGAAATCCGGCAACCTCTAAAGCTGGCCCTTGGTCGAGGGCACACGGCCCTCCTGCCGCTCGTCGATGGCGATCGCCTGACGGAGCGCCCGGGCGAGCGCCTTATAGCAGGTCTCGGCGATGTGGTGGCTATTCTCGCCGTGGAGCGTCTCGACATGCAGCGTGAGCCCGGCGTGCTGCGCGAAGGCCTGAAACCACTCGCGGAACAGCTCAGTATCCATCTCCCCGATCTTCGAGCGCGTGAACGTGACATTCCACACGAGGAACGGGCGCCCCGAAACGTCGAGCGCGACGCGGGTCAGCGTCTCGTCCATGGGAAGATAGGCAATGCCGTAGCGCGCGATGCCCTTCTTGTCCCCGAGCGCCTTTGCCACGGCCTGACCCAGCACGATTCCGGCATCCTCGGTCGTGTGGTGCTGGTCGATATGGAGATCGCCTTCGGCCTTCAGCGTGATGTCGATCAGGGCATGGCGGGCAAGCTGCTCGATCATGTGGTCGAGGAAGCCCACGCCGGTCGCAATGTCATAGGCACCGGTGCCGTCGAGATCGACCGAGGCCGAAATCGCGGTCTCCTTGGTCCGGCGGGTGACGCTCGCCCGGCGTGCCGTGGTTTCCCGCCGCGGGGCAGTGTCCTTGCTTCGCTTCTGCATGGTCGAGAGCTTAACCTCAAGGCTCTTAGCAATTCGCTTCCGAGCCGCGGGTCGCTTATACGCGAGGGGGCCGAAGAGTGCTATCAGAGCGTTAACCCGCGAAGCTTGAACGGGCTTACCTCTCCCGATATGGCTGGTTCCATGAGTTCTTCCGCGTCCTCCCCCGAAACCTGGCACGGCACCACGATTCTGACCGTCCGCAAGGGCGGCAAAGTGGTGATCGCGGGCGACGGCCAGGTGAGCCTCGGCCAGACCATCATCAAGGGCACGGCGAAGAAGGTGCGCCGGGTGGGCTCGGGCAGCGTGATCGTGGGCTTCGCCGGTTCGACTGCCGACGCCTTCACCCTGTTCGAGCGGCTCGAGACCAAGCTTGAGCGCTTTCCCGATCAGCTCAAGCGGGCGTGCGTCGAGCTTGCCAAGGACTGGCGCACCGACCGCTATTTGCGCCGGCTCGAGGCCATGATGATCGTGGCCGATGCCGACGAGAGCCTGGTCCTGACCGGCACCGGCGACGTGCTCGAGCCCGACGACGCCGTAATGGGGATCGGCTCGGGCGGGGCCTACGCCCTTGCCGCCGCGCGTGCCCTTCTCGACAGCCCGCTCGACGCCGAGGCGATCGCGCGCAAAGCCATGGCCATTGCCGCCAAGATTTGCGTCTATACCAATGATGACGTGACTATCGAAAGTCTTCCGTAATATCAATGATTTAGGCTAGGTCTTCAATTCCTGGGCTATCGGCGGGCTACCTACCGCCACTTACCTTTCGGCACTAACCGCAGGCCATCGTCTAACACCTCGACGCCAGCATTGCGGAGCGCTTTGAGTTGCTTCTTGGCCGTGCGGCACTTCCCCGGAGAGCGTTCCACCTCTACATACCCCTCATGTTTCGCGTAACGACACGGCTCAGTTTCATTGAACCCCAGCTTGCGACCGCGGTCGATGAGCCGCCCGAAGGCAACCACTGGATTCACGAAATCAAACACGATGGCTAGCGCAACCAGCTGCTGCTTGAGCGAGGGCAGGCTCGCGTAGTTACCCGCAATGGATATGATTGGACCGACCGCTATCCCTCTATCGCTCGCGCGGCATCTAGCCTCCGGTGCCAATCAGCCATCATTGATGGTGAGGCCATTGTGCAGGACGGTAGCGGAGCTTCTGATTTGAACTCACTAAACTCGGCTATGCGCTGGCGTCCCGAAAGCATCATCTCTACGCCTTCGATCTGATGCATCTCGATGGGAAAAACCACCGGCAGCGAGCGCTCTGGGATCGGCGCTAAATATTGAAGGTTTTGCTTAGAAGCGATGAGGAAAGTCGCATTCAGTTCAGCGAAGAGTTCGTAGGTGACGGTGCCGCGTTCTTTAAGGCATGTGCGGACAAGGGGCTTGAGGGCATTGTCTCCAAACATCGGCTGGCACCTTATCGCTCTGGTCGCACCAAAACTTGGCTAAAGACCAAGTGCTTCACGGAATCCACCTTTGTCGTGATCGGCACAGATCGCGACCGTAAGACCGGGCGCACTGAGGGCTCTTGCTGGCTCATAGCGAAGGCTTGAATTACGCTGGGGCGGCATTCATCGCTCTTAGTGATGATGCGCGGACAGATTTTCTCGCTGAGGTGGAGCGTCTCACCACGGCTTGGTCAGCGTTCAAGACCTCACGCCTGATCGATGTTAAGTGGTGCGAACCTAAGCTTATGGTGCGAGTGAAGTATCTTGCGGGAAGCAAGACGCTTCGCCATGCCACGGTTAGAGAGTGACTGCAATAAATGGGCTGATTGCTTATTTGCACACCGTCTCCCCGGCGCGTTGGGGTTGGGCCGCGATGCTGACGCCAGAGGAACAGGAACAGCTAAAGGACGAACTCGACTCCTTGCTGCTGTCCGAAATTGAGGCTCGTCTTGTTTCCGACGCTTATGGACCTGACAAGCGGTCCCACGTTCGTCTCTACCTAGACCAGAAAGCTGTTACGCTTGCGAAGGCTGCGCAGGCTGAGGAGGTGGCGATTGCGCGCGGGGCAAACACCAGAGCGACAATCGCGCTCGTCATCGCGGGGATCGCCCTCCTGATAGCGTTGGGCAACGCTGTGATACATTTGTACAAGGACTAGCACGAGCTAAGAGGACATCATGGCCGCTTGGACCCGTGACGAACATCTTACATTCGACATAGCCTTCGCGCTGAAGAAGGTGACGATCCCCGGCTTCCGAAAGGCGCTCCAAGAAGAAGATCGCATTGCCATTGCGGCAACGATTTTGGAGCACTTGAAGCTCTGCCGCTGGGAATTTTCAAAGCCACCCGAACCGATCCAATAATTTTTGGGGGTAGCCTGCCTTCACCCCTGGCCGCTTGCCGTTGGTGAACTCGACGCCAGCACCCTCACGCCTTGTGTGATCTATCGGACACACTCTGCCCCTCCAGCGTCCCCGACATAGGAACCACGCGTCCCTCTTTAACGTTCGCTAATAAAATTCGCGAGGGACCGGCCCCATGAACGCTGTCCTGTTTCTCAGCTTGGTTCTCATTTTGGGCGCTGCGCTGTGGCCAAAAAGCACCTATGGCAGGTCGCAACATCATCGCCTGAGGGACAAGCAGCCCCCTGCTTATGAAACCAAGGTTCTCGACCACGAGGCATTGCAAAAAGCGGTGGTGAAGCTAAAGGCGCTTGACGTACGACCTACACCGGAAGCATCGCAAAAAGCGGCGGTGAAGCTATGCGATGGCAACTCGGAAACGCACCTGATGCAGGGCGATGTAGCGCTTATGAGGGAGTATCAGGAGCGTTGGACGAGGTTTTCGGGGGAGCTAAAGGCCGGGGCCGCTTAAGCGGCGACCAACATAAAAAGAAGCCCCGCAGGGGGGGCGGGGCTTCTCGATCCTGAACCCCGGGGGAGCGGGGAATTCAATCAATCAGAGTCCGGTTGGCTTAGGGCGGCTGGGAACCGCACCGAACTCAGAGTGACAACCCTATCCGGCGAGCTTTGTTCCCCTGGCTTGGATCGCGCTGCAACTATTGCTAGCGGCTCCTTGATTCCGGTCTTCGCCCACTACATGATTGTGAGCCCCCGCAAAGGGCATTAGTGGCGGGAGCGCCATAAGTATTTCGTAGTTATTATCGCGTCACGCTCTCGCTGCCCTTCCCTCGCCAATTTCTGCGCTAGACTTACGAAAGCCAGCCCCTAAGGCTGGCTAGGCCCGGTACTCTTACCTCTCCCTGTGAAGGAATTGGATTGAGGGTGCCGGGCCACTGTTGGGCGCTCGCTTCGGCGGTCGCCCTTTTTGCTATCGTGTCGCGGCGCGTCTTTTAAGAAAGGATGCCTAATGATGATGAAGGTTATTCTGCTGGCAGCAGCGTTCTCTTTCGTGGTTTGCGCTGGCGCTTCGGCTTTCCCTACTCCTAAGTCCCAAATCAACCCGCCCTCGTCGGACTTAGTCCTAGTGGGCAAGAAATATTACGGCAAGAAGCACGGCTACAAGGATGGTCACTACAAGCACCACGCCTATAAGCATGGCTATAAGCATCCACCCAAGGGTTGGCGTTCGTATTCTTATCGCCCATATCGCTGGGAGCACAGAGGTTGCATTGCCATCGGACCGGGTTGGTATTGCCCGTGAGCTTCGAAGCGAGCGCCCCAAAACAAAAGCCCCTTGCGCACAGGGGCTTTTGCCAATGTCGGCGGGGCCAGCCGAGAAAACCAAGCCGGCCAATTTTGAGACCTTTAACGTAGCAGTTTCAAACGGCTGAGGCTGTAGCCTAAGGGCCACACCTAAGAGGAAACTAGGGGCCGTTCTCCTTGCGAGTTTTGGAGGTTTAGTCCATGTTCCGTTGCTGCATCGCAAGCGGAGAGACGGCTGAAACCGTCCTCCGCTTTTGCTTATAAAGCCCAGGTGTTGCCCCGGAGACACAGCTTTGCGTCGCGGGTCGCGCTAGACTTTACCGACTTAGGGGGAGCACCCTGATTGACTTGTTTGCTGTACTCAGGGGAGAAAACCCTAGGCACCCTGATTGACTTGTCTCCTGTGTACTCAGGGGGGTCCTCCCGCCACTTCCCCAAATGTGGACCCCCTCCTTTTTCCAAAAAATCGCCGTCCTTGCTCCCGTCATCGTACTCCACGGTGAAGCGGAGATGTTTGGCTAGGTCTGATTCTGGGGTGAAGGTCATCACGCGAAACTCATCTTTGGAAACACGATAGGCGCGCGAAAGCTTGCAAGTCGTGCCGGGTCTTCGTAAGAGAGCGCCATAAGTCCGAACGCATCCGCAGCATGGCTTGACCAATCATGCGAGGGGCCTAACTCTACGCTCCGCTGCTCATCCTTCGTCTCGTGATAGAAGCCAAGCGCTTCGATTCCGGCCTCACACTTCTTCGCGTCAAAGCGACAGCTGAGCACCGAAAAGGTTTGTAGTCGGACCCCTGCGACGGCCAGGCCCAGTGCCGTCGCTGTTCCTTGTGTATGGCGTAGCAGCGGTGCTGGGTCCTTTCTTGGGCAGCCCCAAGTTTTCCATGAGTGAACGCTAAACTCACGAACAGCCAGCTCTTCGGTGAGGCAAACCCTAGAGTTGATGCTGGCTAGGCCCGGTACTCGCTCTCTCCCTGTGAAGGGCTCGGATCGAGGGTGCCGGGCCACTGTTGGGCGCTCCCCTTCGGCACCGGGCTATCCTGAGATTAATTGCATGTTCGTTGCCATGAGCGTCGGTAAGCTATGCTGCTCCGACTGGGAAAAGGGGACTCCGATGGACTTCAAGAAATTCTATTTCTCACCTGAAGGCCGCGTGGACAGGAAGCAGTGGTGGCTCTGGCTCGTCCTGCCGTTGACCGTGATCAGCATCCTGCTGCTCTTCGTTGACATGGCGACCGGCAACTACAAGCCGGAATACGGTATCGGCCTTTCAGCGGTATCTTCGCGCTACTCTCCGCGATCCCCGCCATCATCGTCTATATCAAGCGCTTCCACGACCGTGACAAATCCGGCTGGTGGGTGCTGATTGGGTTTATCCCAGTCATCGGCGCGATCTGGCTGCTGATCGAACTCGGCTTCCTCAAGGGAACCCCCGGGCCGAACCGGTTCGGTCCGCCAGTCTTGGAACAGCCCTGAGTTCTCCATGATCGAACGCTAAACTCACGAACAGCCAGCTCCTCGGGGGAACTCTCCTGCGGCGAATCCCCTGAGTTGATGCTGGCTAGGCCCGGTACTCTCGCCTCTGCCCTGCAAGGACCGGGCCACTGTTTCGCGATCCGCATGCCGCCTACGGGCTTCGATCCCTAGCGCGTTGGCGAGTACCTTGTTCCCGCATACTGCATGACACAATCATGACTGTGGATGGTTGTTTCGCAGTCAAATGTTCCGCTCCTCGACATCGCGTGTAATAGCCAAGCACCTGGCCTTGGCCTTCGATGTAATCAAGGACACGAATCTCTGCACCCGCAAACTGCACGACCCAGATTGCACATGCGTCGGCCTTCGCTCCCGCTCCGCCAATGTCCCAGAATAACTTGAAGCGAAGAATCGGATCGGGCTTGAGTTCACAGAAGCGGCCGTCACGTCGAGCCTCCGCTAGTACCCCGGCGTAGTAAGCACCCTCGAATGCCTTGGCGTACTCCCCAAGCCAAATATGCTCGAAGCGATCAGGATAACGCTCACGGTCCAGCTGCATCTCTTCTTCGAGCGTAGCAGGGAAGAAGGGGTTATCAGGAAGTTGGCTTTGACTACGATCGCGTTCTGCAGAGTGGCTGCGCGCAAGAACTCATCAACCGCATCCGACTTGCGGCGTGGGTTCCAAGTGAACCACAGCTCAGACCCGTCCGCTCTAATCGTCGGTCGTAATAGAGCCAACGATCTTGCCGATAGGGTTTGAGCTTCCTCAACCCAGGCGATGTCATAGCCCTCAAGCGACTTGATCAATTCCGCGTTCTGATCCTGCATTCCAAGGAAGATGATTAGCCCTCCACCAGGGGTCTCGATGCGGTCGAACAACACCCGAAACGCAGAGCCAACGCCGAGAGCTTGGATCGTGCTCTCAATAAGGCTTTGGCGCTCTGGGCAAGAGTCTTCTGAATCTCACGAATGCAGACGATCCTGGAGCCGGGCTTGAGCAGGCAGCGCTCAACCACCATCGAAGCAAAGTGCCAGCTCTTGCCTGAGCCTCTTCCGCCATAAGCGCCCTTATAGCGGGAGGGCTGGTCGAGGGGTTTGAACACCTCGGGGGTTTGTAGAGTGAGTTCGGTCATCGCGTTAAGGTCTCGCTTATGGTGCTGGACTAATATTGATGCAGCCATGCCGACGTGAGTTCTCACCGAGCGTGGTTAGGCCCGGCACAATTCCTCCTCTCAAAGACGGATGTGCCGGGCCGCCTTCATGGAACATCACGCTATCGATCTCGTTTTCCTTATAGCCAGTCTGGAGAGCAGGTCTCGGCCGGCTGGTTAGGCCTGGTGCTGCCTCCGGCCTTCGCAGACGGCTGATGTTGGCGCACTGGGCCGCCAATTCTTGAACGACACCGCATCATGGGGATACAATGAGTTCTACCGCGTAGGGCTGGCGTAACGGGGGAACGCACCAATTTTCGAGTTGGAGTTGTTGGTTCGAGTCCAACGCCCTACACCATTCCATTCCAGCAGAGGCGCTGCCCTGCGTCAGGGTGTTGCAACCATGAAAACAGAAGTGGAAGAACACACCAGGCGCGCCGAGGAGCGGCGGAAGCGCAAAGCCGAAAAGCAAGAACTGATAGATAAGGCGGCTGACAAGTTAACGGCCAAGTTAAAGGCTAGGTTCACGGAGCAGGAGGCAGCGAAGAAAGCCTAGGCAGCCTCTTCCTTGATTGTGACGCGCAGAGGGTTGTTGACTACGAGCTTGAGCTTCGGTGTGCGCCCGCGTTTTCTGTATTTCTTGTTTGACGCAACCACCTCCTTGAACGCTTCGCCCTGATCGTGTCCGTATAGCCCGCGCTATGGAGCACGACGAACTTCTCGACGTTCTTCTTGCGCTTCACCGTGCGGAATTGGACGGTGACAAGGCGATTACCGCATCCAATGAGCGGTGCCTCCATCTCAAGCACGAGACGGACCGGGAAGCCCTTGACGGGGGCGACCGGCTTCGTCTCCTTGCGTGGAGGTGGTGCAGTCCGCATCGCGTACCCCCTTCACAGAGAGCCGCCAGTGCCTCGCATCGGCCTTGCGAGTGCCAGGCCAGAGTCGCCACAGCTCGTCATCGATCAGGAGAGCAATCGGACCCTCCATCTCAAGACGGCTTAGGCGGTCTACCCAATCATTCTCGAAACCCGTTTTTGCAGCCTTTGTTTTCAGTGGGTTGGAGGCCGATAAACCCCAACTGTGGCCCATGCCCCGTTTCCGGCATTCAGGGCAGTATTTCTGCGGTCTACCGGACCCGCTCAAGGTGAACTGAGCGCCGCATGAAAGGCACTTCTTCTGCATTCAATTCTCCAAAAGAAAAGGCCCCGATCGGGGGCCGATTTTCGAGTGTTTTATAGCCTGCTGTTAGCCCAGAGCCGTGAAAGCCTTGGGTTTCAAGGAATGTTTCGTCTTAAAGACGGACGAAACCTAAGCAGCACCAGCCTTGGGAAACTCAATCGGACCGTGGAAGTCCCGCAACCGCGGCTTCTTCGCATCGGCACCGAAAAGGTTTGCAGGGCTACAGTGGAAGGGGGGAGGGTCAATGCGGGTGCTCTCGTGCGACGTACTCACGACGAACCACAATCACCCTACTGTCCTCTACCCCCTCAGCCTTATCCCGTACATAGACAGGCCCCTCCTGCTTAGTGAGTAGATCATTAGCTAGGCGCTCTAGCTTATCGAGTCGCTTGGAGAGGTTGCTAGCCATTGATGACCTTTAGGGGGATGACCTTTCCGTGCCCTGTTTTCGTGAGCAACTCTTCCAACCGCTCGATGCGCTTCTGAGCATCCCACAACTCCAAGATGACCCTCTGATTGATGAGGATCTGGCTTAAGCGTGATGCAAGAGACGGTTCGAATTCTTCCTCTTCTGAGTTCCTTGTAGACTTTCGCATTCTCGGTTGCGACGGACCCTGCTGTGTCTAAGGGGCCAATTCGTTTTCTTTGTTGTGCCATTGACTTGTGTCTTCCCTGCTAACCGTTTAATTCCAATAGGGTAGCTCAGCGGTCTCTTGAATCCACGTAAGAGCCAACTCATATGCTCGGTAACTCCCACAACCTCTTGCAGGACCTGAGGGCACACCCATGACGATCGCCGAATTGCGAACGAGGATACAAAGTGAGACCACAAACTTTGGTCCCTCCGCATTGAATGAAAGAACCGGACTGGTAACGAAAACCAAGCCCGAACACGTGGAAAATCCTGTCGCAGAGCGTCTTCAACCTGCAAACCAGAACGATGGTGAAGCTCGCGTAGAGACCGACCCACTTATCCAAGCACTCGTGGATCGATTGCCGCAACCCAATGCCATCTGGTCCATTGATGATCGCGGTAAATGGCTAAAGGCTGCGGCAATGGCATTTAATCTGATCTACAAAACAGAGTAACCACTCCTATCGGGCCTAAGCTAATCAGGGCTTTTGTGGCACCGGGCCATTCATTCGCGCTAAACTACTCGCGGCCGAAACAGCGTGTTCGCCACTTTCACCCTGCGACGGCCAGGCCCAGTGCCGTCGCTGTACCTTGTGCATGGCGTAGCAGCGGTGCTGGGTCCTTTCTTTGAACGGCGCCCGACGCTAGACTTACGAAAGCCAGCCCCTAAGGCTGGCTAGGCCCGGTACTACCTCTCCCTGTGAAGGAATCGGATTGAGGGTGCCGGGCCACTGTTGGGCGCTCCCCTTCGGCACCGGGCGCTACGCACCAAGCCCCTTAGGTCTTGGCCATACGGGGAGTGTCCCTAGCGCAACAAACTCTTTCAAAAAGTAATCGTTGCGCCGAGGTTACAGCGCACTCTCGGAAACCTCGCTAAGATCGTTAGCACCTAGGGCACAAACCCTAGTCCCTGACTGGCTAGTCTCGCGTAACTCAGGCGGCTCTCACAAATGGGAGCCCCCTTTTTTTCGATCTCGGAGCGACGGCACCGTGACTTGGCTAATCATAGGAACCCTAGTCCTTTTGGGGATGTTGGCCGCAGCCCCACTGCTTCATGGTCGCTGGCCTCACGGCACCACCGGGCCGTTCGCCAAAGACTGAGCCACGTTTACTTCCCCGCAATCCGTTGCAGCCGTTGAGACCTGTTGCTCAATTTTCCGGCCAGCCGCTTACAGTGGACATCGTGATAGCCCTTTCTGCGGCGATACTTCTTCTCAGAGACGCGCTTGAGACATCCGGCACAGACCCGCATTAGATGCCGCGCCTCACGACGGCCGTGAACGTGCAGGGAGTGGTGCTGTTCGTGCCAGCCCCGTTACGCAATCGGGCGGGGGAACCGCACGACGTTGCTTCGCATTGCAAGCATCCTTGTTAAGCTAGCGCGTTAGGTAGTTCTGAGTGTAGGCCACCGCGATCTCAGCCTGGTTCATTGGGCAGCCCCAAGTTCTCCATGATCGAACACTAAACTCACGAACAGCCAGCCGCTTACCATGTATGGCGACAAGAGCGGACGACGACGACAAGATCGAGGCTCGCCCGCGCATGAAGCGCAACCGAACGTAGCGAAGCTTGATAGCCCCACGTTAGACAACAGATTTCGATTTTCCGGAATGCGCAGGCAAAAGGTGTGGGCTACAAAGGTGAAATGGGGGTCCCGGAGCAGCAAGCCCGAGAGCGAAAGCCCGTTACTTTAAGGCGCATGTATTCGCGCATTCGTGCTTTTTTGAGTGGCATCGCGCATCTCGACGAAACGCTGCGACGCATAGAGACAGCGCAGGTGCAGATGCATGAGACGCTGGAACGCATAGAAACTGCACATGAGTAGATTTTAATCAACCAGGGCATCGCCCTCGCTGCCAACGCTCGTCACAAGCAAATCACTTCCCCCCCCACGATGCCGAAGGATTTAGTGGGTGTTACCGTGACGCACGTCTATACCAATGACGAGGTCGTGGTCGAGACGCTCGATGCAGGCAAGTAGCGCGTAAAACAGCGATGACAAGTTTTTCCCCCCGCGAGATCGTCTCCGAGCTCGACCGCCACATCATCGGGCAGCGCGACGCAAAGCGCGCCGTCGCTATTGCGCTCCGCAATCGCTGGCGCCGGCAGCAGCTCGACGAGGACATGCGCGAGGAGGTCCTGCCCAAGAACATTCTGATGATCGGCCCAACCGGCGTCGGCAAGACGGAGATCTCGCGGCGCCTGGCGAAACTTGCGGGCGCGCCGTTCATCAAGGTCGAGGCCACCAAATTCACCGAAGTCGGCTATGTCGGCCGCGACGTCGATCAGATCGTGCGCGATCTTCTCGAAGCGGGCATCGGGCTGGTGCGCGACGCCAAGCGCAAGGAGGTCGCAGCCAAGGCCCAGCTCAACGCCGAGGAGCGCGTCCTCGACGCTCTCGTCGGCTCCGGCGCCGCGCTCTCGACCCGCGAGGCCTTCCGCAAGCGCCTGCGCGCCGCCGAACTCGACGATCGCGAGATCGAAATCCAGGTCGCTGACACGCCGACCATGCCGTCCTTCGAAATTCCCGGCATGCCCGGCAGCCAAGTCGGCATGATCAATCTTTCCGACATGCTCGGCAAAGCCTTCGGCACGCGCACGAAGCCGCGCAAGGTCACCGTGCGCAGATTCCTTCGACATTCTCATGAGCGAGGAATCCGACAAGCTGATCGACAACGACATGATCGTGCAGGAGGCGATCAGGAACGTCGAGAATAACGGCATCGTGTTTCTCGACGAGATCGACAAGATTTGCGCGCGCTCCGAGCGCATCGGCGCCGATGTCAGCCGCGAAGGCGTCCAGCGCGACCTCCTGCCGCTGATCGAAGGCACGACCGTCGGCACCAAATACGGGCCGGTGAAGACCGACCACATTCTTTTCATCGCCTCGGGCGCCTTCCACATCGCCAAGCCCTCGGACCTCTTGCCCGAACTCCAGGGCCGGCTTCCCATCCGCGTCGAGCTGCGTCCGCTCACCCGCGACGATTTCCGCCGCATCCTCACCGAGCCGAAGGCCTGCCTCATCAAGCAATATGTCGCGCTGATGAAGACCGAAGGCATCGATCTCGAATTCACCGAGGACGCGATCGATGCCATCGCCGATATCGCGGTGGAGGTGAACACCAATGTCGAGAATATCGGCGCGCGGCGCCTGTTCACGGCGATGGAGCGCATTCTCGAGGACATCTCTTTCGATGCCGCCGACAAGGTGAACGAGAAGATCGTCATCGACGCCGCTTACGTGCGCGCCCATATCGGCGACCTCGCCAAGAACGCCGACCTGTCGAAATTCATTCTTTAGGCGCGGCTCGCCCCGGCCAGTATCCGGCGCTCCGCCTATGGGCGCTTCGCGGCCCTGATCCTTACATAGAGCGCGCCTTGGCCGCCGAGCCGTCGCGGCGCGTCCGAGAAGCGTAGGACCACATGGGCGAGGTCGGGCTGGCCGAGCCAGTGCGGCACCGCCTGGCGCAACACGCCGCGTTGATCGGTCTCGTAGAAGCTTCTCCTAGCGTCCGGTTCGGCGCCCCTCCCGGTGATGACCAGCACGTGGCGGTAGCCCTTGCCTTGCGCCGATTTGAGGAAGCGCTTGAGCGCCGTATGCGCCTCGCGCTGGCGCATGCCATGGAGATCAAGCCGCGCTTCGACCGCGAGCCGCCCGCGCTCGATCTGCCGCGCCGTTTGCCGGTCCAAGACTTCCGCGCGCGCGGTTGGTGCCGGTCTTGGCGCAACCTTTGGAGCAGGCTTAAGCGGCGCCCGTGCCTCTTCCTTCGCGCTCTTGTGAACGGGCTCCTTCTTAGGCCGATCCGCGTGCGAGGCCGCTCTGCCTTTGGCAAGCGGCTTGGCGCTGCGGGCCACGTGCTCCCACAGCTCGGAATCGGTATCTCTTCCGGTGTTGCGCTTGCCCATGGGCGAGAGCATAGCGCAAAGCCCCTTAACGCTTCGGCAGCAACACGCAGAACCGCGCAGCGTGGCGGGTGCTGCCGGCAATCGCACCAGCGTCCTCCCCGGTCCCCCAGAAAATGTCGCCGCGCTCCGGCCCCCTGATCGCCGAGCCCACGTCCTGCGCGATCATCAGCTGGCGGAACGGTTGTCCTCCGGTCACGAGGTCGGCAGCCGTGACGAAGACCGGCACCCCGAGCCAGTGATATGCGGTATCGACGGCAAGGCTCCGCCCCGGCGTGAGCGAAACGCCTTGCGCCCCGCGCGGACCGTCGCGCCCTTCTTCCGCGTCGAGTTCGCGGAAGAAGACATAGGACCGGTTCTCCTCCATCAGCGCCCGCCCGCGCGTCTCGTCGGCCCTGAGCCACGCCTTCACCACCGCCATCGACATGGCATCGGGCGCGATGGCGCCGCGCTCGATGAGGAGCCTGCCGATCGAGGTGTAGGGATGCCCGTTCTTGCCGGCATAGCCGAGCCTGACCGTGCCGCCTCCCTTGAGCCGCACGCGACCCGATCCCTGCACCTGCATGTAGAACAGTTCGATGCGATCCATGAAATAGAGCAGCTCGAGCCCGCGCCCGGAAAGTGCGCCGTCCCAAATCTCGGCGCGCGTGTAGTAGGGCACTTGACCGTCGGCGGTCTGCCGCAGGCCGGTGATGCGGTCGTTGAAGCGTGCGCGCTCCGCCTCGGGGGCAAGCGTGATCAGGTCGTCGGGACGGCGATAGACGGGCACCTGGAACGGCCCGCCGCGCGCATAGGACCCCTCGATCTCGGGCTCGTAATAGCCGGTGACAAAACCGGGGCTTGCGCTTTCAGCGATGACATGCGGCGCAAACCGGTCCTCGAAGAAAGCGCGCGCGGCGAGGCGGCCGGTGCGGGCCCCGAGCGCCAGCGCGTCCGCGGCGTGCGGCAATTCGGGCTCGGCCTCGCAGGATCGCAAGAAGGCCCCGAAGGCGGCGGCGTGGTCGTCTTCCGCCCAGCCTTCGAGATCGGCGAAACGCGTGAGCCTCAAGCTGATCGGCTTGTCGTCCAAGCGCTAGTTGGCGGCTTCGGTGGCGACGAGCTTCCAGTTGGGGTTGCGCGAGGCTGTCTCGCGCGCGAACGTCCAGATATCGGTGACTTCGCGCACCTTCTTGGGGTCGCCTTCGATCACCTCGCCTTCGGCGTCGCGCGTGACCGAAACGAGCTTGCTCACGAACTTCACCGTGACAAAGGCGGTGCGGTTCTTGACCTCGGCCTCGATGATATCGGCCTTGTCGATGCCGACGAGACTTAATTCCATCTTCTCGCTGCGGCTCTCGCGTTCGCGGATCGCGCGCTGGAACCCTTCATAGACCTCGGTGCCGAGGAGGTTTTTCAGGGTCGCCTCGTCGCCCTCGGCGAAGGCCATGACGACCATCTCGTAGGCCGTCTTGGCGCCCTCGAGAAAGCGGTTCGGATCGAAGGCGGGGTCGGCGCGGATCAGGCCGGTGAGCGACTGTCGGAGCGGGCTGTCCTTGGCGGCGTGGCGTCCGAGCCGCGCCTCGATATCTTCGCTCGAAGGGCCGGACGCTTCGATCGTGGCACGCCCCGGACGGTTACGCGGCAGCGCCACGACCGGCTCGTTGGCCTCGGGCGCGCCTGCCCGCTTTGCGTCGGGCCTCGAATAGGGATCGTAAGGGGGCCGCTCGTTGCCCGTGCGCCGTCCTAGCACATTGCGCAGCCGGATGAAGATCACGACGGCGAGCACCAGGAACAAAAGCGTGTAGATATCGAAAGCTTCACTCATATCTTACCAACAGCCGCATCTTGACGCTTCCGCGTCCGGCGGCGACCTCTCTTAGCGGGATATTGGGACTCGCCTGGAGATTCGCCAGCGGAATCGCCGCGAGCGAGGAGAGTCCCAAACTTGCCCGCGTCTCGGAGCTTACGTCATTCGCAGGCGCGAAGCCAACCTAAAACCCCTTTGCGCTTAATCCGGTCTTGTACCGGGGACGATCCTCTGCGGCACGCGGGCTTTCATGGAATTGCGGCCCGCTTCGCTCCCATGCTAGCCAGGACATGGAGGATCCGAACCGATGGCAAAGGCAAAGGCGATGGGCGGTCAACCCAAGAAGACCAATGGCGACGGGCCGGCCAAGGGAGCGGCGCAAACGGCGACGGCAGGGGACAGTCCTCAAGCCAAGCCTTCGCCTCAGCTCACGATGCTCGCCCTCTACGTCAAGGACCTGTCCTTCGAAAGTCCGAGCGCCCCGAAATCGCTGCAAGGCCCAGGCCAGAATCCGCAGCTCAGGGTCAACGTCAATGTCAATGCGGGCCCGCGCGGTGAGGACACCTACGAGGCCGCATTGCAGCTCGAGATCCACGCCAGCAGCGACCTCGGCGTCATCTACAATGTCGAACTGGAATATGGCGGGCTATTCCGGCTGCGCGGCGTTCCGGAGAATCTGCTGCAGCCGGTCCTGTTCGTCGATTGCGCGACGATCCTGTTTCCGTTCGCGCGCCGGGTTCTCGCCGACGCCATTCGCGACGGAGGCTTCCCCCCGTTGCTGCTTGACCCGATCGATTTCGGCAGGCTCTACGCCCAGAAATTCACGCCGGCGGAAGGCAATCTTCAGGCGGGGGCGAAGAACTAGTAGCGCAGCCACAGGGCTTCGGCGCCGAGCGTCGCCACGAAAGCGCCGTGCGCCGCGATTTCCGCCGCGGTCAACCGCGGCGGAAGCGGAAGCGGCCGCTGCGCGGCGGTTCCCGTGCTCATCCCCAGCATGATCGCCTGCGCGCCGTTGGCGGCAAATTCGAGTCGCGCCTGGTGGCCGCCGACGAGCTCCGTATAGACGGCGGCGAGAAGGCGGCAATCGAGAAGCGCGCTGTGCTTCTCGCGCTGAGACAGATCGATCCCGTAGCGCTTGCACAGCGCATCGAGGCTGCACGGGGCGCCGGGATGCTTCCTTCGCGCGAGCGCCAGCGTATCGACGACGTGGTCCCAGAGCAGAGGCGCCCGGGCGATGCGATCGAGTTCGGCGTTGAGGAAGCCGAAATCGAAGGTGGCGTTATGCATCACCAGCATCGCGCCCTCGAGGAAGGCGAGCATGTCGTCGGCGAGCTCGGCAAAGCGCGGCTTCTCGCGCAGGAACTCGGAGGAGAGACCGTGCACCTCGAAGGCCTGGTAGGGCATGTCCCGCTCGGGGTTCAGGTGGCAATGCCACACCCGGCCCGTGGGGATGCGGTTGACGAGCTCGACGCAGCCGATCTCGACGATCCTGTGGCCGTCGAACGGGTCCAGTCCCGTGGTCTCGGTGTCGAGGACGATCTCGCGCAAAGCGTATTCTCGCTAGTCTTTGCGGCGCAGCCGGTCCATGACGCGCCCTTCCCTGCTTCTAAGCGATTCGATCAGTTTATCGATCTCGAATTCGCATGTCCGCGAGGCTCATGCCGCTGTCCACAACGTAGTCGGCCCGCGCCAGTCTCTCGACGTCGGGAAGCTGGCGGGCGAGAAGATGCTCTAGCTTGTCGACAGTCATTCCTGGTCGGGCGAGCACGCGGGCGCGCTGCACGTCCTGCGACGCGCTCACCACCACCGTGACATCGACGCGGGAATCGACGCCGGTCTCGAACAGGAGCGGTATTTCCAGAACCGCGAGAGGCGCGCCCTTCTTTTCTGCGGCGCGTAGAAAGTCGAGTTCGGCCTCCACCACCAGCGGATGCACAATTCCTTCGAGCCGGAGCAAGCGCTCCGGCGATCCCGCGATCCGCTCCGACAGCAACTTCCGGTCGATCCGTCCATCTTTGGCGACGCCGGGAAAGGCGGATTCGATTGGGCCGACCGCTTCCCCTTCATAGAGCTGATGCACGCAAAGATCGGCGTTGAACACGGGGATGCCGTGTTCGGCAAACCGCTCGGCTGCCGCTGATTTCCCCATGCCGATCCCGCCGGTGAGACCGATGACCAGCATCATGCGCCCCCGAGAGAGGCCGCGACATGGCCCCGCAATTCGCCCGTCACCGCCGGGCGGATGCCGAACCAGCGTTCGAAGCCGGGAACGGCCTGATGGAGCAGCATGCCGAGCCCATCGACGGCGCGATTGCCCCTCCCGCGCGCCGCGGCGAGTAGGCGGGTTTCGAGCGGGCTATAGACCAGATCGGCGACGACGGCGTCCGGCGGCAACGAATCGAGATCGAGGGCGAGAGCCTGCTTGCCGGTCATGCCGAGGCTCGTCGCGTTGACCAGGAGGCCGCATCCGGCGAGCGCACGGTTTCGCTCGCGCCAATCCACCACCGTCACCGCGGCGCCAAAGGCGGTTGCCAATTCTTGGGCGCGGGCGGTCGTCCGGTTGGCGAGCAGGATGCGGCTTGCCCCCTCCGCGAGAAGGCCGTGCAAAACGGCGCGGCCGGCGCCTCCGGCGCCGAGTACCATCACCGGCCGACGCCCCTCGTTCCAGCCGGGCGCCGCCGCGTTCAAATTGGTCATGAAGCCGTAGGCATCGGTGTTACTCGCGTTGAGCCGCCCCGCCTCGTCGAGCCACAGCGTGTTGGCGGCGCCGATCGTGCGCGCCGCCTCGTCGGCGACCGCCGCAAGCCGCAACGCCGCCTCCTTGTGCGGCAGGGTCACATTCGCGCCGACATAGCCGCGTGCGTCGAGCGAGCCGAGGAACTGGCGCAGATCCTCGGGCTTCACCGCCTTCTTCTCGTAGGCGCCGGCAATGCCGTATTGCTTGAGCCAGTATCGATGGATCAAGGGTGAGCGGGAATGCTCGACCGGCCAGCCGATGACACAGGCGCGTCGCATGGAAATTCAGTCTTCGATGACGCCCTCGCGCCGAAGCGTATCGAGGAGCGGAATGAGGGGCAGGCCAAGAATCGAAAAATAGTCGCCATCGATCGCCTCGAACAGCTGCACGCCAAGAGACTCGATCTGATAGGCGCCGACGGAGCCGAGGACTTCTTCGCCCGCGGCGGCAAGATAGCGGCCGATGAACGCCGGCGAGAGCTTTCGCATGGTGAGAGTCGACACCGTCGTCTCGGCCCAGATGGTCTCGCCGTTGGTCGCGACCGCGACCGCGGTGTGAAGCGTATGCCTCTTTCCGCTCAGGTCGAGAAGCTGCCGCCGCGCCGCCTCCATGTTGTCGGGCTTTGCGTAGATGGTTTCGCCGCATGCGAGCACCTGGTCGCCGCCGATCACATAGGCCTTTCGCGCAAGATCGCTCACCGCCTCGGCCTTGACCCTTGCCAGAACCTCGGCGACGTCGTGGGGCGTGAGCGTCCCCTCCCCGCCGATGGCCTGGCGCATGGCCGCCTCATCGAGGCCCGGCGGCTCGACGATGAAGGCGAGCCCTGCCGCTTCGAGGATGCGCGCCCGCGATTTGCTCGCCGAAGCGAGGATCAGAGGCGGACGCCCGGCCTGAAGGAAGCTGCTCATGCCTCGAGCGCCGGCGCTTCGCGGTCGTGATAGAGTCGGATAATGGCGGCTGCGGTTTCCTCGATGGAGCGGCGGGTGACGTCGATGATCGGCCAGCCGTGGCGCGCGCAGAGCGCACGCGTCTCGGCGATCTCGGCGGCGATCGTCTCCCGGTCGACATAGTCCTCGAGGTGATTATGGGCATGCTCGATCACCCGGTTCTGCCGCACTTGCGCGATCCGCTCGGCGCTCGCGACGAGACCGACGACAAAGGCGCTGGTCGGGGCTTCGAGCTGCGAAGGGAGCGGCATTCCGGGACGAGCGGCACGTTCGCGGTCTTGAAGCCGCGATTGGCGAGATAGATCGAGGTCGGCGTCTTAGAGGTGCGGCTGATGCCGACGAGCACGATATCGGCATCGTTCAGGTTTTGCGGCAAGTGGCCGTCGTCATGCAGCATGGTGAAGTTGAGCGCCTCGATGCGCCGGAAATAATCGGCGTCGAGCACGTGCTGGCCCCCGACCGTGGGCGTGGCGGGCGTGCCGAGATAGGATTCGAACACTTGCAGGATGGGCTTCAGCGCCGGCACGCAGGGTACGTTCAGTCTCTTGCAGGCGCGTTCGAGTTCCTCGGCGAGCTCGCGATTGAACAAGGTATAGAGCACGATTCCGGGCGCGGCCTCGACGTCCCTCACCACCCGCTCGAGCTCCCGCCGGCTCCGCACCAAGGGGTGCAGATGCTCGATCGCCCGGACCTGGGCGTACTGAACCCTGACGGCCTTGGCGATGGTGATCAGCGTCTCGCCGGTCGAGTCGGAGATCATATGCAGGTGAAAAGAGCGCAGGATATCCATGGCAATCCTTTGGATAACCGCGATGGGTTAAGGGAGCAACCACGGCGAAGGCCGGAACCCTTCCGCTCCCTCCCCGAATACTGGGACAAGTTCTGCACAGATTCGCTTATGTCGAGAAAGTGACGCTCTTTTCAGGCAGGCCGGCAATACCTTCGTCCGTCCCCAGTTTCGATCGCCCACTACCCACAAACTGTCCAGGGACTTGCCAAGGAAAGAGCGCAGGCAAAACGCAGGATAATTTTCGGCGAAACCGCGCGGGATCGACGAGATAGCCACAACCGTCTCATTGCGTTCATTTCGCCACCTCCGCCCCGGTCTAAAGCTCCGTAGAAAGCCTGGTGACAGAACGGAATGTCCGCTATCCACGCCATAACTGAAATAATAGAAACTCTTTTAGAGACTCTCTTATAGTGATTTAGAACATCCAATGTTGTGCGTACGGCCATCGGAAAATCCGCTCCTCTCGACGCTTGCCGGGAAGCCCGTCTCACCTCCACCGATTTGGCTGATGCGTCAGGCGGGCCGCTATCTCCCGGAGTACCGGGAGGTGAGAGGAAAGGTTGCCTCCTTCCTCGATCTTTGCCTCAACCCCGAACTAGCCGCCGAAGTGACCTTGCAGCCCATGCGGCGCTTCGAATTCGATGCGGCAATCGTCTTCTCTGACATCCTCATCGTTCCCTACGCGTTGGGCCAGACGGTCGAGTTCGTGGACGGCGAGGGGCCGAAACTCGAGCCGGTCCGCGACGGGAAAGCCATTGCGAGCCTTGACCGCGGCCTTGCGGAAAAGGCTCTGGCGCCGGTCTATGAGACGATTGAAAGGGTGGTCGTGGAGTTGCCGAAGACCGTGCCGCTGATCGGCTTTTGCGGCGCCCCGTGGACGGTTGCGACCTACATGGTCGAAGGCGGGGGCAGCAAAGACCAAGCCAAGGCGCGGCTCCTCGCCTATCGCGATCCCGCTACCTTCGAGCGCCTGATCGATCTCCTGGTCGATGTCTCGGCCGGCTACCTTGTGCGACAGGTGAAGGTTGGCGCGCGGGCGCTGCAGATTTTCGACAGCTGGGCCGGGAGCCTTCCCGAGGACGGTTTCGATCGCTGGTGCATCGCCCCGACGAGGCGGCTCGTCGAACGGATCAAGGCCGAGGTGCCAGGGACGCCTGTGATCGGCTTCCCGCGCGGCGCAGGCGTGCTTGCCGAGCGCTACGCTAAGGAGACGGGTGTCGATGCGGTCGGTTGCGACACGACCGCGCCGCTTGCCTGGATCAAGGACAGGCTGCAAGCGCTCGTTCCCGTGCAGGGCAATCTCGATCCGGTCCTTCTCGTCGCCGGAGGCGCGGCGCTCGACCGGCGCGTGGAAGCGATCCTTGCGTCGCTCGCCTCCGGCCCCTTCATCTTCAATCTCGGGCATGGCATTCTCCCCGAGACGCCGATAGACCATGTCGCCCGGCTCGTTCATCTGGTGAGGGCGGGGTCCGCCTGATCGTCTCCTGGCATTGTCGATGCTGCTCGCCTACATCAAGGCATTCCACGTCATTGCGATCATTTCCTGGATGGCGGGGCTGTTCTATCTGCCGCGGCTCTTCGTCTATCACGCGGCGGCCAAGCCGGGTTCCGAGCAGTCGGAGACCTTCAAGGTGATGGAGCGGCGCCTTTTGCGCTACATCACGACGCCCGCCATGATCGCGAGCTGGGTGCTCGGGCTCTGGCTTGCCTTTTCCGGGGCGATCGACTGGTCGCGGGATGGCTGGTTTCACGCCAAGCTCATCCTCGTCTTGGCGCTGTCCGCCTATCACGGCCTGTGCGCGGTCTGGACGAGGGATTTTGCCCTCGACCGCAACACGCGGCCAGCGCGGTTCTACCGCATCGCCAACGAGATTCCGACCATACTCATGATTTTCATCGTGATTCTCGCCGTTGTGCGGCCCTTCTAGGGGGTCTGCCAAGCCTATTTCGCCCGCCGTCGCGGTCTGCTATAAGGCGAATCGCATCCAATTCGGGACGCTGTCGCGGCCCGCTTCTCCCCAAAAGATCGGGTCACCCGGACTGGAGCAGGCCTACCTCCGCCCCGCCGAGGCACTTTCCGACCCCCTTCCCGTAGAGCCGCGCTTAACCGCCCGCGCGGAACTCGAACCGCTAAGTTCATTCCCCCTTTTTGGAGTAGCAGCGCATGCAGGAAATGAAGCTGCAAGATTTGAAGACGAAGTCGCCGACGGAGCTCTTGAGCTTCGCCGAGGAGGTCCAAGTCGAGAACGCGAGCGCCATGCGCAAGCAGGAACTCATGTTCGCGATTTTGAAACAGCTCGCGGCCCGCGACGTCGATATTACAGGCACCGGCGTCGTCGAAGTCCTCCAGGACGGCTTCGGCTTCCTCCGCTCGCCCGATTCGAACTATCTCGCCGGCCCCGACGACATCTACGTGTCGCCCTCGCAGATCAGGCGCTTCGGTCTCCGCACCGGAGACACCGTCGAAGGCCAGATCAGGAGCCCGAAGGAAGGGGAGCGCTATTTCGCGCTGCTCAAGGTCAACACCATCAATTTCGAGGACCCCGACAAGCAGCGCCACAAGATCCACTTCGACAACCTCACGCCGCTCTATCCGGACGAGTGGCTGCAGATGGAGATCGATAAGCCGACGAACAAAGACCTCACGGGGCGCGTCATCGACATCGTGGCCCCGCTCGGCAAGGGCCAGCGCGGGCTGATCGTGGCCCAGCCACGCACCGGCAAGACCATCATCCTCCAGAACATCGCCCACTCGGTCACCGCCAATCACCCTGAGTGCTACCTCATCGTGTTGCTCATCGACGAGCGGCCCGAAGAGGTGACCGACATGCAACGCTCGGTGAAGGGCGAAGTGATCTCGTCCACCTTCGATGAGCCTGCTTCGCGCCACGTGCAGGTCGCCGAGATGGTGATCGAGAAGGCCAAACGCTTAGTCGAGCACAAGCGCGACGTGGTGATCCTCTTGGATTCGATCACGCGATTGGGCCGCGCTTACAACACCGTGGTGCCGTCCTCCGGCAAGGTGCTGACCGGCGGCGTCGACGCCAACGCGCTCCAGCGGCCGAAACGTTTTTTCGGCGCCGCGCGCAATATCGAGGAGGGCGGTTCTCTCACCATCATTGCTACCGCGCTCATCGATACCGGAAGCCGCATGGACGAAGTGATCTTCGAGGAGTTCAAGGGCACCGGCAACTCCGAGATCGTGCTCGACCGCAAAGTTGCCGACAAGCGCATCTTCCCGGCGATCGACATTGCGCGGTCAGGCACGCGCAAGGAAGAGCTCCTGGTCCCGGGCGATCAGCTCAAGAAGATGTACGTGCTTCGCCGCATCCTGAACCCGATGGGGATCCAGGACGCGATCGAGTTCCTGATCGACAAGCTGAAGCAGACCAAGGGCAACGCCGACTTCTTCGAACTCGATGAATACGTAGCCGCTATGCCACGGTTCTTTGCCGGGCGGCTTTGATGTTCTCGACCAGCGCCGCGGGCTCCGTCAGCGGCAGGGAGCATTGCGGGCCGATGCAGACATAGGCCGTGGGCTTGCCGTCGATCGCGGTCTTGCCATACGCGGGCGACGATGGCGGCAAGACAAGACCGCCCTCGCCTTCCCGTACCTCCTGCACCACCGCGGTCGGCAGCGACACATCGGCGAGCGCGCGGCGCAAGGCCTTCGTATCGTCTCCCTTCGGCACCATCAGCACGACCAGCGCGGGCGCGTAAATGTCGAGCGTCGCCGCGAGCAGCCCGGCATGGGCGAGCAGGTTTTCGTTCATGGCGCCGGCGAAACCGCGCAAGATTGCCTCCGCGCGTTCGCGATAACGCTCGTCCCCTGTCCATAGCGAGAGCGCGACGAGGTTCGACACCATCACGGCATTGGCGTTCGGTGTCGCATCGTCCTGACCGCTGAAGGGGCGCACGATGAGGTCCGAGGTGTCGTCAGCGGCGAAGTAGTATCCGCCGAGATCGGCTGCCCAATAGTGGCGGTCGAGCACCTCCGCCCATTCGCGCGCTTGCTCGATGTGGCGCCGCTTGCCGGTGACGTTGGCGAGAGCGAGCGCAGCGGCGATCATGTTGGCGTAGTCGTTGGCGGTCGCGGGCGCCTTCGCTTCGCCGGCGCGATAGGCGTGGAACAGGCGGCCGTTCGACATCATCCGTATACATACAAAGTCGAAGGCCCGCTCCGCGGCGTCGAGCCAGTCGGCGCGGTCGAACCGATCCGCCGCGTCGGCAAGCGCGGCGATCATCAATCCGTTCCAGTCGGCGAGCACCTTGTCGTCGAATCCGGGCCGCACGCGGGAGGCGCGCCGCGCGAGCAGCTTCTCGCGCATCGCGGCAAGACGCGCCTCCGTCGCGGCGTCGCGCAAGCCGATCGCGTCGAGCCGGTTGAGGATGTTGTGGCCCTCGAAATTCCCTTCGGCGGAGACGCCGTAAACTTCAGCGAAGAGTCTTGCGTCCTCCGCGCCGAGCACTTCCACGATCTCGGCGAGGCTCCATACGTAGAACTTCCCCTCCTCGCCCTCGCTATCGGCATCGACCGACGATGCAAAGCCCCCGCCTTTGACGGTCATCTCGCGCATGAGCCAGCCGATCGTCTCGGCGATCCTTTCGGCCAAGAGCGGCGACTTCGTCTCCCGCCAAGCCTCGGTCATCAAGCCGACGAGCTCCGCGTTGTCGTAGAGCATCTTCTCGAAATGCGGCACGAGCCAACGCGTATCGACGCTGTAGCGCGCGAAGCCGCCGCCGAGATGGTCGTAGATGCCGCCTTGGGCGATCCGCGTCAGCGTCAGCTCGACCGCCTCGCGGGGGTGGAGGAGACCGTAGCGAAGGGCGGCGCGCCACAGGAACTCGAAGAATTGCGGCTGCGGGAATTTCGGCGCACCGCTGATCCCGCCATAGACCGGATCGACCGCATGCACGAAGCGGCTGGCGAGATCGGAGAGCTTCGCCTCCGCCGGCGGCTCGGCGATTGAGCTGGCGCGGCGCGGCGCGAGCCGCTCCTTGAGCGCTTCGGCGTTGTGCCGGACCTTGTTGTTCTCGTCGCGATAAACCCGCGCGATTTCACTCAGAACACGGACGAATGCCGGGCGGCCGAAGCGCTCCGCCTTGGGGAAGTAGGTGCCGCCCCAGAACGGCTCGGCGTCGGAGGTGAGAAACATGGTGAGCGGCCAGCCGCCCTGCTCGCCGAGCGCATGCAGCGCCCCCATGTAGATCGCATCGATATCGGGGCGCTCCTCGCGGTCCACCTTGATGTTGACGAAGAGGTCGTTCATCACCTTGGCCGTCGCCTCGTCCTCGAAGCTCTCATGGGCCATGACGTGGCACCAATGGCAGGCGGCGTAACCGACCGAGAGCAGGATCGGCTTCCCCGTCGCGCGCGCCTCTGCGAGCGCCGCCTCGCCCCAGGGGTGCCAATGGACGGGATTGTCCTTGTGCTGAAGGAGATAGGGGCTTGTCTCCCGTGCGAGCTGGTTACCGTCTGCGCGGTCCTGCATGGTCCTTCCTTTCGCCGCGCCCTAGGATAGCGCGTCTGACCGGAGATGGCGTACGCAATGAACAGACCTGTCATGAGTGCCGCGGACACGATCGTCGCACCGGCGAGCGGCGTGGGCCTCGCGGCCGTCGCCGTGATCCGCATTTCGGGTCCCCACACGCGCGCCGTGCTCGAGGCTCTCTGCGGCGGCGCGCCCCCTCCCCGGCATGCGAGCTTGCGCGCGATCGGGCTCCCGAATGCGCCGCCCATCGATCGGGGGCTCGTGCTTTCGTTCGAGGGCCCGGCGAGCTTCACCGGCGAGGACATGGCCGAGTTTCATGTGCATGGCGGCCGCGCGGTGATCGGCGCCGTGATCGACGCGGTGCTCACGCTGCCTGGCACGCGCTTTGCCGAGCCGGGCGAGTTCGCGCGCCGCGCCTTCGAGAACGGGAAGCTCGACCTGACGGAGGTCGAAGGACTTGCCGATCTCATCAACGCCGAGACGGAAGCGCAGCGCCGTCAGGCACTGGCGCAAGCCGAAGGGTCTTTGCGCGCGCTATACGAAGGTTGGCGCGCGGAGCTCGTGCGCGCGCAGGCGCTGGTCGAAGCGGGTCTCGACTTCGCCGACGAGGGCGACGTGATCGCGGACGTCGCGGCGAAAGCCGATCCCATCGTCGGAGAGCTTCGCGCCGCGATCGCGCGCCACATGTCGGACAGGAGCGGCGAGCGCCTGCGCGACGGGTTCACGGTCGTCATCGCCGGCGCGGCCAATGCCGGCAAGTCAAGCGTCCTAAACGCGCTCGCCAAGCGCGATGTCGCGATCGTGTCGGAGGAGGCCGGCACCACTCGCGATGTCATCGAGGTCCATCTCGATCTCGGCGGCGTGCCGGTCATGCTGATCGACACGGCGGGCCTGCGCGAGGCGGAAGGGAAGGTCGAGGCCGAAGGGATCAGGCGTGCTTTGGCGCGGGCAGGGGACGCGGACCTCGTTCTGTGGATCGTCGATGCGACAGCGCCGCAATGGGGCGTGCCGCTAGGGATTGCGAAAGCCGGGCGAGGGCGGTGCGGCAGCGACATCCGTCACGGTCCTGAACAAGATCGATCTCGCGCCTGGGGAGGAAGCGGGCGGCGACTCGGTTGCGCGTTTCGGCCTGGACCGGCGAGGGCATCGAGCAGCTCGTGGATATACTCGCGGAGAAGGCTGCGCTCGGCACAGGCGCGTGGGCGGGGGTTCCGCTCCTGACGCGCGCGCGCCACAGGGTCGAGCTTGAGGCCGCACTTGCCGCGCTCGAACGCTACGGCGATCGCGCGTCTGCTCCGGAGCTCAAGGCCGAGGAGCTGCGGATCGCCGCTCACCATCTCGGCAGGCTCACGGGGCGGATCGATGTCGAGGAAGTGCTCGGCGCGATCTTCGCCGAGTTCTGCATCGGCAAGTAGGCCGCGCGTTCCTGATTCACGTGAAACAATGACGCCGCTTTGACGAAGGCGCGCAAACCGACTAGGTACGGGCCATGAACAAGGGCTTCGACGTGATCGTGATCGGGGGCGGCCATGCCGGCTGCGAGGCGGCCTCGGCTTCCGGGCGGATGGGCGCGCGGACGGCCCTCGTCACCCACAGCTTTTCCACTGTCGGCGAAATGTCCTGCAATCCGGCCATCGGCGGCCTGGGCAAGGGCCATCTCGTGCGCGAGATCGACGCTCTCGACGGGCTGATGGGCCGTGTTGCGGACGAAGCCGGCATCCAGTTCAGGGTTCTGAACCGCAGCAAGGGCCCCGCGGTCCAAGGCCCCCGCGCCCAGGCCGACCGCAAGCTTTACCGCAAGGCGATGCAGGCCGCGATCGCGGCGACCCCTGGCCTTGAGGTGATCGAGGCCGCGGTCGAGGACCTCATTGTCGAGGCCGGCGCCGTGACCGGCATCGTCACCGGCGATGGAAGGCGCTTCTCGGCCCGCGCCGTCGTCCTCACCACCGGCACGTTCTTGCGCGGCCTCATCCATATCGGCGAGCGCAAGATCCCTGCGGGGCGCATCAACGAGGCCCCTACCCTTGGACTCTCGGCCCGGCTGTATGCGCTCGGCCTTAACATGGGCCGGCTCAAGACCGGCACCCCGCCCCGCCTCGACGGCCGCACCATTCGCTGGGACGGGCTCGAAGTGCAGAACGGCGACGACCCGCCCCGGCCCTTCTCGTTTCTCACCGACAGGATCGCGACGCCGCAGATCGTCTGCCGCATCACCCATACGAGCGCCGCGACCCACGCCATCATCGAGCGCAATCTCGCGCGCGCCCCGATGTACTCGGGCGCCATCGAGAGCGTAGGCCCCCGCTACTGTCCCTCGATCGAGGACAAGATCGTGCGCTTCAAGGAACGCGGCAGTCATCAGATCTTTCTCGAGCCCGAGGGCCTCGACGACGACACCGTCTATCCGAACGGCATCTCGACCTCTCTGCCGGAGGACGTGCAGCATGCCTTCCTGGCGACGATCCCGGGGCTCGAAACGGCGCGTGTCATCAGGCCGGGCTACGCCATCGAATACGACTACATCGATCCGCGCGAGCTCTCGGCGGGGCTCGAAGTCAAGGCCGTCGCGGGCCTGTTTCTGGCGGGCCAGATCAACGGCACGACGGGTTACGAGGAAGCGGCGGGGCAGGGGCTCGTTGCCGGGGCGAACGCAGCGCTTTCCGCCGGGGGCGGGGAGGCGCGCTTCAGTCGTGAGCCGCGCCGACGGCTATCTCGGCGTGATGATCGACGACCTCGTGACCCGCGGCGTTACCGAGCCATACCGCATGTTCACGAGCCGCGCCGAATACCGGCTCACGCTCCGTGCCGACAACGCCGATCAGCGCCTGACCCCGCTCGGTGTCGCGATCGGCTGCGTTGGCGCTGCGCGCGCCGCGTCCTTCTCCGCCAAGTCGAAGAAGCTAGAGGACGGCGCGGCGCTTCTTGCGGCGCTCGCGCTCACGCCCGGCGAGGCCGCGAAGTTCGGCCTCGCCGTCAATCGCGATGGACGCAAGCGAAGCGCGTTCGAGCTGTTGAGCTACCCTGGCGTCGATATCGCCCGCCTCATCGCGATCTGGCCCGAGATCGGGACTCTCGATCCTGCAATCGCCGGGCAGCTTGCCGTCGATGCGCGCTACGCCGTCTACGTGAAGCGGCAGGAGCTCGACATCGCGTCCTTCCGCAAGGACGAGGGCATCGCTATCCCGGCCGGCTTCGCCTTCTCGGGGCTCCCCGGGCTCTCGGCCGAGCTTCGCCACAAGCTCGATCGGCACCGACCCGAAAATCTCGGCCAAGCCGCGCGGCTCGATGGCATGACGCCGGCCGCTCTTATGCTGCTGCTTGCGCATCTGAAGAAGGGCGCCTCGGCGAGGACTGCCTGAGCGTGCAAGGCGAGGGGCACCATGCCCGGTAAAAAGCGAGCCGCGGGGATCAAAAAGCCGGCGGACTTCGCGGAAGTCTTTAAAGTTCCACGTGAAACAATCCACAGGCTTGCCCGTTACGCCGAACTCTTGGGCCTGTGGCAGAGATCCAAGAACCTGGTCGCGCCCTCCACCCTGCCCGCGCTCTGGTCGCGGCACTTCGCCGAATTCAGCGCAACTCTGCGCCCTTGCGCCGGAGGCGCAACTCTGGCTCGATCTTGGTTCAGGGGCAGGCTTCCCGGGGCTCGTCGTCGCCATTCTCGAATCGGGCAAGCCGAATTTCCGCATGCACCTCGTCGAAAGCAACCGCAAGAAATGCGCCTTCCTCGCCGAGGTCGCGCGCGAGACCGAGGCGCCTGTGGACATTCACGCGATGCGCATTGAAGAGCTTGCCGAAAGCGCGGAGACCTTGAGACCCGACGTGGTGAGTGCGCGGGCCTTGGCGCCGCTGCCGGGTCTCCTCGAACTCGCAACTCCCTTCTTCGGGCGAGAGACGAGGGGGCTGTTCTTGAAAGGGCGCGACGCTGAAACCGAGATCGCCGAGGCACGGACGCGCTTCGATTTCGGCTGCCGGATCCATTCGAGCCTAACCGCGAACGATTCCTGCATCGTCGAGGTGACGGACCTTCGGCGCCGGGAGGAGGCGAGCGCGCCATGAACGCATTCGGCTCACGCGGCATGCGCGTCCTCGCTCTCGCCAATCAGAAGGGGGGCGTGGGCAAGACGACGACGGCGATCAATCTCGGGACCGCGCTCGCCGCCGTCGGCGAACGCGTGCTGATCATCGATCTCGATCCGCAAGGCAATGCCAGCACGGGGCTAGGCGTCGACGAGCGGCCGCTCTCGACCTTCGACGTGCTTGAACGGGAAGGCGACGCTCGCTGCGGCGCGGGTCCCGACCCATGTGCCGCGGCTTTCCAACGTTCCGGCGACGATCGACCTGATGTCGTTTGAGCGCGAATCGACCGCGGCGGGCGGCAGGCATTATCGCCTGCGCGATTGCCTCACGGCGATGGCGGCCGGCGAGACGCCCGACATGGCGACGTCCTATGTCCTCATCGACTGCCCGCCCTCGCTGAATTTACTGACCGTTAACGCTCTCGCAGCGGCCGACGCCGTGCTCGTGCCGCTGCAATGCGAGTTCTTCGCGCTCGAGGGGCTGGCGCAGCTCTTGAGCACGGTCGAGGAGATCAGGGTCCGCCTCAACCCGAAGCTCCAGATCCACGGCATCGTGCTCACGATGTACGACCAGCGCACCAGCCTTTCTGACCAGGTGGTTGACGATGTGCGGCGCGTGCTTGGCGAAAAGGTCTATGCGACGATCATCCCGCGCAATGTGCGGGTGGCCGAGTCGCCGTCGCACGGGAAGCCCGTGCTTCTCTACGATTATCGCTGCTCCGGCAGTCAGGCTTACATTCAACTCGCCTCGGAGGTGATCGAGCGAGAGCGGCGAATGCGTGCGGCATGACGCATTCGCGGCATTACGGGGAGGAGGCTCGCCATGGCGGCAAGCGCGCAGAAAACGAGATTGGGGAGGGGGCTCGCGTCCCTTATCGGCGACCGTTTCGATGAGGCGGCGCTTGGGGCTGACGAGGACCGGCGCACCGTTCCGCTGGCGGCGCTGAAGCCCGGCCGGTTCAACCCGCGGCGGAACTTCTCGGAGGCGCAGCTCGAGGAGCTTGCCGCCTCGATCCGCGAGCGCGGGCTGGTGCAGCCTATCGTGGTTAGGCCTTCATCGGGCGACACGTACGAGATCGTCGCGGGCGAACGCCGCTGGCGCGCCGCCCAGCTTGCCAATCTTCACGACGTGCCGGTTATCGTCCGTACACTGAACGATCAGGAGGCGGTCGAGATCGCCATCATCGAGAACGTGCAGCGCGAAGACCTGAACGCGATCGAGGAAGGGGAGGGGTACAGGCTCCTGATCGAGGGTCACGATTATACGCAAGAGGACCTTGCGCGAATCGTCGGCAAGAGCCGCAGTCACCTCGCCAATACGCTCCGCCTGTTGAAGCTGCCCGAGAACGTGCAGGACCTGGTGCGTTCGGGCGCGTTGAGCGCGGGCCACGTGCGGCCTCTCGTCGGGCGCACCGACGCCGCCTCACTCGCGGAGCGCATCGTGGGCCGCGGACTGAACGTGCGTCAGGTCGAAGCGCTCACGCAGGATCGCGGTCCCGCCAAGACCAAGCGCCGAAAGAACAAGGACTCTGACACGCGCGCCGCAGAAGCGGAGTTGCGCGAGACGCTCGGCCTCGAAGTCGAGATCCGCAAGGGCAAAGGCGAAAAGGGCGAGCTTCGCATCCGCTATACGACGCTCGACCAGCTCGAGGAGATCCGTCTCCGGCTGCTCCGCCGCCGGTAGCGCGGCTCAAGCGGTCGCGAGAAATTCCTCGGCGCGGAACAGCGAGGTGAACGGAATTCCGGCCTTGGCATAGAGATCGGCCGCGCCCTCGCCGCGATCGAGGATCGAGATCACGAGCGCAACCTTCGCGCCGGCCTCTTCCACCGCCTTGACCGCATCCATCGCCGATCCGCCGGTCGTCGTCACGTCTTCCAGGATGATGACGGTCTTGCCGGTGATATCGGCGCCGTCGACGCGCTTCTTTGTGCCGTGGTCCTTGACGGCCTTACGCACGAAGAAGCCGGGAAGGCGGCGTCCGAAATCGAGGCTTCGCATCGCGACAGGCGCGATAAGAGGCACGGCGCCCATCTCCAATCCACCGACACAATCTGCCTTAACACCATGTATTTGCTGCAGGATTAGCTCAACCATGAGAGCGACGCCGTCGGGATCGAGCATCGCCGGCTTCATGTCGAAATAGAAATCGCTCTCGCGCCCCGAGGCCAGCACCACCCGGCCCCGCCGGAACGCGCGCTCTTTCAGCAGCAGAAAAAGCCTGTTGCGCAACTCCGCCGCTCTCTCGCGCTCGTTCATGCTCCTACCTCGCTCGTCGCGACATGCTTACAGCGCCGCGCGCCTTCGTCAAACCTTCGAGGTGAGCGAGAGCACGAGGCGCTCGGCGAAGGCGCTTTCGAGATCGGGCGAACGGCGCGAGCGCCTCACCGCCTCCTGGATGAGAGGCAGCGCTTTGGCCAAGCGCCCCGCGCCCCATTTCCGCGATCGCATAAGGAAGGCCTCCTCGCGCGTCCTCGGACGCGGGGGCGGCTTGAGCGAACGGAGCGCTTCCTCGGCCGTTCGCCCGCTCGCGACCGCGGAGGCCACGCGATGGAGCTGAACGAAATGCCGGCCGAGCGCGGAGAGCGCCGAACCCTTGTCGGTGCCGGCGGCGACAAGACGTTGCAGCTCCGACAACGCCGCTCTCGCATGGCCGCCGCTCGTCGCATAGACGAAATTTTCGAGCGCCGTCTCGGCGGCGTCGCCGACGATCGCCTCGACGTCGTCGTGGGTCACGGTCCCGGCCCCCTGCGCATAGAGCGCGAGCTTCACGACCTCCGATCGCGACAGAGCCTGGTCGGCGCCGAGCCGCGTCATCAGGTAGTCGCGCGTTTCGCGGTCGATGCTGAGGCCGGCGTCGGCGAGCTCGGAGTCGACCATCTGCGAAAGGTCGCGCGCGTCGCTATAGCAGGGAAGCGCCGCGGCGGCTTTGTTCGCCTCGAACGCTTTGCGCAAGCCTGAGTCGGGACGGAGATTGCCCGCCTCGACGATCAGGACGTTGGCGAAACCCTCCGCGAGAAGAGCCTTGAGCGCCGGCACATCGAGCTTGGGTCCCGCCGCGACACGCACGACGCTTCGTGCCGCAAACAGGGGAATGGTCCTGAGCTCGACCTCGAGTCTCGCCGGGTCCTCGGCGAAATCGCGGTCGTCGAGGCGAACGGTCTCGGTTTCGCCCTGCCCCCTTCGCGCAAAGAACTGAGTGAGCGCGTCGGCGCGCTCGGCCACGAGACCGGCGTCGGGTCCGTACACGAGCACGGCGCGGCAATCGGGCTTCGGCGTCTTGATGAAGCTCGCGACGACTAACGATTTGTAGGCGACCATGCGGGGCGTGATGCGGCTGCGATAAAACGCAGATGGCGACGGGAAAGCTTAGGCGGCGTTGCTGAGATGCGCCGCGACTTGGACCCTGATGCTCTCGGACACGGTGCGGGCCGCGCGGTTCTCGGCGTCGTAGCGCGCGCGCACATTGGCGAAGATTTCCTGGAAGCGATTGTAGGGGGCCCGCGAGACGGCCTTGCCTTGGTAGATCACCGCTCCATTGGCAGCGTCGATGAGCTTGAACGTTGCGTCGAGCTGATAGACTTGACCGGTCGCGTCGCCGGTGATCTGCACCAGTTGATCGGTCACGCTTTCCTTGATGGTGATGTTGAGCCGGTAGCGGGCCGGGCCGGCAACACCGCCGCCCGTATTGGTGAAGATCAGCTCGTTGCGGAGCTTCTGCCCGACGCGGCCCGGGATCGGCGTGACGTCGACCCCCTTCATGACCTCCGCAAGCCTGGCGCCTCCGGCCGTGGTCCCCCCATAGAGGGGCTGGAAGCCGCAGCCAGCCAGCGCCAGCGCTGAGAGCCCGGCGAGTAGTGAGGCGATAAGGGCAGCACTACGCCACCACATTGACGATCCTCTGCGGTACGACCACGATCTTCTTGATTTTGCGTCCCCCGACGGCGCGAACCACATTTTCGAGCTTTAGCGCCGCTGCTTCAATATCTTCCTTTGCGGCGTCCCGTGCAATCGTCAATTCGTCCCGCCTTTTACCGTTGACTTGGACCGCAATTGTGACGGTTTCCTCCAGCAAAAGGGCCAATTCCGGGGCAGGCCAGGGCTCTTCGGCGACAAGGGTTTTGTGGCCAAGCTCGGCCCAACACTCCTCGGAGAGATGCGGGACCATAGGCGAGGCGATTCGCACCAGGAGCTCGGCCGCCTCCCGCAAGGCGTAGGCCATATCAGGGGCCGGTTGCGGTCCCGCGCCCTGCAAGCCTGAGGAGAGTGCGTTGGCCAGTTCGTAGATCTGTGCGACGGCGGTATTGAAGCGGAGCTTCTCGATGGCGGCGGTCACGGCGGCCACGCTGCGATGAGTTGCGCGGCGAAGCGCCTCGGCCTCGGGGCCGAAGGCTTGGGGCATCGCCGCAGACGGCGCGGCGCCCCTCGCCGCGGCGTCCCGCACGAGCCGCCACACCCTCTGCAGGAATCTGTGCGCACCCTCCACGCCCGCGGCCGACCATTCGATGTCGCGTTCGGGCGGCGTGTCGGACAGCATGAACCAGCGCGCCGTGTCGGCCCCGTATGCGGCAATGATCGTCTCGGGATCGACCACGTTCTTCTTCGACTTCGACATCAACTCGACGGCGCTGACGCTCACCGCGTCGCCCGTCTTGACGTGCACCGCCTTTCCGTCCTTGCGGGTCACCTCTTCCGGGAACAGCCATTTTCCGCGTACGTCCTTATAGGTCTCGTGCGTCACCATGCCTTGGGTGAAGAGACCGCGAAACGGTTCGTCGATGGCCACGTGCCCGGTCTTGTGCATGGCACGGGTGAAGAAGCGCGCGTAGAGGAGATGCAGGATCGCGTGCTCGACCCCGCCGATATATTGATCGACGGGGAGCCAGTATCCGGTCGCCTCTATATCGGTCGGCTCCTCGGACTTCGCCGCGCAGAAGCGCGCGAAATACCACGACGAGTTCGACGAACGTGTCCATCGTGTCGGTCTCGCGCGTTGCCTTGCCGCCGCATTGCGGGCACTTCACGTGCTTCCATGTCGGGTGATGGTCGAGCGGATTGCCCGGCCTGTCGAAGCTCACGTCGTCGGGGAGCTTCACGGGGAGATCGCTTTCGGGCACCGGCACGATGCCGCATGACGGGCAATGAATCATCGGGATCGGGCAGCCCCAATAGCGCTGCCGCGAGATGCCCCAATCGCGCAAGCGATACTGAACCTGGCGCGCGCCGGCAGGCTTGCCCTTGAGCTTCGTCTTGACCAAACGCTCGGCGACGGCGTCCTTCGCGGCCGCGACGTCGAGGCCGTCGAGAAAGCCCGAATTGATCATGATCCCGTCGCCGGTATAGGCCTCGTTAGAAATAGCGAAGCGCTTGGGATCGTCGCCCGCCGGCAGAACGACTGGAATGACGGGGAGCCCCTTGGCGCGCGCGAATTCGAGGTCGCGTTGATCGTGTGCCGGGCAGCCGAAGATGGCGCCCGTGCCGTAATCCATGAGGATAAAATTGGCGATGAAAACGGGAAGCGTGGCCCCCTCGATCAACGGGTGACGCACGCGCAAAGCGGTGTCGAGACCCTTCTTCTCCAGTGTCTCGAGCGCGGCGGCGCTCGTGCCGTGATGGTGGCATTCGTCGATGAAAGCGCGCGCCTCCGCGCTTCGGTCGGCGATCGCCTTGGCGAGCGGATGATCGGGCGAAATCGCAAGGAAGCTTGCGCCGAACAGCGTGTCGGGGCGTGTCGTGAACACCTCGATGATGTCATTCCCTTCGGGCGCTGTGCCTTCGACGGCGAAGCGGACGAGAAGTCCCTCCGAGCGGCCGATCCAATTCGCCTGCATGAGCCGGACCTTGTCGGGCCAGCGCTCGAGCCGGTCGAGCGCCTGAAGCAGGTCCTCCGCGTAGTCGGTGATCTTGAACACCCACTCCGGCTGCTCGCGCTGCTCGATGAGCGCGCCGGAGCGCCAGCCGCGCCCGTCGATCACCTGCTCGTTGGCGAGCACGGTCCGATCGACAGGGTCCCAGTTCACTTTGCGGGTCTTGCGGTCGACGAGGCCGGCTTTGAGGAGATCGAGAAAGAGGCGCTGCTGCTGATGGTAGTAGTCGAGGTCGCAAGTCGCGAGCTCGCGCGTCCAGTCGAGCGACAGCCCCATGCTCTTGAGCTGGCCGCGCATCGCCGCGATGTTGTCGTAGGTCCATTTGGCGGGATGGACGCCGCGCTCGATGGCCGCGTTCTCGGCCGGGAGCCCGAAGGCATCCCAGCCCATCGGATGCAGCACGTTACGGCCCCTGGCGCGCATGGTGCGGGCGACGACGTCGCCCATGGTGTAGTTCCGCACGTGGCCCATATGGATGCGGCCGGACGGGTAGGGGAACATTTCAAGAACATAATATTTCGGGCGCGGGTCGTCCTCGGAGGCGCGGAAAATGCCCCGCCCCTCCCAGGCCGCCTGCCAATGCTTCTCTCGTTTCGGCGCGTCGTAGCGTTCCGCCGCCATGGTTCCCGCTCGTCTTGCGTTAGCGCATGCGGAATGAACCAGAATTGCGAGAGCGGTCAAGTTACGCGCTTCCGCAAGCCTGTTTAGATAGCAGCCATGGAACGAGGCCCATCCAGCTCCGCCCCCGTCTCAGAGCGGCTCGCGCTCGTGCGCCAGGAGATTGCTCTCGCCGCGGAGGCGGCCGGCCGCGAGCCCGGCGCGGTCAAGCTGGTCGCGGTGACGAAGACGGTGGCGGCGCCCGTCATTGCCGAGGCGATCGCTTCAGGCCAGCGCGACTTCGGTGAGAACCGCGTGCAAGAGGCTCACGCCAAATGGCCGGCGTTGAAGGAGCGGCATCCCGATATCGAGCTCCATCTCATCGGGCCCCTGCAAACGAACAAGGTGCGCGAGGCGGTCGCGCTCTTCGACGTCATCGAGACCCTCGACCGGCCGAAGCTCGCGCGCGCGCTCGCCGAAGAGATGATGCGTTCAGGAATGCGCCCGCGCCTCTTCGTGCAGGTCAATACCGGCGAAGAGCCGCAGAAGGCGGGCGTTCCTCCCGGCGAGACCGAGAGTTTCATCGCTCTCTGCCGCGACACCTTCGCGCTCGCCATCGACGGACTCATGTGCATTCCGCCCCTCGACGAGGAGCCCGCGATGCATTTCGCTCTTCTCGCCAGCATCGCGGAAAAAACCAGCGTCAAGGAATTGAGCATGGGCATGAGCGGCGATTTCGCCCGCGCGATTTCCTTCGGCGCCACTTGTGTCCGCATCGGCACGGCGATCTTCGGCGCGCGCGACGGCTAAAGTCAGGCGCCGACCACGATCGCCGATCGCGGACTTAAACGTGCGAGCAGCATGGTGAGGTCGCGGCGCGACAGCGCGATACAGCCATCGGTCGGCGTGAGCCCCGGGCGGGCGAGGTGGACGAAGATGGCGCTTCCCTTTCCGCGCACGCGCGGCACATCGTTATAGCCGAGCACGAGCACGAGATCGTAGAGCGGGTCTGCGCGCTTCAAGCCTTCGGCGCTTCGCCGCGACGGCTGCCTGACGAGCCGGTTGTAGTTCGGGTCGGCGGGATCGTCGCACCAGCCGTCATGGTCGCGGATCGCGCGCACCGGAAGGAGCGTGCGCGGTCGCGGCAGCCGGTCGGCGCGATACAGCACTTGGCGCACGGGAAAGCGGCCGAGCGGCGTTCCGCCGTCGCCTTCGCGCTTCAGCGTGCGGATGCCGCCGCGGCCGAGCGCCGCCCGCCTCACCTCATGGCCGAGCGCGACCCTTCCCTCGCACCGGTTTTTCGGCGCGCGCCTCACGAAGACCGGTCGGGATCGGTTAACTCGCATGATCCTTGTGCCTTTTTTCGCGCCGGCCCCGGCCTTGCGACAGGCTTGTCCGGGGGCCTTGCCCCCCTTACAACTCCGGGACGGCAGTGAACAGGCCAGGGACGCCCATGAGCAACGCCCGCAAGATCCTCATCATCGACGATGACGACGAGCTTCGCGAGTCGTTGAGCGAGCAGCTCAGCCTGCATGAGGAGTTCGACACAGTCCTCGCGGCCACGGCCTCGGAAGGCGTGAAGCAGGCCCGTAACGGCCATATCGACCTCGTTCTTCTCGATGTCGGGCTTCCAGACCTCGACGGGCGCGAAGCCTGCAAGCTGCTCCGCCGCGGCGGTTTCAAAGGCCCCGTCGTCATGCTCACGGCCCAGACCTCGGATTCCGACACGATCCTCGGGCTCGAATCGGGCGCCAACGACTACATCACCAAGCCGTTCCGCCTCGGCGTGTTGCTCGCCCGGATCCGCGCGCAGCTCAGGCAGCACGAGCAGAGCGAGGATGCGGTCTTCGCCATCGGTCCTTACACGTTCAAGCCGGCCGCCAAGCTTCTCGTGGACGCAGGCGGCGCAAAGATCAGGCTCACCGAGAAAGAAACCTCGATCCTGAAATATCTCTATCGCGCGGGCGAGCGGGTCGTGACGCGCGACGTGCTGCTGCACGAGGTGTGGGGCTACAACGCGGGCGTCACCACCCATACGCTCGAAACGCATATCTACCGCCTGCGGCAGAAGATCGAGAAAGATCCCTCCCAGGCCGAGCTCCTCATCACCGAGGCCGGCGGCTACAAGCTCGTGCCTTGACGCGCTGAGCCTAGCGCCGGAGTTCACTCGATCGAAAAATCGGCGATGACCGGCACGTGATCCGAGGTCCGCTTCCAATCGCGCGCCTTATCGAGGACCGTCATCGAGTGCGTGGCGCCGTCGAGAGACGGCGTCGTCCAGATATGGTCGAGGCGCCGGCCGCGATTTGAAGCGCGCCAGTCGCGATTGCGATAGCTCCACCAGGTGAACAGCTTCTCTTGCGCCGGAACGTGCCGGCGCATCACGTCGATCCAACCTTGCGAGGCCTGGACGCGTTCGAGCCGCTCGACTTCGGCGGGCGTGTGGCTCACGACTTTGAGGAGCTGCCGGTGCGACCACACGTCGGTCGGGAGCGGCGCGACATTGAGATCGCCCACCATGATCATGCGGCTCTTGCGCTTAGCCCCCATGGCTTCGAACCAGGAGGCGAGCGCCTCGAGAAAGTCGAGCTTATGGCGGAACCTGTCGTTGAGCGCGGGGTCGGGGATGTCGCCGCCGGCCGGCACATAGACATTGTGAAGGACGATCGGCCTTGCGCCCGCGCCGTCGAGCGCAACGGAGAGATGGCGCGCATGTCCGCGCCCGCAAATGTCGCGGCGCTCTTCAAGCGTGAAGGGGATGCGCGAGAGCGTGGCGACGCCGTGATAGCCCTTCTGGCCCGCGACAGCGATATGGGGAAAGCCGAGCGCGTGCAGCTCGCGCGCGGGGAAGTTCTCCTCGATGCATTTGATCTCTTGCAGGCAGAGAAGATCGGGCTTGTGCGCCTTGACTAAGCGGCGGACGAGATCGAGCCGGAGCTTGACGGAGTTGATGTTCCAGGTGGCGAGGCGGAAGCGCATGGATGCGAAAGGATCGGTGCGCGTGCGGCCAAAAGCAACGAGGCCCTTGGCCCTGTCCACACGTCGCGTGGGATGCCGGCAGGCGAGCCGCCAAAAAAGGAAGAAGCCCCGGAGACGGGGGACTCGGGGCTTCTCCGGTTCCGTATGGGGGGAACCTGTAGCGGGAGAGGGAAATCCCGCCACTGCAACCTAAATAACCTGAGCGCGGGGGGTTTCAACCCCTCTCGACGTAAGCCGCAAGTATTGGCCGGTCGATTGGGCCAAAGAAAAGGCGCCCAACCGCTGCGCGTGGTTGGGCGCCAGAAGCGCGTTTTCGCGCGCGTGCCGGGAGGGAAGCCGGCACGAGCGAACCACATCTTCGGCTAGACGGGGGGCACTACCGATGAAAATGACGTGGTCCGCTTCTAGAACCCAGACATAAGTAAATTTCGCACCGATTTCAACGCCAGCCCCGGGAAAAATTTAATACGACGTAAACGACGCCGCTCCAGATGGGATAAGGACTTGATATAACAAAGAATTCCCTCGCAGTGGGCCCCGGTCAAATGGCCGTGAAATGGCCTCCAACTCCCCTAACGGAAGGGCTGGAAACCCTGCTTGGCGGTAAAGAAATCGGTCGCGACCTTCCGCCCCGGAACGACGTTGCTGACCGTCACCCGCGTGGTCAGGCCTTGCGCGTCGGTGATGCTCCACTCTTTCAGCTGAAGCTCGGGGCCGCTATGGAACACGAGCCTGATGCTGCCGGCGGCGTCGCCCGACTTGTCTTCGAGCGTCACGGCAAGCGTCCCGTCCTGGCTCTCGACGCCCACGACCCGGGCATCGCGCGAAAGGTCGACCGCGTCCGAAAGCAGCAATTTGAACGGCGTGGATTGGATCGGGTATTTCTCGACCGTCTTCAGGTCGGCATCCTCGATGGCGAGATGGCTCCCGTCGGCGACGATGCGGAGTGCGCTCGGCGGTGCGTAGTCGAATCTGATCTTGCCCGGCCGCTGCACGTAGAAACGCCCAGAGGACTGCTTGTTGGTGGCATCGACCTGCTCGAAGCTACCCTGCAGATTGGTGATGTTGTTGAAATAGGCGTTGACGCGCTCGATCGCCTTGGTTTGATCCGCGCCGATGAGAGGCGTGGACGATTGCGCCGCCTCGACGGCTGCCTCCCAGCCGGCGCCCTCATCGACCGTTGAGGGAACGATCTCCTCGGAAGGCGCAGGAGCCCCGGTTGCCCCGGTCTCACCGCCCGTTGGAGGCGCTATCGTGTCTTCGGGCTCGGTCAGCCCTTTTGGCGCCTCGGCGGGCTTGGGGGCGGGCGGCGTTTTGGCGACGCTGCTCGCGCCCTCTTGGGCGGGAGCGGTTCCGGTCGAGAGAAGAAGGGCAAGCGGCAGCGCAAACAACAGCCCGGCGACTCTGCGGCTAATCATCTATCCCCCTCCGGCGACCGGCGCGGCTCGAAATCCACGAGAACCGATAGATGATTCAGGCAAATCTGGTCAATCTCTTGGCGGCCGAAAGGCCGCGTTCAACCCCTAATAGGGTCGCTCGGCGTCGTCGCCGCCCACCAGAATCTCCCGTTTTCCGGCATGGTTGGCCGGGCCGATCAGGCCCTCCTTCTCCATGCGCTCGACGAGGGACGCGGCGCGGTTGTAGCCGATGCCGAGCCGCCGCTGCACGTAGCTGGTCGAGGCCTTGCGGTCGCGTAACACGACGGCCACGGCCTGGTCATAGAGGTCGTCGCCCGAGGAGCCGTACTCGCCCTCTCCATCCTCGTCCTCGCCCTCCTCAGCTTCCTCTTCGTCGGTGACAGCGTCGAGATAGGCGGGCCTGCCCTGCTTCTTCAGGTGGCGCACCACTTTCTCCACCTCGTCGTCGGCGACGAACGGCCCGTGCACGCGCATGATCCTGCCGCCGCCCGCCATGTAGAGCATGTCGCCCTGGCCGAGGAGCTGCTCCGCGCCCTGCTCGCCGAGAATGGTGCGGCTGTCGATCTTCGAGGTGACTTGGAAGCTCACCCGCGTCGGAAAGTTCGCCTTGATCGTGCCGGTGATGACGTCGACGCTCGGGCGCTGAGTCGCGGTGATGAGATGGATGCCGGCCGCGCGCGCCATCTGGGCGAGACGCTGCACCGCCGCTTCGATATCCTTGCCCGCGACCATCATCAGGTCGGCCATCTCGTCCACGATCACCACGATGTGGGGCATGGGATCGTAGTCCATCTCCTCCTGCTCGTAGATGGCGCGCCCCGTGGCGCGGTCGAAGCCCGTCTGCACCGTCCGGGTCAGGATTTCGCCCTTCGCCTCGGCGTGGAGGATGCGGGAATTGTAGCCCTTGATGTCGCGTACGCCCAATTTCGACATGCGTTTGTAGCGCTCCTCCATCTCGCGCACCGTCCATTTGAGCGCGACCACCGCCTTCTTCGGATCGGTGACCACCGGCGCGAGCAGGTGCGGGATGCCGTCATAGACGGAAAGCTCGAGCATCTTCGGATCGATCATGATGAATTTGCATTGATCGGGCGACAGCCGGTAGAGCAGCGACAGGATCATGGTGTTGATTCCGACCGACTTGCCGGAGCCGGTGGTGCCGGCGATCAGCAGATGCGGCATGCGTGCGAGATCGACGATGATCGGCTCGCCGCCGATATTCTTGCCGAGCGCGAGCGCGAGCCGTGCGTCCGTTTCCTCGAAGTCCGGCAACTCGATCATCTCGCGCAGAACCACGATCTCGCGACGGTCGTTGGGAAGCTCGATGCCGATGGCGTTGCGGCCGGGAACGACGGCGACGCGCGCGGCGACCGCGCTCATCGAGCGGGCGATGTCGTCGGCAAGCCCGATGACGCGCGATGACTTGGTTCCGGGCGCGGGCTCGAGCTCGTAGAGCGTAACGACGGGGCCCGGCTTGACATTGGTGATCTCGCCCTTGACGCCGAAATCCTGCAGCACGCCTTCGAGCTCGCGGGCATTTTCCTGCAAGACCTCGTCGCTGATGCCGCGCCCTTTGCTGCCTTTGGGCTGCGGTTGCAAGAGCTTGATCGAAGGCGGCTCGTAAGGCTCGCCGGAATGGTCCTGGTGGGAGAGGCCGGTGTGTTTCTTCTTTTTCTTTCCCGGATTGAGGCGTGTGATGCGGTAGTTCGGCGACGTGATGTCGTCGACGTCCTCGTCCTCATCGAACGCTTCGCCAATAGGGGCGGGGCCGAAAGAGGGTTCGATGCGTCCGTCGGCATCGAATGTCCGGCCGGGCCGATCCCCATTCTCGTCTTTGCCGTCATCGAACGGCTCCTCGATCTCCTCCTCTTCCTCCTCCGGGTCCCTGCGGCGGAAGGTCTGGCGGAGTTTCGCGCCGGCGTGCATGGCGACGTGCATCGCCGCGCCGAGCGAGGCATTGGCCCATTCGCCGGCAGCACCGCTCCGCGGCGCCCAGAGCGCGATGAGCCGCGAGGTCGAAGTGCCGCAGGCGAACAGGAGCATCATCGTTCCGAGCACGAGAAAGACGAGGCCGGCCACGAAGGACACGGCGGCCTGCGGCAGGAACGGCCCGATCACATGGGCGCCGGCAATGAGGAAGTCGCCGAGAATGCCGCCGAGCCCGTTCGGGAGAGGCCAACTTTTCGGCTGCGGCAGGGCCGCGAAGGCGGCGGCGAGCAGAATGACGGATGCGGGCCAGGCCAGGAGCCGCATTTTCCGGCGGTCCGGTGTCGCATGAAACACGAGGTGCCAGCCCCATGCCGCGAGCGGCAAGAACAGAATGATCGCGGCGAGGCCTAAGGATTGGATGGCGATATCGGCGAGGACCGCGCCCCAGGAGCCGAGCCAATTGCGCGGCAGCGCGCGCGTCGCGTTGTTAAGGCTCGGGTCGTGCACCGACCAGGTGGCGAGGCTCGCCCACGCCGCGCAGGCGATGGCAACGAACACCAGTCCGTAGCCGCCGAACATGAGCCTGCGCAGGCCCAATTCGACCGCTCCCGGCAGTAGGCGCCGGCGCGCCTTGGCTCTCCCTCTGCTGGCCATCCCCTCAACCCAATACGGCGACGACCCGCGTCAAGGCCTCGCGTGTGGTCTCCGCATCATGCACGAGCGCGATCCTGACATAATCGGTCCCCGGATTGACGCCATCGGGTCCGGCTTGTGCGAGATAGTTGCCTGGCAGCACTCTGACACCACACCCTTTCCAAAGGGTTTTCGCGGCCTCCTCCCCGCCCCCGAAATCGGCCATTTTCAGCCAAAGAAAGAAGCTTCCTTCCGGGCGGCTATAGCCGTAGCGGCCGTCGAGGAGCTCTTCCGCGACGGCGAAATTCCGCCGGTAGAGCGCCCACCCCTCCTCGACGTGATTCTCGTCGCCCCAGGCTTTTGCCGAGGCGTGCTGGATGGGGAGCGGCACTTGCGGGCAGGCAACGTTGCGGAAGCGGCCGAAGGCGGCGATGAAGGCGGGGTCCCCGGCGACGAAGCCCGAGCGGAGCCCGGGTAGCCCCGAGCGCTTCGACAGCGACTGGAACGTCACAACATTGGCGAGGCTTGCCGTTTCGGCAAAGGCCGTCTCGAGCGCGCCCGGAGGCGGGGTGTCGCAATAGATCTCGGAATAGCATTCGTCGGCGAAGAGGACGAAATCGTAAGACCGCGCGAGCGCGACCGCGCGGGCGAGGTAGGGGCGGCTTGCGACCGCGCCTTGCGGGTTCGACGGCGTGTTGAGGTAGAAGGCGGCCGTGCGCTCAAGAGTGGAGGGGTCAATTCGTTCGAGGTCCGGCAGGAAGCCATCCTCCGCGCGCGCTTCGAGAAAGAGGGGCGCGGCACCCGATGCCGCCGCGGCCGCGGCATAGGCCTGGTAGAACGGGTTCGGGATCAGGACGGTGGGTTCCGCCAGATGCGGCTTCCGCGCTTTGGCCGGGAAGATCGCCGAGAACAATCCTTCGCGCGATCCGTTGAGCGGCAGCACGTGGCCTTCGGAATCGATCGCGCCTTTGAGGACGGGATAGCGGCGCCCGATCCAAGCGGCGATCGCGTTCCGGAGCGAGGGGATTCCTTTGATCGGCGGATAGCGGCCGAATTCTCCGAGATGGTCTTGAAGCGTGGGGCCGAGGAAGGGCGGGATCAGCGCCTTCGGCTCGCCGAGCGAAAGGTCGATGGGAGGCGCGCCCGGCGAAATCCCCTCGAGCAGAAGGATGAGCCGCGCGAACGGCGAGCGCACCAGTTCGTCGAGGCTCGCCGGCGTGTCGCGAGG
>CAWFRD010000041.1:0-15638 GCA_963818165.1 uncultured Alphaproteobacteria bacterium
CAAGAGGCGCATCAAGCCCGTCCGAGGCTCCGAAATACTCGACATAGCGCGAGCGGATCGCTTCGACGGGAAGGATGATGAGCACGTCGGTCGTGCCGAATTGATGGTCGATCACCGCGCCGTCGCCGACATAAGCGCCGGCGCGGAGATAGCCCTTGATCAGCGGCGGCAGGGCCTTGAGCGCGGCCCGGCGGGAGATCGCCTCTTCGGGCATCATGTTCATATCGACGCGCAAATGCTCATGGGCGCTGACGCGCCAGTCTTTAGGCGCAAGCGCCGTGTGATGGAGGAAACTCAATGCCTCGGCATGCGCGCTCGGATCGGTGCCCTCGAAGCTCGCGCAGCCGACCATGACATCGATGCCGTGCTCGTGGATATAAGACCAGATGCCCTGCCAGAGAAGCTCGATGGTGCGGCGGTTGCGGTAAGGCTTGAGCACGCAGGAGCGCCCGAGCTCCATGAAACTGTAGTCGGGAGACTTGGCCGCGATCAGTGGCGCGATGTCGTACTCCCCTTGGGTGTAGAATCCGTCATAGAGGTCCGCCACCTCCTGGCGCAGCACGCGGTACGTGCCGACGACTTTGGAGCGGCGCCAGCGTCCTTTCCCCTCCTCGGCGCGATCGATCACGAGCAGGTGGTCGAAGATCGCATCGTAAGCGTCCTCGTCGCGCCGCGAGAGTATGGCAAGCGCGTTCGGCGTGGCCGACATCTCCTCGTAGAAGACTTTGTAGCGGAGCCGCTGGGCGCGCCTGATCTCGCCCTTCTTGCGGGCGAGCCGCACTTCGAGCGAGCCAATCCGCCCGTAAACCTTGGGCGGCTGGAAACCGAAATTTCCGACGGCGAAGCGGCGCCGCGCCTTGAGCGACCACCCGGCCTGCGCTGGCCTGACCATCAATCCCGGGAACATGCCGCCGCCGCGCAATTTGCCTGCAACGGGGCCTCGACCTGACTTCGTCGGCATTACGAGCCCAACCGCCTCCTGCTCAGCAGAGCATTCCCGAGCGTTGCCGCGGGCGACTGGCTACTCCCTCCCCGGCGAAACGCCCTGATTCGGCCACAACAGAGCCCGGTTAGCAAACCAATTCGAATTCCGTGTGACAATGATAAGTCCCAGTCACCGCGCGTCACGATGCCTCATGTTTTCCCAGGAAAATCAGGCAGTCTGACTCGCTGCCGGCGCTGTTGAGAACTCCCATCTTGGCGCTTTTGCCGGAGCGATGCACTGGGCTTGCCTCGATCAAGAGCTAGGCGTTCGTGAACGACTTCCAATGCCTCAGGCGCTCCGCTATCAACTCCACGCGTTGCCGATCGTCACGTCCGTCCAGTATGTTCATGTCCTGTGGATCGGCGCGCCAGTAAACACCGGCCGTCCGCGCATTCACTTCCGGGCGCGTGTCCGCACGAGTTCGTGAAATATCCGGCCGCGCGATCGGCGGACTCCATCCGGATCTCCCCGGTCCCGTCCAACTGCGGCGCGTTGGGGTCCCGGGGCCGCTCTCCCTTCCAACTTGTCCCTGAGGCAGCGATGGAACCTGCCGGTTCTCGGTCATGTTCTCGATCAAGGCGCGCGAGCGTGGGCGCAACTAGCCTTAGATTGACCCTAAACAGCGAGGCCCCAAGGCATGTTCAAAGACATGTTCAAAGATTTGGCGATGCGCGTCTTCCTCATTCACCTTTCGGCCTTCATTGCCGGCACGCTCATTTGCGCTGCGGTCAATTTCTGGCTGACCCCAGATACGCTCTGGTTTCCCTGGGTGCTGATCGGCTGGGGCGCCGCCGTCGCCACTCATGCCTTCGCCCTCCTCCTGCGCAAGACGCGGCGAAGAGAGCGCATCTTCGTCGACAGGAAGGCACGGAGCTTCGCCGTCCATTTCTTCGCCTATGTGGCGACGGTGCTGATCCTTCTCTTCGTCAATCTTACGCTGACGCCGAAAGTTTGGTGGTTCTGTTGGGTGGCGCTCGGCTGGGGCGCCGGCGTCGCCTTCCATGGTTGGTGCACGTTCTTCAAGAGAAGGCGGACATTGCCGGCCCCTGCTCGAGCGAGTGAACCAGCGGCAAAGCCGGCGCCGCGCAAGCCGCGCCGTAAAAAGCCTAGAAGCTAGACCTTGGGAATGAGCGTGTTCGAGGGCGCGGATCGAGCAGGTGCGCGGTCTGCTCGGCACCGCAGACCGGCAGCGCCGAAGGATCGAGCAGCCCGGTCGCTTGGTCCCAATACTGGTCCCAATAGTCCCAATACTTGGTCCCAATAGATGTGCTCGTGCGTGATCTTGCTGTCTTGGTCGAAGCCCACGATCACCACGGTGGAGCATACCGCTTTGTGTCCAGTCGGTTTAACGCCGGGCAGAATTGCCGGCATCTCGCAATCGTGGGTGAAGGATAGGTCAGCTCGTCCACCAACTGAGTCTCGCCGACCGTACGCGAGACGAGCGTGACCTTGACGTCTTCCGGCCACCGGCCGATGAACCAGGTTTCATAGAATCTGCGCACACCGTCCGACCCGCAGCCGCCGGTCATCACCGGGACATGATTGACATGCGGATTGGCGCCCATCGTGGCCACGGTGGCTTCGATGTCGCGCGTCTTGAACTCGGCATCGGTATGAGCGTCGAACACCGCGCCAAGTCCTTTGGGATCGGAGGTCATCGCCCGTGACCTTTGCGCTTCTCGGCCTTCACCTTTCTCTCCACCACGTCCCAGATCATGGCGGCGATGTCGGGTCCGCCGAATTGCGATACCTGCCGGATGCCCGTGGGCGAGGTGACGTTGATCTCGGTGAGGTAGTCGCCGATCACGTCGATCCCGGCGAAGATCAGCCCGCGCCGGTTCAGCTCCGGACCGAGCCGCGCGCAGATGTCCTTATCGCGCTTGGTCAGCGTCGCGGGTTCCGCCGTTCCGCCGGCATGCAGGTTCGAGCGCGTCTCGTCCGGCGCCGGCACGCGATTGATCGCGCCCGCGATCTCGCCGTCCACCAGAATGATGCGCTTGTCGCCCTTGCGCACCTCGGACAGGTAGCGCTGCACCATGATCGGCTCGCGGAAGGTGACGCCGAGAAGCTCGATCAGAGAGTTGAGATTGGTGTCGCCGCGCGCAATGCGGAAGATGGCGGCGCCCCCATTGCCGTAAAGCGGCTTCACCACGATGTCTTTGTGCTTGGCGCGGAACGCCTTGATGTCGTCGAGCGAGCGGGTCACGAGTGTCGGTGGCATGAGGTCGAGGAAATCAAGCACGAAGATCTTTTCCGGCGAATTGCGCACCGCGGCCGGATCGTTGACCACGAGCGTCTTGGGCTGGAGGCGTTCGAGCAGGTGGGTCGTGGTGATATAGGCCATGTCGAAGGGCGGGTCCTGGCGGAGATGGACCACGTCGAACTCGGCGAGATCGACGCTTCGGGGGTGCGCGAGGCGGTAATGGTCTCCGGGCCGGTCCTCGACGGTGAGGCTGTGGCCTTCGGCGATGAGTTTGCCGTCGCGGAGCGAAAGATTGTTCGGCGTGTAGTAGAACACGTCGTGGCCGCGCCATTGCGCTTCGAGCAGGAGCGCGAAGGTTGAATCGCCCCTGATATCGATGCGCTCGATCGGGTCCATCTGGAAGGCGACTTTGAGGGCCATGGGTCTCCCTTTTAGGCCGCTCCCTTATAGGCAGAGTTTCGCCAAAGGGGAATGAACGGCGCTAAACCGGAAAGGCGTTGGCGATGATGCGCGGGAAGCTCCAGGGCGCCGCCAGGACCACGTCGAAGGCGATGTCGTGGCCGGCGAAGCCGGGGTGGCTCGCAAGCCAATATTGGGCGACCCTCACGATCCGCCGCCGCTGCTTCGCCGTCACCGTCCAGGCGGCGTCGTCGGCCGTCTTCCGCCGCTTCACCTCGATGAAGGCGAGCCGCCTTCCCTTGAGTGCCACGAGGTCGATCTCGCCGACAGGGGTTGCGTAACGCCGCGCCACGATGCGGTGGCCTTTCAGCCGGAAGAGAAGCGCAACGAGCGTCTCAGCGACGAGGCCGCTTCGATAGGCTCTGACCCGCTCGGCCCGCATCGTCATTTGCGCTTGAGCCTGAGCCCAAGCTCGTAGACCCGCGCGCGGCTGACTTGCAACACTTCGGCGACCGAGCGCACCGCGTCGCGGAAGCTTTCGACGTTCAGCGCCTTTTCGAGCTGTTCGACAATCGCCGCGTCGCTCGCCTCGCTCGCCGCGAACTCCGGCGACCCGATCACAATGACGAACTCGCCCTTCAGCGCCTCGCCGGAAAGCGCATCGACAAGCTCGCTCAGCTCTCCGCGCGTCACCCTCTCATGCAGCTTGGTCAGCTCTTTGGCGATCGCTCCCTCGCGCGGGCCGAGCACGTCCGCCATGTCGGCGAGGCTCTTTGCGAGGCGCGGCCCCGTCTCGAAAAAGATGAGCGTCGCCGGCACGGCCCTCAGCTCTTCGAGCCGCGCCCGGCGCGGTCCCGATTTCGGCGGCAGGAAGCCTGCGAAGAGAAAAGTGTCGGTCGGAAGGCCCGAGCTTGTCAGCGCGGCAAGCGAAGCCGAGGGCCCGGGGATGCTCACGACGGCGAAATCCCCGCCTCGAGCGCTTCGCGCGCGAGCTTGTAGCCGGGATCGGACACGAGGGGCGTTCCGGCGTCCGAGACAAGCGCGACCGACTGTCCGGCGCGAACCCGCGCGATCAGGCGAGGGCGCTCGCGCTCGGCATTGTGCTCGTGATAGGCGCTGAGCTTGGCCGCGATGCCGAAATGGGTGAGCAGCTTCTTCGAGTGGCGCGTGTCTTCCGCGGCGATGAGATCGGCGCGGGCGAGCACGGAGAGCGCGCGGAGGGAAATGTCGGCGAGATTGCCGATCGGCGTCGCCACGAGATAGAGCGCGGGCGCGAGCGGTCTTGCTATGAGGTCGGAGAGCGTCTCGCTCGCGCGCGAGACCGCAGGGCCGAAAGCCCCGCTCATTCGATCCTCGTCTTGCCGGTCTTGCACGCGAAGGGACCCGAGAACTGGAGGCTGGCTAGGCCCAAAAACGTTACGTGATATAGTCGGCTCGCGTCCATCACGTTTGGGCCACGTTTGCTGGCGAGCTTGGCCTTCCGGGGGCAGCGGGGCTCGCCCGCATCGAAGCAAAGGGGCCATGCGGCTTTCAATCGGCGTCATTCGCAAGCTCGGGGCCTTGGGGCTCGCTTTCGCCGCCTTGGGCCTTGCGCTGTTTGCGTCAGCCTGCGGCGGCGGGAGCGGAGGCGGCTTCAGCGGCCCGGGTCCCGCCATCACCGGCTCGGGCGGCGCGGTGAAGGTCGCGGTCCTCCTTCCCATCACCGCCTCGGGCTCCACCCCCGCAGTGGCGAAAGCGCTGAAGCAGGCGGCCGAGCTTGCGCTGTTCGACTTCGACAACCCGAATATCGCACTGATCCCCAAGGACACCAAGGGCTCGCCCGAGGGCGCGCGGCTTGCCGCCGAGAGCGCGCTGCAGGAGGGTGCGGAGCTCATCATCGGTCCGCTCTTCGCGCAGGAAGTGACGGCCGCCGCTCCCGTGGCGCGGCAGGGCGGCGTGCCGATGATCGCCTTTTCCAGCGACGAGAAGGTCGCGGGCGACGGGGTCTATCTGTTGAGCTTCCTCGCCGGGCGCGACGTGCCGCGTATCGTCTCCTTCGCGCTGTCGCGGGGGAAGCGCAATTTCGCCGAGCTGATCCCGCAATCGGCCTATGGCCGCATCTCCGAAGCCGCCTTCGCGCGAGCCGTCTCTAACGGCGGCGGCCAAGCGCCCGTGCGCGCGACGTTCGCGCCCGGCGATTCGAGCGCGATGCAGGCCCCGGTGAAGCAAGTCGCGAACGCGATCAAATCGGGGCAGCGCGTCGATGCGCTCTTTCTTCCGGCCGGCCGCGAGGAGCTCCCCGATCTTGGTCCCCATCTCGCCTCGTCCGGGCTGACAAGCGCGAGCGTTCAGTTTATCGGCACGGGCCAGTGGGACTATCGGAGCATCGGCAACGAACGGGCGCTTGTCGGCGGCTGGTATCCGGCCCCGGATCCCAAAGGCTGGAGCGGCTTTGTCGAGAAATATTCCAAGACCTACGGCTCGACGCCGCCCCGCATCGCGAGCCTCAGCTATGACGCGGTGAGCCTTGCGGTCTCGCTCTCACCCAATCCGCCGGGGCAGCGCTACACGGTCTCGCAACTTACGCGGCCGAGCGGCTTCTCCGGGGTCGACGGCCTGTTCCGGCTGCTCTCCGACGGCACTTGCGAGCGCGGCCTCGCCATCCTCGAAGTGCGGGCGGGCGCCCCCACCGTCATCGACCCCGCACCGCGCGCCTTCGCCACCGCCTCGTCTTATTGAGCATTACGACGCGAGCCTCAGGCCGCGAGCTCGACGATCAGCCGGTCGAGCACGAGCCGCCCTTTCGGCGTGGCTGTGAGCCGCCTGCCGTTTCGCGCAACGAGACCGTCTTGCTCAAGCGAAGCGATGCGCGCCTCGTCGAGGACGCGGCCGCTGATCGCGCCGAACCGTGCCAGATCGATGCCCTCGCTGAGCCTCATCCCCATAAGGAGATATTCCTCGGCCGCCTCTTCCGCGCTCAAGGCATCGTCGCTCGCCAAGCCGTGGCCGCAAGCCTCGACGGAAGCGCGCCAGTCCTCCGGAGACTTGATCGTGGCAAGCGCGCGCTTCGCGCCGTTCGAGCTGATGCGGCTGTGAGCGCCGGGTCCGATGCCGGCATAGTCGCACCCACGCCAATAGAGCAGGTTGTGCCGCAACTCGGATCCCGGCCGCGCATGGTTCGAGACTTCGTAAGCGGGGAGTCCCGCCGCCTCGCAGAGCTCCTGCGTGAGGAGATATTGCGCGCGCGCCTCCGCTCCGTTCGGCGTACTAAGCGTGCCCGCTTCGTGGCGCTCGGCAAACGGCGTGCCGGGCTCGATCGTGAGCTGGTAGAGCGAGAGATGGTCGGCTTCGTTGCGAAGTGCGAGGCCGAGTTCTTCGCGCCAGCCCCGCGCCGTTTGTCCCTCGCGCGCATAGATGAGATCGAACGAGACGCGGTCGAAATGGCGCTTGGCGAGATCGAGCGCCGCCAAGGCCTCATCTGCCGTGTGCTGCCGGCCAAGCGCCTTGAGGCTCGCATCGTCGAGCGCCTGCACGCCTAGCGAGAGCCGGTTGACGCCGGCGGCGCGGTAGCCAGCGAAGCGCTCCGCTTCCACGCTCGTGGGATTTGCTTCGAGCGTGATCTCGGCATCGCTGTCGAGCCGCCAATGCCTGGCGATAGCATCGAGGATCGCCGCCACGGTCGGAGACCTGCATGAGCGACGGCGTGCCGCCGCCGAAGAAGACGCTTGCGACGCTCCGTCCGGGCGCAAGCGAAGCGAAATAGGCAAGCTCCCCAAGGTAGGCCGAGAGAGACCGCGCCTCGTCGATGCCGCCATGGCGGACATGGGAGTTGAAGTCGCAATAGGGGCATTTGGCGCGGCAGAACGGCCAATGCACGTAGACCCCGAAACCTGCCTCTCCGCGCGCAGGCGAGGGAACGCGCACAGAGGCATGCGAGGGGAGGGTCACATCAGTCGTCGTCATAGGTCGCGGCCATGAGCTTCTCGAAGGCGCGCATGCGATGCGAGAGCGCGTTCTTCGTTATTCGCGCCATCTCGCCAAAGGTCTGACTATAGCCGTAGGGCACGAAGATCGGATCGTAGCCGAAGCCGAGGGCGCCGCGTGGCGGCCAAGTGAGCGTGCCGAAGACTTTGCCCTCGAACACAAGCGCACGCCCTTCCGGCGCGGCGAGCGCGAGCGCGCAGATGAAATTGGCGCTCGCGTCCGAAGCGCCGTTTGCCTCAAGCTCGCAATGCAGGTGCTCAATCGCGAGGCCGAAATCCCTCGCCTGTCCGCCCCAGCGCGCGGAGTGGATGCCGGGCCCGCCGCCGAGCGCCGCCACCTCGAGACCCGAATCGTCGGCAATCGCGATCATGCCTGAGGTCCTTGCCGCCTGTTCCGCCTTGAGCGCGGCGTTCTCGGCGAAGCTCGCGCCGGTCTCTTCCGGCTCTGGCAGGCCGAGGCTTGTCGCCGACACGCACTCCACGCCGTAAGGCTCGAACAGCTCGGCGAGCTCCCTCACTTTGCCCTCGTTGTGGCTTGCCACGACGATCCTCGCGCCCCGCCGGAGCATCGCCGTCATGCTCAAGCGACGGTGAGCTTCTGCAGCGCCACAAGCTCGGCGATACCGCGCCGCGCGAGCGCCATGAGCTGATCGAATTTCTCCTGGCTGAAGGGCTCGGTCTCGGCCGTGCCTTGCACCTCGACGATCCCGCCCGAGCCCGTCATGACGAAATTGGCGTCGGCTTCGGCTTCCGAATCCTCGGCGTAATCGAGATCGAGGATCGCCTCGCCGCGATAGAGGCCGCACGACACGGCGGCGACGTGATCGCGCAAGACGGCGCCCTTGGTCATGTTGCGAGCCGCCATCCAGGCGAGAGCGTCGTGGAGCGCGACCCAGGCGCCCGTAATCGCCGCCGTTCTTGTGCCGCCATCCGCGTGGAGCACGTCGCAATCGACGATGATCTGCTTTTCGCCGAGGCCTGCGAGATCGGTGACGGCGCGGAGCGAGCGGCCGATCAGGCGCTGGATCTCCTGCGTGCGGCCCGACTGCTTGCCCGCGGTGGCCTCGCGGCGCGTCCGCTCGGACGTCGCGCGCGGCAGCATGCCGTATTCGGCCGTGACCCAGCCGCGTCCCTGGCCCTTGAGCCAGGGCGGCACCGGCTCGCCCGCCGTCGCGGTGCAGAGCACGTGCGTCTCGCCGAATCGGACGAGGCAGGACCCCTCGGCATGGCGCGACACGGCGCGCTCGAAACTGATGGGCCGAAGCGCGTCGGATGTGCGTTTTGACGGGCGGACGATGGCGAAGCTCCTCTTGAAAACCGCGGGCACCCTAGAGGAGCGGCCCGCAAGGTCAAAGCCCTTTCCCCAACGAGATTGGGCGCATGCCTTGTGCCGGGAAAGGGGAGCGGCTACCACCCTTAACCATGGCCGAGACGGAGACGAGGGCTAAGAGCGCCGAGCTCTTTGCGGCGGCGCCGAGCGCCCCTCGAAAAGAAGAGGTGTCTCTCGCCACGCCCATGATCGCCCAATATCTGGAGATCAAGGCGGCCAATGCCGACTGCCTCCTGTTCTACCGCATGGGTGATTTCTACGAGCTGTTCTTCGAGGACGCCGAGATTGCCTCGCGCGCGCTCGGGATCGCGCTCACCAAGCGCGGCAAGCATCTCGGCGCCGACATCCCCATGTGCGGCGTGCCCGTGCATGCCGCCGACGACTACCTCCAGCGCCTGATCGCGGGAGGGCACCGGGTCGCGGTGTGCGAACAGACCGAGGACCCGGCGGAAGCGAAGAGACGCGGGCCGAAGGCCGTCGTGCGCCGCGACGTCGTCCGCCTCGTCACGCCGGGGACATTGACCGAAGAGACGCTGCTCGACGCCCGCGCCCACAATTTCCTTACCGCGCTGTTCCGGGCGCCCGCCAAGGACGGCGCCGAGCCCGCCTACGCGCTCGCCTCGCTCGATATCTCGACAGGCGAACTGATCGCGTCGCAGGTCGGCGCAAGCGATCTTGCGGGCGAGCTTGCCCGGATCAAGCCGGGCGAGGTTCTGCTCGGCGACGATGTCGCGGGCGATGCATCGCTTCGCCGTCAGATCGAGGAAGCGGGCGCCGCGCTCACGCCGTGCCCGCGCGCGCATTTCGATTCGGTGAGCGGCGAGAGGGCGCTGAAGATGCGTCTCGGCGTCGGAGCGCTCGACGCCTTCGGCGAGTTCACGCGGGCCGAGCTTGCGGCGCTTGCCGGCCTCCTCACCTATGTCGAGATCACGCAGGTCGGCAAGGCGCCGCTTCTTCGTCCGCCGCGTAAAGAACGCGCCGGAGCCTTCCTCGTTATCGATGCCGCGACGCGCGCCAATCTCGAGCTTGTCCGGTCGAACCAGGGCGGGCGTGCAGGGAGCCTTCTTGCCGCGATCGACCGCACGGTGACCGCGGCGGGAGCGCGGGAATTGGCAAGCAGGCTCGGCAGTCCCTTGACCGATCCCAAGGCGCTCAATGCGCGGCTCGATGCGGTCGCCTATCTCGCAGATGAACCGCGGCTCCGGCACGATTTGCGTGATGCGCTAAGGCTCGCGCCCGATCTTGCCCGCGCGCTTGCGCGGCTTGCGCTTTCCCGCGGCGGCCCGCGCGATCTCGGCGCCGTGCGCGACGCCATCCGCTCCGCCGAAGCGCTTGCCGCGACGCTAGCGCAAGGAGCGGGCGCGCTCGGATTGCCGCTCGAGCTCGCAGGCATAAGGGCGCGGCTCGTGGCGGCGCCGCTCGCGCTTGCCGAGATGCTTTCGGCGGCGCTCGCCGATACGCTTCCTCTGAACCCGCGCGACGGCGGTTTCATCCGCGGCGGCGCCGATGCCGATCTCGACGAGAACTGGCGCTTGCACGACGGCAGCCGCCAGGTCGTCGCCGGATTGCAAGCGACCTATGCAGAGGCGACCGGCATCAAATCGCTGAAGGTCCGCCACAACAACGTGCTCGGCTATTTCGTCGAGGTCACGGCGCTGCACGGCGCGGCTCTGACGAAGCCACCGCATGTCGAGCTGTTTATCCATCGCCAGACGCTTGCCAATGCCATGCGCTTCTCAACGCCCGAGCTTGCTGCGCTCGAGGCGCGCATCACTCAAGCCGCCGACCGCGCGCTCGCGCTCGAGCTCGAAATCTTCGCGGGGCTCTCGCAAAGCGTCCTTGCCGAGCAGGCTTCGCTCTCGGCCGCGAGCGCCGCTCTCGCCGAGCTCGACCACTACGCGGGGCTCGCCGAGCTTGCCGTCGAGGAGAGTTATGTGCGCCCCAAGATCGACGCGAGCCTCGTCTTTGCCGTCGAGGAGGGGCGCCACCCGATGGTCGAGCAGAATTTGCGCCGCAATGACGGCATCGCCTTCGTCGGCAATGACTGCCGTCTCGGAGCGAGCGACGATGACGATATCCGCATCCTCGTCGTGACAGGTCCCAACATGGCGGGGAAATCGACCTTCCTGCGCCAGAACGCTCTGATCGCGGTCTTGGCGCAGTCGGGTTCTTTCGTTCCGGCGCGAAGCGCCCATATCGGCGTCGTCGATCGCCTGTTCAGCCGCGTCGGCGCCGCCGACGATCTCGCCCGCGGCCGCTCGACCTTCATGGTCGAGATGGTCGAGACCGCCGCGATCCTCAATCAGGCGACCGAACGCTCCTTCGTCGTTCTCGACGAGATCGGGCGGGGAACAGCGACCTTCGACGGACTCTCGATCGCCTGGGCCGCGCTCGAATATCTGCACGAGGTTAACCGCTCGCGCGTTCTGTTCGCCACCCATTATCACGAGCTGACGGCGCTCGCCGACAAGCTCGCCCGCGCCGGCAACGCGACCGTCGAGGTGAAAGAGTGGCGCGACGAGATCGTGTTCCTCTACCGCGTGGTGACGGGCGCCGCCGACCGCTCCTACGGCATCCACGTGGCGAAGCTCGCGGGACTGCCAGCGCCGGTTCTCGCCCGCGCCAATGAAGTCTTGCACGCTCTAGAGAAGGCTGACGGGCGTCCCAAGCCCGCCGACCTCGCCGGGGACTTGCCCCTGTTCCAGGCGGCGAGGGGAACGCCCGAGCCGGGCCCCGCCTCGCGCGTGGAACACGCTCTCGCCGGGATGAACCCCAATTCCCTGACCCCGAAAGAGGCTCTCGAAGCCCTCTACCGTCTCAAGGCGCTCCTTGCCGGCGAGCCTTGAGCGGCCCATGTGCCAAAATTGAATGTGCTAAACTCGGGTGAGCCGCCATGGATCAGCCCGCCCCGAAACAGACACCGTATTTCGACCTCGATTTGCTCCGGCGCGAGGCCTCTGAGCTTGCGCGCGTCCATGCGGGGCAGACCTCGGCGCTTCGCCCCGCACTCGTGGAGCGCATGCGGAAGCTCGTCACGGATGCGCGCGCCACGGCCAAGCGCGAACTTGAGGAGGACGGCGACGGGCGAAAATGCGCCGAAGACCTCTCCGCCTTCCAGGATGCCCTGATCGCGCTTGCCTACGACTTCACGACCACGCACATCTACCCCGCCCAGAATCCCACGGCGGCGGAACGCATGGCCGTCGTGGCGCAAGGCGGCTACGGGCGCGGCCTTCTCGCCCCGGGCTCCGATATCGATCTCCTGTTTCTGCTCCCCTACAAGCAGACCGCCTGGGGCGAGAGCGTCGCCGAATACATGCTCTATCTACTGTGGGACCTGGGCTTCAAGGTCGGCCACGCCACCCGCAATATCGACCAATGCATCCGCCGCAGCCGCTCCGACATGACAATCCGCACCGCCCTGCTCGACGCGCGGCTGATCCTCGGCGACCGGATTCTCTTTGATGATTTCCGGCGCCGCTTCCGCGAGGAGGTGCTTCAGGGCAACCCCCGGCCCTTCATCGAGGCGAAGCTCGCCGAGCAGAATACGCGGCACGCGCGTTCCGGCGCCTCGCGTTATCTCGTCGAGCCCAACGTCAAGGACGGCAAGGGAGGTTTGCGCGATCTACACACGCTGCATTGGCTCGCCAAGCACCTCTATCCCGACAAGGCGGAAGCGGAGTTCGTCGAGGCCGGCGTCTTCACCGCGCACGAATACCGGAGCTTCCGCCGCTGCGAGAGCTTCCTCTGGACCGTGCGCTGTGAGCTGCATTTTCTCACCGGGCGTCCCGAGGAGCGTCTCTCCTTCGAGCTGCAGCAGGCCATGGCGGAACGGCTCGGCTATCGCGGTCATGCGGGTCTGAGCGCGGTCGAGCGCTTCATGCGCCACTATTTCCTGGTGGCGAAGGAGGTCGGCCAGCTGACCGGCATCGTCTGCTCGGCGCTCGAGCTGAAGCAGCTGAAATCGCTGCCCACGCTCGACACGCTGCTTGCCCCCTTCAGCTGGCGCCGCCGCGCCAAGCTCAGGCGCACGTCGGATTTCCGCATCGAGAACGGCCGCATTTCCACCGTCGACAAGGATGCCTTCGCCAAGGACCCGGTGAATTTCATCCGCCTCTTCTCCTTTGCCGACGAGCATCAGGCGTCGTTCTCGCCGGAAGTGTTGCGGCAGATTCGCTCGAACGTCCGCCTGATCGACGACAAGCTCCGCGCCAACCCGACGGCCAATCGCCTCTTCCTGCAACTCTTGACCGACGCGCGCGATCCCGAAGGCGTGTTGCGCAAGATGAACGAGGCGGGCGTGCTTGGACGCTTCATCCCGGATTTCGGGCGCGTCGTTTCGATGATGCAATTCAACATGTATCACCACTTCACCGTGGATGAGCACTTGATCCGCACCATCGGCTACCTGTCGGGCATCGAGCGCGGTCGCTTCGCCGCCGCGCATCCTGTGTCGAGCGAGATCATCCGTACCATCGACAATCGCCGCGCGCTCTATGTCGCGGCCCTCGTTCACGACATCGCCAAGGGGCGGGACGAGGATCATTCCATCGCCGGCGCCCGCATCGCGCGCGAGCTTGGCCCGCGGCTCGGCCTGAACCCGTCCGAGACGGAGACCGCCGTGTGGCTCGTCGAGCATCACCTCGCCATGAGCCAGTTCGCCCAGAGCCGCGACCTCAACGATCCCAAGACCTTGCGCGATTTTGCCACGCTGGTGCAGAGCCGCGAGCGATTGAAGCTCCTGCTCGTGCTCACCGTCGCCGATATCCGTGCGGTCGGGCCCGGCGTGTGGACCGGATGGAAGGGCCAGCTCTTGCGCACGCTCTACTTCGAGACCGAGCCTCTGCTTGGCGGCGGGTATACGACCTTGACGCGGAGCGAACGCGTCGCGCGCGCCCAGGAAGCGCTGAAGGCGCGGCTCGGCGATTGGCCCGAGGACGAGCTTGAGCGCTTCATCAATCGCCACGCTCCGTCCTATTGGCTCCGGACGGACCTCGAAACGGTCGTCACGCACGCCAAACTCGTGCGCGACGCCGAAGCGCAAGCGAAGCCAGTCGTGACGCATATCGCGACCGATGCGTTCCGCGGCGTTACCGAGATTACGCTGCTCGCGCCGAACCACCCGCGTCTCCTCGCAATGGTCGCCGGCGCTTGCACCGGGGCCGGCGCCAACATCGTCGATGCGCAGATCTCGACGACGCGGGACGGCATGGCGCTCGACACGATCTCGGTCGAACGCGAGTTCGACCAGGCCGAGGATGAAGAGCGGCGCGCCCAGAGGATCGCGGCCACGATCGAGCGACTGCTCACGGGCGATGCGCGGACTGTCCGAAATCGTCGCCATGAGACGCAAGCCCAAGCCGAGGCTGTCGGCCTTCACCGTCGAGCCGCAAGTGGTCATCGACAACACCTTGTCGGATGCGCTCACCGTGATCGAGGTCAACGGGCTCGATCGTCCTGGCCTCCTTTACGACGTCACGCGCGAGATTTCCGATCTCAATCTCGACATTGCCTCGGCCCATATCGCCACGTTCGGCGAGAAGGCGGTCGATGTGTTCTACGTGACCGATCTCATCGGCAAGAAGATCACGAGCAAGACCCGTGAGAGCGCCATCCGCGAGCGTCTGCTGAAGGCGCTGCAAGCGCGGCACGACCAGGCGCTCATGACCGCCTGATGCAGCTCTACCGCGGCTTCGCCACTGTCGGCGCCATGACCATCGCGAGCCGCGCTGCTCGGCTTCGTCCGCGACATTCTGATCGCGGCCGTGCTCGGTGCCTCCCCGGTGGCGGATGCCTTTTTCGTGGCGTTCCGCATTCCCAACATGTTCCGCCGGCTGTTTGCCGAGGGCGCCTTCGACTTCGGCCTTCATCCCGCTTTTTTCCAAGCGCCTCCACACCGATCCGCAAGCGGCGCGCGCCTTTGCCGGCCAGGCGCTCTCGGGCCTCGCCGTGCTGCTCGTCGCCTTCACCCTCCTCGGCGAGATCGCCATGCCGTGGCTGATGCTCGTTCTTGCGCCGGGCTTCGTGGGCGATCCGGAGAAATTCGCTTCTGCCGTCCTCTTTGCCCGCATCGCGCTCCCTTATCTCGTGTTCATGTCGGTGGTCGCGCTCTATTCCGGCATCCTCAACGCCTATGGCCGCTTCGCAATCGCGGCCTTCACGCCCACGCTCCTCAATGTCGTTCTCATCGCCGTGCTCCTCGTCTTTATCGCCGCGGGCGGATCCGATCAAAACGCGGCGGGCACGGCGTCGCCTGGGGCATCGCGGCCTCTGGTTGTTGCAGGTCGTTGTGGTCGCCATCGCCGCCGCAAAGACCGGATGCGTCTCCGTGGCGGCGGCCGAACTCTACCCTCGGATGCGCCGCCTCGTGGAGCTCGCCGTCCCGGGCGTCATCGCGGCGGCATAGCCCAGCTCACCGTCGTCGTCTCGACCATCATCGCCACGCTGCAGGACCGGGTCGTGTCCTGGCTTTATTATGCCGATCGCCTGTTCCAGCTGCCGCTCGGCGTGATCGGCGTCGCCATCGGCGTGGTCCTCCTGCCGACCTTGAGCCAAGCTCCGCTCCGGCGATCACGCCGCCGTGCTTGAGCGAGAATCGGGCGCTCGAGTCGCGCTCCTCCTCACCCTGCCCGCCGCGCTCGCGCTTGTCCTGCGGCCGAGTCGATCATGCGCGTCCTCTTCGAGCGGGGCGCCTCACCGCCGTCGATACCAAGGCGACGGCCTCGATGCTGGCCGCGCTTGCGCTCGGCCTGCCCGCGT